>DATEHK010000057.1:0-198975 GCA_035279625.1 Gemmatimonadaceae bacterium
GAGCGGCTCATCGCGATGGCCGCCGACCATTGGCACACGAGCGCCTCAGGCCTAACGGCGGCCGGAGGGCGCGTCACCGAGCCGCATCGCCATCGCTCGATCGGCTACGGCGAGTTGACCGCGGGCCGCACGATCACCGAAAGCGTGCCAGACGATGTCGCGCTCACGCCGGCGCCCAACTGGACCGTCGCAGGGACATCCGCGCCGCGCGTCGGCGCACGCGACCTCGTCACGGGCCGTCACCAGTACACCTCGGACATGCGCGTGCCCGGCATGCGCTACGCCAAAGTGCTGCGACCGCCATCGATCGGCGCGACACTGGCCTCGCTCGACGCGAGCGCCGCCGAGTCGATGCCGGATGTCATCGTGACGCACGATGGCGATTTCGTCGCGGTCACCGCGCCGTCGGCGCCGGCCGCCGACAGAGCGTTAGGCGCGCTCCGCGCAATGTGGATACCCGCCGCGGGCACGCCGCCGTCCTCGCGCGACATCTACGACTACCTGCGCCACACGCCGGCTCCGGCCACGGCGTCCGGCGGCGGACGAGAGGGCGGCCCCGGCGAGCCGTTCGTGCGCGGCGATGCCGTTGCCGCACTCGCGGCCGCGCCGCACCGCCTTACGCACACGTACACGGTGGCGTACATCGCGCACGTGCCGCTCGAGCCGCGCGCCGCGCTCGCGCAATACACGAGCGACGCCGGCGGCGACCGCCTCACCGTCTGGACCGGGACGCAGCGCCCGTTCGCCGTCCGCGACCAGGTCGCCGAGGCGGTGGGGATGCCTAACGAGCGCGTGCGCGTCATCGTGCCGGATACGGGGTCGGGCTACGGCGGCAAGCACACGGGCGAAGCGGCCGTGGAAGCCGCGCGACTCGCGAAACTGACGCGCCGCCCCGTGAAGTTGGTGTGGACCCGGGAGGAAGAGTTCCGTTGGGCATATTTCCGCCCGGCCGGCGTGATCGATGTCGATGCCGGTGTCGGCGCCGATGGCGTCATCTCGGCCTGGACCTTCGACAACTACAATTCCGGACCCGCCGCCATTCGGCCGCCGTACCCCATCGCCAATCAGCGGGTCACGTTCCATCCCTCGGACTCGCCGCTCCGGCAGGGCTCGTATCGCGCGCTCGCGGCGACGGCCAATCACTTCGCGCGCGAGTCGCACGTCAGCGAGCTCGCGCACATGGTCGACATCGATCCCGTCGCGTTTCGCCTCAAAAACTTGGACGATCCGCGGCTGCGCGATGTCGTGCAGAAAGCCGCCGATCGCTTCGGATGGCCCGGCCCCAATCGCGGGGCTGGACGCGGCGTGGGTATCGCGTGCGGATTCGAGAAGGGCGGCTACGTCGCCACGTGCGCCGAGGTGACGGTGGACAAAGGCTCAGGCGACGTGCGCATCGTGCGGGCCGTGACCGCGTTCGACTGTGGCGCCATCGTGAATCCGAACGGGCTGCGTAACCAGATCGCGGGTGCGCTGGTGCAAGGCGTGGGCGGCGCGCTCTTCGAGGCGATCGAATTCGACCACGGCGTGGTTCGCAATGCGCACCTCGCCGAGTATCGCGTGCCGCGGTTCAGCGATGCGCCGGCCATCGATGTCGTGCTCGTCGATCGACGCGATCAGCCGTCAATGGGCGCAGGCGAAGCGCCGATCATGGCGCTCGCGCCTGCGGTCGCAGCCGCCATATTCGACGCGACGGGAATGCGCCTGCGCGCGCTGCCCATGGCGCCGGACGGACTCAAAATGGCATCGGCAGGCGCGTCGCGTTAGGCAGGCGGGCCGCGCCCGCCGCTGTCGCGCGGGAACCGGCGCGAGCGACGGTGCTGCAGCGACCGGAATTGATCGCGTTGCTCGGGCGTCAGGACGCTGTCGATCTGCGCCCGCGTCCCGCCCACCAGCGCGCGAATCTTCGGGCCGGTCTCTTTCCGGATCGAATCCAACACGGCCGTCCGGCGCTGCATGATCGTGTCGATCCGTGCCGCCTGATCGGGTGTCAGATGGAGCTGCCGCGCGAACTCGGCGCGCATGCGCTGCCGCGCGCTGTCTGCGTTAGGCCCACGACCGAAATCGCCGTAGCGCGGACCCATGTGCGATGGCCGGAAGACCGCGCGGTCGAGACCGATCCCGGTGAGAATACCGGCGAGCAGCGTCACGCCCACGACGACTGCCGCCATGGCACGCGGCGAAAACGCTTGGTCGCTCCGTGCCGACGAGAGCAGCCCCCCGCGAGGGTCCGTCATTGCGCCAACACCTCGGCCGCGAACGATTCCGTGGTGGGTTGGCCCATGACCGATACCGCCACGTCCTGCTCGGACGCCGCACCCGTCACGGCTTCCATGAACGTCGGCGTCTCGGGCGTCCGTGCCGCTGACCGGTCGCTCGCGATGAGCGCGAACGCCGCCAGTCCGGCGGCGAGCGCCAGCGGAATGGCCGCGCGCATCCACCCGCCGAGGTGCTCCCACCACGGGTGCGACACCGTCACGACCCGGTTGCCTAACGCAGCCGTGTGGATGCGACGCGTCAGACCGTCCCAGTCGACGTCGCCATAGGGCGGCTCGCCGGCCGCGCGTCGCAGCGCCGCCGCGAGCTCCGCATCGAGCCCGCTGTGCAACTTGTCACTCATGGGTCCGTTCTCCGCGCAAAGGCGCGAGTGCTTTCCGCAGTGCGCGGCGCGCCATGTGGAGATGCCACCGCACTGTCCCTTGTGATACGCCTAACATCGCCGCGATCTCGACGCCCGACAGGCCGTCGATGTCCGCCAACTCGATGATCATCCGCTGCCGCTGCGACAACCCGGCCAACGCCGCCTGAAATTGCTCGCGAATCTCCGTCCGCTCGTAGTGGCCGGCCGGCGACGGCTCGGGCGCCTCGACCGTGTCGGTCGGCATGGCGTCGGTCCGTCGAATGGACCGCGCCTTCCGCGCATTGAGGCCGCGGTTCACCACGATCCGAAAGAACCATGCTCCGAAGGGCCGCGTCAAATCGAACGACGCGATGCGCTCGAGTGCCGTCAAGAACGCATCCTGCACCAGGTCCTCGGCGTCCTCGCGGTGGCCTAACACACGGTACGCGATCGCGAACGCCCGCCGCATGTACCGCCGCACGATCAGGTCGAACGCCGACACGTCTCCGCGCTGCACGCGCGCGAGCAGCGCCGCCTCTTCGGCGAACGTGCTGCCGCTGTCGGACGCCGGCGCGGCGCTCGAGTCCACCAATGCGCTCACGCGCGCCGGAACGCCCCAAGCGGACGCGGATTCGACTCCCAACGTGCACGACACGTGCGATCCATGCCTCTCGCGAGAAGTAGCGCGATCCGCGGCCCGCGACGGCGGACCGTACCATCTATACCGGCTGGCAAGTCAGTCCGTTGGGCGTCAGGGACCGTCGTCGACACCCATGCGCGAGCGCATCTGATCGTCGCGCTTCGCTTCGTCCGAGTGAATCTTCGCCACGTTCTGATCGAACTTGGGCTGCTGATCCGTGGTCAGAAGTCCGCGTGCCTCGGCGTATTCCTGATCGCGTAGCGTGCGTGCTCCGGTACGCAGTGCCTTCACCGAGTCTGGATCCGCTCCGCCATTTTGCGCGAGGGACCACAACGCGCGCCCGTAATCACCCAGCTGCGGGCGATACGCCTTCTCGAGTTTGTCGAGCGTGTCCTTCTGCGCGTTGTCGAGGCCGATGTCTTTGAGCGCGGGCTTGAGCGCTGCCGTGTTCTCGAAGCGCTTCTGCATGTCGTCTTCCGACATTTTTTGATGGTGTTGACCATGGTTGCCGCCGAAGCCGCCGCGACGGCCGCCTCCTCCCATGCTGCCCATTCCGCCCATGCCCCCGCCGCCCCCACCGGGATAGCCTTGCGCAGGTGCGACACGGGGCCCGAAGGCGAGCGCGGCTGTCGCGATGCTCGCGAGTGTCAGCAGAGTCATCCGTCGCATCGATCCATCTCCATCTCGAGGCATCTGGGCGGCGCGTGAACGCGTCGCGGTGAGCCAACATGGATACACCGAATCGGGTCAATCCGTTTGGGACCCGAATATGGTTGACACTCATCAGAGCCCGGGTTATGCTGCGCGCCGGCGCGCAGCAGAAACACGGTGCGCTACCATGCAGCTCGGTCGGCGAGGTTCCCGCGTCACACACAGGCCACTGCCCGGCGGTCTCGAGAGAGGCTTGGACCGTGGTAGAGCAGGCACTCCCGAGCAAGGGTTTG
Organism: Gemmatimonadaceae bacterium; assembly: GCA_035279625.1. Taxonomy (GTDB): domain Bacteria; phylum Gemmatimonadota; class Gemmatimonadetes; order Gemmatimonadales; family Gemmatimonadaceae; genus JADGGM01. Next base: position 4,202 of record DATEHK010000057.1, read on the forward strand.
CCTAACGTGGCTGGGATTCGCAAGCGAATCTCTCACGGGGCGCGGTGCCAAAGCTCACACGAGTGAGGGTTCGGCCGCCATCGCCCCGAGCCGGCTGGCGTCCTTGGCCCCGTCGCTCACTCCCGGGCGATGGGGCCGTTGTGTTGTATGCGGGAGGATCTTCGCGATGCCGATGACGTCACTGCGCCCCGGAGCGCGCGGCGCACAATGGACGGACCAGGCGCTGGAGCTGCTGCGCCTGCGCCCGGTCAGCCGCGCGTCCGCGGACGCGGGCTCGGCCGGCGTGAGCGACCCGCGTGCCCAGGCACTCTTCGTCTATGCCGGGGCGACCGCCCTCGCCGCGCTCGAGCGCTTGGACACGTCGCGCCACGGCCTAACGAACAGCGCCGCCGAACGGCGCAGCGACGAGATCGGACTCAACGAGATCGCGCACGAGAAAGCGCCGGCGTGGTATGTCCAACTCGTCCATGCCTTCATCAATCCATTCATCGGCGTCCTCGCCGTGCTCGGCGTCGTGTCGTACGCCACCGGCGACGTCGAAGCCGTGATCGTGATTTCGGTGATGGTCACGATCAGCGCCCTGCTCAGATTCGTGCAGGAGTTCCGGTCCAATCGCGCCGCGCTGGCGCTCAAAGCCATGGTACGCACCAGCGCCACGGTCGAGCGCACCGATGATCCAACGGAAGAAGATCCATCGCCCCGCGCTCGCCGCCGCGAGCTGCCCATCGAAGAGCTCGTTCCGGGCGACGTCATCGCGCTTTCCGCGGGCGACATGGTGCCCGCCGACGTCCGCTTCTTGTTGGCCAAGGACCTCTTCGTGAGTCAATCGGCGCTCACGGGCGAGGCCGTCCCCGTAGAGAAGGGCGACGCGCCGGTCGACGTCGCCTCGGGCACAGTGACGTTAGGCGAGCTCCGCAACATCGGATTCCTCGGCACCTCGGTCGTGAGCGGCACGGCCGCGGCCGTGGTCGTCGCGACGGGTGAACGCACGTACTTCGGCGCGATGGCCAGGAGTCTCATCGGACGCCGGCCCGTCACATCGTTCGACATCGGCGTGAACAAGGTGAGCTGGCTGCTCATCCGGTTCATGCTCGTGATGGTGCCCATCGTCTTTGTGATCAACGGGGTGTCGAAGGGCGACTGGCTGCAGGCGTTCTTGTTCGGCGTGGCGGTGGCCGTCGGCCTAACGCCAGAGATGCTGCCGATGATCGTCACCGCGAATCTCGCCAAGGGCGCCGTCGTCATGGCGCGGCACAAGACGATCGTCAAGCGGCTCAATGCCATCCAGAATTTCGGCGCGATGGATGTGCTTTGCACTGACAAGACGGGCACGCTCACGCAGGATCGCATCATTCTCGAGCGCCACCTCAATGTGGTTGGCGAAGATGATGAGTCGGTGCTCGCACTCGCCTACCTGAACAGCACGTATCAGACGGGGCTCCGGAGCCTGCTCGATCGCGCGGTGCTCGAGCACAAGGACTTGAGCGAAGAACTGAAGGTCGAGCGCGACTTCCGCAAAGTCGACGAGATCCCGTGGGATTTCGCGCGCAAGCGCATGTCCGTGGTCGTCGAGGAGAAGCAGGCCGCGCACGTCCTCATCTGCAAGGGCGCCGTCGAAGAGATTCTGGCCGTGTGCACACAAGTGCGCGACGAAGATGTCGTGACGCCGCTCACCAGCGATGCCGCCGAGAGCGCCGTCGACTTGGCGCGCGAGCTGAACGAAGACGGACTGCGCGTCGTTGCCGTCGCGTATCGCGAGTTCCCCGTGCACGATCGGGCGTACACAGTGAGCGACGAGTCGTCTCTCGTCCTGGCGGGGTTCATCGGCTTTCTCGACCCGCCCAAGGAAACCGCCGGCCCCGCGCTCACGGCGCTCCGCGACCACGGCATCGCCGTCAAGATCCTCACCGGCGACAACGACGTCATTGCCCGCAAGGTATGCCACGATGTGGGTCTCGAGCCCGGCGACATTGCGTTAGGCGCGGACGTCGAAGCGCTGTCCGACGACGAGCTGTCTGACCTGGCCGCACGCACCACGATCTTCGCCAAGCTCACGCCCACGCAGAAGACGCGCATCGTGGGCGCGCTGCGCAGCCGCGGTCACACGGTGGGATTCCTCGGCGACGGCATCAACGACGCCGGCGCCCTGCGCGAGGCCGACGTCGGCATCTCCGTCGACTCCGCGGTCGACATCGCGAAGGAGTATGCCGACATCATTCTGCTCGAGAAAAGCTTGATGGTGCTCGAGGAAGGCGTTCTCGAGGGACGCAAGACCTTCGGCAACATCATGAAGTACATCAAAATGACCGCGAGCTCGAATTTCGGGAACGTGTTCAGCGTACTCATCGCGAGCGCGTTCTTGCCGTTCCTGCCCATGCTTCCGATCCAGCTCCTGATCCAGAATCTGCTCTACGACATCTCGCAGATTTCGATTCCGTTCGACGACATGGACCCCGACTACCTCGCACGCCCGCGCATCTGGAAAGCGGACGACATCGGGCGGTTCATGGTGTGTATCGGCCCGATCAGCTCGATCTTCGACGTCGTCACGTTCCTCCTCATGTGGTACGTGTTCAAGGCGAACTCGGTGCAACACCAGGCCTTGTTCCAGTCGGCGTGGTTCGTCGAAGGCCTCCTGTCGCAAACACTCATCGTGCACATGATTCGTACCGCCAAGGTGCCGTTCGTCCAGAGCCGCGCCACGTGGCCCGTGCTCGCGCTCACGGCCACGATCATGGTCATCGGCATCGCGCTCCCGTTCATCACGTTAGGCGAACGCGTCGGCTTGCAGCCGCTGCCGGCCGGCTATTTCGCGTGGTTGATCGCGATCCTGTTGTCGTACGGCTTGCTCACCCAGGCCGTGAAGACCCGCTATATCCGGCGTTTCCGCGCCTGGCTCTGAGCCCAATGCGATTTTCTTCCATGATTCGCGCCGTCGATGCGCACGCGTGCGGCGAGCCCGGCCGCGTGATCGTCGGCGGCGTGCTCGACGTGCCCGGCGCAACGATGTTCGAGAAGATGTGCCACCTGCGCGACCACGCCGACGCGCTGCGCCTCCGCATGCTGCGCGAACCGCGTGGCTATCCCGCCGCGAACTGCAACGTGATTCTCCCGCCCACGCATCCGGATGCCGATGCCGGGTTCGTGATCATGGAGCAGGTCGAGTATCCCGGCATGTCGGGCACGAACACGATCTGCGTCACCACGGTATTGCTCGAGACGGGCATGATCCCGATGCGCGAGCCCGTTACCGAGCTCACACTCGAGACGCCCGCTGGTCTGGTCCGTGTGCGCGCCGACTGCGAGCAAGGCAAGGTGCGTCGCGTCACGTTCCGCAACGTGCCCGCCTTCGCCGTGCACCTCGACGCGCCGGTCGAAGTCCCGCACCTGGGCACCGTGGCGGTCGACGTCGCCTACGGCGGCATGTTCTACGTCATCGCCGACGCGAAGCGGTTCGGTCTCCGCCTAACGCCAGACGAAGGGCGCGACATCGTCCGCGTCGGCGAGATGATCAAGGCGGCCGCGCGCGAGCAGCTGCCGGTGACGCATCCGGAGCAGCCCGGATTCACCGGTATCACGATCGCGCAGTTGTCGGGACCGCCCTCCGCCCACAGCGCGCACGCGCGCAACGCGGTGATCGTGTCCACGGGCACGCTCGATTGGAATCGGCCGGCCACCTGGACCGGCGCGATCGACCGCTCGCCGTGCGGCACCGGCACGTGCGCCAAGATGGCCACTCTCCACGCGCGCGGGCAGCTTCCACTCGAGCGCGACTTCCGCCACGAGGGCGTGTTAGGCACGGTGTTCACCGGTCGGCTCGTCGCCGAGACGACGGTGGGGCAATACCGCGCGGTGGTGCCCACGTTGAGCGGCCAGGCCTGGATCACGGGGTTCAGCTCGTACGTCGTCGATCCGAGCGACCCGTTCCCGGATGGCTTCACCGTCGGCGACATCTGGTGACCGCACCGCCCTGCCGCCCGGCGCTGCGTTAGGCGCCCAGGCCTTCCTTCGCCTTCGCGATTACCGCCGCCATCTCGCTCCGGTAGGTCGTGAACGTGTCGTCGACCACGTTCAACGTCGGGATCTGACCCGCGCGCAGCGACAATGTCCGCGCGTCCCATGTGTTGAACCCGGACTCGTGTACGCCGCTGCTGCCGCGCCCCGGCGCCGGATGACTCAGATGCTGAAAGAACCGCGCGTACCGCTGCACGTGCTCGCGCACCAGCCATTGCGAGAACGACTGATACAGAGGAATGAACGCCATCAGCGCGTCATAGTGCATCTCGCCGCACGCGAGCACGCCCGGATGCGCGTGCGCGATGCCTTCGACGAGACGGCGCATCCCGTCGTGCATATCGGCGCGCGGATTGTTCACCCATCCGCCCGCGATGTCCAAGAAGTACGCATCCACACCATAGCGCCCGATGGCGTCGCCGATGCGCCCCGCCAACCACGTGCGCCACGCATCGACGCCGACGTTCATGTAGGACAGCCAGCCCTCTTGATGACGGTCGTTGTCCCAGTCCACCCAGTTCAGGTCGAGGGTATCGCCGTCGATCTTCGCCGTGACGCCGCCCGCGATCGCCCCAAATCCTGGCGCGTGCCGGTTCGCGGCGTTGGCGCCGAACATCGGCATGAAGCGAACGCCCAGGTCGCGTCCGGCCTGAACGAGACGCCGCAGTCCCGCTTCGCCGCCTAACCGATCGGCGGCCTCGTAGCGAGGATAGTCCCAATAGTACCGGCCGTCCCACGATGGCAGAAACGCCAAGACGCGATCGCCCTCGATCTGCGTCGCCGTCCACTGCACGATGTCGAGCATGCGCGCGAAATCGTTGAACACGTATCCGGTGTAGTGCATGCCGTGCAGCGTCAGCACCAGCGAGGTCCGCCGGAGCCACGCCGGTGCGTCGCGGCGATGTTCCCACTCCGTTAGGCCGTACGCCCGCGCGACGTGATCGAAGTGCGGCGCGACGGCGGCCTCGAGCGTCGTCGCACGTGCCAGGCGCCACGTCGGCGTCGACGCCTCCGTCCGCGACAGCCAGCCCTCCGTCTCGTGCACCGTCTCCACACGATACTCCGCCTCGCCCGGCTGCAAGTAGAAGCGCTTCGTCCGCACACGATCGTCCAGACACGAGATCGACGTGAATGCGTCGTCGCCTTGCTCAACCACGACTAACGGAGTCGGCATCCCGCCCGCCTCGCCGGGGCCGAAGAGATCGCCGCCGCTGAACGGATAACCGAACAAGAGCTCGTCGTCCCGCGGATCGAAGAACGGCTGCCCCGATGCCGATACCCGTCCGCGCGGGATCCCGCGTACTACCGTCGTGATCGCCTTGATCGGCCGCGACAGCGACACGTCGACGCGCCACGTGAGGACGCCGTCGCCTTCGCGCTGGACCAACAGCTCGACGCGGCCCGCCGCGGTCTGCTGACCGCCGGCCCAGACGAGCCGGTTGCACGTCACGCGCACGCCGTCGTCGGTGGCGTCCGCCAGCATCGCCGTGCGATCGAGACCGTAGACGTTCTCGTAGGTGAACACGAGCACACCAAACTGGTATCCCGCGAACGCAACCGACGGCTCCGGAAAGTCGAAACTGAATTTGTCGTAGGCCCGGCCGCGCGGTGGCACGAATACGCCGCTCGTCGAGGTGAGCGGGATGATGTCTGCGGCGGCTGCTGCCGCACCCGTCGCGGCCGGTGCGCCTAACGGAAAACACGCAGGCGACGGCGGCGCGATCAGCGCGCCCGCCGTGGTCGCGCCGAGGATCTTGAGAGCCTCCCGTCGGGAGGGCGGTCCGGTCACACCACTCCTCCCGCCTGGAGCGTCATGTCTGGCCTGACGCGACCTTCCAATACACGGCGTACCGCTCGTCGATCACGGTGTTGAGCGGCACCAGCGTGACGTCCGCCGCCTGCCCAACGGTGCGAAACTCCAGCGGCGCGCCCGCGGCCGACCGTCGCGTGATCCACGTGGACAAATCGCCGCGACCCGCCACGAACGACGGCGCCGACACGGGATCGGACCCGTATTCGGGTACCGTGCGCGGCTTGGTCGGCTCCGCGCGCAACACATCCGACGTGAGGCCCGTCGTGCCTAACGGACCGGCCAGCACCAGAGGTCCGTACATGATCGCCTGGATCGTCCCGTCGTCGGGCATCGGCTGCGCGTGCAGCGCCATCGGCATGGTCACGCGCACGCGGTCGCCATCCCGCCACGTCCGGTCGAGCACGAGGTAGCTGCTCGGCGCGGCGAACGCGTCGAGCGCGCGCCCGTTGAGCGACGCCGATCCGCCGCGCCCAACCCAGTACGGCACCCGAACGCGCAACGCGAACCGCATCGGTCGCGCGCAGTGCACCGTGAGCTGCGTCGTGTCCTCCAACGGGAAACGCGTCTCCTGAACCAACCGGACGCCTCGGTCCTGCCAATCCAGCTCCGACGCGATGAACAGATTGACGTACACGCCCGCGTCATCGTGGAAATAGATGCTGTCGCCGAACTTGGAGAACGACTCGAGGCCCGTGCCGTTGCAGCACCAGAACGACTCGTTCGGACGTCCGAAGAGTTTCCAGTAGCCGGACGCCAACGGCACGTAATAGAGCGTCATGCCGTCGCTCGGATGCTGCGTTCCCAAAATGCCGTTGAACAACGCGCGCTCGTAAAAATCCGCGCAACGCGGGTCAGCCGTCCAACCGAACACGTGCCGCGTCAACTTGAGCATGTTGTACGTCGTGCAGCACTCCTGCGTGTACCCGCTCAATTGGGTCGACAACACATCGGGCGCCGCACCCCAGTCCTCGCCGTTGCTCGTGCCGCCGGTGCAGTACGCCCTATGCCCCGTCACTTCGCGCCAGAAATAGTCGGCCACCGCGTGCGCGCGGGCGTCGCCCACGACTTCGTACCGGCGCGCGGCGCCGATGATCTTCGGAATCGTTGTGTTGACGTGCAGCCCCTTGAGCTCGTCGCGCCCTTCGGCTAACGGAGCGAATACGCGCTCGTGGTCGAACCGGTGCGCCAGGCTGGCCCACTGGGAATCGCCGCTGACCGCCGCCAGGCTGTACAGGACCTCGTTCATGCCGCCGTACTCGCGCTCCAACACGCGCGCCATCGCCTCATCGCCTAACGGAGTGACCCACCCGCGCGTCCACGTCGCCAGCCCCATCAGCACGGTCATGGCCTGTGCATTGCCGGAATACATATACGTGTCCAACAATCCCGCCATGATCTTGTGGAGCGTGTAGAACGGCGCCCACACGTTCTTCCCCTCGCGCAACCGGTCGAAAAACTCTTCCGGAAATGCGCTCACATATCCGTTGCCGTGCGCCTGCTGACATTGCGCCAACACACTCACCACGTACGCGCCGCGCTCGCGAAGCTCGGGATCGCGCATGCTCGTGCTCATGAGCGCGCAGCCCGACATGAAGTGACCCGTATAGTGGCCGCGCAGCTCGTTCACCGGCGCCTCCCATCCGCCAAGCGGCTCGGCGGACGACGGCAGATCTGCGGTGACGCGGAACATGTGCAACAAACGGTCAGGGTCGACGCTCGTGAGATGCCGGTGGGCAATCCCGGCTGCGTCGAGAAATGGCCCCGGTCTCAGCTGCACGCGCGCGAGATCGAATGCGCGCACAATGGACGGATCGGCGACGCGCAATGATGCGTGTCGCGACACGCGATCCGCCAAGGCCGTGCGCGGCCAGATGGTCGCCGCCGCGGCTGCGGCTGCGGTTCCAAGCACGAACTGCCGGCGCGTTACGTCGCCACGCATTGGATCGACTCCGAGCTTGCTACACCCGAGACCCTGTGTCGCATCCCACGTTCGGTGAGCAACTATCCCCCGTTTGCGATGCTACCCCGGGGCGCTCGCCCCGTCAATGCTGCGTCTCGGAGCCGCTTGACCGGGCGTCGTCGACACGGGTAGTCTCCGAACCATGTCATCTCATGCGCCTGCGCTGAACCAGACCACGCTCGATGCCGTGCTCCGCCGCAATCTCTCGGTGCTCGATCGCGCGGACCTGAGACGCGAAACGCACCCGGTGCGCGAGCGTCGAGGCGCCGCCGTGTCTGACAGCGGCCGCCCCGTCATCGATTTCTCGTCTAACGACTACCTCGGCCTCGCCGGAGACCAACGCATCGCCGACGCCATCGCGACCGCGCTCCGGCGCGAGGGAACTGGTGCAGCCGCGGCGCGTCTCATTTCGGGTACGAACGACCTGCACGAGGAGCTCGAGGCCGCGCTCGCGGCGTTCAAGGGCACCGAGGCCGCGCTTCTATTCTCGAGCGGCTACGCGGCCAACACGGGCGCCATCCCTGCGCTCGCGTCGCGCGGCGATGTCATCTACGCCGATGCGCTCAATCACGCGTCCCTCATCGACGGCTGTCGCCTCTCGCGCGCCGAGGTCAAGATTTTCCCGCACCTCGACCTCGATCGACTGGATGACATGTTGCGCGACGACGCCGAGCACGACGGCTGCCGCTGGATCGTCGTCGATGCCGTGTTCTCGATGGACGGCGACGCATTCCCGCTCGATGCGCTCGTGACCCTCGCGCACGAGCACCGCGCGTTCACGTACGTGGACGACGCGCACGGAACCGGTCTGTTAGGCGCAAACGGCCGCGGCTCCGCCGAGCGCTGGAACGTCGAGCACCGGATCGACGTGAACATGGCCACGCTCGGCAAGGCGATCGGGACGAGCGGCGCGTTCATCGCCGGGTCACAGCTGCTCCGCGATTGGCTGCTCAATCGCGCCCGCGCGTTCGTGTTCACCACCGCTGCGCCGCCCGCGCTCGCGGCCGGCACGATCGAAGCGCTGCGGATCGTCCAGGCGGAGCCGTGGCGACGCGAACAGCTGCGCGGCAATGCGCGCGCGCTCCGCGATGGGCTCCGTACGTTAGGCTGCGACCCGGCCGGCGACGACGACGGGCACATCATCCCGCTCATCATCGGAGAAGCCGCCGCCACCGCGCGCGTCGGCGGCGCCCTGCGCGAGCGCGGCCTCCTGGTCGGCGCCGTGCGGCCGCCCACCGTTCCGTTAGGCAGTTCGCGCTTGCGTATCACGGCGAGCGCCGCGCACACGCCCGAGCAGATCGCGCATCTCCTCGACGCGCTCCGCGACGTCCTGCCGCGCCGCGCGTCGTGACCGCGCCCACCGACTGGCCCGCGCTCGACGCGCGCTGCGTCTGGCACCCGTACACGCAGCACGCCACGGCCCCCCTTCCCGTGCCGGTGGTGCGTGCCGAGGGCGCGCACCTCCACACCGCCGACGGCCGCGTACTGGTCGACGCCATCTCGTCGTGGTGGGTCACGCTCCACGGACACTCCCACCCGGTCATCGCCGACGCCATCGCCGCGCAGGCGCGCACGCTCGACCAGGTGATCTTCGCCGGCTGCACGCACGAGCCGGCAGCGCGCCTCGCCGCCGAGCTCGTCGACGTCCTGCCGCCCGGCCTAACGCGCGTCTTTTTCTCCGACGACGGATCCACCGCCGTCGAAGTCGCCATCAAAGCCGCGCTCCAGTTCTGGCGCAACAAAGGCGAGGCGCGCCCGCTCATCGCCGCCATCGAGCACGCCTACCATGGCGACACCTTCGGCGCCATGAGCGTGAGCGCGCGCGGCACCTTCACCGATCCTTTCGCCGACCGCCTGTGGGCCGTGGAGCGACTCCCCGATCCCACCGAGGGCGACACGGTCGCCGCGCTCCGCACGCTCATCGCCCAACGCGGCGCCGAACTCGCCGCGGTTATCGTCGAGCCGCTGCTCCTCGGCTCCGGCGGCATGCGCATGTGGCCCGAACACACGTTGCGCGCGCTCGCCGAATGCTGCGCCAGGGCACACCTGCTCCTCATCGCCGACGAGGTGCTCACCGGATTCGGCCGCACCGGCCCGCTGTTCGCCTGCGCGCGCGCCGGCGTCGCGCCGGACATCATGTGCTTGTCCAAAGGCCTAACGGGCGGCGCGCTGCCGCTCGGCGCTACCGTCACCACGGAGCGCATCTTCGAGGGCTTCCGCAGCCAGGACCGCCGGCAGACGTTGTTCCATGGGCACTCGTACACTGCCAACCCCGTCGCCTGCGCCGCCGGACGCGCCAGCCTCACGCTATTGGACGCCGAGTCCGCGCGACGACGCGAAGCGATCGAAAGCGCGCACCGCGAGCACCTGGCCCGCCTCGCGCCGCATCCGCGCGTGCGACGCACACGCGTTCTCGGAACCGTCGCCGCGTTCGACTTGGATGGAGAGGAAGGGTATCTGAGCGCGGTCGGCGGCGAGCTCGCAGCCTTCGCCTTACGGAACGGCGTGCTGCTGCGCCCGTTAGGTAACGTCGTCTACGTGCTGCCGCCGTTCTGTGCCACGAACGAAGACCTCGCACTCATCTATCGCGTGATCGAGCGCTTTCTCGAATGGCGATGATCCGGTTAGGCGTGACGGGCACCGACACCGGCGTCGGCAAGACCACCGTGGGCCGCGCGCTCGTGGGCGCGATGCGCGCCGACGGCTGGCGCGTCGCGGCGATGAAGCCGGTCGAAACCGGCGTCGCTCCCGATGACCCCGCATCCGACGCGCACGCGCTGTCGGCTGCGGCCGGTGGTCTCGATGCGATGCACGATGTCTGCCCCATCACGCTCGCGGAACCGCTCGCGCCGTGGATGGCCGCGCGTCGCGCGAATCGCGTGCTCTCCGTCGCGTCCCTGGACGCGTCGTTCGTGCGCATCGCCGCCGGCGCCGATGCCGTACTCGTCGAAGGCGCCGGCGGTGTGCTCGTCCCGATCACGTTGACCGACACGTATCTCTCGCTCTTCCAGCGTTGGTGCCTCGACGCCATCGTCGTCGCGGCCAACCGCCTCGGCGCCGTCAATCACACGCTGCTCACCGTCCGCGCACTCCAACAGGGCGGCGTGGACGTGCTCGGCGTCGTGTTGAACGAAACCGCCGACGACGAACCCGATCTCGCGCGGCGCACCAACCGCGAAACAATCCAGGCGTTGCTTCCCGACACGCCCGTGGTGAGCTTCCCGTGGCTCCCCGCGCCGACCAACGACGCGGACTTGGCACGCGCGGTCGCAACCGCCGGACTACGCGACCTACTCCTCCGCGCCACGCAGCACCAACACATCGAGGAAGGACTGTCGAACCGATGATGCTCGATCACGACACCCGCGATTGGGATGGCCTGGCCACGACGGCGCTCGCCGGACATGTCGTTAAGCGACAAGATGCGCGCGCGCTGCTTCGCGCGCCCGACGACGAGCTCGTCGCCCAACTGGCCGCCGCGTATCGCGTGCGACGACACTACTGGCAGAATCGCGTCCGCTTGCACTTTCTGCTCAACGCGCAGAGCGGACTCTGTCCCGAAGACTGCCACTACTGCTCGCAGTCCGCGGTCTCGACTGCCGAGATCGAGCGGTATCCGCTGCTCGCGCGCGAGAAAATCCTTGCCGCGGCCGGCCGCGCCGCGAGCGTCAAGGCGGGCACGTTCTGTCTCGTGATCTCCGGCCGCACGCCCGGTGAGCGCGTGTTTCAGAAAGTCCTGGATGCGGTGCGCGCCGTGCGCGAAACCTACGATCTGCGCGTGTGCGCCTGCCTCGGCTTGTTGAATGAGGACCAGGCGCACCGGTTGCGCGATGCGGGCGTCACGCAGGTGAACCACAATCTCAACACCTCGGAGCGCTTCCACCCCGAGGTGTGCACGACGCACACGTTCGACGATCGCCGCCTAACGGTAGAAAACGTGCGCGCGGCCGGCCTCAAGACGTGCTCCGGCGGCATCGTCGGCATGGGCGAGTCGGACGAGGACATCATCGACCTCGCCCTCTCGCTGCGCGAGCTCGGTGTGCGCAGCGTGCCGCTCAACTTCCTGATCCCGATTGCCGGCACGCCGTTCTCCGAACGCGCCGCACTCGATCCACGCCGCTGCCTGCGCATCCTGTGCCTGTTCCGGTTGCTCCTGCCGTCTCAGGAGCTGCGCATCGCCGGCGGGCGGGAAGTGCACCTGCGTTCGATGCAGGTCATGGGACTTTATCCCGCCAATTCCATTTTCATTGGCGACTACCTCACGACGCCGGGCCAGGCCGCGCGCGCGGATCTCGAGATGATCCGCGATGCCGGCTTCATCCTCGAGGCGCCAGACGGGTCTCCGTTAGTCGGTGACCCGCTCGAGGGCGTCAGTGAGCCGGTGACAGCGTGAACGTCAGCGTGCCACGCGCCGGATGGCCATCGCGGGCCATCGTCCGCCACCGGATCACGTAGGATCCCGGTGCCAGCGTCCCGCGCACGACGGCCACGACGGCCGCGGTATCGCTGCCGTCCGACAGCGCGAGCGGTGCTAACGCAACCGCCGAGCCGCCGACCGTGCTGAGCATGACGCTCGTGGCGGCGAGCTCCGGTTTTTCGGTGAACCAGAGCTGTACGGCCTTTGGCGCTTCGCCTAACGTCGCGCCGTTGCCCGGGTCCGACCGCTTGAGATGCGTATGGAACGCCGCGAACCCGCTCGCGATGCCCACGCACGCCGCGACGGTTGCGATCGTCGCCGCCAGCCCCTTCATCGTTTGCACACGCGTCCGCAGGCCTGTATCGTGCGAATCCCGCATTGATGTTCCTCGTTTTCTCTCAGTGATCGCGGCGGCGACACATCGCGCCGCTCGGATATGCGGAAGATGACGGCCGTGCACGCCATGTTGAAGAGGTACCGTCGACGCGCCCCCGGACGCATTGCGACCGCCGCACTTATTGTAGTTGCGGTAACCGCGTGCGCCGACCACTCCGGTACGCTGAGCACCACGCCCGCCGCCAAGCCGCTCGCGCTCTTTCACCTCGCCGCGCTGCGCCGCACCGCCGACTTTTTCTATGGCCTTACGGTGATGCGCTGCGAAGACAGAACGCCGTACTGGACGTTCGGTGACCGAGGAGCAAAAGGGTCACCCCCCGACACCGTCACGTACGGCGTGCCTCCGCGCGGATACCAAACCGTCATCGGTCCGCTCCCACTCGACCCCGGTTGCTATCGCGTGGTGATCACCGGTGGCCAAAGCACACGCTTCAGCGTTGCCGCCGACGGCCGCATCACCGCACTCGACGATTCGACCATCGTTACGACCACCGCTGTCCAACAGCCAGCCACGCCGTGAGTCCGCATCGCGCCCTGGCGCGCGGCAGGCTGCGCGGTGACATTACGTCCATGCGTCGCCGTTGGTCCTCGCGCCTTGGCTCCGCCTTCCTGGCGATTTGGTTCGTCCTCTGTGTGACGGAACCACTCGCTGCCATGCATCGCTGTCCGATGCACGACGGCCTGATGGTGATGGCCAACGGCCAGGCGATGCACGGCGCGGCGCATTCGCAGCACGACACGGATTCGCAGCCCTCCGCTCCGGCACACCACGATTGCACGTGCCTCGGCGATTGCGCCGGAGCCGCGTTCGCCGGCCTTCCCGCGGTTGGCATTTCCGTCGTCGCCGCCGTCGTCCTGACGCCGCGCGTTAGCACGGCGACCGCGCAGCTCGCGGTTCCGGTCCCCGCGCCGCACGCTCGCCCCTTCGCCAACGGACCTCCCGTCAGCGCGTGATGCACGCGCGGGGCACAAGTGCCCCGTCGCCCTCGCTCACGCGCTCGTTCACGTCTTGACCGCCGCGGCCTAACGGCCCTCCGGCGGCACGTGTCGCGCGCAATCCGAAACGACTGACCGCGCCCGCCGATGGCCACCTCGCCATTCGACGCGCGCCACAGTCTTGGACGCCGGACGACACATGACCAATTGCCTAACAGCCCATTCGCGCACGCGCACCGTCTCGGCGACGGCGCTCGTGGCTGGCGCGATCGCATTCTCGCTGGCGTCGCGACTCCCCGCCCAAACGCCAGCGCCGCGCGACACTGCCGCACGCGACACCACGACGCGCGACACCACCGCGCGCACCAATTCCACCGCGCGCCGAGATTCGCTCGCGCGACGCGCGACCCGACTCGCCACCGTGACCGTCACCGCGACGCCCGTCCGTCGCAACGAACCACAGTCGGCCATCACGGTGTCGCCCACCGTCATCGCGCTCACGCCTGCCACGTCTCCATGGGACCTCCTGAGGCAAAGCGCCGGTGTCGAAGTGCATCTCCAGGGACAAGGTCCCGGCTTCGCGTCCGATGCATCCGTCCGTGGGTTCAGCTCGGATCACTCCACGGACCTCGCCCTGTGGATCGATGGCGTGCCGATCAACGAACCCGTGAACGGACACGCCGAGGGCTACAACGACTGGGGATTGATCTTTCCCTCCGCGGTGCAGTCCATCGATGTCATCAAAGGCCCAACCAGCGCGCTCTTCGGCAACTTCGCACTCTCGGGGATCGTGAACGTCCACACCCTCGAGCGCATGCAGGGCACCGAAGCAACCATCGACGCAGGCAACGCGGGTCACATCGATGCGACCGTACTCACCGGCTTCGACCACGGACCAGCCGGCGGCGGCGTGTTCGGCGCACGGTGGGGCCATGAGGATGGCTGGCGGCCTAACAGCAGCTCAAACGTTGAGCAAGGACACTTTCGAGTCGTACACGACCTCGATTCCACATGGCGCATCGACGGCGGTGTGGAGCTCTACGGCGCGGATTGGAAATCGCCGGGATTCCTGAGCGAAGACGAATTTGCGCGACGCGACTACGACATCGTGTCGAATCCCACCGACGGCGGAAACAAGTATCACGCGCAGGAACGCGTCAGCTTCCGCTATCTCGCAGGCCCGCTCTTATGGCGCACCACCCTGTACTCGACGCAAGGCAATTGGAAGTTCTTTCTCACGATTCCGCCCGCCGGTGGCCGCTTCGAGGGAACGGGCAGCCAGACCGAAGAAGTAGATCATCGCACGGGACTCGGCGCCACCACGGCGCTCACGTGGGCGTTGCCTCGCGTCGAGCTTACGGTGGGCGCCGAGTCGCGATGGGATCAATCGCACTATCAGAATTGGTTCACCACGGATCGCGAGCCGGATTCTGCTGCGACGCTCGTGCACGCGCGACAGACATCCGGTGCGCTGTTCGTCCAGTCGGACATCGACGCGACGTCGAGGCTGCGTCTGAGTCTGGGCGCCCGCTACGATCTCGTCGACACGCACTCCACGCCGGAAGAGAAGCTCAGCACCTCCGACACGCACGGCATCGCGTCGCCAAAACTCGGCGCGCTCTTTCGCCTAACTGGCGATTTCGGCGCCTACGCCAACGTGTCGCGCGGTTTCCGGTCCACGGATGGCGTCATCGAGGACCCGGCGCTGCCATTCATCACCGCGTGGGCCTACGAGAGCGGAATCAAGTTCGATCGCCACGACATCCATGGATCGGTCGCGTTCTTCCGGATGGATGTGAGCAACGAGCAAACGTTCAATCCGCTCTCCGGCGCGTCGAGCAGCGGCGGTGCCAGTCGCCGCCAAGGTGTCGAAATCGAAATGCAAGCGCCGATCGCGCCCACACTGTCGTTCTCCACCGACTGGACCTTTAACGACGCGCGCTATCGCCGCCTCATCACGCAGCAAGGGGATGACCCCTCGGCCGTCGACACGTTGTCCGGGCTCCGTGTCTACAACACCGCGCAATACGTCGGCATCGCGTCGTTGCAGCTCGCGCCGCGCGCGACGTCGTGGCGACTGCGCGTGAGCACGAACGTGGTCGGTCCGTATTCACCGTTCGACGAGCCCGGCGTCGTGCTGCCCGCGTACGGATTGGTCCATCTCGGAGCGCTCGTGCAAATCGGCGTCGCCCAACTCGAAGTCGGTGTGCGCAATGTTCTCGACAAAGCCTACCCGGAACTTGTTGCCGGACACGTCGTGTCTCCGGGCCAGCCGCGCTCGTTCTATGGAACCGTTCACTACGCGTTTTGACGCCAGATGGCGCGACCGCATGTAATGAGCGTCAACAAGCACGCGGTCATTTTGTTAATATTTTCTTACTTGACGGCCGATCTGGTGACTCGCAGTGTTTCAATCCCGCGTCCAGGACACCGAGAGCTCATGTACGAATATCGCCGCCGCGCGCGCTGGTTGCGTTCCATTCCGGCGCCCTCCAAGATCGAGGCAGTCATCCTTGCCTCGGTGGTGGCGCTGCTGCTTGGTGAAGTCGCCTTCTTCTGGTTTCGTCAGCACAGCTGACCGGTCGGCACGTGGTCTGATGCCCGGCTGCGCCTAACGGGCTGCCGTGGACATCCCGCTCCCAGCCGACGCCCTCGACCGCCCCGCGGCAGAAACGTCGCGGCGCATCGCGCTCGCGCACCTGCGCGCGGCGTCCGCTGCGTACCAAGCGCTCGACGATGAGCAGTCCCCTGACGCGCTGCACGACCTTCGCGTCGCGCTCAGGCGACTACGGAGCTGCGAGCGCATGTTCCGCGGCCAGCTTCGCGACAGCATCACGAAGAAGCGTCGCCGGCGGCTCCGCGAATTGGCGAAGGCGACCGGGGCGGGTCGCGATGCGCAGGTACATATCGCGTGGATCGAACGAGAGATGCCGACGTTGTCCCGACGCCAGCGTGTCGGCGCTGCGTGGATTCTCCGACGATTGAATGCGTCCAAGGCCGAGGACGATGCGCGCATGCGGGCGCGTCTCGCGCACCGCTTCGGTCCGCTCGCCGAGTCGTTGCAGGACGCGCTCACGAGCTGGCGACTCATCATCCAGCTTGATCAGCCGATCGTCCCTGAAGTCGCCGCGCGCGTCCTGGGCCTGCGGCTGGCCGATCTCGCCGATGCGCTCGAAGCGGGCCTCTCGTGCGTGCATGACGTCGCCGATCAGGCCGGCGCACACCGCGCGCGCATCGCCGCCAAGCGTCTCCGCTACGCGCTGGAGCCCGTCGCCGAGCTCGCCCCCGATGCGGCCTCGTTAGTCAGCAGCCTCCGCACGCTTCAGGACACGTTAGGCGACATGCACGATGCCCAGTTGTTGGCCGCGTTGGTGGCCGACGGCATGGAGGAGGCCGCGCACGACGCCGCGCACCGGTTGGCGGCGCTGGTCCGCGAGGGGTCGTCACTCGAGGGCGTGCGGCCCGCAGGCCCGGCCGGACGCGACCCCCGCGCCGGCCTGCTCGAGCTGGCCCGCCGGCTGCAGGAGCGCGGTGCGTCGCTGTTCGCGAGCTTCGCCGGCGATTGGTTAGGCGGCAATGCGCAGCCGTTCTTGGACGACACACGCGCGCTCGCCGGCCGCCTCGCTCATCATCACGCGCAGGGCACCGAAATCGAGCGCAAGTATCTCCTCACCGATCTACCGCCTGTTCCGTTAGGAGAGTCCGCTACCATGGTCCAGGACATCGATCAGGGATACCTCCCCGGCGGTCACGTCACCGAACGCGTCCGCTCGATCGCGGCCGGCGGCGTCACGCGCTGGTATCGAACGGTGAAGGGTGGCAGCGGCCTCGTGCGTTTGGAGCTCGAGGATCAAATCGACCGTGATTTGTTCGATGCGCTCTGGCCGCTCACGTCGGGTCGCCGCGTTCACAAACGCCGCTATCTCGTCCGCGAGGGAACCACCGAGTGGACCATCGATCAGTTCCTCGACCGGCCGCTCACGCTCGCGGAAGTCGAGCTCGCCCACCCCGACGATGCACCACAACCGCCGTCCTGGCTCGCGCCGCACGTCGACCGGGAAGTGACCGGCGATCCGACCTACGATAACGCGCGCCTGGCCCGCTGACCTGCGTTAGGCCGGTGCCGGTGCCGGTGCCGCCGCATCGCGCACGTCATCCGCCGGCGCGCGCCCCCGGTGCGTGTATCGGTCGAAGTACGCGCGCGCGACGTCGAGATCGGTGCCGGACAGGAATCCGTCGCCCAACCTGACGCAGCCGCGCAGCGCGATGTCGACCAACTGCCGTGCCGCGTCGGCGATGCCCGAATCGCGCAGTCCCGCGCGACCGGCGCACTCCAAGCGGCCGGCCGGATCGCCCAGCACGTCGAGCGCCTCGGCGACTGCGGTGTCGTCGTACGCCAGGCCGCCTAACAGTGCCAGCGGCGCCGGACACCACGCCGGATCGATCGAATCGGCGCCGCGCATCTCGAAGTATCCGCGCGGGCGCACCTCGGGGAACAACGTCGTGAGATGATGGTGCCAGTCGTCCAGCGTCGTGTCGCCGTCGTCGAGCCAGTCGCCGAACGGACGATACGTCCCGTCGCTCATCCGCCGCATCATGTCCCGCGCTCGCAGCGCGAATGCCAAGTACGATGGCACCGCGTCATCATCCACCATCACGCCGGTCCGAAGCGGATCGAGACGTCGCCAGCAGTCTGCTCGCACGCTCTGATGGTCGCCGAGCGTGCCGTCGTACCGCGGCGAGTTCGCGAAGATCGCGACCACGTACGGCGCAGCCGCGTTCAACACGCGCCAGCGTCGCCGCGCCACTGTGCCCGCCCCGATATCTAGGCAAACCTGGAACGAAGCCGTCTGCCGCATCATGCGCGCCCCGTGCGGGCCGATGGTCGCGAAATACGCCTCCATGCGCGCATAGCGATCCGCATCCAGCTGGCGCGGGCTCCACCACACGTCGCGCTCGGCCTCGATGCCGCTCGAGACGAAATCCAGTCCATCGCGCGATGCGAATCGCCGCAACGGCTCGAGCACCAGGCGCAGTTCGGCGATCAACGCGCTAGCGTTAGGCGCAGGCTGCGCCGCATACTCGATCTGCCCGCCGGGCTCGAACGTCAATCGCCCGCCGGCCGGCACGCGAAAGCACGGCGTACCCTTTTCGGTTCGCGATTCCACCCAGCATCGCGGCGCTCCGAAGCGACGGAGCAAGGGCAGCACCACGTGCTCGAGCGGCGCGATGCACCGCGTGACGGCGTCGAGCGGCAGCAACTCGACTTCGGCGCCGATCCGACGCGCTCTCGGTCGACTCGGCGAAAACGCGCGTCGCTCGAGATCGGCCGCCAGGAGTGCGCGCCCGCCCGCGCCGCCCGGAACGATCATCGTCATTTTGCGTCGCGCGCGGCGAGCGCGAGTGCGTACGCCGGGTCGTCGCTTGTCACCCACTCCTGAAGAACGAGCCCCGCCCCCGCGAACAATCGCTCGACGCTCGGGAGGTCGTACTTGCAGCTGATCTCGGTGCGGATCGACTCGCCGGCGCGGAACGAGACACGCCCAACGTCCGGGATGTGCACCTCGAGCGCGCGCCGAGCGACGAGATGCATCTCGATCCGGTGCGCCATACTATTGTAGTGCGCACGGTGTTCGAAATCGTTCGGATCGAAGTTCGCGCCGAGTTCGCGGTCGAGCACGCGCAGCACGTTGCGATTGAATTCCGCCGTCACACCGGCCGCATCGTTGTACGCCGCCTCGATCACCCGAACATCCTTCTGTAGGTCGACGCCGAGCAGGAAGTGGTCTCCAGGACACATCGCGTCATGGACGCGCCGCAGCAACGCGATTGCCGCATGCGGGTCGAAGTTGCCGATCGTGCTGCCCAGGAAGGCGAACAACACGGGCCGCGGCAGAACGCGCGGCAGTCCGAGGCCCACGCTGATGTCGGCCACGATCGGGACGACGGCGAGCCCGGGCAGTTCTTCGCCTAACCGCAATGCCGTCTCGCGCAGAAAGTCGGCGCTCACATCGATCGGGACATACGTTGCCTTCTCGCCCGATGCCCGCACTGCGTCGAGCAAGAGGCGCGTCTTGGCGGCGCTGCCGGCGCCCAATTCGACAACCGTGCGAGGGGCGAGCCGTGCGATCACCCGTGGTATCCGCGTTGCGAGCAACGAGCGCTCGATCCGCGTGAGGTAGTACTCGGGAAGATGCGTGATCTTCTCGAACAACTCCGACCCGCGACGATCGTAGAACAGCGTCGGCGACAGCTCCTTCTGCGGACGCGAAAGTCCCGCGCGAACCTCGTCGACTAACGGTGACAGCGCCCGTGCCGCGGCGGCGCTCATATGTCGCTTCTCGCGCAGCGAAAGCCGCTGAAAATCTGGCGACGGATGGGATAGTCCCAGTTACGAAACGAATTGCGAATGGCGCCGGGACGCGTCGCCCACGAGCCACCGCGCAACACTTTGTACTCGTGGCCGAAAAACATCTCGGAATACTCGCGATACGGATGGCTCTCGAAGCCCGGATATCCCCGGAAATCGCTCGCTGTCCATTCCCACACATCGCCGATCATTCCGTAACAGCCGATCGGTGAGACGTTGCGCGGGTACGCGCCGACGCGCGCCGTTCCGAACGAGAGCTGGTCTACGTTCGCCAGCGCGGACGTGACAGGTGCGTCGCCCCACGGATAGTCGAGTGCGCGGCCCGTCGCCTCATCCCACGACGCCGCTGCTTCCCATTCGAGCTCCGTTGGCAGCCGCCTGCCGGCCCAACGAGCGAATGCCTCGGCCTCATGGAAGCACACGTGGCAGACCGGCTTCGCGGGATCCACCCGCTCCTCGAGGTCCATGCTTCGCGTAGACCATCCGTCGGCGTCGCGCTGCCAGTATTTCGGCGCGCGCACCTGTGCTTCGCCTAACCACTTCCATCCCGCGTCCGACCACACTGTCCGCGACTCGTATCCGTTATCCTCGATGAAGGCCAGATACGCCCCGTTAGTCACGGGATGCTCGTCGATCCAGAACGGTGCCAGGTCCACCGTATGCTGCGGGCGTTCGTTGTCGTACGCGCGCGCCCGGTCCGCGGTGCCGATGGTCACAAGGCCGCCGGGGAATCGCACCATCCGGCCATCGTTAGGCACGGCCGGCGAACCGGCCGGCACGTGGATCGCGCGCGGCGCGGGATAGGGAGCACCGCGCTTGAGCTGCAGCGTCTGGAGGATGGTCTCGTTGTGCTGGTACTCGTGCTGCGCGACCATCGCGTACACGTAGCCCTCGCGCAGCAGTGCGTTCCCCTCCTCGAAGTCTGCCGTGCGGAGGCGTTCCAGTACGCGCTCGCGAATCTCCTCCATCAACGAGCGGCACTCGTCCAACGTCGGCAGCGCGAGCGAGCCGCGCACGCGACGCGGGTACTCGAACGGATTGTACATGCCCGGCATCTCGACGAATTCCACCCGCCCATCGAGATTGCGCGTGAGCCACAGTTCCTCGAAGTGCGCAATGTGGCCCAAGTCCCAGATCACGGGACTCATCAGCGGATCGTGCTGCAGGTGCAGATCCTGTTCGCCGAGCCGCTCGACGAGTGATAGCGTCCGCGCCCGAGCCTCGTCCAGCACAACAGCAATCCGATCGGCCGCGGGAGCGGCTGCTTCTAGATGAGCATGGGTCATCGGTCGAGCGGCTGGAGTGACGGCCGCTACTCGCGCGGCCGTTCGGGCGCCGCGCATCGGTGCCCGAATCGAAGTAGATAGCACTCACCGTCCCGATGGCAAGCCGCACCCGGCCGACCCTTGGGCGGACGTTCTTCTCAAGCAATTCGCGTTCTCGATCGTTCCGTCCGAGTCCGGCACACCTCGCCTTGATTCGCGCCGGGCGACACGAGCACCGTTACGCAGCAGCCCGTTCTACACCCATTCACGAAGCCGGAGCAACCGATGGCCGACCTGCACGCCGACCTGCACGTGGATGCACTCGTCATCGGATCGGGCCAGGGAGGTGGTCCTCTGGCCGGCGCCTTCGCCCGCGCTGGTCGCCGCACGGTACTGATCGAACGGCGGTATATCGGCGGCACGTGCATCAACAATGGATGCACGCCCACCAAGACCATGATTGCGAGCGCTCGCGTGGGTTATCTGGCGAAGCGCGCCAACGATTTCGGCGTTCGTTGCGGCGCTGTGTCCGTTGACTTCGCTGCTGTTCTCGCGCGAAAGCGCGCGATCGTGACCGACTTTCGTCAAGGCAGCGAGCGCCGTCTCGCCACCGCCGGCGTCGAGGTCATCTTTGGCGATGCGCGATTTATCGGCGAACGTCGCATCGAAGTAGATCTGACCGAGGGGTCGACGCGAACCCTGAGCGCCGACACCATCATCATTAATGTTGGCGCGCGGCCGTCGCGTCCGCAGATCCCGGGCATCGAGCAGGTTCCCGCGTTGGACTCGACCTCCATCATGGAACTGGAGAGATTGCCGACGCACCTCGTCGTCATCGGCGGCGGATACGTGGGTGTCGAGTTCGCGCAGATGTTCCGTCGATTCGGAAGTCGCGTCACGATCGTGAACCGCGATGCGCAGCTCTTGACACACGAAGACCAGGACGTCGCCGATGCCGTCGCGACGATTCTGCGCGAGGACGGCATCGATATTCTGCTCGACGCGCAGCCGACGCTGGTCGTACCGATGCCCAACGGAGTGCGGACGGACGTGATGGCTCGCGGTGAAGCCCGGCGCATCGAGGCGAGCCACGTGCTCGTCGCGACCGGCCGCGTGCCTAACACGGACACACTCCACGCCGACGCGGCAGGTGTCGACGTCGACGGTCGCGGCTACATCCAGGTCGACGAACGCCTGGCCACGACTGCGTCCGGGATCTATGCGATCGGCGACGTGAAAGGCGGTCCCGCCTTCACGCACATCTCGTACGACGATTTCCGCGTCCTGCGCACGAATCTCCTGCAAGGCGGCGCGGCCACGATCGCCGGCCGCCTCGTGCCGTACACCGTCTTCATCGACCCGCAGTTGGGCGGTATCGGACTTACCGAGCGCGAGGCGCGCGCCCAACGACGCAACATCGCGGTGGCTATGATGCCGATGTCGCACGTCGCACGGGCGCTCGAGGTCGCTGAACCACGCGGCGTGATGAAGGTCGTGGTCGACCGAGACACGAACCGCGTGCTCGGCTGCGCCGTTCTCGGCCTGGAAGGCGGCGAGATCATGAGCATGCTTCAGCTCGCCATGATGGGGGATCTGCCCTACACCGCGCTGCGCGATGGGGTGTTCGCCCATCCAACGCTCGCCGAGTCATTGAACAATCTCTTTGCGGGGCTCACTCCGGTGTAACAGGGAGGGTGCGGCGCACGCTCGGCGAACGCGGCCGCACCACGTACATTCAGAGGCAGGAGACATTGGCCGCATGCCCCGATTTGTTCGTTAACGGCATTCGATGACCATCGAACTCCAACCGGATACGCCGGCTGTCCGCATCCGACGCGCGCTTCAATGGCCCACCATTCGACCGTGGATCGTGTGGGGCGCCATTCTCACGGCCGCGACCGTCGCGATGTACTTCGTCCGCTACGACATCAACGAAGGGCACGTCGCGCTCGCGTACCTGTTGATCGTCCTCGGCGGCAGCGTCAGCGGTGGACGCGCACTCGGCCTAACGCTGGCGTGCTCTGGCTTCCTCCTCATCGACTACTACTTTCAACCGCCGTACGACCAATGGAACGTCAGCAAGCCGCTCGACTGGGTGGCGCTGATCTCGTTCCTCGTCGTTGCCGCGGTCGGCACACAGTTGCTGGTTCGCGCGCAACAGGCTGCGAGCCGGGCCAGACAACGCGCCGATGAAGTCGCCTCGCTATCGCGCGTCGGCGCCGAGGCGTTGAATGCGGGTCGCGCCGCCGATGCGCTGCACGCGATCGCCGACATCGTGCAGCGGACGTTGCATGCGTTCGAGTGCGTGATTTTCGCGTGGACGGACAACCGGCTGAGCGCCGAACCGATCGCTCGCGCGGGGCACGACGACCGTGCGCCGGAGACAGCCGATCGCGAGCTGATGACCTGGGCCGGCGAACACGGTTTCGCCGCCGCCGTGCAGGCGGACGGCCGGATCGTTCGCGGGGCCGCCGTAGCCGGCGAAGATGCGTTAGGCATTGACGCGGACGACGCGTGCGAGATTCTCCTGCCCCTTCGCGTGAACGCGCGCACCGTCGGTGTCCTGCGCGTCTCGGCGGCGGCGCCGATCGCGCGCGGCGTGGCCCGGCGCCGATTCCTCGGCGCGCTGGCGTACTATGCTGCGTTAGGCATCGAACGCCTGCGGCTCGAGACGGAGGCTGACCACGCCGGAGCCCTCCGCGAGGCCGATCGGATGAAGGATTTCGTGTTGGCATCGGTCTCCCACGATCTCCGGACGCCCCTCACGGCGATCAAAGCGCTGGCCCACGATGCCGCCGGACGCGGCGAGCCAAGCGCCGTCGTCATCGAAGAACAGGCGGATCGACTCGGGCGCATGGTTGGCGACCTGCTGGACCTGTCGCGCATGAAAGCCGGACCCTTCCCGGTGCGAGCCGAACTGAATACCGCCGAGGATCTCATTGGAGCGGTGTTGCGCCAGGTGGGTCAGCCACTCGACGGCCGTCTGCACACGCCACGGCTCAACCTCGACCAGCCCGCTCTGTTAGGCCGCTTCGACTTCGTGCAGTCTATGCGAATCCTGGTCAATCTGATCGAGAACGCCGACCGCTACGCACCGCCGGGCACCACGATCGATCTCGAAGTGCGGCGGGATGGAGAAACGATCCGCTTTACCGTTTCGGATCGGGGTCCGGGCGTCCCTCCGTCGGAGGAGCAGCGGATCTTCCATCCGTTCTATCAACCTGTCACCCGTACCGGAGCCAAGTCGGGTGGTGCCGGGCTGGGGCTCGCGATCGCACGCGGGCTGGCCCAAGCGCAAGGCGGCGACCTCCGATACGAGCCGCGCGGTGGCGGCGGAAGCGTTTTCGCCCTTTCGCTGCCGGCTTTGAACGACGCCACTTTGGCAAGTCCGGCCCCGCTGGCGACCACCTAACGGAAAGGAATCCGTTTCTGGCGTGCGGCACCTGGTGTCGCAAAACCACCCCACCCAGGCAGTTAGCAGCCTCTAACGACCAATCGGAACATCGCAGCGTTCCGTGACCATGGTGTTCAGCTATTGGACACCAGCTGAGGCGGCATCGAGCGCAAGCGCAGCACGGAGAGGCGTTTCCGCGGCTGGAAGCGATTGTGCCGCATCGGTCAAATCGGTCATTCTGTCTCTCAGGTACGGCGGTTGCCTTAGTTTCGGCCGCGACCCCAGGTGGTGGTTGCGGCTGGTGTCAGGCGCGCCGGTCAAGCTCAAGTCACCTAAAGCGACGTGATCCGGAGACCCTATGCTGCGAAACAAAATGCGCACGCTTGTCCTGTCGGCGGTGCTCATCGCAACGAGCGCCAGTTGCTTCTCCGACATGGGGCCGACGGGGATCGCCACTCCCGAGGTCCCGAAGACCAACGCCTCACTCAACTTGCCGATTCTCACGCCCGTGCTGGGCTCGGTCGGCAGGCTGGTCGGCACACTGTTACAGTGTACGCCTCAGCCGTTCGCCGCTGACACCGAGGTGGTCGGCCGGGCGGGCGGCGTGATCAGGATGGGTCGCCATCAGCTGGTGATTCCGGCGGGTGCGCTGGCGAGCCCCGTGCGCATCATCGGTTCGGCCCCGGTGGACCACGTGGTATCGGTGGAGTTCCAGCCGGAAGGGCTGCAGTTCAACCCGCAGCATTTGCCCGAGCTGACGTTGGACTACAGTGCGTGTCCGCTCGTACCGGTATTGCTGCCGAAGCGTATCGCGTACACCGACGAAAAGCTGAACATCCTGTCGTACTTGCTGTCGATCGACAACCTGTTGCAGCGCCGCGTGTCAGGTCGGGTGCATCACTTCTCGCGGTACGCGGTTGCGTGGTAAGCAAGTTTTCCGTCATGTATATGTGACGAATAGTGATAGCATCGTCGGCCAGAAGGGTTCGCCGGCGCAGTGGTCCGCGGGTCGCGCGGATCATCGCGCCGGCGATCTGCTTGCCCGCGCTCGAGAACTGGAGCGCAGCGGATGCGTGCCCGAGGCGATCCAGGCGTACGAGAGCGCGATCGAAGCTGCGACGTCGAATCACGAGCGCACGGTGATGTCCGAGGCGTGCCGCCGTCTCGGCGTCATTCATTTTCTCGGCAACGACGTGGAAAAGGCGCGCGCGCTCTGCGAGAGGAGTTTCGCGGTGGCGACGGACGCCGGCCACGAGCTGCTGGCCGCGGAGGCGCTGAACGCGCTCGCGGGCATCGAATTCCAGACCGGCGACATCAGCCACGCACGCGAGACTTTTCTGCGCGCCCTGTCGTTAGGCGGTGAAGGGCTCGAGCTGCGTGCGCGCATCGAACAGAACCTCGGCATTCTGGCCAACATCCAAGGCGACGTCGCGGGCGCGCTGGCACACTATCAGCGGTCGCTGGACGCGTGCCGAACACTCGGCGACGAGAAGGGCTGCGCGATTGCCTACCACAACCTCGGCATGTTGAGCTCGGACCGCGAGCTCTGGGACGACGCCGACCGTTACTACACGCAGAGCATCGCGATCGCCGAGTCGATCGGCGATGTACACCTGCGCGGCTTGTGCCTCCTCAACCATTCCGAGGTTCATCTCGCTCGACAGCGCTACGACACGGCCCGCCAGAACGCCGAAGCTGCGTTAGGCATCTTCGATCAGTTGGGCGCGCGAGTGGACAAGGCCGATGCGTACAAGGTGATCGGCGTGGTGTTTCGCGAAACGGGGCGGCATGCACTGGCGGAGTCGCGCTTGCGCGCCGCCATCGAGCATGCAGTCTCGACGGGGTCGGTGTTGAGCGAAGCGGAGAGTTCGCGCGAGCTCGCGCGTCTCTACCAGGCGATGGGCCGGAACCAGGAAGCGCTCACCTTCCTCAACTCGGCGCATCGATTGTTCGGCCGGCTGGATGCGCGGCGAGACCTTGTCGATGTCGACGCCAAGCGCGCCAATCTCGAGCACACCTTCCTCGCCATCGTTCGCGACTGGGGTCAGTCGATCGAATCGGCGGATAGCTACACCTACGGACACTGCGAGCGCGTCGCCCGGTACGCGATCGAGGTGGCCCAGGCGTTGGGCCTCGACGAGACCCAGCAGATCACCGTTCGGTTAGGCGCGTACCTCCATGACCTCGGCAAGGTGCGCGTGCCGCACGAGATCCTCAACAAGGCCGGCCCGCTTACCGCCGACGAGTTCGCCGTGATGCAGATGCATCCGGTGTGGGGGCTCGAGCTGCTCGCGACGGTCGAGTTTCCATGGGATCTCAAACCGATCATTCGCTGGCACCACGAGAAGTACGATGGCTCGGGCTACCCGGATCGCCTGCGCGGCGAAGAGATCCCGCTGTCGGCGCAGATCATCTGCATCGTCGACGTGTTCGACGCGCTGACCACCACCCGTAGCTATCGTGGCGCGTTGGCGCTCGAGGAAGCGCTGCGTCGCATGCGCGAGTCGCGCGGCTGGTGGCGACCCGACGTCTACAACGCATTCATGCGCACGGTCGCACTGGGTGGACGTCCGGCGGCGTAATTGGTGATTGCGCGACGCGATGTCAAAACCCCCATGCCTAACTTGGCATGGGGGTTTTGACATCACGCGAGCGGACGCGCGGGGCGCCCCGGAGCGCCCCCCGGTTCCGCTGGTGGCAAACCGGGAAGGCGATCGAGAGCGTTAGTGGCTTGTCGTATCGTGTGGCATGCTCGACGAGTCGCTCTTCACCGTGAAGCTCAAATTCAAGGCTTTCAGCACGTCATTGATATCGGTGCTCGTGATGTTCTTCTGCTGACGGATGCACTGGACACCCTGCTGGGTCTTGGCGCTCCATACACCATCAGCCGAACCGGCGTCACAACCGTTGGAGTTGATCGCCTTCTGCAACTCCTTCACCTGACTGGTGGTCAGACCGGGATTCTTCGCGGCCTGCAGCGGTGTGCCAAGTTTTCCGTACGATGTGTCTTGCGTGACCTTCGTCGCCGTATCCATCC
Organism: Gemmatimonadaceae bacterium; assembly: GCA_035279625.1. Taxonomy (GTDB): domain Bacteria; phylum Gemmatimonadota; class Gemmatimonadetes; order Gemmatimonadales; family Gemmatimonadaceae; genus JADGGM01. Next base: position 31,804 of record DATEHK010000057.1, read on the forward strand.
GCGTGGTCGTGTCATGCATCGGCGGTGTTGGTGTCGTCTGCTGCGCGAACGCCAACGCGGGAACCAGCGCGAGCGTGCAAACGAGCGAGGTGATCTTTCCAATCATAGTGAGCCTCCTGAAGCATCTACGATGACGATCGCCTTCCGTGTTGCTCGTCGCTGAAGTGCGCGAGTCCGGGGCGCACGGGGCATAAGCGCAAGCACTGGACCGAAATTTTGCGCAGGTGCGAGTACGTTCACGCGCGAGGCGATGATTGTCCGACTCTAATTCCGCGAGCGGCGCGCGCGATTGTACAGAGTGAGAATCGTGTAATGATCGCGCGTTATTCGGGCGCGTGACGCGTGCTGCGCGAGACGCTGTCGTGCACGGTCGGTGCCGCGTACTCGCTCGGGTAGTAGAAACGGAACGCCACGCGATCGCACTGAATGATCGCAAACTCGTCGCCGCGTTGGACCAGTTTCTCGTAGTCGTCGCGGCTGGGCTGACAACTGTACGCCTCGGGGCCGTCGGCCGTGCAGTACTTCGGATCGTCGCCGAGGCACGTGGCCGGGGTATGCGTGTGCAGCTCTGGCGTGCCATGACCACACGCGAACGACACGTGGTTAGGCGAAGCCGAATCGACGTGCGCCGGCCGGACCTCGAGCACGTGGAAGATGCTGTCGACTTTGGTCGGCGAGATGACGTGGGCAACAATGCGCGCGCGTCGCACGCAGTAGGCGCGCTCCGGTTGGGCCGAATCGTTGCGCCATGCCGTTCGGAGCATCGCACGCGCGCTGTCCTCCATCACCCCGTAGCGCACTACTTGCGCCTGCGCGGCGTTCCCTGTGACGAACGCCGCGAGCAACGCCCAACGCACGGCGCAGGCATGCGAGCGCCGCGGCCTCGTCATGGGGCGCGTTCCGGTGTAGTGGGCAGGAGCGCGCGCGTGAGGAACGCGGCGATGCGCCGGTAGGCGAGCACGCGATTGGATGTCTTTCGAATGCCGTGGCCTTCGTCGGGGAAACGCAAATACTCGACGGATCCACCGCGCGCGCGCACGGCAGCGACGAGCTGGTCGGCTTCGGAGACCGGATCGCGCGGGTCGTTCGCACCGTGAATCACCATCAGCGGCGCGCGAATGCTGTCGGCGTGGGTGATGGGAGAAATGTCGAGCAGGAACTGCCGATCGGTGCTGTCGTTGACATCGCCGTACTCGGCGCGGTCGGTGGCCTTGAGCTCGGGGGACGCGCCGGCGAGCGCGGTGATCCAGTTGGACACGCCGGCCAATCCGACGCCGGCCTTGAAGTGGCCGGGCAGTAAGGCGAGGGCGGCGAAGGCCATGAAGCCGCCATACGATCCGCCGTAGACCACGGCGCGTGACGTATCGGCGAGGTGCGCGTGCGCGAGCCAGTCCAACGCTCCGGCCATGTCGCGTACGGCGTCCATGCGGTGGTGTCCGTCGTCGAGCTGCGTGTAGCGGCGGCCGTAGCCGGTCGATCCTCGATAGTCGAGATCGAGTACGGCAATGCCTCGCGTGAGGAGGTACTGAAACAATGGCTGGAAGGTGGCCCTCGCGTGACTGGACGGCCCGCCGTGCACGGCGAGCAGAACCGGCGGTTTGCGCTTTCCGGCGTCGGGCGGGCTGTACCACAGCCCGTGAATCGTGTCGCCGTCCCAACTGGGGAACGTGACGGCGCGGGGCACGACGAACTGATCGGGATCGAGGCCGGCCGTGGCCGAGCGCGTGGCGCGCGTTAGGCGGTGTTTCGCGACGTCGTAGCAGTAGACGTCGCCGGGCAGTCGGGCGCCGCCGACGCGGATGACGAGCGTGGCGGCGTGCGGCGCCCATGCGATGTCGTACGTTCCGTTAGGCAGCTGGGGCTCCGCCTCGGCGCCGGTGCCCTGGAGGTCGAGGATGTGCAGCGCCGACGAGCCGTCCAGGTCTTCGGTCCACGCGAGCCAGCGGCCGTCGCCCGAGAGCGACACGGCATCCACGGGATGACGGCTGACGCCGATCCAGGTGAGGGCCTTGGCGGTGGTGTCGTAGTACGCGAGGCCGGCCACGTCGCGGCCATCGTCGGTGGCGACATAGAATCCGCGGCCGTCCGGCGACCACGCAATGCCGCGAAACGATGCGGCGCTGTCGGGCGCGAACAACGTGTCGAGCGCGCCCGTGGTCAGGTCCAAGAGGAACAGATCGTTCGTCGTCTCGCCGCGCGCACGGGAGAGGACCAATGCGCCGCCGTCGGGACGCCAGGCGTCGATGGTAAAATCGCCCTGCGCCTCGTACACCCGGCGCGGGGGCGCCGCTTCCCCGTTAGGCGAAATGTCCTGCACGTAGACGTCGAAATCGGAACCGTCGCGCTCGGTGGATGAGTAGGCGATACGCCGCCCGTCGGGCGACCAGGCGCCGAATTCGCGATACGCGCCGTTGGGCGGCAGCAGCTCGCGCTCCTCGAGGCCGTCGGGGGACACGAGGTAGTATCCCTGGCGTTCATCACCACCCCGATCGGCGGCGTAGAAAATCCAGCCGCCCGCCGGCGACCATGCTTGCATGGTGACGCCGTTCTCCGAGAACGTCAGCTGATGCGGAGCGGGAACTCCCGGGTAGCCGCTTGCCAGGCTCACGGCCCACACTTGCGGCAGCCCGGTGGTGTTCGTGATGAACGAGACTTGTTCACCGTCGGGCGACAACGAAGCATCGGTCGCCGAGCGCACGGCGAGGAAGCGGGCGATGTCCGGCCGCGCGGAGCCGGCGAGCCCAATGTCGCCGGGGATGGGGCGCGGAATGTCGGCGGTGTCGGTCGTGTCGGCGGTTTGCGCCGCACCATGCGGCGCGAAGGTGAGCAGCGCGACGAGAGCCGCGCGCCGGGCGAATTTCGACCGCGTCGCGCGCATGTCGCTGTTGGCCGGTATCAGCGAGCGCCGGCCGATCGCCGTCGCGCGGCCGACGTACGGTTAGACTGGCCGATATCGTCGAAGAGCATGGGCGCATCGGTGGCGCCCATTTCGCGCACGATGCGGCCCAAGTGGCGCGCGAGCACACGGCAGTCGCTGCCGGACAAATTGCGCAGCGCGCCGATGAGCCGGATCTGCGCGACTTCGGGCGAGGAGCGGAGCAGCGATCGGCCCGAAGGAGTGAGGGCGAGTACAACGCGCCGGCCGTCTTCGTCGGATCGCGTGCGCGAGACGAGGCGGCGCCGCACGAGGCGGTCGACGACGACCGAGACGGAGCTCTGATGCGTGAACGTGCGTGCGGCGAGCTCGTTGAGCGAGTGCGCGGGTGCTTCGGCGAGCGCGTGCAGCACGAACAATTGGGCGCCGCTCACGCCGAGGCGTCGTTCGGCTGCGCGTGCCGAGACGCGGAGCGATTGCACGATCCGGCGGATAGCATCGAGCGCGGCCGTGAGGTCAGCCGAGTCTTTGCGGGAGCGCGCGGGAGTGGCGCGGTGAATCGTATTGGTGGCCATGCGTGACTAATTTCGGTGTTTGCCTTGGGAGCGTTCCGCCGCCGTCGAGACAATATACGCCTCCCAACGAAGTCGTCTACGCGAGCGCGCGCGTGCATCGCGCATTGCGGCAGGCTCGGCGTGAGCGCGCGGCGATACCGGCACTGGCCATCGCCGGTCACCGCCCGTTATCTTCACGGCCGGCTCGCATGGTCGCGGGTCGCGTTGCCGGTCCATTTCGTCGAGGACAACCATGGTCGACCGTCGCCGTCACGGTTTGCTGCTCGCGCTGTGCTGGGTTCTGTCAGCGGCGCTCTTCGTGTTCTTGTTCATCACGTACGACAACACGAAGCTGTCGTACTCGATGTATTTCCCGGGAATGCCGTTGTATGGCGCGATGACGTGGTGGTTTTTCTTCACCATTCCGGTGATCGGATGGACCTGGGGGTACTTCAATGACCTCAAGGATTCGATTGATCCCGAGCCGCGAAAGGGGCCGCCTGCGCCGCGCCCCAAAAAAGACGACCACCGCTAGATCGGTCCAGGGAAACGGAGCCCGGCGAAAGCCGGGCTTTTTTTGTCGACGGTGCCAGAGTGAGTGTGTAAGTGGTTACTTGCATTGCACGCCGAGGCTCGGTAGGCTTGGCGCCATGGAGATACGAGAGCGATTGCTGGGTGCGGCAGCCCAGGTGTACGCCGAAGCCGGGTATCGCGGAGCGACGACGCGTCGCATCGCGCATGAGGCGGGAGTCAGCGAGATCACGCTCTTCCGGCAGTTCGGTTCCAAGGAGGCGTTGATGTTGGAGGCGCTCACCGCGGCCAGCCGGACGGCGGTATTGGCGCTTCCCGATGTGCCGGTGGATCCGGTGCGCGAGCTCACCGAGTGGAGTCGCGGTCGATTCGAGACGCTGTTTCGGATCCGCTCGCTGCTCCGGAAAGTGATGTCCGAGGTGGAGGAGCATCCGGAGATCATCGACTGCGCGAAGAGCTATCCGCGGCATCCCGTGAGCTTTCTCGAGCAGTACGTGCGGCGCCTGCAGGAGCGCGGTTGGGCGACCGCGGACACACAGCCGAAACTTGCGGCGGCGATGCTGGTCGGCGCGATTTTCTCGGAGGCGATGGTGCGGGACATGATACCGGAGGTCTACTCGTACGAGATCGACGAGGCGTTGGACGGCTATGTGCGGATGTTCTTGCGCGCGATCGGCTGTGCGGCTGCCTCCGTCGAGGCAGGTGAGCAATGAGCGCGCGACGGATCACATTGGTCGTCCTGGCGATCGCGGCGGCGTCGCTTCCGTTAGGCGCACAGACCCTGGACACGACGCTTGGCGGTGCGGGAGCTGCGGACTCGACGCACCGCATGTCGCTCGATGATGCGCTGAACCTGGCGGAGTCGCGGAGCGAAGACATCGCGATCGCGCAGGCGGGGGTATCGCGCGCGCATGGGCAGGAAGTGAAAGCGCGCAGCGGCTATCTGCCGCAGATATCCGGGTCGCTGTCGTACACGCGCACGCTCAAGTCGATCTTTCAGGGATTCGGGGCGGCCGACACGTCCGCCGGGCCGCCGTCGTGCAGCTCGTTCCATCCGAATCCGTCGCTGCCGGTGGACCAGCGGCTGGCGCTGCTCGAGCAAGCGTTAGGCTGCGCGCCGTCGTCTGGGAATCTGTTCAGCGATTTTTCGAGTGTCGGGTTCGGGTCGGCGAACCAGTACGTTCTCGGGTTGTCGCTCAGCCAGAACTTGTTTTCGGGCGGTCGCGTGAGCGCGCAGGTGCGTCAGGCGGGCGCTCAGCGTGAGACGGCGGAGATCGGCCTCACGGCGGCGCGTGCACAACTGATCTTGCAGGTGACGCAGGCGTATTACGACGCGGCGTTGAGCGATCGTCTGCTCGAGATCGCGGTGGCGACGCTCGCGCAAGCGGATACGACGCTCGCGCAAACGCATCTCGCGAAAAACGTAGGCAATCAGCCGGAGTTCGACCTGCTGCGCGCGCAGGTGACGCGCGACAATCAGGTGCCGGTGGTGATTCAGCGCCGGTCGAGTCGCGATCTGGCGTACTTGCGGCTCAAGCAGGCGCTCGATTTGCCGTTGGACGAGCACGTGGTGCTCACCACATCGTTAGGCGACACGGGCACGGCGGCCTCGTCTCGGTTGGCGGCGCTCATGGCGGCGACGCCCGACACCGCGGCGAGCGGACGTGCGCCGGTGCGCGAGGCGGAGCAGACGGTGACGGCGGACCGCGCGGCACTCACGGTCGCGCGCTCACAACGCATCCCGACACTCACGCTCTCGTCGCAATTCGGACGTGAGGCGTTTCCGAGCAGCGGGTTTCCCGATTGGAGCCAGTTCCGATCGAATTGGACGGTGACGGGCGCCATTCAGGTGCCGATCTTCACGGGCGGATCGATCCACGGCGACGAGGTGATCGCCGAGGCGAATCTGCTCGAGTCGCAGGCTCGGCAGCGGCAGACCCGTCAGCTGGCGGCGCTCGACACGCACGATGCGGTGTCGCAACTGCAAGCGGCGGAGTCGCAGCTGGCCGCAAGTGAAGGCACGGTCGAGCAGGCGGTGAAGGCGTACCAGATCGCCGAAGTGCGATATCGCGAGGGGATATCGCCGCAGACGGAGCTATCCGATTCGCGCATCTCCCTGCAGCAGGCGCAAGCGAATCGAGCGCAGGCCGCGCGCGATTTGCAGGTGGCGCGCGTGCGCGTGGCGTTGCTGCACGATCTGCCCATCTCGACGACGGCGGCGCCCGGTGCGCCTAACGTGCAGGGCGCGCCGCAACAGCCATCGCAGACTTTGACGGTGCCGCCCTCGATGACGGTCAGTCCGGCGCAACCGGTGCCGGGCGTGCAAACGAACGCGGTGATCAATCCGTCGGGAGGGACGCCATGATGCGGCGCGTGCAGGGACGGTTGGCGCTGGTGGCGGCGAGTGCGGCGTTGGCGTGCGGCGGCAAGAGCGCATCCAAGGCGGCGTCAGCGCCGGCGGCGGTGGAGGTGGGCCGCGAGAACATCGCGATCGCGTCGACGCAGCAATTGCAGAGCGGGCCCGCGGTGTCCGGCACGCTCGAGGCACGGCAGACGGCGACGCTGCGCGCGGAGGTGGCCGGGCCGGTAGTGCAGACATACGTGGATCGCGGGCAGTCCGTTAGGCGCGGGCAGCTCTTGGCGCGCATCGATGACACATCGCTGCGGCAGGCGGCGCTGTCGGCCCAGTCGGGAGCGCGGTCGGCCAAGCTTTCGCTCGACAATGCGCAGCGCAACTTCGATCGCTCGAAGGCGTTGGAGCAGGCGGGGGCGATCGCCGAGCGGGACCTGGAGTCGGCGCAGAGCCAGCTCGCGTCGGCGGGGGCGGCGAACGATGACGCGCAATCTCGCCTAACGCAGGCGCAGCAGATGTTGGACAAAACGTTCATTCGCGCGCCATTCGATGGCCAGGTGAGCGACCGGCAGGTGAGCGCGGGGGACGTCGTGCAGCCCGGAAGCGCGCTGCTCACGGTGATCGATCCGGCGAGCATGCGCCTCGAGGCATCGGTGCCGTCGGAGCAGATCGCCGCGATCAAGCGAGATGCGCCGGTGCAATTCTCGGTGTCCGGGTATCCGGGCCGCCTGTTCGTTGGGCACATCGAGTTCGTCAGTCCGGCGGCGGATCCAGTGACGCGGCAGATCAAGATCGACGTGTCGATTCCGAACGACCGCAGCGATCTGGTGGCGGGGTTGTTCGCGCAGGGGCGTGTGGCGTCGGAGACGCGGACGGCGCTGGTGGCGCCGGTGACGGCGGTGGACCAACGCGGCGTGGCGCCGGCGGTGGTCCGGATCCGCGGCGGGAAAACGGAGCGGGTGTCGGTTCAGTTAGGCATTCGGGACGATGCGCGGGGGTTGTACGAGGTGACGGCCGGGTTGGCGGCTGGCGACACCTTGCTGGTGGGCGCGGCGCAGGGGATCACGCCGGGCACGCCGGTCAAGGTCGTGGTGTCGTCCGATCCGGCGACGGCAGCGCGTTAGGCGGGAGGGGGCATGTTCATTTCCGATTTTGCCATCAAGCGGCCGATCGTCACGATCTCGGTGATTCTGGCGCTGGTCGCGTTCGGCGTCGCGTCGCTGTCGCGTCTGCAGACGGATGAGTTCCCGGACATCCAACAGCCGATGATCGCGGTCAGCATCTCGTATCCCGGTGCGTCGCCGGATGTGGTGGAGCGCGAAGTGGTCGACCCGATCGAGGACGCGTTCTCGTCGATCACGGGCGTGGATTGGCAGCGAACGACGTCGACGTCGAGCGACGGGTTGGCGCAGTTCCTCGTCGTGTTCGACTACGACAAGGACATCCAGCAGGCATCGCAGGACATCCGCGACGCAATCTCGACGAAGCGCGAGGATCTGCCCACCGAGATGAAAGAGCCGGTGCTGAGCCGGCTCGATCCGAGCGAGATGCCGGTAATTTCGCTCACGCTCACGTCGACGACGATTTCTCCTGCGACGCTGACGCGGATCGCCGATCCGGGCATCGTGCGCGACCTGCGCTCGGTCCCCGGCGTGGGCGAGGTGACTGTGGCGGGCGGGATCAAGCGCGAGATGACGGTGCAGGTGCATCCGTCGGATCTGCAGGCGAACGGGGTGAGCATCGCCGACGTGGTACAGGCGATCGGCCAGCAGAATCTCGCGGCGCCGGTGGGGCGGTTGAACGGTGCACTCGAGGAACAATCGATCCGGCTCAAGGGCCGGCTGGATGATGCGCAGGATTTCGCCAACCTCGTGGTGGCCGAGCGCGGCGGGACGGTCATTCGGTTAGGACAGGTGGCGTCGGTGTTCGACGGGACGGAGGAGGCGCGGACGAGCGCGGTGTTCAACGGGCGCGACGCCGTCGGCATCGACATCAAGAAGTCGAAGGGCTACAGCACGACGGCGGTGAGCAAGGCGGTGCTCGAGCACGTGGCGCGGCTGCAGAAAACGCTACCGCCCGGCGCACGCCTGGAGGTGGTGCAGAACGCGGGCGACCGCGTGAAGCACGCGGTGGCCAACGTCGAGGAAGCGCTCATCGAAGGCGCGCTGCTCACGGTGCTGGTGGTATTTCTGTTCCTCAATTCGTGGCGATCGACGGTGATCACCGGCCTCGCCCTTCCGGTGAGCGTGCTGGCGTCGTTCATCGCGGTGTGGGTGTTCGGATTCACGCTGAACACGATGTCTCTGTTAGGCCTGTCGCTGGCGATCGGCATTTTGATCGACGACGCGATCGTGGTGCGTGAGAACATCGTGCGGCACATCGAAATGGGGAAGAATCATTTCGAGGCATCGCACGAGGGGACGAACGAGATCGGGCTGGCGGTGGCGGCGACGACGTTTTCGATCGTCGCGGTGTTCGTGCCGATCGCGTTCATGTACGGATTAGCGGGGCAGTGGTTCAAGCCGTTCGCGCTGACGATCGCGTGCGCGGTGCTGGTGTCCCTGTTCGTGTCGTTCTCACTCGATCCGATGTTGTCGGCGTACTGGGCGGACCCGCAGGTCGAAGCGCACCAGCATCGAGGTTTCATCTCGCATCACCTGGAGCGGTTCAACCGGTGGTTTGATCGAATGGCGGACCGGTACAAGGGCGTGATCGGCTGGGCGTTGGATCATCGCGCGGCGATGATCGCACTGGCGCTCGTGAGCTTCGCGCTGACTTTGTGGCTCGTGCAGAGCGGAATGGTGGGTGCGGAGTTCGTCCCGGTGAGCGACCGGAGCGAAGTGGATTTCATCGTCGAGACGCCGCCGGGTTCCAACCTGGAGTACACGAAGCTCAAGGCCGAGGAAGCGGCGCGCATCGCGCGGGCGCATCGCGAGGTAGCGTACACGTACACCACCGTGGGGACCCCGTTGTTAGGCAGGGCGCCGGGCGTGGATCAGGCGTTGGTGTACGTGAAGCTGATTCCGAAAGCGGACCGGTCGTTGAGTCAGGATCAATTGGGCGACATCATGCGGCGAGAGTTGCAGAAGATCGGCGGGGCGACGGCGTCGGTGTACACGAGCGGGTTCGGCGGCGCGATGAAGCAGATCCAGATCCAGTTGCGCGGGAGCGACGTGAACGTGTTGACGGCGTTCGCGGAGCAGGCCGCGCAGGCCGCGGCGAAGGCACCGGGCGCGGTGGACATCGGGTTGTCGACGCGCGGGCAGAAGCCGGAGCTCGAGGTACAGGTGAACCGGCCGCTCGCCGGATCGTTAGGCATCACGGTGGGGCAGGTGGCGCAGTCGCTGCGGCCGGCGTTCGCGGGGCTCAAGGCGGGGGACTGGGTGGATCCGTCGGGCGAGACGCGGGACGTGACGGTGCGTTTGGCGCCCGAGTCGCGCGAGCGGCCGGCGGATCTGGCGCGGCTGCCGCTGGTGGTGGGCGGCGGGCAGGGCGCGGGGCCGGTGACGATTCCGTTAGGCCAGATCGCGACGGTGACCGAGGGCGTGGGGCCGGCGGAGATCCAGCATCTGAATCGCGAGAAGGTGGTGAGCGTGGAAGCCAACGTGCAGGGGCGTCCGCTGACCGAGGTGCTGAACGACATGAACGCGCGCATCGCCAAGCTCAGAGTGCCGGCGGGCGTCGACATCACGCAGGGCGCGCAGGCGCAGGATCAGGCGGATGTGTATACGCGGGTATTCGTGGCGTTGGGCATCGCGATCATGCTGATGTACCTGATTCTCGTCGTGCAATTCGGGTCGTTCCTGGATCCCATTTCGATTCTCGTGTCGCTGCCGCTCTCCTTGATCGGCGTGGTGCTGGCCCTGCTCGTGACAGGGAGCACGATCAACATCATGAGTCTGATCGGGGTGATTTTGCTCATGGGGATCGTGGCCAAGAACGCGATTCTGCTCATCGATTTCGCGAAGTGGGCGCGGGAGCGCGGGGTTCCGTTGCGCGAGTCGCTGATCGAGGCGGGGCGGATCAGGCTCAGGCCGATTATCATGACCACCTTGGCGCTGATCGCGGGCATGCTGCCGGTGGCGATCGGGCACGGCGAAGGCGCGGATTTCCGGGCTCCGTTGGGCCGGGCGGTGATCGGCGGGGTGATCACGTCGACACTGCTGACCTTGTTGGTCATCCCGACAGTGTACGAGATTCTCGAGGGGTGGAAGGAGGGATTGGCCGCGCGGTTCTTCAAGCGGCGCGGCACGGGTGAGTTCGTGGTGCCGGAGGCGGAGCCGGCGCACGGCGACGACTGATTCTCGGCGAGGGGCGACGATGGATCTCGAGAGCGCGAAAGTCTTGGTGACGGGCGGTAGCTCGGGGATTGGATTGGCGACGGCGAAGCGGCTCGTGGCGGCGGGTGCGAAGGTGGCGATCTGCGGGCGAAACGGCGCGCGGGTGCGCGCGGCCGCGAAGGCGGCCGGTGTGGTGCCGATCGAGGCCGACGTGAGCCGCGAGGCCGATGTGGCGCAGATGGTCGAGACCGTCGTGAGGGAGTTAGGCGGCTACGACACGCTCATCAACAACGCGGGTTTTGGCCGGTTCGCGCCATTGGTCGACATGACTATAGCGGATTTCCGGAGCGTGTGGGAGACCAACGTGCTGGGCGCGATGCTAGTGGCGCGGGATTCGGCGCGGCACTTCGTGAAGCAGCAGGGCGGGAACATCGTGAACGTGGCGTCGACGTCGGGGCAGCGCGGCGGGGCGAACGGGACGGCGTACGCGTCGAGCAAGTTCGCGCTCGCGGGGCTTACCGATGTGTGGCGGACGGAGCTCAGGCAGTACGGGGTTCGGGTGATGCAGATCAACCCCAGCGAGGTGCTAACGGAGTTCCGCGCGAACTCCGGGCGGCCGAGTGCCGGTGAGAATCCGACGAAGCTGCACGCCGAAGATATCGCTGATGTGATCGTGACCATGTTGTCACTGGACAACCGGGTGTTGATCAAGGACATCACAGTATGGGCGACGAACCCGAAGGACTAAGGGCTACTTCCAGCGGAACAGCTTGAGCGATACCAGGAAGCTCACCACGAGCCACGCAAGCGCGATGCCTAACTCGCCGGCCACCTGGCCGAGCGACGCGCCCTGCAGCATGTTGGCGCGGAGCGCATTGTTGACCGCGGTGAGCGGCAGCGCCTGAATGAACGGCTGCATCGTGTGCGGGAAGTTGGACGCCGAGAAAAACACGCCCGAGAACACCCACATGGGCAGCATCACCAGGTTCATCAAGCCCGAGGCGCCTTCCACGGTGCGCGCGCGCGAGGCGACTAAGAGTCCCATCGCGCCGAAGGTGAGCGACGCGACGAGGCAGATGAACGCGAGCACGATAAACGAGCCGCGGAGCGGCACGCCGAAGATGAGCGCGCCGAACCCCAGAAGCGTCACCACTTCGAAGAACAACATCGTCAGGCGCGACAACAGAAACGACGCGAGGTACTCCGGTTTGCGCATTGGCGTGGCGATGAGACGCTTGAGCAGTTTCTTCTTGCGCGCGTCCACGATGGCGAACCCGATGCCCCAGATGCCGCTGCCCATGAGGTTCATGCCTAACAGGCCGGGAATCACGAAGTCGATGTAGCGCGAGCCGCGCTCCCGGATGTGTTGATCGGCGGCGGCGACGGGGTCGTGCCGGCCGGCGGCGCGCTGCACGGCGGCGTCGGCGACGAGGCGCGCGGCGCGCGCTTCGGGACGCGTGTCATCATAGCGGTACGAGACGGCGCCGGCGCCCTGAGGAATGACCACGAGCGCGACCGCGCCGGTGCGCAGCGCGCGCATGGCGGCGCTGTCGTCGAGCAGATCGACGTCGAGCGTCGAATCGCCCCGTAAGGCGGCGGCGAGCTGCGCTGCGCCGGGCGCGGTGGACAACACGGCCACATGCTGCCGCTCGGCGGGACGATTGCGGAACGCGATGCCGAGTCCGGCCGCGAGCAGCACGGGAAACACGAACACCCAGAATACGGCCTCGGGCTCGCGCAGGAACTCGCGATAGCGCACGAGCGTGAGCTGGGCGAGCGAGCTGTCGCGGAGCCGCCGGCGTTTGCGCGGCGGCGGCGGCGCGGGATTGTCGCGCGCCGGCGGAGCGAGTGTCGTTTCAGTCATCGCGCAGATGGCGTCCGGTGAGTGACACGAAGACGTCCTCGAGTGTGGCCGAGTGCGTGCGGAGTTCGCTCATCTGGATGCCGCGTTGAGTGAGCTCGCTGAGCAACGCGGGCACGGCGCGGTGGAGCTCGGCGACGTCGAGTTGGTAGCCGCCGTCTTCCGCGCGCACGTCGAGCACGCCGTCGACGGCGCGCAGCGTTGGCAGGTCGATGCGGCCAGCGTTAGGCGCGGTGAACGTCACGACGTGCTCGGCGCGCCGCGCGCGGATGAGCTCGCGCGGGGTGCCGAGCGCGATGACCTTGCCGTGGTCCATGATGGCGACGCGGTCGCAGAGGCGTTCGGCCTCATCCATATAGTGCGTGGTGAGCACGATGGTGCGACCGGCGGCGCGGAATTGTTCGATGAGATCCCACAGTTGTCGACGCGCCTGCGGGTCGAGTCCGGTGGTCGGCTCATCGAGGAAGAGCAGATCGGGGTCACCGACGAGGGCGCACGCGAGCGCCAAACGCTGCTTCTGTCCACCCGAGAGTCCACCCACGCGCGAGTGCTGCTTTTCCTCGAGCTGAACGAGGGCGATGACATCGCCAATCGCGCGGCCTTCGCGGAAGAACGAGCGAAACAAGCGAACGGTCTCTTCGACGGTAAGCTTCTCGGACAGCTGCGTTTCCTGGAGCTGGATGCCGAGTCGTTCGCGCAACTCGCGAGGCTGCTCGGTCCAGCGACGGCCGAGGACGAGGACGTCGCCGCTGTCGGGTGCAGTGAGGCCTTCGCAGATCTCGATGGTGGTCGTTTTGCCCGCGCCGTTGGGTCCGAGGAGTCCGAAGCACTCACCGGTGAGGACGTCGAGGTCGAGACCATCGACCGCGACGACATCGGGGTATGACTTGCGGAGCGCGCGGATAGTGAGGGACATAGCGGTGGCGACAGAGGGACGGGAAATATAGCGGGCAGGGAAAAGGGGAATAGGGAACGGGGAAGTCGTGACAATGCGTGGGGTGCAGAGGCGGGCGTGTGGGTACAGATTCGCGACGCGATTCGAATACGGATCCGAGGGTTGTCACACGAGGTACATCCCGGATACTTTATCCCGAGTGGTACGCGCGTGCCGCGTCCGCGGCGCGCCGTCGTCGTTAGGCATTCGACCTCATCGCGATCCATGACACAGGCTCCTTCGCGCACGAGCATCCGCACGGGCTCGGCGCCGGCGGCGGCGAGCGGCCCCATCGAGCGATTCACGCTGGCGGGTGCCACGCTGCAGGCGATTCGCGAGCGGATTCTGTCGGGTGCATATGCGGAGGGCGATGCGTTGCGTCAGGACGCGATCGCGACAGAGTTAGGCGTAAGCCGCATCCCGGTGCGCGAGGCGCTCCGCCAGCTCGAGGTCGAGGGGCTGGTGACGTTCAGTCCGCATCGCGGCGCCGTGGTGTCGACCTTCTCGATCGCGGAAATTGAAGAGCTGTTCGAGCTGCGGGCGCAAATCGAATCGGACCTGGTGCGGCGCGCGGTGCCGAGCATGGCGACTTCGGAGTTTGCGCGGGCCGAGGAAATCCTGGACGCGTACGACGCGGCGTTCCGCCGGCGAGACGTGGCCGCCTGGGGCGAGCTCAATTGGCAATTGCACTCCACGCTGCTGGCGCCGGCGCAGCGTCCGCTCACGATGGCGATCGCGGAGCGATTGCATCGGCATGCGGAGCGATACGCGCGGATGCAGTTGGCGTTGACGCACGGCGAGTCGCGGGCGAGCGAGGAGCATCGGGCGATCGTGACGGCGGCGCGGCGCCGCAACGTGGACCGCGCGGCGCAGCTCATGGGCGGTCACATTCTTGGTGCGGGCCGGTCGCTGGTGCGCTTCCTGCGCGCCCAACGGGGCGACGCGTCGTGACGGCAGCGGTGGTGGCCGATTTCGTCGCGGGCGCATTTCGCCAGGCGGGCGGCGGCGCGACGCTGCCGTCGCTCAACCCGTCGGATGCATCGGACGTGGTGGCGCTGGTGCCCGAGGGGTCGGCGGACGGCGCGAACGCAGCGGCCGAGGCAGCTTTGGCAGCGTTAGGCAACTGGCGCGCGATGTCGGGTCCGGCGCGGGCCGAGGCGCTGTACACCTGGGCGGGCGTGATCGCGCAGCGCGGGGACGAATTGGCGCGCGCGATGACGCGCGAGGTGGGCAAGCCGATCGCCGAGTCGCGCGGCGAGGTCGCGCGGGCGGTGGTGATTCTGCGCTACTATGCGGGCGAAGCGGTGCGCGCGAATGGGGAGGTGATTCCGGCGCAGGCAGCCGGCGCCTTGCAGTTCACGCTGCGCGAGCCGGTAGGCGTGGTGGCGCTCATCACGCCGTGGAACTTTCCGTTGGCCATTCCGCTCTGGAAGGCGGCGCCGGCGCTGGCGTTCGGGAATACGGTGGTGCTCAAGCCGTCGGAGATGTCGGCGCAGGTGGCGTCGCTGTTGGCGGAGACGGCGGTTGCGGCCAAGCTGCCGCCGGGCGCGTTCAACGTGGTGCACGGCACCGGGCCTAACGTCGGGACGCCGTTGCTGGAGCACCCGGCGGTGCGCGGGATCTCGTTCACCGGGTCGAGCGCCGTGGGCGCGCGGGTGGCGGCGCTGGCGGCCGCGCGCAACGTGCGCTTCCAAACCGAGATGGGCGGCAAGAACGTGCTCATCGTGGCGCGCGATGCGGACCTCGATGCCGCGGCGAGGTTGGCGGCGGCGGGCGCGATGCGGTATGCCGGGCAGAAGTGCACGGCCACGAGCCGCGTGGTGGTGCTACGAGAGGTGGCCGACGCGTTTCTCGCTCGGCTCGGGACGCAGGTGGATCGTTTGCCGTTAGGCCCGGTGGATGATCCGGCGGCGGCGGTGGGACCGGTGATCAGCGCGCGGTCGCGCGACGCGATTGCGCACGCGTTGCGCGAGGGCAACGCGGAGCGGTTGTTCGGGGGCGTGCTGCCCGACGACGCCCGCTTCGCGCGCGGGTTCTACGTGGCGCCGCTGGTGATCCGGCTCACCGACCCCGATGAGCCACTCGCCCAACGCGAGCTGTTCGGGCCTGTGTTAGGCGCCTTCGTGGCCGACGATCTCGATCACGCGATCGCGCTGGCCAATCGGACGCCGTACGGGCTCAGCGCGTCGCTCTTCACCCGTGACATCAAGACCGCGCTCACCTACGTGCGCCGCATCGACGCGGGTCTGGTGCGCGTGAACGGCGACACGACCGGCGTCGATCCGCACGCGCCCTTCGGCGGCATGAAGGGGTCGAGCTCGGGTAGCCGCGAGCAGGGCCCGGCAGCGCGCGAGTTCTACACCGAGACCAAGACCGTCCAGATCGACCCGTGACGACATCCATGCGCATTCAGGACTGGCGGGGCGTCTTCCCCGCGATCACGACGCCGTTCCACGACGACTTGAGCGTCGACCACGAGTTCCTGTGCGAGCACGCGGCGTGGATGGTAGCCAATGGCGCCCGCGGCATCGTGCCGCTCGGCTCGTTAGGCGAGGCGCCGGCGCTGACGTTCGACGAGAAGGTGCGCATTCTGGAGACGTGCCGGACGGCGCTCCGCGCAGGCTCGTTCCTCGTGGCGGGCATCTCGGCGGCGAGCACGGCCGAGGCGGTGGCGTTGGCCAAGGAAGCCCACCGCGCCGGGTGCGACGGCCTCATGGTGCTGCCGCCGTACGTCTATCGCGGCGACTGGCGCGAGACCAAGGCGCACGTGACGTCGGTCATCCGGGCGACGCCGCTGTCGTGCATGCTGTACAACAACCCCATTGCGTACGGCACCGACTTCCTGCCCGAGCAGATTCGCGAGCTGACGCAGCACGAGAATCTGCACGCGGTGAAGGAATCGAGCGGCGACGTGCGCCGGATCACCGCCATCAAGCAGTCGTTAGGCAACCGCCTCACGATTCTGGTCGGCCTGGACGACCTGGTGGTCGAGGGTGTGGGCGCGGGCGCGGAGGGATGGATCGCCGGATTGGTGAATGCGCTGCCGGCGCAGACGATGCGGCTCTGGGAGTTGGCGAGCGCGGGGCGTTGGAACGATGTGCGTTCGTTGTACGAGTGGTTCTTGCCGCTCTTGCGGTTGGACACGTTGCCCAAGTTCGTGCAACTAATCAAGCTGGTGCAGCGCGAAGTGGGGAAGGGGAGCGCGCGCGTGCGTCCGCCGCGGTTGCAACTGGACGGAGAGGAGCTGGAGTCGGTGCTCTCCGACATTCGCGCGTCGCTCGCGGCGCCGGAAGGACGCGTGTGAGCCACGCATCGCGTGCGATCGACGCCATCGAGGTGGTCGACTCGCACACGGAGGGCGAGCCGACGCGGGTGGTGATTTCGGGATGGCCGCAGCCGCCGGGCGCCACGATGGCCGAGCGACGCGAGTCGTTGCGGCGCGACTTCGACGACGTTAGGCGGGCGGTGATCCTCGAGCCGCGCGGGCACGACGCGGTAGTCGGCGCGCTGCTCACACCGCCGGTGAGCGACGGCGCGGCCACGGGCGTCATCTTCTTCAACGATGTCGGGTATCTGGGCATGTGCGGCCACGGGCTGATCGGCGTGGTGCGCACGCTCGAGCATCTCGGCCGCCTGGCGCCGGGCGCGGTGTGCGTGGATACGCCGGTCGGGTTGGTGCGGGCGGAGCTCGAGCGCGACGGGTCGGTGGCGTTGGAGAACGTGCCGGCGTTCGTGCACCGTGTCGACGTGACGGTGGACGTGCCGGGCGTGGGTCCGGTGCACGGGGACGTGGCGTGGGGCGGCAACTGGTTCTTCCTTACTGAGTTAGGCGGAGCGGAGCTGGTGCTGTCCAACGTGCGGGAGTTGACGCGCGTGACGACGGCCATCCGCGAGGCGCTCATCCGTGACGGCGTGACGGGCACCGGCGGCGCGCCGGTGGATCACATCGAGTTGTTCGGCGCGCCGACGCGGGCGGACGCGGACAGCCGGAACTTCGTGCTCTGTCCGGGGGCGGCGTACGACCGCTCGCCGTGCGGGACGGGGACGTCGGCCAAGATGGCGGTGCTGCACGCGCGCGGCGCATTGCGCGCCGGCGCCCGGTGGCGGCAGGAGAGCATCACCGGAAGCCTCTTTACCGGGTGGGTGGACGAGCGTGCCGGGACGCGCGGCGTGATTCCGCACATCGAGGGCCGGGCGTTCGTGACCTTGCGCGCCACGCTGCTGTTCGATGCGCGCGACCCGTTCCGGTTAGGCATCACGGGCGTGTGACGCGCCCGGACGTCGTGATCGTCGGCGCGGGCATCGTGGGCGCGGCGTGCGCCCTGGCGCTGGCGCGGGAGTCGCTCGACGTGCTCATCGTCGATGCATCGTTCGCGGGGGGCGGAAGCACCGCGGCGGCGATGGGCCACCTCGTGGTCATGGATGACTCGCCGGCGCAGCTCGCGCTGACCGCGTATTCGCGCGGGGTGTGGGAGCGTATGGCCGACGAGCTCCCGCCCAACTGCGAATACGAAACGCGCGGCACGCTGTGGGTGGCGGACGGGGAGGACGATCTCGGCGCGGCGCACGCGAAGCAGGCACTTTATGCCGCGCACGGCGTAGCGTCGTCGATCGTAAGTGGCGCGGAGCTCGCGCGGATGGAACCGGCGCTCGTGCACGGGTTGGCGGGCGCGCTCTTCGTGCCTGGCGACGGCGTATTGTATCCGCCTAACGCTGCCCGATGGTATATGGAGCGGGCGGTGGCGTTGGGCGCTCGCCTCCGCGAGCACTGTACGGCCGTGTCGATTGGCGGGGGAGCGGTGCGCGTGCGCGACGCGGGCGGCGCCGGCGACAACATCTCGGCCGGCGCGATCGTGAACGCCGCGGGCGTCGACGCGCCGCAGCTCACGCCCGGTCTGCCGATCGTTCCGCGCAAAGGCCACCTGGTGATCACGGACCGGTATCCGGGACTCTGCCACTCGCAGCTCGTGGAGCTGGGCTATCTGCGAAGCGCCCACGGGTTGGGCGGCGAGTCGGTGGCGTTCAACGTGCAGCCGCGCGCGACGGGGCAGTTGCTCATCGGGTCGTCGCGCGAGCTGGCGGGAAGAGACCCGGCGGTGAACGCCAGCGTGTTAGGCGCGATGGTGCGCCGCGCGACGCGGTTCGTGCCGGCGTTGGCACAGTGCGAAGCGATCCGGGTGTGGACCGGCTTCCGTCCGGCGACGCCAGACGGGCTACCGCTCATCGGGCGGTGGGATCGGGAGCCCGGCGTGTGGATCGCCGCGGGACACGAAGGGTTAGGTATCACGACGGCGCCCGGCACGGCGGCATTGATCGCGGCCGGCATCACGGGCCAGCCGGCGCCGTTCGCTGCGGCACCGTTCGGACCGTCGCGTCCGATGTCCGGGCAGCACGGTGCGGATTCGGGGGAGGCGCCGTGTCCCGTGACGTGACGATCACCGTCGACGGACGGCCGATCGCGGCGCCGGAGGGCGCGACGCTCGCCTCCGTGTTGTTGGCCGCCGGCGTCACGCGCTTTCGCACATCGGTGAGCGGCGAGCCGCGCGGGCCGGTGTGCGGGATGGGGGTGTGCTTCGAATGTCGCGTCACCGTGAACGACCGGGCGCATCAGCGGTCGTGCCTCATCCCGTGCACCGAAGGGTTGCGCGTCGACACGCTGCCTAACGCAACGTCCGTGCCCATTTCCAGCCCGCGCCCGGATACCGGGACCACGACCTGCGACGTGGCGGTGATCGGCGGCGGCCCCGCGGGGATCGCGGCGGCATCGTCGGCTGCCGAATCGGGTGCGCGCGTGGTGGTGATCGACCAGGGCGTGCATCCGGGTGGGCAGATCTGGCGGCATCGGAGCCGGGACACACTGACCAAGACCGCGCGCACGTGGGTCGAGCGCGCTGAACGCGCGTTGGCCGGCGACGGGTCGGTGTGGCGGGCGCAGTCGACTGTGTTCGACGCATGCCTGGGCGACGAGATTCTCCTGCGCCTAACGGGAGGAGCCGGCGATCACACCGTGCGCGCGCGGCGGGTGGTGATCGCGACGGGTGCACGCGAGCTTTTCCTGCCGTTTCCGGGGTGGACGCTGCCGGGGGTGATGGGGTTGGGTGGAGCGCAGGCGCTGCTCAAGGGCGGCATGACGGTGCGTGGGCGGCGGGTCGTGGTTGCGGGGTCGGGGCCATTGTTGCTCCCGGTGGCGGCGGCGCTCACGCGGGCGGGGGCGCGCGTCGTGTGCGTCGCCGAGCAGGCTCCGTTAGGCAAGGCCGCGGCGTTCGGCGCGGGGTTGTGGGCGCACCCCGCCAAGCTCGCGCAAGCGATTGGATACGGCGCGTCGATGGCGGGCACGCGCGTGCGATTCGGCACCTGGGTGGCGGCGGCCGAAGGCGACGCGGAGCGCGTGACGAGCGTGCGGTTCACGAACGGGCGGCGCGCGTGGACGATAGCGTGCGATCTGGTCTGCGTGGGTTATGGCTTCGTGCCCAACGTCGAATTGGCGCGGCTGTTGGGCTGCGACGTGCAACGGGATCGCGTGGTGGTGGATCGCATGCAGCGGACGAACGTGCCCAACGTCTGGTGCGCGGGCGAGCCGACCGGCGTGGCCGGCGAAGCGGCGGCGCTCGTCGAGGGACGGATCGCGGGGCTCGACGCCGCGGGCGCGGAGGCGCTCGCCGCGTCGAGGTCGCTCACGCGCGCACGCGACGGGTGGGAGCGCTTTGGCGCTCGCCTAACTGAGGCATTTCGCCCGCGCGATGAGGTCCGCGCTCTGGCGGCGCACGACACGATCATCTGCCGATGCGAGGACGTGCGGCGCGACGCGCTCGATCCCGCGTGGACCGTACGGCAAGCCAAGCTCTACACCCGCGTCACCATGGGCCCGTGCCAGGGCATGGTGTGCGGCGCCGCATGCACGAGCCTGTTCGGCTGGCCGGCGGGTACGGTGCGTCCGCCCGTGGGCGGGGCCGAGGTCGCACGGCTCGCGTGAGCGAAACCCGGTCGCGCACCGGCACGTACGGCGCACACACGATACCAACGCGCGGGCGAAATGCTGGTATGGCTCGGAGTTCTGGTCGCGCTTCAAGGCACGGCCGTGTCCCCGCAGGCGGCTCACGACACGACGGCCTCGCGCCGCGACACAGCACTCGTCGCCACGCCGGCGCAGATATCGAGCGCGTATGAGGGGCCTCGAGTGCGAGTGCTCGTCGCGCGGGCGCGTGCGGCGCGTACGAGTCAGGATTCATCGCTGATCGCGTACGATGCCACGGCGAAGCGTCGCCTCACCGTCAACTTCGGACTCGGTGCCGGCGGTCCCGAGCGGCTGCTCCTGCGGAGTGAAGGCGCATCGCGTGTGCGGTGGCGTCGCGGCGTCGGCGCGCATATCGACGTGCTCGCCGCGCGGACGGCAATTCCATTGGCGTACGCGGGTGCGCGCGTGTTGTCCGACATGTTGGACGACAATCCGGTGCCATATTTTCCGGGTCGCGAGGGGCTGGTGGGATTCTCCGATGTCGTGCGATCGCGCAATCGCCATCGCCCGCCGATGATCCATCCCCTCGAGGACGGGGCCGAGTCCGTCTATCGATATGCGTTAGGCGACTCGGTGTCGCTGGCGTTTCCGGACGGGCGCACCATCCGCCTGCGTGAGATTCGCGTCATTCCGCGCGGACCGCGCTACGATCTCATCGTCGGATCGCTGTGGATCGACGAGGCATCGGGACAGATCGTGCGCGCGGTATATCGGCCCGCGGCGCAGATGGACATCGCGGCGATGGCGCGCGAGGACGATCCGCATTCGTTCGACGACGTGCCGACCCTCGTCAAACCATTGATCTTTCCAATGAGCGCGACGATTTCGGCGTTCATCGTCGAGTACGGATTGGTCGATGAGCGCTGGTGGATGCCGCGCGTGCAAACGGTGGACGGTCGCGCGCGCATCGGTCCGACGCACGCGTCGTTTTCGGTGGAACAGACCTTTCGGTATGCGAGCGTGAACCTCGCGGACTCGCTACCACCGATCGCCGTCGCGGCGCTGAGCGACTCGGCGCGCTATGCGCGGCGCGATTCGATTCGGGCGGCACGCCGTGCGGCGCGGAAGAACGGGGTCGACGACGATCCGGACATGCAGTCGATCGATTGTCCGCGCGGCGACACGCTGGTTCGGCAGCAGCTCCGGCACGACGGCGCGCTGCCGATCGAGATCCGGATTCCGTGTGACACGGCGGCGCTGGCGCATTCGCCGGAGCTGCCGCCGTCGATTTTCGATGCGGGGGACGAGACGTTCGGCGTGCCGGATCGCGACGCGGTGCTCAAGTCGCTGGGGTTAGGCGTGCAGCCCGGGTGGAGCCCGTTGGCGCCGACGTTGCACTACGGCGTCCAGGACGGGCTGACGCGATACAACCGGGTGGAAGGTCTGTCGTTAGGCGCGCGCCTGGACGAGCAGTTCGGCGCGGGGTTCACCGGCAGTCTCACGGGACGGTTCGGCGTGGCGGACCTCCAGCCGGGATTCGACCTGCAGGTGAGCCGGTCGGACGGCGTGCGGACGTTGTCGCTGGGCGTCTACCGGCGGCTGGTGCCGGTGGATCCGTGGGGCAATCCGTTGTCGTTAGGCAGTTCGATCGGCGCGCTGGCGGAGGGGAACGATGATGCCTTCTACTATCGCGCCTGGGGCGTCGAGCTCGGCGGACGGCACGACGGCGCGGCGACGATCCAATGGCGCGCCTTCGCCGAGGACGAACGGAACGCCGACGTCAACACGCAGTTCTCGTTGTATCATGCGTTAGGCGTGCGCGACGGCGCGCCGCCCAACATCCGCGCGGCCGGCGCGCGCGAAGCGGGCGGGACGGTGTCGGTGCACGACGCGTTCGGCCTCGACCCGTTCGGCTGGCGCTTCGGCTTGGGCGCGGCGCTCGAGGGCGCGGGCGGCACGTTCGACTACGGGCGCGCGTCGCTGGACGCGACGCTGTCGCGCGGGTTAGGCGCGAACTGGAGCGCGTCGCTGAGCGGGAGCGCGGGGACCAGCGTCGGGACCGTTCCGCCGCAGCGGCTCTGGTATCTCGGCGGGGCGCAAACCGTGCGCGGTCAGATCATGGGCGAGCAGGGTGGCGACGCGTATTGGTTCAGCCGCACCGAGGTCGCGTACGGACTGCGGTCCGTTAGCCCCACGCTGTTCTTCGACGTGGGCTGGGCCGGGTCGCGGTCCAACTGGTCGTCCGAGGGCCGTCCGATCATGGGCGCCGGGGTCGGTCTGTCGTTACTGGACGGGTTGGTGCACGTCGATCTGGCACACGGGATCCAGCCCTCCCGATCGTGGCGGGGCGCGACCTATCTGAACGCGCGATTTTGAGCGGTCGGCCGAGCTTCCCGGAACGACTATCTTTCGACCATGAGTTGTACCGGGCGGCAAACGACGTTCCGTCCGGCGACCCGGCTATTCACCAGCGAGAGCGCGGACCATGCGTCGCAAGATGTGCAAGTCGAAGATTCATCGCGCCACGATTACGGGCGCCGATCTCCAATACGAAGGGAGTTTGACCCTCGACCGCGACCTGATGGACGCGGCCGATCTTGAGCCGTACGAGCAGGTTCAGGTCGTCAACGTGAACACCGGGTCGCGGCTGGAGACGTACGTGATCGAGGGCGAGCGGGGGAGCGGGACGATTCAGCTGAACGGCGCGGCAGCGCGCATGGGAGCCGTGGGTGATCCGGTCATCGTGATGAGCTACGCGGACTACGACGACGTCGAGCTCGAGACCTTTGCGCCCCGGGTGGTGTTCGTGGACGACAGGAATCGCGTGGTGAAGGGGCGAATCCGGCGCACGAAGTAACCGGTAACGAGGGCGGAAACCCAAGTCTCAGCGTTACATCCGTCCTCGGCGCGTCGTCCAAAGAGCACGCCCGCTGCAGCAATCGCCGGTTGCCTTCGCTGCGCCTGTCGCTTCCCTTAAGCGATGTGCGCCGGCATCTGCGCTTCCACCTTGTGGCGTTCACCTCGCAGCCATAGCGGATGCCCGACGCACACTCGACGACAACGCCGCCACACGCACACGAGCAGACGAACGCCGAGGTGCTGTTGTGGCAGGGCAAGGTTCGCGCAGGGTTTGCGGCCTTGGCCGGCGCCGTCGGGCTCACGCTGCATCTCACCGAAACTGTTACACGCTCGCCGCGCATCGGGTTATTCACGCTGCTCGGCTATCTGGTCATCAATCTGTGGTTGAGCCGGAGCGCGCGGCGGCGCGGGGCGGCGCGCGACTGGATGGTGGCGGTGACGATGGGGTCGGACGTGGTATTCATCGTGGCCGTGGCGTACCTGCTGATTCCGCCGGCGCACTACGATCGGGTGTTGTTAGGCGGATTCGCGATTCTGCACCTGACCGAGTTTTATTTCGGGCGGCGGCTGGCGTGGATGGTGTTAGGCGGGTTGGTGGCCGGGTACGTGCTGCTGGTGGCGACGGCGATTTCGGGTGGCGCGCCGCTCCTGTGGCGGTCGGAGCTGGGAACGGTGGCGGTGTTCCTCGTGGCCGCGGTGACGTTCATCGTCCACTACAGCAACTTCAACTGGCGCCTAACGGAAATCGTCTCGCTGTTCGAGCGGGCGGAGGGCGGCGACTTCTCGGGCGAATACGACGCGGCGGCCGACAAGCGGCCGGACAGCGTGACGCTGGTGGGCCGGGCGTACAACCGGGTGCGTCCGCAGCTGGCCAACCTCGTGATGACGGACGCGTTGAGCGGGTGTCAGAACCGGCGCGGCCTCGAGCAGCAGCTGGCGCGTGAAGTGTCGCGTGCGGCGCGGACCGGCCGGGAGCTGGCGCTCATCGCAATCGACATCGACCACTTCAAGACCATCAACGACACCTTCGGACACCTGGCAGGCGACGCGGTGATTCAGGAGGTGGGCGAGCTGTTGCGGTCGGTGGCGCGAACGGGCGACGTGGTGGCGCGCACGGGCGGCGACGAGTTCATGCTGCTGTTGCCGGAGACGAACGCGGCAGGGGCGTTCCGATTGGCGACGCGGATGCGCGAGGAAGTGGCGAAGCGCCGGTTCCAGGGAATTTCGGGCAAGGTTCCCGTGACGGTGAGCATCGGGCTCGTCGCGGACCGGGTAGCAGACGAGAACGTGGTGCACGATCTGCACTCGCGGGCGGACGAGGCGTTGTACGCGGCCAAGGATGGCGGGCGGAACCGGGTGAGCATCTGGACGCCTAACTTACGGGCAATTGCGGTGCAGCGGGCGGGGCAGGCGCTCATGCGGACGGGCACGTAAGGTCAGGGAAGCGGCGGCTGGCGCCGCCTTGGGGAATGGGAAACGGGGAACGGGGAACGGGGAACGGGAACGCGGTGCTGGCCGGGACGGCGGTGCAGCGCGTCTCGATCCATTGGCGCCGTTGCGGGCCAACTGAGACGACTCGATCTGGCGGGACGCGGGGCCGCGAGCGACTCTGCCCTGTATCGAGCGTTAGACCACGGCCGACCGCGCGCCATCGGAGAACGACGCACGCCCCAGCAGGCCGGAGGCGATCGCTTGCGGAATGCGAATCGGCTGCTTGGCTGTACACGACGATCCAGTACGTCAGATCCAACAGCCGACGATCACCCCACCCACGGCGATCGCGGGAAGCGCCCGGCCGCGACTACGAGATGACACCGACGTGACAGCAGCGGCCTGCGACATGGTCTCTGATACTACAAACGGGGAAATGTCCGGGGAGGGAAGCGCGCGCTCGCGCGCGCTTCGGGAAGTAGGGAACGGGGAAAAGGGAGAGTAACAACATCAGTGCTCTGCGGAGGAGAGTTACCCATCATCCCCGTTCCCTTTCCCCCAACGCCGCGTCAGCGACCGCTTCCCCAAGCGCCAGCGCTCTTCCCCAGGCCTTACTCGCCCGTCTCGATTTCCCCTTCGGAAACCATCACGGTCTCGCCGCCCACCTTCACGCTTTTGATTTCGCCGCCGCTCTTCTCGACGACGATCTCGAGCACACTCGGCCGTCCCATCTCGACGCCTTGCTCCACGACCCAGCGCAGCGTGCCATCTGCTTGCGTGTCGCGCGCGGCGAGGTACGCACCGAGCGCCGTGGCGGCGGATCCGGTGGCAGGATCTTCGGGGACGCTCAAACCGGGCACGAACACGCGGGCGTGCAAGTCGGCGCCCTCACGCTCGGCGTCGCGCGAGAACACGAGGATCTGCGGCGCCCAATACGATTTGATCGACGACTCCCAGTGGTCCATGCGCACGTGCGCCCGCCTAACGGCGTCGCGATCCTTGAGCGGCACGATGAGGAACGCCAGGCCGCAGGACACGCCCTGGGGCGCCGTCATGCCGCCCTGAATGTCCGTGGCCTCGACGCCCAACACGTCGGCGATGGAAGAGCGGCCGGGCGTCGGCGGACCCACTTCGGGCGCCTTCGCGGCGGTGAGCTGCGCGAACGTCGGCACACCATTCGTCGCGCGGATGAGCACCGGCACCGGACCAACGCCTTCCTCGAACACGATGTTCGTCTCGGCGCCGCGGAGCGGAATCTTGCCTAACTTTGCCAGCACGTACGCCGCGCCGATGGTAGGATGCCCGGCGAACGGGAGCTCGGCGGCCGGCGTGAAGATGCGCAGGCGGCGCGTGTGCTCCCGCTGCTCGGGCGGATACACGAACACCGTCTCCGACAAATTGAACTCGCGGGCGATGTTCTGCAGCGCGCCCTCGGGAATGCCGGTCGCATCGGGGAACACCGCGAGCGGATTGCCGCCGAACAACTGGTTCGTGAAGACGTCGCAGGTGACGAAGCGCGCCCGCATCAGGCTTCACCCATGAACGGATACGTGTAGTCCGTTGGCGGGTTGAAATTCTCCTTGATGGCGCGCGCGCTCACCCAGCGCGTGAGGTTGAGCTTCGATCCCGCCTTGTCGTTGGTGCCCGACGCGCGCGCACCGCCGAACGGCTGTTGCCCAACGACGGCACCGGTGGGCTTGTCGTTGATGTAGAAATTGCCGGCCGCATCGCGAAGCGTGGACGCAGCGAGACGCGCGGCGGCGCGATCCGTGGCGAACACGGCGCCGGTGAGCGCGTACGGCGACGTGCGATCGATCACGCCGAGCGTCTCCTCGTACTTGGCGTCCGGATACACGTACGCGGTGACGACGGGTCCGAAGATCTCCTCGCACAAGAGGCGGAATCCAGGGTCGCGCGTCTCGACGAGCGTCGGCTCGATGAAGTAGCCTTCCTCTCCGTTAGTCCCGCCGCCCGCTATGATACGTGCGTTGCGCGTCCCTTCGCCCACGTACTCGCTGATTTTCGTGAACGCCCTCTTGTCGATCACCGCGCCCATGAAGTTGCGGAAGTCGGCGATGTCGCCCACGGCGATGTCATCGATCATCGCGGCAACGCGGTCGCGGACATTGTTCCACAGCGACTGCGGCACGTACACGCGGCTCGCGGCGGAGCATTTCTGCCCCTGATACTCGAAGCCACCGCGCGTGATGGCCACGGCTAACGCAGCGGGATCGGCCGAGGCGTGCGCGACGATGAAGTCCTTGCCGCCGGTCTCGCCCACAATGCGCGGATACGAGCGATAGCTCCCGACGTCGGCGCCGATCTGCTTCCAGATGCCGTTGAAAACACCGGTGCTGCCGGTGAAGTGCACGCCGGCGAAATCGCGGTGGCCGATGACCTGCGACGAGATCGTCGCCGCGTCGCCCGACACCATGTTGATGACGCCCGGCGGAAGGCCCGCGGCCTCGAGCACCTTCATGATGTAGTGCGCCGAGAGCATCGCGCTGCTCGCCGGCTTCCACACCACCGTGTTGCCCATGAGCGCGGGCGCCGTGGGGAGATTGCCGGCGATCGACGTGAAGTTGAACGGCGTGACCGCGTATACGAATCCCTCGAGCGGACGGTACTCGAGCGCGTTCCACTGCGAGTGATCGGAGCGCGGCTGTTCGTCGTACAGCTCCTGCGCGAACCACGGATTGTAGCGCCAGAAATCGATCAGCTCGCAGGCCGAGTCGATTTCGGCTTGGAACGCCGTTTTGGATTGGCCGAGCATGGTGGCCGCGTTGAGCGTTGCGCGCCACGTCGTGGCGAGGAGCTCGGCGGCGCGGAGGAACACCGCGGCGCGATCGTCGAGCGACCAGCGCGACCACTCGCGGTGCGCGGTGCGCGCGGCGTCGATTGCGTTAGTCACGTGCTGCGCATCGGCCAGATGATAGTCGGCGAGCACATGGCGGTGGTCGTGCGGCATCACCGAGGTGGCGGTGCGGCCGGTGCTCACGTCGTGTCCGCCGATGATGAGCGGGATATCGATACGCTCGCCGCTCATCGAGCGGAGGCGCGCCTTGAGCTCTTTTCGTTCGGGCGAGCCGGGTGCGTACGAGCGAATGGGCTCGTTGATCGGCGTCGGAATGGCGCGACCGCCGTTGAAAGCGGCGATCAAGGGAGCACCGTGCTGCGGTGCGGGTGCGGCCGCGACGGGCGCGGCAGTATCGATCTTGGCGCGCGGCTTTTCGGCGGTGCGCTTGCGGGTGCGGGCGGCTGGTGCGGACATGGGTGTCTCCTCCGTCGGGCCAACGGCGGACACGTGATGTCCGGCCGGGCGATAAAGATACCGCGCGACGTGAGGCCGGGCCAACGTCTCGATTCGCCCTAGACGGTATGCAGGGAGCGTGGCATCATAGTGCTCCCGTCGTCTCTTCGCGCACCCTCTTTCGACCGGGGTCGCGCACCTCCCGATTCGGCATATCCTGGCCATGACTGCGTCCAAGCTCGAGAGCGGCGGACGACTGCTCCGCGTGTTCGGCGTGGTGTTCGGGCTCGCGGTGATCATTGGCAACACGATCGGCGCCGGCATTCTCCGCACGCCGGGCGAGATCGCGGGGCGCTTGCCGACGGAAGGTTTGTTCTTCGGCGTTTGGGTGGCCGGCGGCTTGTACGCGCTGCTCGGCGCGCTCAATCTCGCCGAGTTGGGCGCGATGCTGCCGCGGTCGGGAGGGCAGTACGTGTTCGCGCGCCATGCCTTCGGATCGTACGCGGGATTCGTGATCGGCTGGAGCGACTGGCTGTCGACGAACGCGAGCACGGCGGCGGTGTCGATCGTGATCGGCGAGTCGGTGGGTGTGCTGGTGCCGGCGATGGCGCCGATATCGAAGTGGGTGGCGATGGCGACCATCGTCGTGTTCACGGCCATTCTGTGGCGCGGCCAGCGCACGAGTGGAACCGCGCAAACGACGACGAGCCTCCTCAAGGGGCTGGCATTGGTCGCGCTCATCCTCGCGTGCTTCCTGCTGCCTCACCCTGCGCCTAACGCACCGGCAGCGGCGCGCGCGGTGCCGGCGGGTGCGGCGTTGCTCACGGCCATCGTGCTCTCGATGCAGTCGGTGATCTACACGTACGACGGATGGAACGGCGTCGTGTATTTCTCCGAGGAAGTCCACGACCCCGGGCGCGACATTCCGCGGTCGATGCTCGGCGGCGTTGTTTCGGTGATCACCGTGTACGTGCTGCTCAACCTGGCGTTCGTGTTCGTGTTGTCGCTGCCGGGTATGGCGGGCGAGCCATTCGTCGCGTCGTCGGCGGCGCGCGCGTTGTTCGGCGCGCACGGCTATCCCATCGTCAGCTGCCTAACGGTATTGCTGCTGCTGAGCACCGTGAACGCGCTGCTTCTCATGGCGTCGCGCGTTCCCGTGGCGATGAGCCAGGACGGCCTGTTCCCCGCTTCCGCGGCGCGCGTGTCGGCATCGGGAACGCCCACGACATCGCTCGCGGCGAGCGCGGCCGTGGCGCTGTTGTTCACGGCCACGGGTGTGTTCCAGAGCGTCATCGCGATCGCGGCGTTCTACTTCGTGGCGAATTACATCGTCTCGTTTGCGGCCGTGTTCTGGCTGAGATTGCGCGAGCCGGACCGCCCGCGCCCCTACCACGCGTGGGGCTATCCGTGGACTACGGGACTAGCGCTGGTGGGCTCGGCCGCGTTCCTGATTGCGGCGGCGATCGGCGACACGAAGCAGAGTGCGTACGCCCTCGCGCTGCTCGCGCTGAGCTATCCGGTGTACCGGTTGGGCGTCCGTGCGAACGCCCGTTCAGGAGGGACGCCAGGCGCCACATAGCGGCTTTGGGCGGCGGTTAGATTTGTCGCGTGCGCACGTCCACCGGTTGGCCCCTCCGAATGATTCGCCTGTCACGTATCGCACCGCGCGCGGTCGCGCTCGCGGCGGCAATCGCGTGCTGCGCGTCGTGCGACCGGCCGCCCTTGCGGTGGCGGGAAGCTATGCGCACGCTCGGCGCACCGCGAGCCGGCTGGCGCCTGACACTCGACGCGCACGCGAAGCCCGTGTTGGCCACCCAGCCTACGACGTCCTTCGTGGCGCCGGCCGGCGCGTGCGCAGGCTCGATGGTGTTCGCGCCCGCGGGCGGCTCAGACTGGTTCGTGGCGTGGTGGCAGCCGCGGGCCGACAGCAGCGCGCAGCTGCTCGTGTCGCAGTCGATCGACGCGGGTGCCTCGTGGAGCGCGCCGGTGGCGGCCGACGACCGCGACCACCAGCCCCTCGGCTGCGGGCGGCCTAACGCAGCGATCGTGGCCGATTCGCCGAGCGGCTACGTGCACCTGGCGTACTTTCTCGCGCCGAGCCAGGGCGCGGGTGTGTGGTACGTGCACTCGCAGGACAAGGGCGCCACGTGGCACGCACCGGTGGGCGTGTTCTACGGCGATGATCCGGCGCGCGCCGACGTCGCGGCGCACGGCGACACGGTCCTCGTGGCCTACGAGTATCCGAACGCCGACGATGCGCGCGTCGGCGTGGCGCTGTCGTATACGGCGGGACACACCTTTCTCGCGCGGATGGCGGTGTCGCCGAACACGGAGCGCGCGAGCGATCCGCGCGTGGCCATTGGCCGGGGTGTGGCCGCCGTTGGTTGGGCGTCGGGTTCGCCTAACGCAAACGGCCGCGCCGGATCAGACTTCACGGTCGTCGACGTGGCGCGGGTGGGCAGACGCGGTGACTAACGAGAGGATGCGCTGATGCGAGTGGTGCTGGCCGATGATGATCCGGTGTTGCAGCGGCTGATGCGCGGCGCGCTCGAGCGACGCGGGCACCAGGTGCTCGTGGCGTCCGATGGCGACGCGGCGTGGAGCGCGATCGAGAGCGATCCGCCACCTCTCGCGGTGCTCGATTGGAACATGCCGGTAGTGGACGGTCTCGAGGTGTGCCGGCGCGCGCGCGCGGGCGAAACGACGCGCGACACGTTCCTGCTCGTGGTCACCGGCCGCGACAAAGCCGAAGATGTGGAAGCGGCGCTCGAAGCCGGTGCCGACGACTATCTGATGAAGCCACTGGAGCCGGCGAGCCTCATGGCGCGATTGGCGATCGCCGAGCGGCGCATCGCGCTCGACGCCGAGCGTCGCGATGCGGTGGCGAAGTTGGCGAAGGCCCGCTGGCTGGCCGGCATCGGCGAGGTTGCGATCGCGGTGCAGCACGAGGTGAACAATCCGCTCACCGCGCTCATGATCGAGGCGCAGGCGATCGCGCACCTGGACGGCGTGAACGCGGAGCTCCGGGCGTTGGGCGAGTCGATCCACGCGCAGAGCGTGCGGATCGCGACCATCGTCCGACGGTTAGGCAAGCTGCAGGATCCGCAGAGCGTGGAGTATTTGCAAGGCGGTTCGCGCATGATCGACCTCTCGTCGGGCGAATCCTGATGCCTAACGCAATGCCGGGCGGCGCAGCGCGCCCGCTCATCCTCGGCGCGCACGCGTCCGATTCGGGCGGAATCGACAAGGCCGTGCTGCGCGCGGGCGCCGCGCACATGGACGCGCTCCAGCTCTTCACCGCGATTCCCACCTACTACGGGGACAAGTCATCCATCCGCGGTGAGCGCGTCGAACGATTCAAGAACGCACTCGCCGCGGCGCACATCGATCCCGCGAACGTGGTCGTGCACGCGGCCTACGTGCTCAATGCCGCCACCGCCGACGAGCAGAAGTGGAGCCGCTCCGCCGCCGGTCTCGCCAAAGAGCTCGAACGGTCCTCGGCCTTGGGCGTCGGCGCGGTGTGCTTCCATCCGGGTGCGGCGCTAGGTGGTAATCCGGAAGAAGCCACGGCACGAGTAGCCCGCGCGATGACCCAGGCGTTGGAACGCGTCTCAGGCAACACACGTCTTCTCGTCGAGAATACCGCCGGCGCAGGGCTCACGGTGGGTCGGACTCCGCACGAGGTCGGCACCATTCTCGGAGATATTCCGGCCGCGTTGCGGAAGCGCGCCGGCTATGGCCTGGACACATGTCATTTGTTTGCGGCAGGTCATGACATCAAGTCGTCCGCGGAGTCGCAACGGTCAGTGTTGGACGCATTCGAGCAGGCGTGCGGGGAGCCGCCGTCGTTTTTTCACCTCAATGACAGCGTCAACCCGTTCGGCTCGAACCGCGATCGTCATGCGCTCATCGGGCAAGGGGAGATCGGGACCGAACCGTTCCGGTGGCTACTGGGCGATCCGCGCGCGTCCGGTGTACCGCTCATTCTCGAGACTCCGCATCGCGACGAGCTCGAGCCCGAGGACGATGTCGCACCAGACCCGAACGATGTCGAAATGTTGCAGCTCTTGCGGTCGTTGGCGACGTCAGAGAACTAACTCGCTGGCGAAACTGCATTTTGCGATAAGCCGTATGTAAACCATGGAGCGAGGCGAGCCGTCCAAACGAAGTCCGGACAGAGTTCGGTATTTGTCAGGTCAGCCCTCGGTCGGTGCGCGTTGCACATTGTCGGTGATCGGTCCGGATCGTGTTGGAATGAGAGCGTTTCGATCGCGAGGAGTGCATGGCCAAGAGTCTGCCGCGTCCGTCGTCCTCTGCTTCCGCGGCCCCGCTCGTAGCGGTTCTGGTGTTGACACTGTGCGTAGCCGGCGCGATCACGTGGGTGGCGTGGTTGTCGACCAATTCGCACCGGGCGGCGGCGGAAGACGCCATGCGCGACTATGCGGAGTTCGCCACGGCGAACTTTGCTGACGCGGCCGGGAAAGCGCTCTACGGCGGCTCCATGGCCATTCTCTCGTCGGTCAACGCGGGCTCGGCGACCATGGATGCCGACCACGTCTATCCGCTGTCGACGTTGCAGAACGCCGCCGGTCAGACGCGCGATTGGGGTTGGATGTACGTTCCGACGCCGCGTTACGTCTTCAGCTACGACCTCTCGAAGCACACGGTGCAAGTGACAGGCGACACGGTGCCGGCCGGGGTCGAGCTTCAGCGTCTTCAGGACTCGCTGTCCGCGAACTTCGACACGGTGGCCGCGTCGAAGAGCGAGAGTGAATCCCACGGGCGTTCACTGTACGTGATGTCCGACAGCGTGGCGAACGGCACCGAGATCTTCCTCATGGCGTACATGCACGGCGTGCGGGGCGCGCCCGACATGGTGTACGGATTCGCCACCGGCTTCCGCACCTATGCGCAAACGGTACTACCGCAGTTGGCTCAGGCCACGCCGTTGGTGCCGCGGTCGCTGAGCCACGGTCTGCCTAACGACTCGCTCCTGGCGATCACCGTGCGCGACGCCAACGGCCACGAGATCTATCAATCGCCGTCGCCCGGCCTCACGGCGTTCGGGGCGACGCAGCGTTTATGGACGTTGATCCCCGACGGTCCGACGGTGCAAATCGCGATTCGCCAGCAGGCGGCTGACGTGCTGCTGCGCGGCGGGATTCCGCGTAACCGGGTGCCGCTCCTGGTGGCGCTGCTCCTCTGCACGGGCGCGCTCGTGGTGGTCGCGTTCCACCTCGCCCGGCGCGCCGAGGAACTCGCCCACCTCCGGGCGGATTTCACCTCAAGTATGTCGCACGAGCTGCGCACACCGTTGGCGCAGATCGTGTTGTTCGCCGAATCGCTGTCGTTCGGCCGGGTTACCACCGAGTCGGGCCGCAGCGATGCATTGCGGGTGATTTTGCGCGAGGCGCGCCGCTTGGGGCACTTGGTCGACAACGTATTGCTCTTCTCGCGCACCGAGCGCCGTGCGACGCACGTGTCGGCGCAAGCGAGGCCGCTGGCGCCGATCGTCCGCGAGATCGTCGAATCGTTCGAGCCCTTGGCGCGTGTGCGCCGAGCTGCGCTGGTGCTGTCGTTGGATCAAACGATCGTGGCGCCGGTGGACGAAGGGGCACTGCGACAGATTCTGCTCAACTTGCTGGATAACGCAGTGAAGTACGGTCCGGATGGTCAGACGGTTGGCGTTAGTCTCAAGCTCGAGCGCGGTCGTGCGGTATTGTGTGTGGACGACGAGGGGGACGGCGTCCCGGCATCGGAGAGCCAGCGGATCTGGGATCCATTCGTCCGATTGCACAGTGGAGAGTATTCCGTCTCCACAGGGAGCGGCATCGGACTGTCCGTGGTGCGACAGCTGGTGACGTTGCACGGCGGAACCTGCCGCGTCGACGAAGCGCCGTCCGGCGGCGCGAGGTTCGTCGTGGAATTGCCCGGCGCGCGGGTCGGACGCGCCGACGAAGGAACGGGGGGTGGCGGTCTACCGTCAGAAGGAGGAGCGCATGATCTCGCTGCTGCACGATAATACGACCCAGGGAGTTACGAACCAGGGAGTTCGTATGCACCGCATCTTGATCGTGGAAGACAACGCCGATCTGGCGTCCGGCCTCAAGACCAATCTCGAGCTGGAAGGCTACGACGTGTCGTTAGCCGGCGACGGCGTGAAGGGGCTGTCGCAAGCGCGCGCCGTGCATCCGGATCTCATCATGCTCGATCTCATGCTGCCGAAATTGGATGGCTATCGGCTGCTGCGGTTGCTCCGCCAAGACGGATACGCCGGCCCGGTGCTGGTGCTCACGGCGCGCGGAGACGAGGCGGACAAGGTGCGCGGCTTCCGCTGGGGCGCGGATGACTACGTGACCAAGCCGTTCAGTCTCATGGAGCTGTTGGCGCGCGTAGAGGCGCTGCTGCGTCGCAGCGCCGCGTCGCCGCTGCCCGTGGCGCCCAAGGTTGCGCCGCCGCCGGTGCGGTTCGGCGAAGTGGAAGTGCGGCCGGCCACGCACGAGGTGCTTCGCTCCGGCGAGCCGGTGCCGCTCAGGCCAAAGGAGTTCGACTTGATCATGGCGCTCATTCAGCGCAACGGTCAGGTGGCATCGCGTCTCGAGCTGCTGCACGAAGTCTGGGGATATGATGCCGAGATCGTGAGCCGCACGGTGGACACGCACATGGCCGAGCTGCGGCGCAAGCTGGAGCGCGATCCCGGTTCGCCGCGCCACCTCCTAACGGTGCGCAAGACGGGCTATCGCCTGCAGGTGTAGTCAGCGCGCCGCGCCGACCAGCACCGGTGTCGACGTGGGTTGCGGCGATCCGCCGGCCGGTTCATCGGTCACGGCGATCGCCGCAAGTGCATCTCGGGCCAGCGCGTAGTGCGCGATCACGAGTGCATCGCCCGATGCATTCGTCGCGAACACGCCGGCGCTGATCTTCCGTTGGGCACGGGTGATCAGCCAGAGCTGGTACGTCCGGTTGGGCGCGGGATGCGGCAGGTTGTGCGCGACGAACGTCCACTGATCGGTGGGCTGATCCCAGAACATCTTGGCCGCGGGCTGGCGCGCGTTCGTGGCGCCGGCTTCGATCACCTGCACACCCGGGCCGGTCATCGCGTCGAGCAGCGCCTGGCGATCGGCGATCGCCGAGTCGCGCGCGGCGATTTCTCTCTCGAAGCCGCGTTGGGCAGCGATCAAGCGTTGATTGTCGCGTCGCGCGGAATCGGCGCGCTCGCTCGCGGTGAGGCCGTAGAGACCGAGCGCGACGCCGATGACCACGATCGCCGCGGCGGCCAAGACACGCGTGGTGGTGACGCGCGAGAATACGCCTCGGCGTACCGGTTGCATGGTGACCTTGAGGCTCGGTGCGTCGCTCGCCGCCGGTGCTCCTTTCGTTTGCGCGCGCTCGGCGGCGCGAGCCATGAGATGACGCCGCACGCGCGCTTGGCGCGCGGGATCCATTGGCGTCTGGGGTGCGAGCTGCGCCATGCCCTCGGCTGCGTCGCGCAGCGCGCCCAACTCTCTCGTGCACTCGTCGCACACCACGACGTGCGCGAGCACCGCTTCGCGTTCTGCGTTCGTGGTTGCGTCGAGCGCGACCGCGGCGAGCATCTCCTGCGCTTCGGCGTGCGTCGCGGGATTGTTCATGGCGCGCCCTCGCGTAAGACCGACAATCGCGCTCTGAGTTTTGTCATTGCGAGGCGCACGCGTGTTTTGATGGTGCCGAGCGGTTGACCGGTTCGCTCGGCGATCTCGGATTGGCTCAGGCCGCCGAAGTATGCGAGCTCGATGGATTCTCGTTGCTCCGGTGGCAGCTCGTTGAGCGCGCTGCGCACGAGTACGCGCTGCTCGCTCTGCTCGGCGGCGCCCAGCGGACTGACGTTGGGCGAGGCGACGGCGACGTCGTGATCGTCGTCGTCGGTGAGTGACGCGAGGCGTTCGGGGCGTCGCTTCGCCGAGCGGAGCAGATCGAGTGCGCGACTCCGCGCTATGGAGCAGAGCCACGTGGGCACGGAGCCGCGCGACGCGTCATAGCGTGAGGCCTGGCGCCACACCTGCCAGAAGGTTTCCTCCACCACGTCCTCTGCGTCGTCGGCGTCACCGAGGAGACGCACCGCGAGGGAATGCACGAGCGTCACCTGTCGGTCATAGAGCGCGCCGAGCGCGCGTTGGTCGCCGCCGGCAATGCGGTGTAGGAGCTCCGCATTGCCGAGCGACGCGTAGTCGCGCGCGGGATTCTCCTCTCGATACGCTGGCGATCCTGGTGGCGGATTCATGGGTCGAGCCCAATGTATCGCGACTGGAGCATGCCGCTAGAGAGGATTTCCCTAGGGGAACTCGGCGCGTACAGAGGGAGAAATCGTGCGTGCCCCTATTGCGCTGCCGTAGGACCTTCTTAGTTTGTGGCCCGACGGACACCTGTTCTTCTCTAGAACGCGATCCTTTCAACCAATCGGGAGAGACCATCGATGGCCACCAAAAAGAAGCGCGGCGCGAAGAAGGGAACGAAGCGCACAGCGAAGAAAGCGGCCAAGAAGGGTGGACGGAAGAAGGCGGCGCCGAAGAAGAAGCGCGCGCCCAACCCGGCGTTCATGCGTCCGATGATGCCCGATGATGCGCTCGCGGCAGTGGTCGGTAGCGGTGGGATGCCTCGCACCGAGATCACGAAAAAGTTGTGGGCCTACATCAAGCGCAACAATCTGCAGGACTCCAAGAACAAGCGTATGATCAACGCGGACGACAAACTCGGCCGCGTGTTCAATGGCAAGAAGCAGGTCTCGATGTTCGAGATGACGAAGCTTGCCAGCAAGCACATGAAATAACTCTCACTCGACGGCATGTCACGCGTCGAGCAGACGAAGGGGGCGTACCATTGCGGCACGCCCCCGTCGCACATCCAGGGTCTTGGATTTCTCTGCATCGCGGCCCAGAATACGCTAGCAATCGCGACGCGCCGTAGTGCAGACTCCGCTCGCGCTGGTCCAGCTCTCACGAAGGCACGACATGGCAGCAAGCGCGAAGAACAAGAAGGCGAATCAACGGAAACCGACGACTGCAAAACCGCGCAACGTCGTCGCGGAAGCGCGCGGCAAGAGTGCGACGACTCGCGAGACGTTAATGGACTGGGGACGATCGATTCTCGTCGCGGTGGTGATCGTTCTCTTCGTCTCCACGTTTTTTCTTCAGGCGTATCGGATTCCGTCGGGCAGCATGGAGCCGACGCTGCTGGTGGGCGATTTTCTGTTCGCCAACAAAGTGATCTTCGGGCCGCACGTCCCGTTCACGCACTACAATCTTCCGGGTATTCGCGATCCGCATCGCGGCGAGGTGGTGGTATACGAGTCGCCGTCACAATCGCGATTGTCGCCGGACTTACGTCTCAAGGGTGATTTGACGCCGACGGTGGTGAAACGCTTGGTCGGTGTCGCGGGCGACACGCTCTACATGCGCGACGGCATGTTGTACGTAAACGGGATTGCCCAACGGCAGGGTTTCGGGGTCGGCGAAAAACCATACGACTACGTCGACACGCCTGACTCGAATTTCGACTGGCAGATTCAATACGAGCTCAAGTCGTCGCGTTTCGGCGCGGCGCCCGCGCATCCGTCGCACGACAATTGGGGGCCGTTCGTCGTGCCGCCCGGCCATTATTTCTCGTTGGGCGACAACCGGTACAACTCCGTGGACGCGCGCTACTACGGCTTCGTTCCGCGAGCGAACATTCGCGGGAAGCCGATGTTCATTTACATGTCATTCGACTGGGACGACCTGCGGGTTCGCTGGAGTCGTTTCGGCAAGATCATCAGATAGCGGGGAAGCGCGCACTGGCGTGCGCTGGGGGAAGCGCTACGCTGCAGGAAGCGCGCGCTAACGCGGGCTGATGGAACGGGGCGACATGGTTAGGCGTGTGTGGCGCACGGGTCACGGCTCGTCATCGGCGATGCGTTTCCACATCTGATATTCGGGGCCTGTGTCCCACTCGGGCCATTCGGTGTCGTCGCGCTGCCAGGCGTCCTGAGCGGTGTCGTACACGCCGCCGCGCCATGCATCGGGATCGCTGAATGACAACTCTTCCGACCACTGTGCGTCGTCCGGTTCTTCGTCCTGCCAGTCGTGGTCATGCCACGGCTTCCACATGTGAGTGTTCTCCCGCACCTGCCGCTCGCGTCGCCGTAAGGCACCGGTCCTGGTATCGGTTTGCCGGGCGACATTTCGTGAGCGACGCCCGGCGGGCGAACACGCAACGAAACGGGCGTTCGGGCGTCATCTCCACGAGCGGCTCCAGACTGGCTCAGGCCCGTCGCCCGCGCGCTTCCGCACCGCGTTGTTTCTCTCGTTCACCTGCCTTCCTGTGATACCCCGCCGGGAATGAGTCGGACTTTCTCGATTTCATCGCAGCCCGCAACCGTGGTCGTTGCCGGCGCGCTGGCGATCATCACGATTGCGATGCTCGGCCTGGTCCCGCATTCGACAGGCGCGAGCGCGGCGATCGCGGACGCGCTGCTGTGCGCGGAATTCGCGGCGTGCATGGTGATGTTTGCGCGCGCGCGCGGCACGTCGCGCGGGACGCGGCGCGCGCTCTTCACGGCGCTTGCGTTAGCCTCCGCCTTCGCGGTCATCGGCCGCGCGTCGTGGACCATCGTCGAGATCGCGACGGGTCATGCGCCCCAGCCGCCGTACGTCGAGGCGGTGACGGGCATCGCGCTGCAACTGAGCGCGCTTATCGGGTTCGCGATGGCGCTCACCCGCTATCGCCATCGGAACTGGATGCGATTCGAAGCGATGGTGGACGCCTTACTGCTCATCGCGGCGGCGGCCATCGTCATCTCGCAGATCTCGGTGTTTTCGTCGGCGACGGGGTCGGCCGGGGCCGCGGTACGGTCGGTCGCGTTGGGCTGGAACGTGCTCGGTGCGGCGAACCTGATTCTCATTGTGCTCCTGCTGGTGTGGCGGGGCGAGGTGCTCGGGACGCGTCTCGCCGCCGGCCTTACGGCGGGCGCCGTGGCGATGGGCCTGGCGAACTTCATTTACGGCCGTGTGGTGCTGCTGGGCGGTGGTGCGTTCCCGACGTCGGCGGGCATTCTGTGGTCGCTGGCGATTCTCTTCGTGGCGGCCACCATTCACGAGCCGCGGCGGAACGCCGGGACGGGAGAGGACTCGATCGAGTCTCCCACGTACAACAGCGACGCGGCGCGGGTCCGCACGTTCTCCATCGTCGTCGCGATTCTCATCGCCACGCTCAGCGCATCGATGCTCGCGTTCCGGCGCGGCCACAGTGTTGCGTTA
Organism: Gemmatimonadaceae bacterium; assembly: GCA_035279625.1. Taxonomy (GTDB): domain Bacteria; phylum Gemmatimonadota; class Gemmatimonadetes; order Gemmatimonadales; family Gemmatimonadaceae; genus JADGGM01. Next base: position 70,957 of record DATEHK010000057.1, read on the forward strand.
GGCGTGGCGCTGGCGGCCTTCGGCGCGTTGTTGGCGATGCGCGCCGGCCATGCGTTGTGGACGCACCGGCGGACCACGATGGTGCTGGAGCACGCGGCGATCGCCGAGCGCGAGATCGCATCGCTCCTCGAGCAGCGCGTGGACGCCCGCACGGCCGAGCTGGCCGAAGCGCACCGGGTGATGCAACGTATGTGGACGTTAGGCCAACAGATCGCGCTCGAGCTGACGCCGGAGCGCGTGCTGCGCCGGTTCATCGAAGCGGCGATGGACGTGCTGCGCGTCGACGGCGGGGCGGTGGGCCTCGTGTCCGCCGACCGCGTACAGGTCGCGATCACCGCGGGCCTCGACGGCGCGCCGTCCATTGCCGGGCGCAGTTTCGCCGTATCGGGGTCGGCCATGGGCCGCGTGGTGCGGACAGCCGAGGCGTGGTGGACCGCCGACGCACCGAGCACGGCGGCCTCGGAGGAAGACTTGCCTCTGGCCGACGGCGCGCGCGGCGTGGTGGTGATCCCGCTGCAGCGTCGCGGCGAATGCATCGGCGCGATCATGCTCGTGTCGCGCGCGCCGCGCACATTCTCGGAAACCGAGATCGCGCACGTCGAGGCGATGGCGGACTTGTTGTCGGTGGCGCTCGCCAACGCGGACCTGCTCGAGACGCTGCGCAAGGCGGAGTGGCGGTTCCGCACATTGTTCCGCGTGGCCCCGGACGCCGTACTCACGCTCTTCGCGAGCGGCCGGATCGCCGAGGCGAACGACGCGGTACGCGACATCCTCGGCTTGTACCCGGCGCAGGTCGTTGGGCGAACCCTGGATGAATTCGTGATCGAGTCCGAACTGGAGCGATTCAAGACCGAATTCCAGAATGTGCTCAGCGGCCGCCCGACGCGTCTCGAGCTACACCTGCGCCACGAGGCGGGCGTGCGCGTGGTCGCGGTCGCCGCGCGCCTGCTGCCGGAAACCGATCCGCCGATGATTCTCATGTTAGGCCGCGACATGACGGCCGAGCGCGAGATGCGCGTGCGCTTGGCGGAGACCGAGCGGCTGGCCGCGGTGGGCGAGCTGGTGGCGGGGGTGGCGCACGAAGTGAACAACCCGCTGTGTACGATCAGTGCGTTCGCCCAACTCCTGCAGCGCGACCGCGGCATGACGGCCGACCAACGCGAGTCGGTGGACATCATCGCGTCGGAGACGATGCGCGCGAGTCAGGTGCTGCGCGACCTGCTGACGTTCGCGCGGCGCAGCGAATCGGAATCCGAGAAGATCCATCTGAACGAGCTGATCGAGCGCACCATGCGGCTGCGGAGCTACGAGATGACGTCGCTCGGCATCGTTTCGGAGCAGGCGTTGGCGGCGGAGCTGCCCATGGTGCAGGGCGATCCGCGCCAGCTGCAGCAAGTGCTGCTCAATTTGGTGATGAACGCCATGCAGGCAATGGAGTCGTTAGGCGGCGGGTCGCTGCGGATCTCGACGCGCCATGACGAGGATCGCGTGCTGATCGAAGTGCAGGACGCTGGGCCGGGCATCCCGATCGAAGCACAGCCGCACGTCTTCGAGCCGTTCTTCACGACGAAGCGTGACGGCACCGGGCTCGGCCTCAGCGTGAGCTATGGCATCGTGGCCGCGCACGGCGGCACGATCTCCATTGCGCACACCGGGCCCGAGGGCACAATGTTCCGCGTGACGCTCCCGGCGATGGAGGAGCTCGAGGTGCGCGAGCAGGCGGCGCCCGTCGCGGCCGCGGTGCCCGCGTTGCCGTTGTCGGGGATCCAGATGCTGTTCGTGGACGACGAGCTGGCGCTGCACCGCGGCATTCGGAGCTACGCGCGCCGCCGCGGATTCGGCGTGGTGACGGTGCCCGACGGCGCGACGGCGTTGGATGCCGCGCGACGGTCGCGATTCGACGTCGTGGTGTGCGATCTCCGAATGAGCGGTATCGATGGTCCGGCGTTTTACGAGGTATTGCGACGCGAGCATCCATCGTTGGCGATGCGGACGCTGTTCATCACGGGCGACCTTGTGAGCGCGAGCAGCCGTGCGTTTCTCGAGTCCGCGGGGCAGCCGGTGCTGGCCAAGCCGTTCGACCTGGAGCGGCTGGAGGTGTCGGTCGCGTCGCTCCTGCGCGAGGCGCCGGCGGCCGTCTAACGGGGAGGCACGATGGGAAACGCCAGGGCCGCGACGTTGCTGACCGGGTTGATTCTGGGTGCACTGTGCTGCGCAGTGTACATCGTGGCCCGCGTGCGCCGGCTCTCGGCCCAACGGGCCGATGCGGCCGTGCGCGCGGCCGCGGCGCTGGCCGAGCTCCGCCTGGCGACCACGGAATTGCGCGCGCGCCAGGAGGACGAGCCCGCGGAGGATGCGCGCGTGTCGCCGGGCGAGCGGTTGCGGCGGCGGTATCCGGGCATCGCCGCCGGCCCGGGGTCCGCGTGATGCGCCAGTCCCGCCGCGCGTGCGTGCACGCCCAACTTAGTTAGCCATGCCGGAATTCTTTCCGCGCAAGACGATCGAGTTTCGGGCGCTCGAGCTCAAGCTGCCGCGCCGGGTGTCGCTGTCGCTCATCGGCATGGCGGGGCTCACGGCGGTACTCGTGCGGCTGCTCCGGCTCGTGGTCCGATCCAATCCCAACCTCAGCGTGTGGGAGCTGCTGCCCATTTTCGCCGTGGGCTACTTCATTCTGTTAGGCATGGCGGCCGCCTATCTGGGCAACCATCCGGTGCACCAGTGGGTGTGGCGCGCGCCGCTGTTCGCGGTATTGGAGAGCGTGAGCGAGGCGATCGTGAGCGCGATTTTCATCGCCATGCACGTCGAGCGCATCGGGCAGGCCCACGCGGAATGGGTCAACTGGCTGCCCATGTCCCTCACGACGCTCGCCCGGAGTTGTCTCTCGATCCTCGTGTTCTCGCTCGTACTGGCGTTCGTGGTGCAGACGGTGCGCCGCAGCCTGATTCACAAGGAACGCGGCGAGGAAGAGAAACACGCCTGAGAGGCGGCGCCCGGTCGCGCCGCATCGTCACGAGCCGTTATCTTTCACGCCGAAGCGTGCAGCGGGTGCTACCCGCGAGTCCCACACCCATCTCGGTTCCGTGTCGCCCAAGCCGCGTAGCTCGAAATCACTGATCGTCGTCGGCGACCGCGTCCTGGTTGCGCTCGAGGAGGGCGAGGAGCGGAGCAAGGTGGGCCTCTACCTTCCGCCAACGGCCGTGGACAGCCAGGCTGTGCAGGGCGGACGCATCGCCGCGACCGGTCCCGGGCTTCCGATGCCCGATCCCGGCGAGTTGGGCGACGAGCCGTGGCGCACGGCGCGCCGGGAAACGCGATTCGTGCCGATGCAGGCGCGCGTCGGCGACTATGCGCTCTTCTTCCGTAAGGCGGGCGTCGAAATCACGTTCGAGGGCGATCGCTATCTCGTCGTGCCGCAAACGGCCATTCTCGCGCTGGTGCGCGACGGCGCGCACGACGATGACCCTTGATCCACACGGCATCACTCGAGCACACAGGTCTCTCATGACGTACGATGAACGGTTCGTCACGCCGATGCGCGAGGAGCTCACCCGGTTGGGGGTTCGCGAAATGCGCACACCGGCTGAAGTCGACGCGACGTTGCGCGATGCCCACGGCACCACGTTAGTCGTGGTGAACTCGATCTGCGGATGCGCGGCGCGCAACGCGCGGCCGGCGGTGGCGCTCGCACTCAAGCACGAGCGTGTGCCGGGCATGCTCGCCACCGTGTTCGCGGGACAGGACCTCGACGCGACCGAGCGCGCGCGAAGCTATTTCACCGGGTATCGGCCATCGTCGCCGCAAATCGGGTTGCTCAAGGATGGCAAGTTGGTGTACATGCTCGAGCGACATCAGATCGAAGGACGAAACGCCGCGGCAATCGCCGAGGATCTCGTGGCCGCGTTCGACGCGCACTGCTGAGCCGGCGCTCGTGCATGGCAGCGTGTTCGTCTGAGACGCGCGCCGTGCGTGCGCGGCCATGATCCGGTTAGTCCCGTACCTTGCGGCGCTCCAGTGGATCGGCGGCGTCATTCTCGCGGCGAGCGCGGCGGGACGCGCGCGCGAGTTTCGCCATCGCGGCGCCTGGCCGCGCATCATGGCGCAGACGGCGATCGGCTTGTTCATCGTCGCGGCCGTCATCATCGCGCTCACGATCGCGCCCGTCGCGCGCGTCGTTGGGCGTGTCCTGCCGGCCTTCGCCGAGCCGGCGCCATGGCGCCTCACTGTGTTCCTCACCGCGTGCCAAGCGGGATGGATTCTGCTGCTCCTTTCGATGGGGTGGACGGGGACGCTCGGCATTGTGAATCGGAAACGTGCCGCTCGCGAAGAGCTCGACCGGCGACGCGAGCGGGCCAAGGGTCCGGGCGATCGCGACGCGCATTGACGCAGTTGTCCGTTCCCAAGCCTTCTGTATCCGGTCGTGTCCGTCCGGTCTTGTCCGCTATCACCCTCGTTTAGGCCGGCGTTTGCGCCGAGGCGCGCACGAGCAGCGGCGCGCGTCCCGCGTGGAGGGCTTCCTCGCTCTGGTTCAAAGGATAACGAAAAGGAAACTGGAAGGATCGCTCGGCGGCGCGAGGCCAAGTGCGATCACTGTGGTGAGAGCAGCTTGTACTTTGGAAAAACAGCACAGCGGTGTCGTTGCCGATTCGAGCGACGTCGCCGCTGTCCCGAAATTCCCGGAAGAACCCAACAAGAAAACTCTCTACCATTGGGATGTAGTTGGCCCGATGCCATCGGAGCCATTCCGGCGGGGCGGCGTCGATGTAAGCTTCGAGAGGCCGGCACTCCAACGGTAGGTCGCCGATGACCGTCCGCCGCAAGCTTCTTCTCGGATTCGCGCTGATGGTGATTCCCGCGCTGCTCATTGGCGGGGAGGCCATCCGTACGAACGTGCAGGAGCGGCGCGCGCTGCAAGCGTTAGGCGAAAACATGGCGCGCACGCGCACGTACGCCGAGTTGGAGACGGCCATGTTCAACGAGTCGCAGGTCATCTGGCGTTACCTGAGCGGCATGGATCCCACCGCGCGCCGTGATTTCGATGTGAACCAGCAGGTGGTGACGTATTGGCAAAGCCGGTGGCGTCAGACGCTGCGGCCAGGCGAGTCGGACCTTGCCGATGGCGTGGACGCGATTCAACGACAGATCGTGCTCGTGTCGGACAGTGTGTTCGCGCTGTACGACGCCGGACATCACGCCGACGCGTACCGGTTGGCGCAAGTAGAACTGCGCGACCGGTTGCTGCCCGCGCTCACCGACGTCAATCGCGACGTGTACCGACGCGCCCGCGAGTCGAGCGTGCGCGGCGCCTACGCCAGACTCGAGGACATCCTCGCCGGCGAAGACCGCGTCCTGATCGGCATTTTGGTGCTTGCGTTAGGCTTGGGGACGTTCGTGTCGTGGCTCATCGCGCGCAGTATCGCCCGCCCGATCAGCGAGTTGGGCAAAGGCATGGCCGTCGTCGGCGGCGGGCAGCTCGATCATCCCATCGCGGTGACCTCCAACGACGAAGTCGGCGACCTGGCGCGCGCATTCGGCGACATGACGGTACGGCTGCGCGAGTCGCGGGCCGAGCTGGAGACGAAGATGGCGCAGCTCCAGCAAACACAGCGGCAGCTCGTCCACGCCGAGCGTCTCGCGTCGATCGGCGAAATGTCTGCGGCCGTGGCGCACGGTCTGCGAAATCCGTTAGCCAGCCTCCGTGCCGCCGCGCAGCTGGCGCTCCGGCGCACGAAGAACGATGAGTCGCGAGAGAATCTCCAGGACATCATCTACGAAGCAGACCGGTTGGACAAGCGCGTGACGCACCTGCTCGATTTCTCGCGGCCGGCACCGTTTCACCCGCTTCCGGACGCCGTGTCGCGCATCGTGCAGGACGTGCTGCCGCCGTTTCGCAAGCTCGCCGAGGAACGTAGGGTGACGGTGGAGGTGGACGTCGCGCCGTCGCTGCCCGAGGTGCGGGTCGATCCGGTGCAGATGGAGCAGGCGCTCGTCGAGATTCTGTCCAACGCGCTGGATGCGATGCCCGAGGGCGGCGTGTTGGGCGTCGCGGGGCGGCTGGATCGCGACGGCGGTGCGTTAGGCAGCGTGGCGATCGAGATCTCGGATACCGGCGCCGGGATTCCGGCGGACGTGCTGCCGTCGGTGTGCGAGCCGTTCTTCACCACGCGGCCGGGCGGCACGGGACTCGGCCTCGCCACGGCCAAGCGGTACGTCGAACAGAACGGCGGCCTGCTGGAGATCGAGAGCGGGGCGTCGCGCGCGGGTGGTCGCGGCACCACCGTTCGTGTTAGGCTGCCGGCGGCTGACGCGCAGTCACCGAGGGCCGCAGCGGCAGCGGGCGCACCGGCGAGCGTGTCGTGAGCGGCCCGAGCGTGTTGGTGGTGGACGACGAGCGCACATTGGCGCGCTCGATCAAGGCGTATCTGCGGGAGAGCGGCTACGAGGCCGAAGTCGCGGCCGACGCCGAACATGCGCTCGACTTGCTGGCCACACTGCGCCCCGATGTCGTATTTGCCGACCTCCGCCTGCCGGGCATGAGCGGCATCACGCTCATGCAGCGCATCCACGAATTCGATCGCGCGATTCCGGTCATCATCATGACCGCGTTCGGCACGATCGAAGGCGCGGTGGAGGCGGTCAAGTTAGGCGCGTTCGATTACCTCAAGAAGCCGGTCGACCTCGAGGAGCTGCGGTTGCTCGCCGACCGTGCGCGCGAGACGTCGCGACTCAAGCACGAGCTCTCGTACCACCGCAAGCGCGCGGCAGCCGACCCGCATTTCGCCCAGCTCGTGGGCGATTCGCCTCCGATGCGCGCGGTGCTCGATCGCGCCCGACAAGTCGCCGAGCTCGAGGACACGCCGCCGGTCCTGATCACCGGAGAAACCGGCACGGGCAAGGGCCTGCTCGCGCGCACGATGCACGCGTCGGGTCGCATGGCGTCGAAGCCGTTCATCGAGCTCACGTGCACGGCGCTTCCGGCGAATCTCATCGAAGCCGAGTTGTTCGGCTACGAGCGCGGGGCGTTCACGGATGCCAAGGAGTCGAAGATCGGATTGTTCGAGGCGGCGGAAGGCGGCACGCTGTTCCTCGATGAAGTGGGCGACGTCGAGTCCGCGCTACAGGGCAAGCTGCTGCGCGCCGTCGAAGAGGGCGTCGTGAGGCGCGTGGGTGGATTGCGCGACCGGAAGGTGAACGTCCGCATCATCGCCGCTACCAATCGCGACCTCGAGCACGACGTGCAGTCGGGCAGCTTCCGCAAGGATCTCTTCTTTCGACTCGCCGTGATCGTGCTCGAGCTGCCGCCGCTCCGCGAGCGCGGCGACGACGTGTTGCTGTTGGCCGATCGATTCCTGGCGCGCTTCACTGCCAAGTACGGGAAGGACGTGCGATCGATCGATCCCCAGGCCCGTGCGGCGATGCTCGCGTATCCGTGGCCGGGCAACGTGCGCGAGCTGAGTCACGTGATCGAGCGCGCCGTGCTCTGGAGCCAAGGCCCAACGCTCGAGGCGAGCCATTTCCCGCTGATGAACGCGGTTGCGCCGCCCGAGATGCGTCGCGGCGGCGACATCGACGCCGCGAGCGCGGATCGGGCCGATGCGCCGGCGCTGCCGCCTAACGGAGTGGAGCTGTCGCAGTGGGAGCGCTCGCTGATCGAGCAGGCGCTCCGCGAGGCGGGTGGGAATCAAACAAAAGCGGCGCAGCGCCTGGGCATCAGCCGCGACACCCTTCGCTATCGGCTCAAGAAATTCGGACTGTCGTGATGAAAGTGCGATTTACAACTTTCTGGCGCGACAACAACGAAAACGTCTGCAGTGTCCGTTTGTGTCCGGACTCGTCCGCTATCAATCTCGTGGAATCTGGTTGGGGCGACGCAGCGGATACGCGCGCCGGAGTCCGACTCCGCTTGGAGTCGAGAGTGCACACGAGCTGATAGCGGACACACCCGGACACAAACGGACACAGCGTGACATGTTGCTGGTGGCTGCGGGAAGCGGTGCGTCGCAGGGGGAAATCACCCAAGTTCGGGTGATGTCACGCACCAACGCGCATGCACCCGGTCTGACGCCAGCGCGCGACTATGAGACAAGCTATTGCTGCGCGTACGTTTGGATGGATTGTGAGGCCCCGGCGCACTGCGGCACGGCGGATGCTCTATCATTCGACTGTCATTGACACATCGCGTCGGGCTTTGGCGAGAGCCGTTCATACTTCGGTGGACCGGTTCGACCTGAAGGTCGCAGCGACAACCGCGGGAGATGGACCATGACCTGGACCAAGCCTCAATTCGAAGTAGTGGAAGTGACGATGGAAGTGACGGCCTACGTCGCTCGGCGCTAGGAGTGGCCGGGTAGTACGGGAAAGGGCTCGCCCAAGGCGGGCCCTTTTTGCTTTATTCGTATGACGGCCACGGAACGCCGACCCACGACGCTGCTGGCGGAGCTCACGCACCGCTGCCCGCTCCACTGTCCCTATTGCTCCAACCCGCTCGACCTCGTGCTGTCCAAGGCCGAGCTCGGGACGGAGGAGTGGATGCGGGTGATCAGCGAGGCGCGGCAGCTCGGCGTCCTCCAGTTAGGCCTGTCGGGCGGCGAGCCGCTCGTCCGCCGCGACCTCGAGGAGATCGTGGCGCACGCGCACCGCGAGGGGCTCTACAGCACGCTCGTCACCTCTGCGTTAGGCATGACGCGCGAGCGGCTGGACCGGCTGGTGGACGCCGGCCTGGAGCACGTACAGATCTCGTTTCAGGATTCCGAGCGCGAGAGCGCCGAGCGCATCGCCGGGACCAGGAGCTGGGACGCCAAGCAGCAGGCGGCACGGTGGGTAAAGGGGCGCGACGTCGCCTTCTCGGTGAACGTCGTGCTGCACCGCGCGAACCTGGACCGCCTGGAGCAGATCATCGACATGGCCGGTGCGTTAGGCGCAGATCGCGTCGAGCTGGCCAACACCCAGTACTATGGGTGGGCGGTGACCAACCGCGACGCCTTGATGCCGACGCGCGCGCAGGTGGACCGGAGTTTGGACATCGCCGACCGCAAAGTGGCCGAATACAAAGGCCGCATGCAGATCATCTACGTGCTGCCCGACTACTACAGCGAGTACCCGAAGCCGTGCTACGGCGGCTGGGGCTCGCTGTACATCATGGTCGCGCCGAACGGGAACGTGCTGCCGTGCCACGCCGCATCGCAGATCACGTCGCTCGCGTTCGACAACGTGCGCGACCGCAGCCTGCAATGGATCTGGGACCAGTCGAGCGCGTTCCAGGCATTTCGCGGGGACGAGTGGATGCGCGAGCCGTGCCGCACGTGTTCCCGCCGTCACGTGGACTTCGGCGGCTGCCGGTGCCAGGCGTTCGCGCTCACCGGCGACGCGCGCAACACCGATCCGGTGTGCACGCTGTCGCCTAACCGCAAGCTGATCGACGCGCTCCTGGACCGCACCGACGCGCCCGGCGACGCGTACGTCTACCGCGCCATGCCCGGCCCCAAGGATCGGGTGCCGGAGCCGTCCGCGCGTTAGGCAGGCACGCCCGTCAGCTGCTGGCGCGGATCCAGCGCAGGATCTCGCGCGGCGACGGCCGCTTGCCGTACATGAGCAGGCCCGTCCGATAGATCCGCGCCGCCACCCACACCGAAAACCAGCATCCCACGATCAATACGCCCAGCGAGAGCGCGACGCGCCACGCGGGAATCGGGATGAGACTCATGCGCAGCGGCATGATGATCGGCGACGAAAACGGAATGAACGAGAGCACCTCGCCCAGGCGGCCCTCGGGCGTGAACGTCACCGGCTGGATGAAGAGCGCGGTGATGATGAGCAGCATCGCCACCGGCATCTGGATCTGCTGCGCGTCCTGCTCGCTGCTCACCATGGACCCGATGGCCGCAAACAGCGCCGAGTAGATGATGTAGCCGAGGACGAAATAGATCACGAGCAGCACGACGGTCACGGGCGCGACGTGCGGCAGCGCGAGCGGCGGGGCCGTGACGCCCATGCGGGCGAGGATCGGCCCGCGGTTGGCGATGAACACTGCCGACACGATCGCGGAAATGATGAGCTGCGCCGCGGCCACGCCTCCCACGCCCAGGATCTTTCCGAACAGCAACGTGTCCGGCCTAACGCTGGACACGACCGTCTCGGCGACGCGGGTCTGCTTTTCTTCCATCACGCCGCGCAGCACGATCTGGCCGTAGAAGAAAATGGTCATGTACAACACGAACGCGACGAAGAACGCGACGAGGATGCTGAGCTCGCCCGAGCCGCCGCGGCCGCGCGCCGAGAGACGCTCGGTGGACATCTGCATGTCCAACGCGGTGAGCGCGTCCACCTGGCGCGGGTCCATCCCGGCGCTGCGGAGTCGCGTCGCGATGATCTCGTCGTGCACGATCCGCTGCAGGCGCGACATGTCGACGGTGGACGTGGCGTTCGTGCCGGCGTAGCGGACGTCGGGCTTGGGCCACATGGCCGGACCGAGCACCAGATATCCCTTGCGGCTGCCCGCGATCACCTGTCGTGTGGCGCTCGACTCGGCGGCGGCGAGTCCCGCCGGCGCGACGTCGATTTCGCGAGCCGTCGTGTCGCCTGTGGCTCCGCCGTCGAGCACGCTCGCTACGCGCGCGCCCAGGCCGGTAGCCGTCGCGTCGAGGATGGTGATGCGCGCCATGTCGGGCGACGCGGTGGCCCGCGACGTGAAATAGAGCGGGATGAAGAGAATGAGGCCCAGCAGTCCCGGCACGAGCACCGTGCTCGCGATGAACCATCGCGAGCGGATGCGCTCCATGAACTCGCGTTGGGCGACGATCCAGAGTTTACGCATCCGCGCCTCCGTTAGGCTTGAGCGCCGACACGCGATCCACGAACACGCGGTGCAGCGATGGTTGGACGAGCTCGAATCGCTGCACGATGGCGCCGGCATCGATGAGGGCGCGGAGCAGACGCTGGGGATCGGCGTTGGGCGTGAGGTCGACGTCGATCACCTGATTGGAGTCGTCGACGCGCTGCACGAGCGTGCGGTCCTCGAGCACCCGCGCGACGCGGTCGTGGGCGCCGCCGTCGACCGCGAGCGCCACCTGCTGAATGCCGTGCGCCCGGCGCACCTCGGCCAACGTGCCATCCACCAGCTTGGTGCCTTGCGCGATGATGCAGACGGCGTCGCACAGCCGCTCGGCGCTTTCCATGAGGTGGGTGCTGAAGATCACGGTCTTCCCGGCGCGTTTCAGCTCGAGGATGATGTCCTTGAGCGCCTGGGCGTTGATCGGATCGAGGGCACTGAACGGCTCGTCGAGAATCACGACCTCGGGATCGTGCACCAGCGCGCCGATGAACTGCACTTTCTGCTGCATGCCGCGCGACAATTCTTCGACGCGGGCGGCGCCCCAGTCGCGCTCGGGCGTCGTGAGCTGCAGACGCTCCAGCCATGCGTCGATACGGCGCGCGGCTTCGCCGGGCGGCACGCCTTTGAGTTGGGCGAGGAAGAGCAGCACGCGTCGTACCGTCATGCGGCGGTAGAGGCCGCGCTCCTCGGGTAGATAGCCGACCCGATCGACCACCCCCGGCTGCCCGTTAGGCGCACCCAGAATCTGGATGGTGCCGGAGTCGGGCTCGATGACGTCGAGGATCATGCGGATGGTCGTCGTCTTGCCGGCGCCATTGGGGCCGAGCAATCCGTAGACCATGCCAGTGGGGATCTGGAGCGACAGATCGCGCACGGCTTGGTAGTTGGCGAATCGCTTCGAGATGTGATCGATCGAGACCGCGAGAGGCATGGAGGAGTCCGGTGGGTCGGGGTGGGTGAGCCGTACAACTATACGGACGCTGGGTCAGTGGGTTCCAGTCCTGTCGAGGTCGCCGGGACTTGCCGTGCCGGGGGGTGCGGTGCAGGTTGGTTGTTACCAAATGGTAACAACGCGCTCATCACCAACCAGCATCATGCGATCTGCTCGTTTTCGCGCGCTGCTCGGGGCGGCATCGCTCCTCGCGCTCGTCCCGGAGGCGGCCGCGGCGCAGTATCCGCTCGTTCCGACCCCGGTGCTTCCGTTAGGCACACTCAGCACCAGCATCAACGTGGGCGGCTACGTGTCCGTCCGCGACACGAAGCACGGCGACTCGACGGCCTTCTCCGTCAATCGCGCGCGGCTCTCGGCGATGATCTCGCCGTTGCCGTACCTGGCCGTTCGCGTGCAGGCCGATTTCTCGGGAAATCAAAGCGCGACGGTGTCCGACAACACCGTGCGTGGGTTCGAGCTCACGGACGCGTACGTCGAGTTGGCGCAGGCGGCTGCCGACTCGCTCGAGTGGGGGCAGTGGCATCCGGCGCTCATCGTTGGGCAGTTCAAGCAACCGTTCAGCCTGGAGTATCTCACGTCGTTCGCGTACCTCCGCACGGCGAACCGCGCGGCGGCGATCGATGCGTTGACGCCGAAACGTGACGTCGGCGCCATGGCGCAGGTGCAGTGGTCGAAGTATGTCACCGCCGATGCATCGGTGACCAACGGACAAGGGGCGAATGCGTTGTCGAACCCGAATGGGCTCGAGCTCCTGATCGGTCGCGTGACGGTGACGCCGTTCCCGTGGCTCGCGCTCGCGGCGAAGCTCGGCGACGAGGGCACGGATCACATCAGGGGCTACGACGGGCGCATCGAGTGGCACGACCTGCTCATCGAAGGGGAAGGCATTCATCGATCGCGGCCGCTGTCCGGCGAGCACCAGGATGCCGGCGGCGGGTACGTGTTGGGCTCGTACAAGATCCTGCCCTGGCTCGAGCCCGTGTTCAAACGCGAATGGTTCAGCGACACGAGGCAGCTCGAAGGCACGAACACGAATACCCAGCAGCATTGGTCGACGTTGGGCGTGAATTTCATCACGCCCAAAGAGAATCTGCGAGTCATAACGAATTGGATCGTGAAATCCCGACGTCCTACCCGCGCGCAAAATGAAGTCGACTTCCAACTCGTCGCCAACTTCTGAGCGCGCGATGCGTCCCTGTCGCAACAGCATGAGATGGCGCGGCGGCGCTCGTGCGCGCGCCGTGCTCATCGTGCTGCGGGACGGGGACAAAATCATCGGCCCGCGGTTCATCCAGCTCCTGGATGGGATCGAGCTTCGCGGATCGATCCGTGCCGCCGCCCACGAGTTAGGCTTGGGCTATCGGCACGCGCTCGACTGGATCACGCGTGCCGAGTCGCTCGTTGGAGAGGCGCTCGTGCACCGGCGCACCGGCGGCGCGTCCGGCGGCGGTGCTGTCCTAACGGACAAGGCGCGGCGCGTGTCGCGCGCCTACCGCCGCGTCAATTCGTCGATCTACCGTCTGGTCGAGCGCGCCGAGCGCGAGATTCTCGAGACCTGAATTGTCCTCGCTTACCGAAGGGCGGATCCATGCGTATGCGCTGTCTCGCTCCGGTCGTGCTCGTCGTGGCTGCGTGCAGCAGGCCCGCGCCAAAATCGGGCGACACGACGGCCGCCACCGGCGGCGGGACCATCGTGGTGTATACCGCGGCGAGCGTCGCCATCCCGGTTCGGGCAGCACTCGACACGTTCGCCGCGCGCGAACACGTGACGGTACAACAGGCGAACGGCGGCAGTCTCGACATCGCCCGCAGGCTCACCGAGCTGCACGACATTCCCGATGTCGTCGTGCTCGCGGACTATGACGTGTTCCCGAAGCTGCTCATACCGGAGCAGACCACGTGGTACGCCGACTTTGCGCGCAACCGCATGGTGCTCGCGTTCACGGACAAGTCGAAATTCGCGTCGGAGGTGGACAGCGCCAATTGGCCGATGATCGTGCAGCGACCCGGCGTTCAGTTAGGCAGGGCCAATCCAGATCTCGATCCGAACGGATATCGAACGCTGCTCACCATGCGGCTCGCGGAGCAGTACTACAACCAGCCCGGGTTGTACGCCAAGTTGATGAAGTTGTCGCCGGCGAAAAACGTGCGGCCCAAGGAAGCCGATTTGGTGGGCGTGCTGCAGGCAGGCGAGTTCGATTACATCTGGTCATACGAATCACTCGCGCTGGCGACCAAGTTGCGCTACATCACGCTGCCGTCGGCGATCGACCTCGGTGCGCCGGCCGATACCGACATTTATGCGAAGGCGTCGGTAAGAGTGACCGGCAACACGCCCAGGGATACGCTGACCATCAAAGGCGAGCCGATCGTGTATGCGTTGTCGATTCCCAAGGCCGCGCCGCATCCGGACGTCGCCGAGAAGTTCGTGGCGTTCCTGCTGTCGCCCGAGGGACGCAAACTGATGCACGCCACGAAGCTCGATGCGTTAGACACGCCGGTGATCATCGGGTCCGGCGCGCCCGCATCGGTGCGTGCCGCGGCCAGGGCGCAGTGACCCAAGCGGACACAGGGGGGCTTGCCCTTCGGCGCTCGTTGGCGGCGCACCGTTCGGCGAGCATCGTCGCGGGGCTCTGCGGCTCGATTTTCCTGCTCTTTCTCGTGGCGCCCATCGCGCGGTTGGTGGCCGGCGGCGGCAAGTCCGGCGTCGCCGAGCTGTTCACGGATGCCGAGCTGCGCGGCTCGCTGTGGCTGACGGCGGTCACGGCGACGGTGGCCATGGCCGCCGGTGCGTTAGGCGGAACCCCGCTCGCCTATCTCCTGGCGCGGCGGGCATTCCGCGGCAAAGCGCTCGTGGCCGCCGTGCTCGACCTGCCGCTGCTCATTCCGCATCCCGTGGCCGGCATCGCGCTGCTGTTGATTCTGGGGCGCGAGAGCGCGGTTGGGCGTGTGCTGCTCCACGCCGGAATTCGCGTGGCCGGTTCGCCGATCGGCATCGTGTGCGCGATGGTGTTCGTATCGGCCCCGCTCTACATCAGCGCGGCGCGCGAAGCGTTTGCGCGGGTGGACACGCGGTACGAATCCGTGGCCCGGACGCTCGGCGATCCGGCGTGGCGCGCGTTCCGGCGCGTGACGTTTCCGTTGTCGATGCGCGGACTGGTCGCGGCCGCGGTCGTCATGTGGGCGCGCGCGGTGAGCGAGTTCGGCGCGATCGTCATTCTGACGTACAATCCGAAGGTGGCGAGCGTTCTGAGCTACGACCGGTTCACGAGCTTTGGCCTAACGGAAGCGCTGCCCGTCGCGGCCGTGCTGTCGATTCTCGCCCTGGTGCCGCTGGTGGCATTGCGGGCATTGCGCCCCGATCGCGGGGCGGGCATGGACGTGTGATCCAGGTCGATCGCCTCGACGCGCAGGTGGGGACGTTCCGCTTACGCGACGTGACGTTCACCGTGCCGAGGGGCCAGTACGGCGTCGTGATCGGACCGGCCGGCTCCGGCAAGACCACGCTGCTCGAGACGATCGCAGGCGTGATCGCGGCGCGGGCGGGGCGCGTGGTGCTCGACGGACGCGATGTGACCGGCGCGTCGCCCGAGATGCGCCGGTTAGGCATCGTGTACCAGCACGCCTACCTGTTTCCGCACCTGAGCGTGGAGCGGAACGTGACGTACGGCGCCACCGATTTCGCGTTCGCCGCCGAGATCGCCGAGCGGGTCGGGGCGCGCGTGCTGTACGACCGGCCGGTGCACGCGTTGAGCGGCGGCGAGCGCCAGATCGTGGCGCTGGCGCGCGCCCTGGCCGTGAAGCCGTCGGCCTTGTTGCTCGACGAGCCGTTCAGCGCGTTGGATCCGCGGACGCGGACGCGCACGCGGCGCATCGTGCGGGCGCTCCATCGCGAGATGGGTATCACCGTGCTGCAAGTGACGCACGACTTCACCGAGGCTGCATTGTTGGGCGACGTGGCGATTTTGCTCGATCAAGGGCGTGTGCTGCAATCCGGGCCGCCCGACGAGGTGTTTCGGCGGCCGGCGTCGGCGTACATCGCCGAGTTTCTGGGCGCCGACAACGTGCTCTCGGGAACCGTGCGCGCGTTAGGCGACGGCGCGCCCGGCCCGGTGGTCCAAGGGCAACGAACGCTGGAGTTTCAGTCCGGGCCGCTCACCATCCATACCGTTGGGGATGCAGCCGAGGGCGCGACGCACGCGGTCATCCGCGCGGAAGAGATCGTCCTGTCGCTGGAGCCGAGCCCCACGTCCGCTCGGAACCAGTTCGCCGGAACGATCGAAGAAGTCGCGACGCTGGGCGCACTCACGAAGGTGACGCTCGACGTGGGCGGCGTACCGCTCGCTGCGGCACTGACGACGCGATCGGCAGAGGAGCTTGCGTTAGTTCGCGGCGGCCGGGTGTACGCATCGTTCAAGGCGATGGCGGTGCACCTCTGCTGATTTTCTGATCGTCGCCTCGAGTGAGATGCTGCGTCAAGAAGCGCTGTCCCTCGCCGATTCGCTCGATCTCGATTGCCATCGCGTCGACAGCTTGCTCGAGGCGTGCCAGTCGATCGCCGACCACCGTGGGTAGCGCTTGGACGGTCGTTGTCTCGCGGCGCCGGCGGTTCAAGTCCACGAACCACCACATGACGAACAGCGTGACGAGCGTGAGCCCGCCATGTACGCCACTGTGCATTGCCTCGCCGTCGGCGGCGGCCACCAAGCCGCCGAGGAAGTTGAGCGAGGCGAACGCCGCGCCCACCGCCATCCATGCCTTGAAGCGCCGTGTCATGTGGACCGCCTCCCGTCGCCGCTGCATATTGGATTCACCCACCCAGTAATAGTGACGCCCTCCCGTCTCCGCCATGACGCCGAACAGGACCGCTCGCATCGCCGGCATTTTCTATCTGCTCAGCGGCATCACGGCGTGACCATGCCGCCAACTTCGGGGATGGACGATCGCTCGAGCTTCGCTGCGGCCATCGCCGAGCGATACCGGCTCGAACGCGAACTCGGCCGCGGCGGGATGGCGACCGTTTACCTCGCTGAGGACGTGAAACACCATCGCGCTGTGGCGATCAAGGTGCTCCACGCCGAGCTCTCTGCAGTGCTGGGACCGGAACGATTCCTCAAGGAGATCGAGCTCACCGCCAATCTTCAGCACCCGCACATCCTCCCGCTGTTCGACTCGGGCTCGGCGGTCGGCTTGCTGTACTATGTCATGCCATACGTCGAAGGCGAGACGCTGCGCGCGCGCCTCGAGCGGGAGAGCCAGCTCCCGATTGGCGACGCGGTGCGCATCGCGACCGAGGTCGCCGATGCGCTCGACTATGCGCACCGGCATGGCGTGATTCACCGCGACATCAAGCCGGAGAATATTCTGATTCGCGACGGCCACGCGCTGGTGGCCGATTTCGGCATCGCGCTCGCCGTCGAGCAAGCGGGTGGAATGCGGATTACCCAAACCGGCCTGTCGCTCGGGACACCACAGTACATGAGTCCCGAGCAGGCGATGGGCGAGCGGACGATCGGGCCGCGCTCCGACCTCTACTCGCTCGGCGCGATCACCTATGAGATGCTGTTAGGCGAGCCGCCCTTCACCGGTCCAACGGCGCAGGCCATCGTGGCGCAAGTAATCACGGCGGAGCCGCGGTCGCTCACGGCCCAACGGAAGAGCATTCCGATGCCCGTCGACGATGCCGTGCGGAGGGCGCTGGAGAAGCTTCCCGCCGACCGGTTTGCCGGTGCGAACGAATTCGCGGCCGCGCTGGCCGTGGACTCACCGACGAGGCGCTGGGCGGCGCCGCGTCCCGGACCGGCCGGGGGCAGCCGCACGGCGCTCGGCGCGGCCGCTGCGTTAGGCCTGATGGCCGGACTGGCCATTGGCGCCGTCTGGGCCGGCTCGCGGCATTCCGGGAGTGGGGCGTCCGTCTCGGCGCGACGGAGCATTCTGGACCCGGACGCGACCGACACCCGCGGCAATTTCGTTCGGCACACGGTGTCGCCCGACGGCCGGATCGTCGTGTCGATCGACGACAACGATCCCACCGGGCGTCTGACGCTGCGCCGGCTCGACCAGCTCACGACGACGACCATCGCCGGTACCGAGTCCGGCCGCAGTCCATTCATCTCCTGGGATTCGCGCACCGTCGGCTTCGTGAACGGGGTACAGCTGCAAACCGCCCCGATCGACGGTGGACCGCCAACGTCGGTGCCCAATGCGCGCACCGGCGTGATCGGGGCTCCGACGTGGACGCCCGATGGCCGCATTGTGTTCACCAACTTGCGGGGCGGCCTCTCGGTGATTCGCCCCGATGGCGGCGGCCTGCGACAGTTGACGACGCCGGACAGCGGCGACGTGCACATCTCGCCGAGCCTCCTGCCTAGCGGAAGGGGCGTGTTGTTCACGGTCTCGGCCGTGACGGCCGAGACCCGCACGCAAGCGACGAAGGCCGCTGTCGTTCCGCTCGCCGGCGGCCCGGTGCGGATCATCGCCAATGACGCCGCCGCGCCACAATACGACGATGGCCATATTTTGTTCGTGCGTGGGGACGGCAGCTTGGCGGCGCTGCCGTTCGATGAGGCGACACTCGCCGCCACCGGCGATGCGCAGCCGTTAGGCGATCGCGTGGCGATGGGGTTGGGCGGCGTCGCCTACCTGAGCGTTGGGCGCGGCGTGCTGATCTATCAGAGCGCCACGCCGACGCGACTCGTGATGATGGACCGCACGGGCGTCCAACGAACGCTGCTCGGCCAACCGGCCGGGTATCACCGCCCCAGCATCTCGCCGGACGGGCGGACGATCGCGCTCGACATCCAGGGGGACCGGGAAGGGCGGCGCGACGTCTGGTTGCTCGACATGGCGTCCGGCACTCTCTCTCGCCTAACAAACGTCGGCGACGGGCACGATCCGGACTGGACGCCCGACGGTCGTCGGATCACCTTCCTGACAAATCGACCTGCGCAACCGGTGTTCACGGTTCCCGTCGATCGCAGCACACCGCCCGTCCCGTTTCACTTCGCCCCCGATTTCGACTCGCGCCAAATCGACACGCCGGGTGGCTGGCTGCCGAACGGCGCCGCGTATCTGGCCGGCTCGCTCGACGACATCTGGTTGCTCGAGGCCGACGGATCGGCGCCAGTACCACTGGCGACTTCGCCGGCGAAAGAGACGGCTCCGACCGCGTCGTCCGATGGGCGGTGGTTCGCGTACGTGAGCAATGAGAGTGGGCGCGAGGAAGTGTACGTGCAGGCGCTCAAGACCTCGGGCGCGCGAACGCAAGTGTCTCGCGCCGGAGGGTCGTCGCCCGCGTGGGCTCCCGGGGGCCGAGCCCTGTACTACCTCGAGCCTAACGGAACCAGATCGAACCTCATCGAAGTGACACTCGATCTCCGAGCGGCGCCCACCGTGTCGCGGCGCGAGCAGCTTGTCGCCGGCCTGGCGAGCGATCGCGTGGACAACCACGCGAACTTCGCCGTCATGCCGGACGACAAGCACTTCGTGGTCGTGGTGCCCGATTCCGGGCAAGGCACGGTCGAAGTGACGGGATGGCAGGCGGCTCTAAAGCATCGATAGAGCGCCTACTCCGTTAGTGACCGTTGAGGCCATTGTAAATCAGCCTCCACAGTGCTATATTCCTGGCTAAGGACACGCGCCTGGCGCGTTTGTCGACAGGCGTATGGATTTGGGGCCCGCCAACATTGCGGGCCCTTTTTTGTTCGAGTCGTTGCCGTCGGGTTGACGGCGCCCCTTCGTGAGGGTTGTCACGAGCACGTTGTCGTCGGTTCGTACAGCATCTGGTCGAAAGACCGCGCTCCGACCACAGCACAGTTCAATTTTGAGGAGCACATCATGCGTACGACCGGCGTAGTAAAGTGGTTCAACGATGCGAAGGGCTTTGGCTTCGTCACACCTGCTGATGGACAGAAGGACTGCTTCGTACATCACTCGGCCATCCAGGGCGAGGGCTTCAAGTCGCTCTCCGAAGGCGAGACGGTGGAGTTCGATATCGTGCAGGGCCAGAAGGGCCCGGCGGCAGAGAACGTGACCCGCGTGGCCCGCTAGCGAACGAAGAGTTCACATTCATCGAGCGCGCGCCCTGGTGCGGCGCGTTTCTCGGTGAGTCGAGCGCCGGGTGGTTGACGCAAGTCGCACCAGCCGGCGCTCGATCTTTGTAAGGAGACTCGATGATCGATACCCTGAACTCGCAGCCGCTTACCGACAGTCCGCTTTGGGCTGAACGTCCGTCATTCCTCGCCTCGCACCGCGCGCTTTCCGTGTGTACGCGCGAGCTCGAGCTGCTTGCTCTGAGCGTCGTACGCGGTGTGGCCGCGTTGACTAACGCAGGACTGGATGTGAAGTCGAAGGAGCGCCTCTCACCGGGCCGCTGCATCGTCCAACTCGGACCCGTGGCGCTCACCATCACGTGGCTCCGCAGCACGATCGACACGGTGGCCGACGGCGATCTGCTCGTCATCATCTGGCAGGGCGCAGTGGCGCCGCGTGGCGAGCATCTGCCGGAGCGCATGACGACGCGGCATGCCCCGCTCGCCGTGAAATCGCTCTGGGAAGCGGTGTTCGTGGCGGCCGGTACGGATCAGGCGACGTGGGGGTGGCAGCCGAAGGTCGACGCCGCCACCAGCTACTCGTCGGTCGAGCTCGCCACGCAGTGTGTCGAGCGATTGCGCATCGCGTACGAGGAGTGTCGCACCGAGGGTGCCGCTGTCGCGTGATTCGTACCGCCGGCTAAGATAGGTGTATACGATGGCTGAGCATTCGTCACGTTCACCCGTATCCCGTAGCCGGCCTCAATGGTTCGCTCGACCGCGCTCCACGCGCTCGTGCCGCTGTCCATTCTCGCCGCGTTAGGCCTGACCGCCGCGGCACCATCCGGCGCGCACACATCGGTTCCGCCTCGCGTCACCCCGACGTGGCTCGTGCACGCGCCTAACGGATCGCTGCGCGTGATCGACCGCGCGCGGCACTTCGTCATGTTCGATCAGCCGGCTGCGTTCGACGACGCGCTGTTCGCCGCGATCCGCTCTCACGACGCGGACACCGCTAGCGCGCCATTGGACACCGCGGCCATTCTCGCCGCCGCGCGACCCGATGTCGATGCCGCCAACGCGGCGTGGGTTCCGGGCCTTCGTAACCATGATGCGGCATCGATCGCCGCCGCGTACTCGGACAGCGGTCTTTTCATCGCCGGCAACGGCGCGGTGACGCGGGGACGAGCAGCGGTCGCCCAACTGTATGCGTCGCGGTTCCCGCATCAACGGCCGATTCGCGGCGGCGGAGTGGCGACGGACGGCGTGACGGTTCTCTCGCCGACGCGCATCGTGGAGTAGGGGCATGCGTGGCTCGACGTTGCGCCTGACAGTGGCGACGGAGCATCCGTGCGGTCGGGCGGCCAATACCTCACGGTTTGGGTGCGGGAGGCCGATGGCCACTGGCGGATCAGCCGGAATCTGACGTTCTAAGCGTGCGACGGCGGCGTTCGCTCGCCGCCGAGCATTGCGTTAGGCAGTCACCACCGTCGCCGTGCGCAGGGCCTGACGATGCCGACTCCGTTCGAGAACGCCCAACTCAACTTCCAGCCGTTGTCGCCCTCCTCGCGCTCTGCTGCCTCCAAACGGTGCTCATGTTTCACGAAACGTATTGGAATTACCGCCGGGTTCGTGACGCACTCGCCGATGGCAAGCACCCGGTCGTCGAAGGCGTGGTCAGCCACTTCGAGCCGGCACCGGCCGAGGGCCGAGTCAACGAGGAGTTCGACGTCGGGATCGCATCATTACTCGTTCATCGATTGCATCCCCATCACCGGCAATCATCGCTCGCGTTCACACGGCGGCGTTTTTCGGGAAGGTCTGCGGGTGCGGATCGCGACCGTCGATGAACAGGTCGCTCGCTTGGAAGTGGCCGACGATTCGAGCCGCACGGCTGCTCCGTGACCATGCGCGCGCTGTGGCGCTGTCCGCGTTGCGATCGCGCCTTCGCGAATCGCAACCAGACGCACACGTGCGCGGCGCTCCGCTCCGTCAATAGTCACTTTCGCGGGAAACCGCCTGAGATTCGTGCGCTTTTCGACTCCGTGGTGACGTTTCTCAGGACGTTAGGCCCGGTGCGAGTCCTTCCGGAGAAGACACGCATTGCGCTGCAGGTGCGGATGTCCTTCGCCCAACTCACTCCGCGGCGGCAGTGGCTGGACGGCCATGTCGTGATGGCTCGCCGCGTGGAGTCGCCGCGGTTCCGCCGCGTCGACACGATCTCGCCGCGCAATCACGTGCACGCCTTCCGCCTAACGCGGTCGGATGACATCGACGACGAGTTTCGAGCGTGGCTTGCCGAAGCGTACGCGGTAGGCCAACAACGGCACCTGGAGCGTGGCGACGAACAGGCACGCTGAGCGTCCGATCCTTCACCGACCGGAGATCAGGCCTAAGGTAACGACGCGGCCGGCCGGAGCTACACGGCGCCACGGGCGTCCCGCCAGCCGCTCCATCGCGCGTGCACCGCCGGCGCACTCGTCGCCCGAACCACGCGCTCCACGTTGAACGGCCGGATGCCGCCGGCAGCGATCACCTCGATTCGCCCCGCTGCGCGCTCGACCAGTCTCCGGAGCGTGTGGATGCCTTCCATGGCCGACTCGGCGCCGCCCGACGTCAGCACGCACCGCACGCCGAGCTCGATCAGCAGGTCCAGAGCGTCCTCGAGTTTGCCTAACTGATCGAACGCGCGATGGAACGTCACCGGCAGGTGGCCGGCCGCGGCCACGAGGCGCGCCATCGCGTCGACATCGAGCGCGCCATCGTGTCGCAGCGCCCCCGTCGCGAAGCCGCCGGCACCACGCGCCGCCAGCTCGCGCATGTCGCCGCACATTGCGTCGATTTCCGCGCCGGAGTATGTGAAGTCGCCCGCACGCGGTCGCACCATCGCAATCACCGGCATGCCCACCGCCATGCACTCGGCGACCAGCGCCAAGGGCGGCGTGCAGCCGTCGTGCGCCAGATCGACGCACAGCTCGACGCGGTCCGCGCCCCACGCGGCCGCCTGGCGCGTCTCCGCCGCCGAGTCCACGCATGCCTCGAACAGCGCGCCGATCATCGCTGCCTAACCGAGAGCCTACGCAGACAGGCCGAGGCCGTCGTGCATGAACACGAAGCTCAACGCGAGCGTGAGCACCTGGTCCATCACCACCTGGTGCCCGGCATCCGCACCGGGCTTCGTTAGGCCGTCGAGCGCCGCCACCATCCGCTTCTGATCCAGGAACGGCACCCTCGCGGCGGTCGATCCGCGCAGCGTATCCTGCATCAATGCGTGCAGCGGCTGGTCCCGGTTGAGCGTCGCCGGCGGACTCAGGAATGGATGCTTCTGCCGCTCGTACACTGTTGTTGTGATCACGTCCTTCACTGCCTCGCGCAAGATGTACTTCTCGGTCATCCCGCGAATCTTGAGCGACACGGGAACGCGCTGCAGGTACTCGGCAACATGATGGTCCATGAACGGGACGCGCCCCTCGATCGAGTGCGCCATTTCCATCCGGTCGCCCAAGTTGGACAGAATGTAGTGCGGCAGAATTGTCTTGGCCCACAGGTACAGCGCCGAATGCACGGCGTTTCTTCCTTTGAGCCGTCGCTCGACGTCGAGCGAGGCGAGCAACGCGCCGACGGTGTCGACGCCGCTGTAGGGCTCGACGAAGTCGTCTCGCATCAAGTCGCGCATGCGCATGGCGGTGCCGCCGAATGCCTCGAGCCACGACGGCACGCTGCCGAGCAGCGTCCTGGACACGGCGCCCATGTCGACATCGCCTTCGGGCAGCAACAGTCCGCGCGACACCTCGTTGCGATCGGCGAGTTCCCGCAGCAGCCGGCTCGTTTCGTCGGGATCCTGTCCAACGGTGTGATGGAGGAGCATGTCCCGCCGGAAATGGGGATACCCGGCGAGCAGCTCATCCGATCCCTCTCCCGTTAGGACAACCTTGTATCCGCTCGCGCGCACCGCCCCGCTCAACATGTACTTGGCGACGGTGTGTCCGTTGATGAACGGAATCTCGGACTGAATCACCGCCGCGCGAAAGTTCTCGGCGAGATCGGCCTGCGTCATCGGGATCGGCTGGAAGGCGGCGCCGCAACGCTGTGCCATCTCCTTCGCGATCGCGCTCTCATCGTACTGCACGTGATCGAACGTGAGCGTGTACGCGCGCACCGGCCCGTCATGGTGCAGCGACGCGAGGCCGAGCACCGCGCACGAGTCGATGCCGCCGCTCAGGTAGCATCCGACGGGCACGTCGGCGCGCAGACGCGTCTTCACGGCGTTCTCGAGCACCGCGCGGAAGCCCTCGATGTACTCGCGATCACTCATGGGAGTGCCTAACGAGTCGTCGCGCGGGTAGTCGACGTCCCAATACTGGTGCAGCCGATGCGCTTCGCGCGTCGCGCGCAGGAAGTGACCGGGCGGGACGTAGTGCACGCCGGCGAAAAGCGTGCGATCACCCGGCAGCACAAAGCCGCCCGCGCACACCGACTCGGCGCTCCACCGAGCCGGCACGCCCATCGCGAACAGCGCCTTCGCTTCGGACGCGAAGTAGAGCGCGCCCGCGTGCTCCGCGTAGAACAGCGGCTTCACTCCGAATCGATCGCGGCCGGCGATCATGCGCTGATTGCGCTCGTCCCAGATGACGAACGCGTACTCACCACGCAGATGATGCAGACACTCGGGACCAAAGTCCTCGTATAGATGCAGCGCGATCTCGCTGTCGGACTTGGTGCGAAACCGATGTCCGCGAGCCTGCAGCTCCGCGCGCATACGCTCGAAATCGTAGAACTCACCGTTCACGACGATGTGAATGGTGCCGTCTTCGTTCGAGATCGGCTGGTCGCCGGTGGCCAAGTCGATGATCGACAGGCGCGTGTGGCCGAGCGCCGCGCGGCAATCCGTCGCCATCCAGAACTGCTGTCCGTCCGGACCGCGATGATGGAGCGACGCCATTCCGGCCAGCATCGTCTCCGTCGCAATCGGGGACCTCCGCGACAGGACCGCGGTGATTCCGCACATGGGTTGTCTCGCGTTGAGTGCAGCGCGTGATGCACGGGCGTGGGCGGCGCAATATACTTTGTTCCGTGGCGACTTCGCACCAACGAGGCCCGACGTGAGCACTATTTGGAAACCCAAGGACCCCGCGTACGACGCGCGTGTGCGCGAAAGCTTCAGCCGCCAGCGTCACATGACCACGCTCGGCGCGACGATCGTGCATACCGCGCCGGGTGAGGTGCATCTCGCCCTGCCGTTTGCGCCGCAGTTCTGTCAACAGAACGGGTTTCTGCACGCGGGCGCGATCACGAGCGTCGCGGATTCAGCGAACGGCTATGCGGCGTATACGCTGGCGCCGCCGGATACCGATGTCCTGGCCGTCGAGTTCAATCAATCTTCTGGCCCCGGCTACAGGTGACGGGTTCGTGGCGTGCGGCCAGGTGCCGCGCCCCGGACGGACGCTCACGGTGTGCCGTGCCGGCGTGTTCGCCACGGGTACCGGCGAGCGGGTGTTGATTGCGACGATGCTTTCGACCATCATCGTGCGACCCGTCGGGCGAAGCAGCGAGGGATCGGCCTAACTCACCGGTCCACGATTGATCCGACATTCTTGTCGCGCCGGCACGGGATCACTTTTCCCTGATGCGTAAGGCAGACCCGTCGTGACGAACGATACCGAGTCCGATCCGCTGCGCTTGGCAGTCGATGCGGCCGCGGCGTTTTTTCTCGCGATCGACGCCCGGCAATGGGAGTCGGCTGCCCGCTGTGTTGATCCCGATGCCGCCGAGCGCTTTCGCGATGTGACCCTGAGGGCGCTCAGCGCCGCTGCCGGTGTGTCGACGCTCGGCAACCTCGCCGGCCTAACGCCGACGCAATTCGTCGCCAGGTCGCTCGAGTACCGTGACGCGCAATGGAACGATCGGAATGCTCCGGCCGCCGGCCCAACTCGCGACGTGCTTGGCGCGACCACGGAGGGCGAGTCGTACGTGCAGGTGCTGTATCGCCCGAACGAGTGGGATGGCGGTAAGGCCGGCCCCGTGCCGGTGCTCGTATTGCGCATGCGACACCGCGACGGACAGTGGTTGGTCGATCTCGAGCACACGGACCACGCGCTCGTGAGCCCGATGATCGATGACGACGACACTGAGCTATCTTCGCGCGCATGACGGCGATCGACATCCGCCTGCTCGCGTCGCTAGAGCCGCGCTAACGCCTTCGTCGCCAGTTGTACTTCCATCTGCTGGAGTTGGGCGGCAGTCGCTTTGATCTGCGTCCCCCCGACGACCGTCACGCTGAACGCACGATCGCCCTTCCGAACGCCGAGCTTGAGGTAGCTGCCCGAACCCACGGCGTATGCGTCGTCGCCGACGCCGCTCACCGAATGCATCATCGACGCATCCAGCACCTTCCCATTGTCGAACGCGGCGCGCGTCACGACCATCACCGTGACCGACGCATTGCCGATGGTGTTGTTGGTGTCCGGGGCCCACATGCACACCTTCTTGCTTCCCAGGAACGGCCTGCCTGGCAACGATTGAATGCCGAGTACGGAGCTCACCTCGGCTGCCGTGAGCAGGCTGCACGGGTCGAGTGCCGGCACAGCTTTGGTGGTTGGGGGAGCTCCGGCCTGCGCGGTTAGGCGACCAGCGGCGAGTGCGGCGAACAGAGCAACAAAGGCAACGGCCCGGATGCCACGCATGTCGACCCTCCACCAGGCAAGGATGAGGCAGCTAGAAACGCGTGGCTCAGAGTATTCCTCGCGATGGAGGCGACGTCAAGCGCACCTCAAGGAGTGGCGCTCGCATCGAACTGCTTCGCTATCCATGCCAGGCTCTGCCGTACATGCGTGCTCCAGTACTCCCAATTGTGCGTGCCGGGATACTCGTGGTACTCGTGCGGCACATGGAGCGCGGTGAGCCCGGCATCGAACGCGCGATTCTGGTCCACGAACGGATCGTCGCGCCCAACGTCGAAATACAATGCCGGCATCATCGTCGGGCGGGCGGCCTTCAAGCGCTCGACGCGCGTCAGCGGGTCGCGCGACCGCCACGCCGTCGTGTCGTTGCCTAACGCAGCGTGCAGCGATGGCCAGACGGGCCCGGAGCGCTGCTCGAGCTGATGCACGTTCGTCGCGTACACGTCGTGCCCGGCGTACGGATGCGGTCCGGCGTACATCAGCTGCAGCGTTCCCGAATGGCTCGCCGCGGCGCGCCATACATCGGGATACTGGAGGGCCAGCTCGACCGCACCGTATCCGCCCATACTCAACCCCGCAATCGCGCGGTGCGCACGATCGGGCATCGTGCGATACACGGAATCCACGTGATGCACGAGATCGCGCGCGACGTAGTCGTCGTAGTGCGGCCACGGCACGCAGAACTGCGACGCCGGCTCTTTTCGCGTCGTGTCCCGCTTGCACGCATTGTAGTCGCCCATCGAGTTCCACGTCGTGTACCAGCTGTTGTCGCCGTCCGGCATCACGACGATCATCTCGGGGCCGCCGGCGGCGATCAACGAATCCATGGCCGCGTCCAGATGGCCTAACTGAACCCAGTTGGTCTCGTCGCCGCCGTAGCCGTGGAGGTAGTACGCCACCGGATAGCGGCGCGACGTGTTCGTGGCGTACGATGGCGGCAGGTACACCAGGTATTGTTTCGTGACGCCCAACGCCGACGACCACAACGAATCCGTGCGCACGGTGCCGGACTGCGGCAGCACCGTCGACGCGGCGAGGAGCAGCTCGAACAGCACGATTCCTAACGGCGCGATGCCAGGGCTTCGGCGAGCGCGTCGGACGCCAAGAGCGCGCAGGGGTGCCGCACCGGCAGCCGCGACACACCGGACAGCGCGCGTAGATCGCCGAGCGTTTCGTCGGCGGCGCCTGCATCGCCGTGCACCATGCGCGTGAAGCGGTCGAGAATCTGCGCCGCTTCGTTGCTCGACCTGCCCTTGAGCCGCTGCGTGAGCATCGACGCCGCCGCTTGGGAGATCGCGCATCCCTCGCCGGTGAACCTGATGTCGCGCACCGTGTCGCCGTCGAACTGCACTTGCAGGTCGATCACGTCGCCGCACAACGGATTCTTCTTGCGCAGCGCGACGTCGGGGCTCTCGAGCTTGCCGCGATTGCGCGGACGCCGGTAGTGATCGAGGATCAGCTCCTGGTACAACGCCGCGACGTTCGCCTGGTGGGCATCCGGCGCGTTGGGCACGCGATTCCGATCGTCAGGCGCCGACACGACTGAACATCTCCCGGGCGGCCATCACGCCGTTCACCAGCGCGTCGATGTCCGCATCGTCGTTGTAGACGTAGAAGGACGCCCGCGCCGTGGCGCTGACGCCCAAGCGCCGCATGAGCGGCTGCGCACAGTGATGACCGGCCCGAATGCAGACGTGGTGCGAGTCCAAGATGGTCGCCAGATCGTGAGGGTGTACATCTCCTACGTTGAAGCTCAGCACACCGCTGCGATCCTCGGGCCCCGGGCCGTAAATCCGAACGCCTTCGATGGCGGACAGCCTGCGGTAGGCGCTCGCGACCAGCCCGCGCTCGTGCGCCCGCACGGCATCCATGCCCACACGCTCCAGCACGTCGACGGCGGCGGCCATGCCGACCGCGCCCGCTGCGTTAGGCGTACCGGCCTCGAATTTGTGCGGGAGCCGGTTCCACGTGCTGTGTTCGTCTTCCACGAATTCGATCATGTCGCCGCCGGTGAGGAACGGCGGCATCGCATCCAGCAGCTCGCGCCGGCCGGCCAGCACGCCGATTCCCATGGGCCCGAGCATCTTGTGGCCGCTCGCCGCAAAGAAGTCGACCCCGGACGCATCGAACCGCACCGTGAGATGCGGCGCCGCCTGCGCACCGTCGCAGACCGCGATCGCCTCGACACCGTGCGCGAGCTCGACGATCTCGCGTACGGGGGCGATGGTGCCTAACACATTGGAGACGTGCGCAAACGCCACCACCTTGGTCCTGCGCCCGACCATCGCGCGCAGCCGATCGAGATCGACAGCACCATCCGCGTCCAGCTCGCAGATTCGAAAACGGGCGCCCATCTCGATCGCAACCTGCTGCCACGGGACGAAGTTCGCGTGGTGCTCGGCACCCGTGACGACAATCTCGTCGCCCGCGCGAATGTTGGCGCGCCCCCACGACGCGGCCACGAGATTGAGCGACTCGGTGGTACCGCGCGTGAAGACCAGGCAATCGGCGTCACTCACGCCGAGAAACGTGGCGACGCGGGCGCGCGCATCGCGGTACCGCTGGGTGGCTCTCACCGAGAGCGCGTACGCCCCGCGATGCGGATTCGCGTTGTCGTTCTCGTAGAAATCGCGGATGGCGTCGAGCACGGCGCGCGGCTTCTGCGTCGTGGCGGCCGAGTCGAGATAGACGAGACGCGGCGAGGCGGCGAGGAGCGGAAAGTCGGAGCGGGGCAGCGCGCTCATCATCGGACGCGGCCTCCCACCCAGATCTCGTCGTGCTCCACGCGCACATCGTACACGGGTAACGGGTCGGTGGCGGGGAACCGCTTCACCGCGCCGGTTCGGCAGTCGAACCGGGCGCCGTGCCATGCACATTCGATGAGGCCGCCGGGGATCAGCGCGCCGTCGGACATCGCGAACTCCTGATGCGTACAGACATTGCCTAACGCGCGAATCTCGCTGCCCAGGTTCACCAGACACACCTTGTCGCCGTTCGACAGCGTCACGCCTCTGAGAGAGCCGGGCGGCACGTCCTCCACCGCGGCGACGCGCTCGAGCGCCGGTTTCGCGGCGGAGCTCACGACCCCGCGAGCGCCCCCGTGAAGCGCCGCAGCGTGAGGGCCTCGAGTTCGGCGCGTACTTCCGGCACGCCGACGGCCTCGATCACGCCCGCCGCGAACGCGTACGTGAGCAGCTTCCGCGCCTGCTCGGCGCCGATACCGCGGCTCTTCATGTAGAAGAGTGCGACTTCGTCCAGGCGCCCAACGGTGGCGCCGTGCGTGCACTTCACGTCGTCGGCGAAAATCTCGAGCTGCGGCTTGGTATCCACGCGCGCCTGCGCCGACAGCAGCAGGTTGTTGTTCTCCTGCTTACCGTCGGTCTTCTGCGCCACCGGCCTAACGAACACCTGGCCGTTGAACACGCCGTGCGACGACCCATCCAGAATGCCCTTGTAGACTTCGCGGCTGAACGTGTTCGGACTGGCGTGCTCGATGCGCGTCTGCTGGTCGACGTGCTGCTGGCCATCCAGCAGGTACAAGCCGTGCAGCGTGGCGCCGCAGCCTTCGCCGGCGAGCATCGTGTACACGTTTGTACGTGCGAGCTCGCCGCCGGCGGCGTACGAAAACGACACGAGATGGCTGTCGCGACCCTGGTGCGCCTGCAGCGTCCCGACGTGGAACGCCTGCTCGCTCTCGCTCTGCAGCTTGACGTGCGCCACCGTCGCGCCATCGCCCAGCACCACTTCGGTGACCGCGTTGGTGAAATAACCTTTGGCGCCGCCTAACGACACGTAGCTCTCGATGACCGTCGCCCTGGCGTGGTGGCCCGCCACGATGAGCGTCCGCACGTGCGACGCCGATCCCGCTGACTCGGGCGTGGACACGAACACCAGGTGCACCGGCGTTTCCAGCTCGACGTTCGGCGCGATCTGGATCGCGGCGCCGTCGTGCATGAACGCAGTGTTGAGCGCCGTGAAGGCCGTCCGCTGAAAGTCTGCCACCTTGCCAACGTGCCGCTCGAGCACGTCGGGCTGCTCGCGCCACGCGGTGGCGAGATCGGTGACGCTCACGCCTGTGGGCCGCGCGGCATCGCTCGAGAGCGACGCGTCGAAGCGGCCGTTCACGAACACGAGCCGGATCCAGTCCGGACGGCCGAACGTGAACGCCTCGACATCCGCCGGCCCTAGGCTAACGGAGCGCGCCGGCGTGTCGGGCACGGCGCGGAACGAGCCCTCGGCGATGGGCGCGACGCTCGTGAAGTGCCAGTCCTCATTCTTGGGCGTCGGGAACCCGAGCGCCGCGAAGCGGTCGATCGCGTGGCGCCTCAAGGGCAGCAACCACGACGGTCCGCTGCCGCCGCCGTTCGCCGCGAACGTCTCGAATTCGCGCAGCAACACGGGAGCAGTCACGCCACTGCCTCCGCGGGCGTCTCGAGCCAGTCGTAGCCTTTTTCCTCGAGCTCGAGCGCCAGCTCCTTGCCGCCGGACTTCACGATGCGACCCGCCGACAACACGTGCACGAAATCGGGCACGATGTGATTGAGCAGCCGCTGGTAGTGCGTGACGACGATGGTCGCGTTGTCGGGGCGCCGCAGCGTGTTCACGCCTTCGGCCACGATGCGGAGGGCATCGATGTCGAGGCCGGAGTCGGTTTCGTCGAGAATCGCGAGTCGCGGCCGGAGCACGGCCATCTGCAGGATCTCGTTGCGTTTCTTCTCGCCGCCGGAAAAGCCGGCGTTCACGCTCCGGTTGAGCATCGACTGATCCATGTCGACCAACGCGAGGTTGCGTTCCATGATGTCGAGAAACTCGAGCGGATCGACTTCCTCTTCGCCGTGCGCCTTCCGGATTTCGTTGTAGGCCGAGCGCAGGAAGTACGCGTTGGACACGCCGGGGATCTCGACCGGATACTGGAAGGCCATGAACAACCCGGCTTGCGCGCGCTCCTCGGGTTGCATGCCTAACAAGTCGCGGCCGTCGAACGTGGCGCTGCCGCTGGTGACCTCGTACGCCGGATTTCCAGCGAGCACCTGCGCGAGCGTGCTCTTGCCGGAGCCGTTCGGTCCCATGACCGCGTGCACCTCGCCTGGCTTCACGGCGAGCGTAATGCCCTTCAGAATGTCGCTTCCGCCGGCGACCCTGGCCTGCAAATCACGAATATCGAGCACGATGTCCATTCCCCGGGTGATGTGACCGCGAATGCGCTGCGCCTAACCGACGCTTCCTTCCAGCGTGATGCCGAGCAGCTGCTGCGCCTCGAGCGCGAATTCCATGGGCAGCTCCTTGAACACGTCCTTGCAGAATCCGGCGACGATCATCGAAACGGCGTTCTCCTTGGAGATGCCGCGCTGCTGCAGGTAGAAAATCTGATCCTCGCCGATCTTCGACGTGGACGCCTCGTGCTCCACCTGCGCCGTGTCGTTGCCGACCTCGATGTACGGGAACGTGTGCGCACCGCACCGGTTGCCGATGAGCATCGAGTCGCACTGCGTGTAGTTGCGCGCGCCCGCCGCTTTGGGTCCCACGAACACGCGTCCGCGATAACTGTTGTTGCCCTGGCCGGCCGAGATGCCCTTGGACACGATGTTCGAGCGCGTGTTGCGTCCCAGGTGCAGCATCTTGGTGCCGGTGTCCGCTTGCTGGTGGTGATTCACCACGGCCACCGAGTAGAACTCGCCCACCGAGTTGTCGCCCTGCAGAATCACGCTCGGATACTTCCACGTGATGGCCGAACCGGTCTCGACCTGCGTCCAGGAAATCTTCGAGTTGGCGCCGGCGCACTTGCCGCGCTTGGTGACGAAATTGAAGATGCCGCCGCGTCCTTCGTCATCGCCCGCATACCAGTTCTGCACTGTGGAGTACTTCACGGTAGCATTCTCGAGCGCGACTAACTCGACGACGGCCGCGTGCAACTGGTTCGTAGCACGCTTGGGCGCCGTGCAGCCCTCGAGGTAGCTCACGTACGCGCCGTGGTCGGCGATGATGAGCGTGCGCTCGAACTGTCCGGTGTTGGCCGCGTTGATGCGGAAGTACGTAGACAGCTCCATGGGACAGCGAACGCCGGGCGGCACGTACACGAACGAGCCGTCGGAGAACACCGCCGAGTTGAGCGACGCGTAGAAGTTGTCGCTGTAGGGCACGACGGTGCCGAGATACTTGCGCACCAGATCCGGATGCTCGCGGACCGCTTCGCCCAACGAGCAGAAAATGATGCCTAACTTGGCCAGTTGCTCGCGGTAGGTCGTGCCGACGGAGACGCTGTCGAACACCGCGTCCACGGCCACGCCCGCCAACACCTGCTGCTCCTTGAGCGGGATGCCGAGTTTGTCGTACGCCTCGCGAAGCTTGGGATCCACATCGTCCATGCTGCCTAACGGCTTGGCCGTGCGTGGCGCCGAATAGTACACCTGGTCCTGGTAGTCGATGGGCTCGTAGCGGACGTTGCCCCAGTGCGGCTCCTTCATGGTGGTCCAGCGCCGATACGCCTTGAGCCGCCAGTCGAGCAGCCAGTCCGGCTCCTGCTTCTTGGCCGAGATCGCGCGCACCGTGTCCTCGCCGAGGCCGGCCGGAATGGTGTCCGCCTCGATGTCGGTGACGAACCCGAACTTGTATTCGCGATTGACCAGATTCTCGATCGAGCTGCTCATCACGTCTCCTTGGTCGCTACGGCGCTGCCCTGCCGGAAGCGCACGCTGTATCCGCACGCGCCGCACCCTTCGAGGATGTGCGACACGCGATCCACCGATGATGCGTCGAGCGTTCTCGACAAGAACCGGCGTTCGGCGTCGCACAATTCCGGAAACCGCTCGGCCACCGCCAGTAAGGCGCAGTTGTGCGAGACCACGTCCGCCGAGTCGGGCGTCTGGCGCCACTCGGTCATGAAGCCTTCGTTAGCCATGGCGCGCGTCACGAGCTCGAGCCGCGTTTCGGGCGGCGCATTCGTGAGCGCCGGTTCGAGGCGATCGGCGATGGCGTCGAACTGCGACTCGAGCATCGAGACCGCCGCGTCGCGTCCGTCGCGCTGCGCGACCTGATCGAGCAGCTGCAACAACGTGCCTTCGTAGCGACGCGGGAAGAGCGCTTCGCCGCGCTCCGTAAGGCGGTAGGCGAACGCGGGCGCGCCGACCCCTCGGCGCTCGCGATCGTACTCGACTAACTGCTCGGACTCGAGCTCCTTGAGGTGGTGCCGTACCGCATTCAGCGACACGTCGAGCCGCGCCGCAAGATCGGCCGCCGTAAGGCGGCGCGCTGCGGACGGGGCGCGTTTGAGCTCGATGAGAATTGCTGCCCGCGTCCCTTTAGGTCCGCCGGCAGCGAGTTGTAGGTCCTGATGCAGCACGACATCAGCTCCACATTCGGTCTTGCAATCCTAAGTGAATCAGTCGGGATTGTCAAGATAATGTGGCAATTTTGGTTTGAATCGTAACTGGTTGCCGTAGAGTTGTTTAGCTCGCCGTTCCTAGCGCTTGAGGGCCATGAACGCGACCAACAAGACGACGACGGCGCCGAGTCCGATCAACCAGGGGATGAGTGGGTTGCGGGGGCGTTTGGTGCCTCGCGTGTACTTTCGCGACTCGCTCGTGACCACGCGATCGAGCAGCACGGTGTTCCGGCGGCTGAACGAGTCATCGGCGTGATCCTCGAACTGCACCAGACTGATTCCTGGCGGGAGCGCGCGTCGCGTGAACGTGAACGTCGTGTCTCCGATGGTGATGCGGTCGCCTTCGACCAGCATGCGGGGCATCGTCACCGGAGCGTCATTCACGCGCGTGCCGGTGGAGCCCATCGAGTAGATCACGAACTGTCCGCCTTCCGATTTTACGTCGGAGTGGAAGCGCGACACAGTGGGATCCTTGAGCACGATGCTGCAGCCGATTTCGCGTCCAATCTGCACGACGCGTTTGCGGAGCGAGTACCCGCGACGCGCGCTCGAATCGATGAGGTACGACGGAGATTGTTCACCTAACGGGTCGGGCCGCGGAGAGGTTTTCTCCTCTAGAAACACAAAACGAGCCGAGCCAGCGGCGATGACGTCGCCGGAACTGAGGGCGGCACCTTCGGTGGGAGCCTGCGTGTCGTTCAGAACGACGATATTTTGCGGCGACGCCGGGACGACCCGGGCGCCGTCCGGCTGAGTGTGCACGCGGAAGTGCCGTGCGGCGAGGTCGCGGCCCGGGAGGCGCCAAGTGGCCTGCGAGCCGCTCCCGACGACGAGCTCTCCATTCAGCTCGCGCGGGTTGTCCTCGAGGTCGGGCATTCCTTCGAGCTCAAGAAACGGCATCGTCAGATCTCCAAGTCAGCGGTCATCGTGTTCAACGATTTTAGCGTGATGCTCGCGCGTCCAGGTATACCCACGAAGGATGGCGGAGTCACACGGAAAAGCGCACCGGCCACGTCACGGCGGACCCATCGGGCGGGCAGCGGTGTCCGCGACCGGCCGGTCAAGGCAACGTCGCCCAGAAGGCCGATTCCCAGCGCATCGGGAGCGGGCAGTCCGCATCGTATTAACGCTCGATTGGACGGCCTGGCAACATTCCCGGTGTGGGGGTACCGAATTGCGGGGCGGTGGCGTTGAGCTTCGCGGCGTCTGCTCGCATTTTCCATGCATCGAGCGCCATGTCGCGCTTTTTCTCCCCTAGAATTGGCCTCCGTTGCTGTCTTGATCGTCATCGGAACTCCACGCAGAACGCGTCTTCGTAGTTGCGCCCGGTTCGCGATGAGCCTGGGCGCATTCGTCGCGACCGCGTGCGGCGGGCCCGAGAAGAAACCTGCGCCAAGTGCGCAGCCTGCGGCTACAGCTGTCGAGAGCACGGCGTTCGCCGACACGCTGTCGAGCGACACCGGCGCCGATACCGCGGGACAGAACGCGACAGCAACCGTACACGTGCAAGACACGGCACGCGTGCGGAGCGCTGGAATCGAACAGATCGGTCAACTACCCCCGCTCGCGGATTCGCTTGCCAATGAGATGACGTTTCTGGCGACGTTCCAGACGACGTTCGTCGCCGCGTCGCGCGCGAAGCATGTCTTGATGGACATCGGACGCGTCGACGCCAAGCTCAAGGGCAAGGCTCGTCTTGCGGCGTACGAGCAGGCGGTGCAGCAATTGTCGCCGGTGAAAGTGGGCGATCGCTACTTGCTGCACGGTCCGTGGGGGACGAGCGAGGCGGTGGTGACGGGGTTCGGCCAGTGGAACGGACGCATCGTCGCGAAGTTGGATGTCCCGCCTAACGTAGACAGTTTGGCGCGGGAGAAGCTGACGCTGGTGGCGCTGGCGGTGCACGAGGACAGCGCCACGGTGCGCGGTGACACGTCGGCGGCGCGAAAGGACAGCTCGTCGGTGCGCCCGGACAGCTCGGTGGCGACCTCGGATAGTGCGCACGTTGCGACTGTCGACAGCTGTGCCTATCGCCAACCGCCGGACTCGACGATGTTGGCGCGCGTGGCGGCTGTGCGCGACTCGCTCATGCTCATTTTGCAGGGTGACACGGCGCGCTTGCCGCCCGACGTCCTCAAGGGGCGGAAGTTGACTTCGTCGCAGATATATGGATGCTTCGGAGCGGCGCACGTGTTGCTGTTTGCGAACGCAGCAGCGGACGTCAATCGCTATACGCGAGAGTTCGCGGTGCTGGTCGATACGACGGGGAAGGTGGTGCCGTTGCGCGTCGCGGATGTACGCTTCCGCGTGCACGATGCCATTCGAGCACTGGACGTAGACGGAGACAAGATCGATGACGTGGCGGCGGTGGGCCGAGCAGAGCTGACGGGGGGGACGGTGCTGTTGAGACTCGATCTCGCGAAGAAGAGATTGACCTATGTGATGAGTGGGTTTGCGTGGGAGAGCTACTAGGAGCGGGGAAGCGGCGACTGGCGTCGCCTGGGGGAAGGGGGAAGGGGGAAGAGGGAAAGGTGAAGGGCGAGCGTAGAACGTAGGGCGTTGGGGCGCTTCCCCGAATTTGGGGGCGATCTAAGTTCCAGCAATTGGACGTAACGGAGCCTGACAATGACTGCATACAGCACGCAGATGAGCGTTGCCCGGGCGGGCGAGATCACCGACGCAATGCGGGCGGTTGCGAGACGAGAGGGGCTGGACGTGGAATTGGTGCGGAGCGAGGTGGCGCGTGGGCGGCTCATCATCCCGGCGAACGTGCGGCATTTGGCAGGAAAGCTCGAGGCGATGGCGATTGGGAAAGTTGCGAGCGTGAAGATCAACGCGAACATCGGGAATTCGGCGGTCACATCTTCCATAGGCGAGGAGCTGGAAAAACTGCATCTCGCGGTTCGCTACGGTGCGGACACCGTCATGGATTTGTCGACGGGGAAGGATTTGGACGCGGTGCGCGAGGCGATCATCGGCGCATCGACGGTGCCGATCGGGACTGTGCCGATCTACCAGGCCGTGCTCATGGGGAAGGAGCTCGAGGATCTGACGGCGAACGATCTGCTCGATGTGATCGAGCATCAGGCGAAGCAGGGCGTGGACTACATGACCATCCACGCGGGGATTCTGCTCGAGCATCTACCGTTGGTTTACGGACGCGTGACGGGGATCGTGAGCCGCGGCGGGTCGCTGCACGCGGTGTGGATGATGCACCATCGCAAGCAGAATCCGTTGTACGAGCGGTACGACGATCTGCTCGAGATTCTGCGCGCGTACGACGTGACCATATCGTTAGGCGACTCGCTGCGGCCGGGGTCGGTGCACGATGCGAGCGACCGGGCGCAGTTCGCGGAGCTGGAGACGTTGGGCGAGCTCACGAAGCGCGCGTGGGCGCGCGACGTCCAGGTGATGGTCGAAGGGCCGGGGCACATCCCGATGCACGAGATCGAGATGAACGTGCGCAAGCAGAAGGAGATCTGTCACGAGGCGCCGTTCTACACGTTGGGCCCGCTGGTGACGGACATCGCGCCGGGGTACGACCACATCACGAGCGCCATCGGCGCGGCGATGATCGGCTGGTACGGCGCCGACATGTTGTGCTACGTGACGCCCAAGGAGCACCTGGGCCTGCCTAACGCAGAAGACGTGCGCCAGGGTGTGATCGCCTACAAGATCGCGGCGCATTCGGCCGACATCGCGCGGGGGCGTGCCGGTGCGCGGGACCGTGACGATGCGCTGTCGCGCGCGCGGTACGCCTTCGACTGGAACGAGCAGTTCCGGTTGTCGCTCGATCCCGAGCGGGCGCGCGAGTATCACGACGAGACGCTGCCGGCCGAGTACTTCAAGAGCGCCGAGTTCTGCGCGATGTGCGGGCCCAAGTTCTGCTCGATGCATCACTCGCGGACGATCGACGAGGGGATCGCGCAGCTGGCGCGCGAGCAAGGCCTAACGGAGGACGCCCCGGCCGAAGAAGCAGCGGCGGCCGCCGGCGACTGACCTCGAGTGGCGCTCTCGTCCCGCGAGCGCGCGGCGCTGCGCGCGCAGGCGCATCACCTCGAGCCGACGGTGTCGGTTGGCGCGGCCGGTATCTCGCCCGCGGTGGTGCAGTCGCTCGAGGATGCGTTTCGCTCGCGCGAGCTGGTCAAGGTGCAGGTTGGACGCAACGCGAGCCTGTCGGCTCGCGCCGCCGCCGGGGAGCTGGCGGGCGCGGCGCACGCCGACGTGGTGCAGGTGATCGGGCACACCACGACCCTCTTTCGCGAGAATCCGGAGCTCCGCGCGCGCGAAGCGGCGCGCGCGGCTCGCGCCGCCAAAGCGGATCAGTGATCCGTCGTCGTGTCGGGCGGCAGCGTCAATTCCGGCACGCCCGCCGCTCTTAGGCGGGCGTTGAGCGCCGGGAGATCCACCGACTGCACGTGATGCCAGCGCACCAACGCGGCGGCCACGCGGTGCTCGACAAGCGGAACGGCGGCTGCGGCTTGCGTGGTCGGCTCGGCGTCGGCGCCGTCGATCGTGTTGAGCACGGTCATCAGGTCGCCGTTGAGGCGCACCAAGTCATCTCCGTTAGGCACAGAGCGTCCCCGGCGCTCGCCGGCGAGCTCCGCCAGGCCGGTATCGAGCGCCGCGGCCGCGCGCGCGGCTGCGGTCGTCGTGTCCGACGTGGATTCGAGCAGCGATGCCAGCTGCACACGCAGCGCACGGGCGCCGGCCAGCGCGCCGTACTCTTTTCGCAGCGCGGCGGTGACCCGCAGGCTGAGCGCGAGCTGGCGGTCGAGCGCTGCTGGTGTCACCGGGACCCGCGGATCCATGCGGATGTCGAGGGGCGCGGCGAGCGTGCGGCCGGCAACCGTGAGTCGCACGGTGTACCTGCCCGGCACGACAGGCGGGCCTAACGGATCGCGCGGCGTGTCGTGCAGGATAGCCGAGATCGGGTAGTCGTGCTCGAGCGCGTCCGGCGGCGGATAGTGAAGGTCCCACACGAAGCGGTGCATGCCCGCGGCAGCCGAGAGCGGCTCGAAGGGCTTTAGCCAGTAGGCGGGTACGTTGAGCTCGGAGTCGGGAGCGGGCGCGGTATCGGCGCTCGAGAACCGGCGAACGACCGCGCCCTTGGCGTCCTTGATCTCGAGGGTTACCGCGTTAGGCGAGGAGCCGGCACCGATCCAGTAGTCGATGATGGCGCCGTCGGGCGGGTTCTTGGCCGCCGGCTCATCGGGCGGCAGTGGCGTGTCGGTGTTCGCATCCCGGCGTACGCGGTAGGCGGGCGCGGGCGTGAACAGGAACGCCGGTGAGGCGGCAACGCGCGCGCTCACCTGGCGGAGGGGCGCGATGTCGTCGAGCACCCAGAACGAGCGGCCGTGCGTGGCGATCACGAGGTCGTTGCCGTGCACGATGAGGTCGCGGATCGACGTGACCGGCATGCCTAACCGAAGCGACTGCCAGTGCCCGCCGTCGTCGAACGACACGTAGACGGCGTGCTCGGTACCGGCGTACAACAGCCCGCGCCGGAGCGGATCCTCGCGGACGACGTTCACCGGCTCGTCGTCCGGAATGCCGGTCGTGATCGTCTGCCAGGTGCGGCCGCCGTCGTGCGTGCGATAGAGGTACGGATGCAGGTCGTCGACGCGGAGCCGCGAGACGGACGCGTACGCCGCGGCGGTATCGAAGTGCGAGGCGTCGATCTGCGTCACCTTGCTCCACGCTTCCATTCCGTTAGGCGTGGCGTTCTGCCAGTGCGCGCCGCCGTCGCGGGTCAGCTGGATGAGGCCGTCGTCCGTCCCGACCCAGATGCGGCGCACGTCGCGCGGGGACGGGCCGATCGAGTAGATCACACCGCGGTGGGGGGACGCGGCCGCGCGTTGGGCATAGACGCCCAACGTCGACGGCACGCCCGGGTCGGGACGTGTGAGGTCGGGGCTGATGGCGGTCCAGCTACGGCCGCCGTTCGTCGTCTTGAACAACACCTGCGCCGCGAAGTAGAGCAGGTGCGGATCGGCGGGTGAGAATATGACGGGTGCCGTCCGATCGAAGCGATACGCGCCGCTGCGCAGCACGATCGGTCCGACATCCTGCACCTGACCGGTGCGCTCGTCGTATCGCGTCACCTTGCCGCCGTAGATGATGCCGGGATGCAGCGGATCGGGCACCGCGTACCCGTACTCTTCGACGCCCACGGGATGCCAATCGCGGAACGTGATCTCGCCATCGTTGCCGCGGCTCGACACGCCGGCGGATCCGCTCTCCTGCTGCCCGCCGTACACGCGATACGGAAACCGATTGTCGACGGCGACGTGGAACATCTGTCCAGTGGGCTGATTGTACCACGAGCTCCACGTTAGGCCGCCGTTCACCGTAATCGTGGCGCCCTGATCGCTGCCGATCAGAATGATTTTCGGGTTATCGGGGTTGATCCAGATCCGATGGTAGTCGTCGCCGCCGGGGGCGCCCTTGATGGCGGTGAACGTGTGGCCGCCGTCAGTCGAGCGATACGTCGACGTATTGGCGACGTAAATCTCGTCGGCGTTTGTCGGGTCCACCTCCACCTCGGCGAAATCGTCGCCGCGGCCGTAGACGCGCTCCTCGCCGTTCGTGCGCGCCCACGTGTCGCCGCCGTCGTCGGAGCGATACACCCCGCCCAACTTTGCCGGCGCCTGCACCATGGCGTAGAGGCGATGGCTGTCGCTGGGCGCGACGGCAATGCCGATGCGGCCGAGTCCCTGCGCGGGTGTCGGGAGTCCGGTGGTAAGCGGTTTCCAGGTAGCGCCGCCGTCGACCGATTTGTACAATCCGCTGCCGGGGCCGGCGTACGCGTTGTCGTACTCCCACGGCCCCTGGCGCGCGGCCCACAGCACGGCGTAGATCACCTGCGTGTCGCCCGGGTCGAACGCCAAGGCGACGGCGCCGGTGTTCTCGTCCTTGAACAGCACGTGCTCGAACGTGGCGCCCCCATCGGTCGACCGGTAGACGCCGCGCTCTGCGTTAGGCCCGTACGGATGACCGAGGATGGCGACGAAGAGCCGGTTGGGGTCGCGGGGATCGACGATGATCGAGGCCGTCTGCTGTCCGTCGCGCAGCCCGGCGAGGTGGGTCCAGGTGCGGCCCGCGTCGGTGGACTTGTAGAGGCCGTCGCCGATCGAGAGATCGGGACGTTGCAGTCCCTCGCCGCTGCCTACATAGATGATGTTGGGATCGGACGGTGCGACGGCGAGTGCGCCGATCGATCCAATGGGTTCGTGATCGAAGATCGGTGTCCATACGTGACCGAAGTCCGTGGTCTTCCAGACGCCGCCGTCGGTGGCGGCGACGTAGAACACGTTAGGCTGTCCGCGCACGCCGGTCGATGCGACGGTGCGTCCGCCGCGATAGGGGCCGATCATTCGCCATTGGAGTCCGGCGAAGAACGCGGAATCGATCTGTTGGGCGGACGCGGCGGGCAGGCGAGAGCAGAGCGCGAGCGATGCGATGAGCACCGCAACACGAAAGCGCGAGGGCATGGATGATCGGTTCGGACGGAGTGAACGGGATCGTGACGACAGGCAGAAAGCAGACAGCACGGGCGCGGTGCGCGCAAGCTGTTCTTGGGCGGAGCACACGGTCCGATCATCGAATCTCACCGGCATAGAGGAGTACGGCATGAACGTACGACCGGCCCGGACGGGCGATGCGTCGTCGATCAAGGCGTTGATCGATCTCTACGTCCCGGACGGCACGCTGCTGCCGCGCACGCTGGACTTCATTCGCGAGCACATCGCGGATTTCCTGGTGGCGACGGACGACGACGTGGTGGTGGGGTGCGTGCACGTCGAGGAGTATGCGCCGAGCTTGGCGGAGATTCGATCGTTGGCGGTGGATCCGGGCGCGCAGGGGCAGGGGATCGGCGCGGCGCTGGTGCGGAGCGCGGAGGAACTGGCGGAGCGGCGCGATTTGTGGACGTTGTTCGCGGTGAGCAACTCCGAGCAATTCTTTCGCGGCCTGGGCTATGCGCCCGAGCACGTGCCCGAGCTGGACCGTGAGCGGAGCGAGGTGAGCAAGTACAAGGGCGTGTACGCGCGCGCGATGCGCCGAAAGTAAGGCGAACGCCAGCCGCGCGAGGCCACCGAAAATATATTGGACATCAATGTATTTACCGATGGGGGCACGGATCTCGCAGCGGTGTCCCGGCGGCTTCCCCACCAACGGCAGGAGCCCGAGAGTCGCGGGAACAGCACCACGGGTGCGCAGTGCGCTCACGGCGCGTCGGCTCGAATCCATCACTGTCCCGCGGCTGCGACGCGGTCCGAGCGCGGGACGGACACGACCATGCAGGGCAACAGGATCGTCTCGACGATGGCGGCGCTCATGGCGAGCGCCGGCGCGGTCGCCGTGCTGAGCGGTTTCACGCGGCCCGTGGATCAGTCGCAGGCCAAGACCATCGCCATCAAGGCGTGCGGCGGCGGGACGGTCAAAGCGGAGCGCGATGGCGGGATGCGCAACGGCGACAAAGTGTACACGTTCGACGTGAACGTGGCCAACAAGTCGTTCATCGAGAAAGTGAACGTGGACGCCAAGACGGGGAAGGTGCTGGACGTGACGTACGACGGACAGCAAACCTGACTCCGAGCGGCGGGGGCCGAGAGCCCCCGCCGCGCTTTCGTTAGGCGAGGGGCGGCCGGTCGAAGCGGCCGGTGGCGAGGAACGTGAAGGCCTGGTGCAGCGCGCGCGGATTGCAGGGGAGCAGCGCGTGACCGCCGCGCACGACGATGTGGTCGCGCATGCCGACGAGGCGCGTGGCGCTCACCGACACGAGGCCGTCGTTGGGCGATCCGATCCACCGGCCGAAAAGGGCGGGGCGCACCCGGCGGCCGGCGATGATCCCCAGATCGAAGCCGGCGTCGGGGAGCCGGCGCGGCACGCTCTCGGCGCCCGTGCCTAACTCGAGACCCGCGGGCCCCATGACGCGCCGGAACGCGGGTGTGTGTCGGAGATGCTGGGCGATTTCGTTGCCGGCGTTGGGTGGTCCGAGCATTACGACCCGGCCCAGGGTGGGCGGCGCGCCGCCGGCGATGAAGGCGCGCACGATGATGCCGCCCAACGAGTGGGTGAGGAAATGGATGCGGCGCTCGCCTAACCGGGGAATCGCATCCAGCCTGCGGCGGAGCGACGCGGCCTGTGCCGCGATACCACTCCTGGCCGACGGGTAGCCCCAATTGAGCACGCTGTAGCCCCGGCGGCGTGCCGCGTGCGCGGCGGGCCACATCGAGGCGCGCGTCCGCTTGAGCCCGTGCACGAGCACGAGCAGGTCGGGAGACAACGGAGGGGACAGCGCGCGCTCAGAACTCGCGGCGCTTCATCTCCTTGAACATGCGCTGTGCTTCACCCGCATCATCGGGCGCCACCGGTCGCGTGGCGTCGACCGTGGCATCGTACGCCTTGGCGCGCGGCTTGCTCTGCGCAATCGATTTCGCGGCGTTCTTCCGAGCGAGGGCGAGAATCTTTTTGTCGTCCATGGGCGGCGGTCGAGGTTACGTGAAATCTAGGGACGGGCGACGCCGGGGGAAGCGCTCGGCGCCTGCTCGCGGATCACGGACCGCGCATCCTTGTCATCGCGCGTGCCGAGGAATACCGGCTGCCGGAGCAACCCGTCGTCGGTCCATTGGTTGAACTTGACTTCCACGACGAGGGCGGGCCGCACCCAGTGCGCCGGTTCGTTGGGCTTGGGCGGGTCGGCGAACGGCGATGTGTTGCGCGCCAACCGGACCAGCTGCCCATGCACGTCGCGCAGGGACTGCTGGTTGAACCCGCCGCCCACGTGTCCGGCGTACACGAGACGATCACCCTCGTAGTAACCGACGAGCAAGGCGCCGAAATGTTGACGGGAATTGCGCGGCTCGGTGTATCCGCCCACCACGAATTCCTGCCGGCGCTCGAGCTTGAGCTTGAGCCACGAGTTGGGGCGCTGGCCGGGGGCGTAGGGCGAGTCGGTCCGCTTGGCCATGATGCCTTCCCAGCCGGACACGCGCGCGCGGCGCAGCATCTCGCGGGCGCCGCCGGGTGCGGAGTCGCCTAACCGGAGATGCGTGCCGG
Organism: Gemmatimonadaceae bacterium; assembly: GCA_035279625.1. Lineage (GTDB taxonomy): Bacteria > Gemmatimonadota > Gemmatimonadetes > Gemmatimonadales > Gemmatimonadaceae > JADGGM01. The sequence continues at coordinate 114,887 of DATEHK010000057.1, forward strand.
TACGGTTGCGAAAGCGGAGCTCGAGGCGCTGGCGGCGTTCCGCCCACGGTTCGTCGATCAGCACGTCATCGCCGTCGAGCAGCAGATCGAATACCATGAGCGCGGCCGGCGCGTCCGCGGCTAGCCGCTCGATGTCGGCCTTGCCCTGAACGTGAAGACGCGACTGGAGTCCCTGGAAACGGGCGGGTTTGCCGCGCGACAGCGCCACGATCTCGCCGTCGAGGACTAACGGATGCCGCACGCGGCCAAGGAGCGCCCCGATCGCGTCCACGATCTCTGGGAACTGCGCGCTCTTGTCGAGATCGTTGCGCGTCATGAGGCGGACGTGGTGAAGGGTGGCATAGGCGAGCACGCGAATGCCGTCATACTTGGGCTCGAAGGTCCATCCGTCCCCCTCCGGGACTTGGGCGCCGACGCGCGCGAACATCGGCTGAAGCGCTGGCAGCGCGCGGTGCTCCGCGCGCGAACGCGGCGCGCGAGGCGTGTCGCGCTCGATGGTGCCGCGGCGACGTTTTGGCGCGCCGCCGGCGATTTCATTCATCGTGCGGCCGGTGGCCGCGGATGTGTCCACGTCGGCGACGATGTCGGCGCCAGGCTCGGCCGCCTCATCGCGATGTTTGATGAGGAGCCACTGCGGCTTGTTCGGCGCGCCGCGCTTGGTGCGTACTAAGACCCACGAGCCGTGCAGGCGCGACCCGTTCAGCGTGAACTTGAGATCGCCTTTGGCATACCCACGCCGCAGCGCGTCTTCTGCGTTAGGCGAAGGCGGGTCGCTCGTGTAGGTGCCGCGATCCCACACCATCACCGTGCCGCCGCCGTACTCGCCCTTGGGGATGGTGCCCTCGAACGTGTTGTATTCGATGGGATGGTCTTCCACCTGCATGGCGAGGCGTTTCACCGACGGGTCGAGGCTCGGTCCTTTGGGCACGGCCCAACTTTTCATGACGCCATCCATCTCGAGGCGCAAATCGAAGTGGAGGTTTCTGGCGTCGTGCTTCTGGATCACGAACTGGAGCGCGTGCCGTTGTTTGGTCGCGCGGCTCGGCGCTCCATCGCCGGATGGCTCGGGTGTCTTGCCGAAGTGGCGCTTGGCGCGGTACGTCCGGAGCCTGATGGGCGCGCGCGTTGCCTTTCGCCGGGCGCCGGTCCGTTTCGTGATCGCCATGATTCTTCCGTTAGGCCGAGCGGGCGGCGCGGGTGCGAGAACGGCGTGGGGGTGCGGCGCGGCGTTTATGCGGCGGGGATGCCTTGCCGCGCTTGCCGGTTGCGGCCAGACTCTGTTGCAATCGCTCCATGAGATCCACCACTTTGGCATCTCCCTTCGCGTGCACCGGCTCTTTGAGCGCCGCGTGCGTGCCCTTCGTTTTCGCGCGAATGATCTTCATCAAGTTCGCGTGATACTGATCCCGATACTGCTCGGGATGGAAGTCGGCTTTGAGTCCATCGATCAACTGTCGCGCCATTTTCAGTTCGGGCGCGCGCACCTCGTGGTGGCCGGGGAAGTTGTAGTCGGATTCGTCCACGAGCTCGTCGGCAAAGCGCATCAGCTCGAGCACGAGCGCGTTGCCCACCGCCTTGAGGCCGGCCACGTGCTCGCGCTGGTGCATGACGAGCGTGCCTAACCCAACGGTTCCGCTATCGCTCAACGCCTCGCGCATGACGGCGTACGCCATCTCGCCGCCCTTTCCCGGAATGAGATAATACGGCGTCTCGAAATAGCGCGGATCGATCGAGTCCGCCGGTACGAACTCGCGGAGCGCGATCGTCGACGACGCCGAGAGTGCCGCCGACTTGAAGTCCTCGTCGGTGAGCACGACGTAATCGCCCTTGCGATACTCGTAGCCTTTGACGATGTCGTCCCACGGCACCTGGGTGCCGTCGGCCGTGCAGATCCGCTCGTAACGGATCGGCGCCTTGTCGGCATCGTGCAGCATGTAAAAGTGAATCCGCTCTTCGTTGCGGATCGCACGTTTGAGCTCGACCGGGACCGTAACCAGTCCAATGGAGAGCGTGCCTTTCCAGATCATCGCCACCGAGGCCTCGCTTGAGCCGACGATTCGCACGTCAGCAAGTCCGGTACCGGCAGGCGCAAGGCTAACCGTCGGGTCGCTCCGTGGGTGCGCGTTCTCCCGGACCGGGCAGCGGCGGGAGCTCGCCGCCGGATTCCTCAGCCGTGAGCAATCGATCGACGCTCGGGTAGCGATAGATCACCGCGGCGCCGTTCTGGAACAGACCGCCGGTGTCGGCGCTGGGGCCGTACGTGGAGTACAGCGATCGTCCCCAAAGGCGCAGATACACGGTGAGTTGTCCGCGGTGATGCGCGGAGTGGGTGAGGCGGCGCGTGACGACCCAGGCGCGCGAACGCTGCGTGTCGAAGAAGGTGGTCGGTTCCTCGAACCAGGGTTCCGGTTTGCGGCGGAGCTCCGTTAGGCGCACGGCCGAAGCGGCGGCGTAGTGCTCGAGAAACGACAGTCGGGTTTCGGTGGGCGGGACGGGGGGCATTGGAACCGTGATGCCGAGCATCGTGCGCATCCATGTGTCCTCGCTCACACACTGGTGCACCATGTGCTCGTGCGGGGTGCGCGCCCGGGTCTCGGGCCGGAACGTCATGCGCGCATCGGGAATCTGGGACCAGACGCTCAGCGTCTTGATCCGCTCTGTCTCGTAGGTGTCGATCAGGAAGTCGTACCGCACGCGTGTGCCTCTCACCCGGGTCCATTTTCAGGCGCTCGAGGGCCCAGATCGCCCGTCCGGACGCCCGTTACAGCCTGAAGGTAGGCACCGGGGCGGCCACGATGGTAGATTACGGTTCACCCCGATTGGAGACTCCATGCTGAAACCGTTCGACTTCCAGGACAATGGCCGGACGTTCAGCTGCAGGACCGAAGGGCCGGTGGGTTCCAGAACGGAATCCTGGTGGTGGTTCCAGGTGTCCGGGGACCAGAACCGGTATGCGCCATTTCAGGCCAAGTCTGGCGACACGCAGGAATCGGTGCGGACGCGCATCGCTGCGTACTATGCAGACCTGTTGTTCAAGCGCTCGCAGCCAGCTCAGCCGCGACAGCATTGGGCGCATCGGTCCAAGAACACCGCGGGGACCGCTGGCACGGCAGGAACCGCAGGACAAGAGGGAGGCGCGCCCGCGCGCTAGGTTTCTTCGCCGCCTCGATCGCGTCCGGCGCGGCGCGCGAGAGTTTGTTTGAGCCACGGCGGCACGTGTAGCGCATCGAGATCAGCCTGCGCCACGCGCCGCCGTGCCACATCCCAGTCGATGACCGGCGCAACGTCTTCATCGCTCGCGGCAAGTGAGGCGAGCGCGCGCTCGACGATGGCCTCCCCGTCCGGAACCGACATTCCCAACTCGACCTCGGCGCGCCGGCAGAATCGCTCGTGTCGCGCCGCGATCTCGCGCGTGAACGGCACGCCGCGCCGATCGAGTCGCGCGTGCATGGCCTCGTGCACGATCGTCGACGCGACCTGCGCTGCCGTAAACTCCGGATTCACGCTGAAGGTGAGCTCGATGAGACAGCTGCGCTCGTCGGGGAAATATGCACCGCGACACGGGTAGCGGCGCACCGCGATGCGCGCGAAGTCGCGCGCGAGGTGGCGGAAGTACCACGGCTGATAGTGCTCGATGATGCCGAGGGCTTCGTCGAGACGAGCGAACACGTATTCGGTGTCGATGTCGGGGCGGGTGTTGACGACATCGACGGTCACGCCGCGAATGGTGCGGCTTCGAGACACAGAGCCGAAGAGCGACCGCGCGAGGCGGTCCTGCCAGCGTTCCATCTCGTCTCCCCAGTCGCCGCCTGGTGCCTAACGATCCGTCTCCCGCGGCACGAGAACCGTGCCGACTTCCGCGCAGACCGCGATCAACCCGACGCAGAGGCCAATCAACAACAGTAGTACACCGAGGGTGAACGCGGGTCGCGTACGCAGGCTGAACCACACCGGGCGCCAGGCCGCCAGAGCGTGTCGCGGCATGGGGATCAGGAAAAAGAATCCGCGTGGATGGCGGATCCGGTCGACGGCAATGAGCGCGATACTCACGAGCAGCGAACCGACGGCGAATCGTTCGAGGCCGCGAATAGTCACGCGCCCCATCACCGCCGGAACAAGACTATCGTGCACACCAAAACGATCACTGCGCGATGTCGGGGCCCGTGTCGTGTCCGACGTCGGGCTCGCATGACGACGAGCGCTTGAAGCAGCGCACGACCCAGACGACGGCGACGATGGGCAGAACGATGAAGACGAGGAACTTGAACGCGAGGATCGTGATGAGGCCCACCGCGATGAGAAGCAGTATCGGAATGCCGAGGATGGCCATTCCGAGGAACGGGCGCAACGCGATGAGGCGGAGAATGGCGGCAATCATGTCAGGAGTCCGGTGACTTTCCAAACACTACGAGGAGGGACCCTGGATCAGTTTCCGGATTGGACTCGTCCGGCCGTCAATCTTTGTACGGATAGTCCGGATCGGACAACCGTTCGGCCCGTGCGATGCCTTCGGGACCCGCAACTTGCCGGGCGAGGTCGAGAAGCATGGGGCTCAAGTGCTCGCCGAAGCGGAGCAAATTCACGGCGCGGGTCCGGCGGCCGAGTAGGAAGGCGAGAATCGGCTTGTCCGCCTTCAGCGCGTTGCAGTCCGGGCAGGCGAGCACGAGGTTGTCACGGCGATCGAACGCGGTCTTACCGCGGCGGGGCGTCACGTGATCGAGCGTGATCGCGTCGGGGTGGACGCGTCGTTCGCAATACGTGCACACAGCGCCGTGGCGTTGCAGTAACCACTCGCGAGTGTTCGTGTAAGCCGTGCGACTAGTGGGCAGCGACGTGTGCTGCGTGTGGGGCCGCGCGGCGCTACGGCGTCTGCGCGCGGGTTGGCGGGTGCGACTCAGTGGTACAAGGGGCTTGAGGGTGATTGATGCAACATCTGACTACGCTGTAACATACCGCTCTTCTGTTGACGTGGGAAGGTCCTCGATCGTCACGCGGGCCAGCTGGATGGTCGATCATGACGGACCCAGCCGTGGCTTTGGGATCAGAGAATCCAGTTGCCGAGCAGGGCGCCGAGCGCGCCGAAGAGGAAGCCGAGCGCGGCGATGAGGCCGGCAACGAGCGCCGCGGCGCGGGCCACGCCTAACGCCACGCGTGGGGTGCCGGGGGCATGGGCTGACACCTCGCGATCGGTGATGCCCCACGCGCCGTACGCGGCGACTACCACCGCAGGCATCGCGAGCACCCAGAGTGCCGGTCGAATGACAAGAATCGCCGCGGCGAGCGTCGTGCCCATGGTCGCATCGGCTACGAGGCGCGTGTCGGTCGCGTGTCGCGCGCGCGCGGCCAATACACCGAAAAGCGACGGCTGGCGAGCGGCCGGAGACGGCGCGTTCATCCGACGGGCTGGCCGACGCGTGTGGCGGCCGGCGCTCCGCGCACGAACGCGACGTAGTCGGTCGCGTTAGGCTCCTCGCCCGCGTCGCGAACCAGCAGGGCGACCTGTCCGCGGTGATACGCGCCGTGCAGCGCGACGTGGATCAGGATGTCCTCGATGCGCGACTCGAACTCCGCGCCGCGGCTGTTCCGGTAGCGGATATGGCGATCGAGATCGGTAGGCGAGAGGTGCGACAGGTATGCCGCGTATTGCTCACGATTGCGTGCCGCGATCACGCGGCACTGCGCGAGGTCGAAAGACGGCCAAATCGCGACGTCGCACGGACGCTGCTCGAGACGCGCGAGCCACTCGGCTTCCGCGCCCAACACGTGATTGAACAACGCGAGTGCGCGAACCGGCTGGCCCTGCGACGCCTCGAGCGCCAGCAACGCTCGCTCGTCGGCCCAGGCGACGTGCCCGAACATCGACTCGATGTGCTTCGAACGTGCCATTAGAACAACCCGGCCTTGCCCTTCACCGATGCGATGAGCTTCTCGGGATCATATGCGATCCCTTGACGGAACACCAATTCAACGTGGGTGATGTCGGAAATGTTCGCGGACGGGTCGCCGTCGATGACGACGAGGTCGGCTTGCTTGCCGGCGGCGATCGAGCCCACGTCTTTGGCGCGGCCCAGATACGTGGCGCCGTTCAGCGTGCCCACTTTGATCGCTTCGAGCGGGGTGAGACCGCTTTCGACGAGCAGCTCGAGCTCGCGCTGATTGGAATATCCGGGGATCACGCCTCCGCCGCCCGTAGGGTCGGTGCCGGAAATGAGCAGGCCGCCGGCGCGCATGTACGCCACCTCGAGCGCGCGGGCGTGCGCGAAGATGCGGGCGAAGCGTCCGGTGGTGTCCCGCTGCGTCGCGGCGTAGCGCTGCTCGAATTCTTCACGAAGAATCGGGTCGAGCACATCGAGACCGGGCGGCATGGGGCGGCCGGGGACGAAGGTCTCGAAAACTGTGAGCGTGCTCGTGATGGCTACGTGGTGTCGCACGAGATCGGCGATGAGATCGCGCACCGGTGCCGTGTCCGGCGACAGCGTGGCGATGGCGGCCATGCCGGTGTTCTGTCCCGGGCAGACATCGGGCTTCTTGTCGGGCACGAAGTCGGTGGAGACGAAGAAGCCGTGCTCGAGGTTGTCGATGCCCAACGCAGCCGCCTCGCGGTACGTGACCGAGCACAGGTGCCCCGTCACCTTGAGTCCGCGTTTGTGCGCTTCGGCGATGGCCGCGCCCAACTCGGCGCGCGTGATGTGCATGTAGGCCTTGAACGACGTCGCCCCCTCCTCGGCCCAGAAATCGACCATGCGGCGCGCGTCGTCGGGGCCGGTGAGCTCGTGGACCTGGTCCAGGCCTAACCCAGGCCCCTCGAGGTACGGCGCGGTGGCATCGATCCACGGACCCGGTTTCTGGCCGGACGCGATCGCGTGGGCGAGGCCGATGTCGCCGAAGCCGTTCATGTTGCCGCCGGTGCGCATGGACGTGACGCCGCCTGCGAGATACAGCCTCACGAAACTCTCGGCGACGTTGCCGTAGACGCCGGGGCCCGTGGGGTAGAACAGGTGCTCGTGCACCATCACGAGTCCCGGGATCACGGATTTGCCGGTGAGATCGAGCACGCGCGCACCGGCCGGTACCGCGGTGGATGCAGCCGCGCCCACGCGGGCGATGCGGCCATCGCGAACGATCACGGTTTGGTCGGGCCGCGCGGGCGCGCCGGTGCCGTCGATGACGCGGACGTGTGTCAGGGCCACGACGTCGGTGTCGATGGCCACCACCGCCCGGACTTCGGGCGACAACGTTGGGCGGCCCTGGGCGGCGGCTTGTGCGCGCGCCACGCCGGGAGCCGCCGTGACCGCCGCCAAGAGGGCGACGGTCCAGCGCGACACGGTCATGATTCTCGTTCGTTAGGCAGAGCCGCCCGGCACGCGCTCCGCGATCAGGATCCCGACGCCGGGACGAGATCGAAATCGTACACCAAGTGGATGCTGTCCGCCACACTCAGCACCGATCCGACCTTCGGTTTCTCGATTTGGAAATCGTCGAACGTGAATCCGGTGGATGCCGTCCCGCGGACTTCGCCGTGGCGCAAGTACGCCTCGACCGTCCACGACGTGGGCTTGGTCACGCCGCGAACCGTGAGGTTGCCTAACAACGTGAACGACACGCGCCCGGAGTCGGGCAGCGGATTCGGAAGACCCTGGATCTGGTCGGGCACCAGTGTGACCGTCGGATACTTGTCGGTCTCGAGCGTGCGGCGCTGGATGAAGCCATCGCGCATCGAGCGGTCGCTCTTGAGGTCGCGGATGTCGACCACGAACTTCGAGTCGGCGGGGACCACCTGGCCCTTGTCATCGAGGGCGAGGCTGCCGGTGACGCTGTCGGTGACGCCCACGGCATCGCTCGGAAAGTTGATGTGGGCCAATTGTTCGCGCACGAAATAGCGTGCCTCATTGTTTGTAGGCGCGGTGACCAGGTGCACCGGTCCGGTCGTGAGCGCGGCGGCCTCGACAGTTGCTGCGAACGCGTTCGAACGAACGGGCGCCGCGTCCAGCGCGACGATACCGATCCCCGCGACGAGCATCGCGCTCACCGCCACACCAATTCTTGACATTCCGATTTCCTCCAGCGTGGACGACGCGCCATGGCCGGAGTCGGCCGGGCGACGGACGGGATGTTATCACGCGGTGCGCGCGACCAGCAACCTGATCGATCGCATGCACGCCAACGTCATCGCGATCGGGGCGGATGCGCGTGTTGACGGGGTGGGCTTGACGAGGTCGCCACACTCTATCACTGTTGCGCTCGGTGCTAGTGCGCGGCCGAAAATCCGTCGCCCAAGCGATCGCCTTCGCGGTGCGCCACGATGTCTCGAAGGACCAGTCCCTCCGGTTAGGCACACCGCCCGTCCCACGTTCCCTTGTCGCGAGGACTCATGTCCGGTCACGCCGTTCGTCGCATCGTGCAATCATCTCTTGTGGGGTTTGGCGCCGTCGTCGTTGCCGTGATGGCGCATTCCGCTCGGGGCGCCGTCTCATCGGCGACGCCGAGTGGCGCCGCGCCCAAGGGCACGTTGTTCATCGTCGGCGGCGGCGAGCAATCGAAGGAGCTCGTCCAGGAGTTCGTCGATCTCGCCGGTGGGGCGCGCGCGAACATCGCGGTGGTGCCGACGGCCACCGAGGAGTCGGCGGCAGCGGGTCGTGAGAAGGTGGAGGATCTCGAGTCGCACGGCGCGAAGGCATTCGTGATCGACGTGTCGCGTGCGCAGGCGCAGAGCGACTCGATCGTGAAGTTGATCGGCACCGCGACGGGCATCTGGTTCGGCGGCGGCGATCAGGTGAAGCTCGCCGATTCGTTGGTTGGAACCGCGGCGCTCAAAGCCATGGTCGCGCGTTATGACGCGGGCGCGGTGGTGGGCGGCACGTCGGCCGGCGCGGCGGTGCTCAGCGACTCGATGATCACGGGCAATCAAAAGCGTCCCGAGGCCGACAGCATCGGCTACTACGGAGACGAGTTTCCGAACGTCGCGCGCGGCGCGATCCAGATCTCGCCGGGGTTCGGCTTCATCACGAACGCGATCGTGGACATGCACTTCATCCGCCGCGAGCGGGCGAACCGGTTGTTGACGGTGGTGCTCGAGCGGCCCTCTCTGTTAGGCGTGGGAATCGACGAGGGCACCGCGGTGCGCGTCGATCCCAACGGCATGTGGACGGTGCTCGGCCGCAGCGCCGCCATCATCATCGACGCGCGGGACGCGCGCGTCACCGGGTCCAACGCCCCGCGGTTAGGCGCGTCCGGCATTCATCTGTCATTGCTGCCCGCCGGCAGCACGTACGATCCGCGGACCGGACGGGCGACGCTCCCCACGCCCTGATCCGCGGCCGACCCCCTTTCGTCTCGCAGCGGGCGCGTCCCGATCGTTCCCGCGGCTTCACCGTCACTCCCACCGGGAGGCTCATCGATGAGGCGCTTTCCATTCACCCGGGCGGCAGTCGTGCTGCTCGGTCTCACGCTGTTAGGCGCAGGTCCCGCTGTTGCCCGAGCGCAGCAGACGGCGATCGTGCGCGGCACCGTCACCGATTCGGTGTCGGGGCAGCCTGTGAGCGGCGCACAGATCACGGTCGCCGGCCAGACGCGCGGCGCGACCAACGACCGCGGCACGTACATCGCGAACGTCCCGCCGGGGACGGTCACCGTGCGCGTGCAACGCATTGGCTTCTCGCCGGGCGAGCGGCAAGTCACGCTCACAGCGGGCGACACAACCACCGTGAACTTCGCGCTGCACAGCGTGGCCGTCACGCTGGCGCAGGTGCTGGTGATCGGATACGGAACGGAGAACCGCGCACGTGTAACCGGTGCCGTGTCCACCGTGAACGGCAGCGATGTGGCCAACCAACCAGTGGCCGGCTTGGATGCCGCGCTTCAGGGCAAAGCCCCCGGCGTGCAGGTGATCCAGAACTCGGGCGACCCGGGCAACGGGATCACCGTGCGCGTGCGCGGTGCGGCATCGATCTCGGCGTCCAATCAACCGCTGTACGTGGTGGACGGCGTCCCCGTGCAAACGAGCGACTTCTCGCAGCTCGGGCCTAACGGGCAGGGGCTCACCGGCGTCACCGGGCTCGATCCGAGCGAGATCGAATCGATCACGGTGCTCAAGGATGCCGCGTCGGCGGCGATCTACGGATCGCGCGCATCGAACGGCGTCGTGTTGATCACCACCAAGCGCGGGAGCGCGGGGAATGCGCACTTCTCGTTCGACGCGAACACCGGGTGGCAGCAACCCGAGAAGTATCTGAATCTCATGAACGCGAAGCAGTACGTCCAGTTCATGAATCAGGGTGCGGCGAACGACGGCGAAAGTCTGCCGTTCACGCCGGGCGTCGATGACGCGACCTCCACCGACTGGCAGAAGGCGATTTTCCGCACGGCGCCCGTGGGCAACGTGCACTTGGGTCTGAGCGGCGGCACCGATCGTCTCAGCTACTACCTGGGCGGTTCGTACTTCGGGCAGACCGGCATCGTGCTCGGGTCCTCGTACAGCCGTGTCTCGGGCCGCGCCAACATCGATTTCGAGGCGTCGCCCAAGTTCTCGGTGAAGACGTCGCTGGCGTATTCGCGCGAGGACGACCACCGGATCCCGGGCGATAACAGCCTCACGGGCGTCGTCACGAACGCGATCGGCGAGGCGTCGATCTATCCGGTGCGCGCGCCTAACGGAACGTTCGCGGGCAACGACCAGAATCTCTACTATGCGAATCCGGTGGCGATCGCCGACTTGAACAGTTTGCCCACCACCACCGATCGCTTCCTGGGCAACGTGGAAGGCACCTACCATTTCGTGCCGAGTCTGTCGCTCACCGGGCGCGTGGGCACGGACGTTCTCACGATGAACGAGCTGGAGTGGGACTCCCCGCTCGTGGACGGCACGTATGCGGCGCAGGCGCGCGGCGTCGCGAAGAGCGGCTACAGCACCGGCAGTCAGTACGTGCTCGAAGGGTTCCTCACTTACAGCCGCGAGAACGCGGATGCAGCGAGCCTGAACATCGTGGGTGGCGGCAGCGTGCAGTACAACACCGACCAGCTCAACTTCGTGCGCGCCGAGGGCTTCAGCAGCGATCAATTCCACTACGTCAGGAACGGAACCGTGATCACGAGCTTCGACGGCTTGCCGTTCAACAACAATCTCGTGTCGGCGTTCGCGCGCGCGAACTACTCGTGGAAGGATCGTTATCTGTTGACGGCGAGCGTCCGCGAGGACGGCTCGTCGCGCTTCGGGCCCAACAACCGGTACGCGATGTTCCCGGCGATCGCCGGCGGCTGGGTGATCAGCGACGAACCGTTCATGGGCGATTTCGGCAAGCGGTTAGGCACGCTCAAGCTCCGCGCGAGCTACGGCGTCACGGGCAACCAGGGTCTCACTGGCGATCAGGAGATTTCGGACTTCGCCTACCTCGGGCTCTACGGCACGTCCAACTACGGCGAGAACCCCGGCATCGCGCCGACGAACTTCGCCAACCCGAACCTCAAGTGGGAGTCGACCCACGAATTCGACGGCGGCATCGATTGGTATCCGTTCGGCGGCCGCCTCACGGTGATCGCGGACTATTATCACCGCCTCACGTCGAATCTGCTGGTGAACCGTCCGATTCCGGCGACGACCGGATTCGCGACCTACTGGGACAACATCGGCAACGTGTTGAACCGCGGCTTCGAGCTCGGGCTGAGCTCGGTCAACATCCGATCCGACGAGAAGAACGGGTTCTCGTGGAACACCGACTTCAACATCTCGTTCAACCACAACGAAGTGACGGCGCTGTTCCGGAACCAGCCGTTCGGCGACGGCGACAACTTCCGTCCCATCAGCCGCGTGGCGGTGGGGCAGCCGATCGGCGAGTTCTACGTCCTGCACTTCAAGGGCGTGAACCCGCAGACGGGCGACGCCGAGTACGCGGACGTGAACGGGGACGGCCAGATCACGTCGGATGACCGGGTGGACGCCGGCAGCCCGCAGCCCAAGTTCTTCGGCGGCTTGCGGAACGCCGTGTCGTGGAAGGGCTTTTCGTTAGGCACGTTCCTCGAATTCAGCTACGGCGCCAAGGTGTTCAATCTGATGCGCATCTTCGCCGACGACGGCGGCTACAACTACGACAACAAGTTCACCTACGCGGCCAACGCGTGGACGCATCCAGGCCAGATCACGAACGAGCCGCGGGCGAGCTTCGACGGCACGTCCGGCGCGCGCGCGATCTCCGACCGGTTCATCGAGGACGGCTCGTATCTCCGCATCTCGGAGATCACGCTGAGCTGGCACATCCCCGACCACCTCGTGCCGGTGGGCAACCTGCAGAATACGACGCTGTACGTGTCCGGCCACAACCTGCACAACTTCGCCAAGTACACCGGCTACGACCCCGACGTGAACAGCAACGGCTCGACGTCCAACATTGCGTTAGGCACGGACTACTATGCCTATCCGCGTGCGCGGACAGTGTCCATTGGCGTGTCCACCAACTGGTGAGCCGACTCCAGGCATCCGGGACCTTCGCATGAGGATGACATCACACATGAGACCCCGATTCTTCCTGGCGGCTGCGCTGATCACCGCGGCGGCCGCGTGCAACAACCCGCTCGACTTGAAGCCGGCGGGCTCGATTCCCGAACAAACCGCCATCACCGATCCCGTCGGGGCGCGGGCAGCGCTCTTCGGCGCGTACGGCGGTCTGCAAAGCCTGTCGTACTACGGCGAGGATTACCCCATTCTCCTCGACCTGTCGTCCGACAACAGCGAGCACACCGGCACGTTGACGTCGTTCGGCGACGCGGATCTCAACGAGTTGCGCGCCGACAACGAAACCATCGCCGGCATCTGGATCGCGATCTACGATGACATCAACCGGGCGAACGAGATCATCGCCAAGGTGCCGCAGGTGCCCGGGCTCGATCCCGATGAGATGCACGAGATCATCGGCGAGGCGTATTTCCTGCGCGCGCTCAACTATCACAACCTGGTGAAAGTGTTCGGCGGCGTGCCGCTCCGGCTCGCGCCGGCGACGTCGATCACCGATCCGGTGGGATCGACGCGTGCGTCGGTGGCCGATACGTACGTCCAGATCCTCAAGGACCTCGACTCCGCGCAGGCCTTCATCTCCAATCCCAACCAGACGACGCAGGCGTCGTTAGGCGCGGTGATGGCGCTCCGCGCGCGCGTGCTCCTCTACGAGGGCGACTATCCGGATGCCCTGCAAGCGGCGAAGGCCGTCGAAGACCTGGGCCAGTACTCGCTCGCGCCTAACTTTGCCGACCTCTTCTCGGAAACCGGGTCGCCGACGCCCGAAGATATTTTCCGCATCATCTTCACGGCGCAACAGTTCAACAACCTGTCGTTCTACTATCTGTTCGATGGCCGCTACGAAGTGGCGCCCACGCCGGATCTCATGCACGACTTCGACCCGTCGTTCAATCCCGCCGACGACGTCGCGAACTACAATCCGACGGACAAGCGGGGCCAGTGGTCGATCTCGATCGAAAACGACAATCAGGAGGGCACGAAATTCAGATCGGTCCAAGGAACCGAGTTTCCGCACGTGATCCGCTTCGCCGAGGTGCTCTTGATTCGCGCCGAGGCCGAAGCGCGGGTGGGGAGCTTGGACACCGCGCGCGCCAAAGTGAACGAAATTCGTGCGCGGGCCGGACTCACATCGATCGGTTCGCTGTCGCAAGCGGACATGATCAACACGATCATCGACGAGCGCCGGAAAGAACTGGCCTTCGAGGGCGATCGTTGGCCTGATCTGGTGCGCCTCGGGTTGGCAGCGAGTGTGCTCGACATTCCCGTGCAACAGACGTTGTATCCGATTCCTCAGCGCGAGATCGATGTCACGCCGGGATTGACACAGAATCCCGGGTACTAATTCGACCGTAGGGATGCACGGTTCGGCCGGCAGGGGCGAAGCCAAGCCTCTGCCGGCCGTGTCACGCAAACCATTCCGCGGCGGCGAGTGTCTCAAGCGACAGCGCGCGGGACGGACCGCATCTCACCCGGACACGTTGCCATGGCCAACTTCAAGCTCGCCCTCCGGACGCTTCTCAAGTCGCCGTTCGTGACCGCCGTTGCCATCCTGTCGCTCGCGCTCGGTATCGGCGCGAATGCCGCGATCTTCTCGATGTTCGACCAGATGTTGCGGCAGCCGCTCCCCGTACGCGATCCCGGCCAGCTCGTGAATCTCGGAATGCAGGGTCCCGCTCCGGGCAGCAATTCCTGCAATCAGGCTGGGGACTGCGACGTCGTCTTCAGCTATCCGATGTTCCGCGACCTCGAGAAGGCGCATCCCGGATTCAGCTCCGTGGTCGCGCATCGCGCGTTTGGAACCAACGTCGCCTACCACCATCAGACGCTCAGCGGCGACGGCATGCTGGTGTCCGGATCGTACTTCCCGACGTTGGGACTTCGGCCCGTGCTCGGCCGCCTGATCGGCTACGACGATGACCGTGTCATCGGGCAGAACTATTTGGTGGTGCTGAGCTATCGGTATTGGACCAACGACCTCGGGTCCGATCCGCACGTCATCGGTCAGCAGATCATCGTGAACGGGAAGTCGATGACCATCATCGGTGTCGCGCCGGAAGGCTTCGAGGGAACGACGCTGGGTGTCGAGCCGCTGGTGTTCGTGCCGATCACGATGCGCAACCAGATGTTGGAGGGACAGGGGTGGAAGGACGCGATGACGAGCCGCCGGGCGTACTGGGTGTACGTGTTCGCGCGGCTCGCGCCCGGCGTGTCGATCGAGCGTGCGAGGGTGCTCGCCAACGCCGTATTCCATCCGATCATCAACGACGTCGAGGCGCCGCTGCAGAAGGGCATGAGCGACGCGACGATGAAGCGGTTCCGCGCCAAGGTGCTAACGATCGTGGACGGACGCCGCGGCCAGAGCTCGATGCACCAAGAGACGAAGACGCCGCTGACGCTGCTGATGGCGACCACGGGCATCGTGCTGCTCATTGCGTGCGCCAACATTGCGAATCTGCTGCTGGCGCGGGGCGCCGGGCGGTCGCTCGAGATGGCCGTGCGTCTTTCGTTAGGCGCAACGCGGTGGCAACTGTTGCGGCAGTTGCTCACCGAGTCGTTGCTCCTGGCGCTGATCGGCGGGGCGGTGAGCCTGCTGGTGGCGTACTGGACCCTGCACCTCATCGCGAGTCTGCTGCCGGCGGATACGGTGAGCGTATTGCATTTCGGCCTGCGCGGCTCGGCGATCGCGTTCACTGCGGTGTTGTCGGTCGGGACCGGCGTGTTGTTCGGTATGTTCCCGGCGCTGCACAGCACGCGGCCCGATCTGGCCTCGACCATCCGCGCCGGCACCGGCAAGCATTCGGGAGCGCGCTCGGCGGCGCGTTTCCGCACTTCGTTAGTCACGGTGCAGATCGCGCTCTCGATGGCGCTTCTGATCTCGGCCGGCTTGTTCGTGAAGAGTCTGAGCAACGTGAGCCGTGTGGATCTTGGGTTCCGGATCGACAGCATGGCCACGTTCATGATCGAGCCCGAGCTCGACGGCTACGACGCCGCGCACTCGCGACAGTTGTTCGCGCGGTTGCAGGAGCGGCTCGGCGCGCTGCCCGGTGTGACGAACGTCAGTCAAGCGCTCGTGCCGCTGCTCGCGGGCAACAACTGGGGCCAGGATGTGTCGGTCCAGGGGTTCCAGAAGGGCCCGGATACCGATGCCAACTCGCGGTACAACGAGGTTGGGCCCGGCTATTTCAAGACGGTGGGCATCACGATGATGAGCGGGCGCGAGTTCACACCCTCGGACGTCGCGGGCGCGCCCAAAGTGGCGATCGTGAACCAGGCGTTCGCCAAGAAGTTTGGGTTAGGCAGCGACGCGGTGGGCAAGCGGATGTCGGACGGCGGCGACACGCTCAACATGGAGATCGTCGGGCTCATCCGCGACGCGAAATACAGCGACGTGAAGCAGGACATTCCACCGGTGTTCTTCGAGCCGGCGCTGCAGGACACGAGCCTCGGCTTCTCGTACTTCTACGTGCGCACGTCGCGCAGCACGGAGCAGCTGCTCAGCGCGATTCCGCGGGTGGTGAAATCGCTCGATCCCAATCTGCCGGTGGAGCAGCTCAAGACGATGACGCAGCAGGTGAAGGAGAACGTGTTCCTCGACCGGCTCATCAGCGTGTTGTCGGCCGCGTTCGCGCTGCTGGCGACGCTGCTCGCGTCGGTGGGTTTGTACGGCGTGCTCGCGTATTCTGTTGCCCAACGGACGCGGGAGATCGGGGTGCGCATGGCGTTGGGCGCCGACGGCGGACGCGTGCAGCTGATGGTGCTGCGGCAGGTCGCGATCATGACGCTGATCGGCGGCGTGGTGGGCATTGCGGGCGCCATTGCGTTAGGCAAGGCCGCCCAGTCGCTCTTGTTCGACCTCAAGGGCCGCGACCCGGCGGTGATCGTGGTCGCCGCGATCGTGCTCTCGGCCGTGGCGTTGATCTCGGGCTACATTCCGGCGCTGCGCGCGTCGCACATCGATCCGGTGGAGGCGCTGCGATACGAGTAGCGCGTCAGTCCCCCGCGGCCGGCCGTCGCAGAAAGGCCGGTCGCCAGGAGAGCTGCGTCACGACGACGGCGGCGAGCACGATCACCATGCCGGCGATGACGCGCGCGTCGATCTGCTCGTTGAGCAGGCCCCAGCCCAATAGCACCGCGATCACCGGATTGACGTACGTGTACGTGCCCACGACCGTCGCCGATGCGTGCGTGAGTGCATAGTTGTACGCGCTGTAACCGACCAGCGAGCCGAACACGATGAGATAGACTAACGCACCGGCGCCCGACCTCGTGAGGTGAAACCGGGGCCCTTCGCCGAGTGCGAAGCCCAACGAGGTGATGACGACGCCTGCCGCCAGCATTTCCACCGCCGCGCCCAGATAGGTGCCCGCCTGCGGATGGCTGTGGCGATAGTAGACGGCGCCGGCGGCCCACAGCAGGGTGCCGCACGTCAGGATGGCGGGTCCGCGCCAGTCGGCGTGCGCGAGCTCCTCGGGCGTGAAGCCCACCAGGACGACGGTGCCCAACAGGCCTAACGCAAGACCCACCACCAGGCGCGCCGAGAGTCCGCTGGCGCGTCCGGCCACGATCGTCTCGAAAAATGCGGTCCACACCACGGCCATCACGACGAACACGCTGGCCACGCCGGCCGGCGTGAATCGCTCGGCGACCACGACGCACGTATTGCCCGACAACAGCAGCAGCCCGACGATCGACAGGTCGCGCCAATCCCGTGGTCTCGCGGGCAGTCGCTGACCGGCCGCGAGCGACGCGACGAAGAGAATCATACCGGCGATGACGAACCGCAGTCCGGCGAACAGCACGGGCGGCAGCGTGCGGTCGCCGATGCGGATGGCGATGTAGGTAGATCCCCACAGCACACACACGACGAGATATGCAAACAGGACTTTTCCGCGAAGCACGACGGATCTCCCACGAACACGGAACCCGACACAGATTGCGGCGACCGCTGAACGCGGCGCCGATCGAACAGGTAGGCGTGGCGTGTGGAACCGGCAAGCGCCACTTACTGAAGATGACACATGTCCACCCTCTCCACCATCGCGCGCGACTTACGTCGCGACACGGCGCGCCTCGAGTTTGCCCCGCCCGTGGCGTACGTGTATCGCCCGCTCGAGTACGCGTGGGCGCCCCACGAGCGGTACCTCGAGCGCTATGGTGGGCGGGTTCCCCGCGAGGTGATCCTCGTGGGGATGAATCCGGGTCCGTTCGGCATGGCACAGACGGGCGTGCCATTCGGCGAAATCGCGATGGTACGCGACTGGCTCGGCATCGAGGGTCCCGTTAGGCAACCGTCGCGCGTGCACCCGAGCCGTCCGGTGGCCGGGTTCGCGTGCACGCGCAGCGAGGTGAGCGGCCGGCGATTCTGGGGATGGGCGCGCGACCGATTCGGCACGCCGGAGCGGTTTTTCGCACGGTTCTTCGTGTGGAACTACTGTCCGCTCGTGTTCATGGAAGAGAGCGGGCGCAATCGCACGCCCGACAAACTTCCGGCTGCGGAACGGGAAGCACTGTTCCTGGCGTGCGACCGCGCGCTCGCGCGATGCATCGAGGCGCTCGACCCGCGCGTGGTTGCCGGCTTGGGCCGATTCGCGGAGGCGCGAGTGCGCAATGTGCTCGCGGCGGCCGGGACCGGGCATGTGACTACCGGCGGCGTGTTGCACCCGAGTCCGGCCAATCCGCGCGCCAACGCGTCCTGGGTGCACGACGCCGAGCGCGATCTGCGTGCACTCGGTGTGGACGTGCCCGGCATTCGTCCGAGTGCGGTCAAATCGGGTTGACATCGCTGAACCGCGCCGCAGGTTGGGAGCGAGCGCTCTGGAGCACGAATGGACGCCGTGACTGATCGCCGCCCGCGTCGCGCCGGCCGATGGTTGGAGTTTCTCGCGCAGGACGCGCGGTTTGCGTGGCGTTCGGCGCGCGCATCTCCGCTTTTCACCATCATCGTGGTCCTGACCATTGCGTTGGGCATTGGCGCCAACACCGCGATTTTCAGCGTGGTGGACGCGGTGCTTTTGCGGCCGCTGCCCTTCGCCGACGGCAATCGCATCGTGTCGTTGTGGGCGACGAATCCGGACAAGAGCGTGCCGCGATTCGGCGTGTCGATGCCCGACTTCCGCGATTGGAAGGCGCGCACGCATTCCTTCAGCGACATGGCGCTGTATGCCAATGGCCTAACGACGATCGCCGGTCGCGACGGCCCGGAGAGCGCCACGTCGCTCGTGGTTACGCCCAACTTTCTCGACGTGTTGGGCGTGCATCCACGGTTCGGACGCTCGTTCGGTCCGGACGACGCGCGGGGCGAGACGAGCAACGCGGTGGTCATCACCTACGGCTTTTTCCAGCGGCACTTCGGCGCCAATCGCTCGGCGATCGGCTCGGAGCTCTCGATCAACGGCCGGTTGCGAACCGTGATCGGCGTGCTGCCGCCTGACGAGGAGCTCCTGGGTGCGGCGTTCGTGGGCGCGCCGCTCGACGTGATCACGGTGGTGGAGTTCACGTCGTACGCGAGCGTCGAGCGCCACGCGCAGCACTTGTTCGGGGCCGTCGCGCGGCTGGCGCCCGGAGCGACGCTCGAGGGCGCGCGCAAGGATCTCTACGCCGCCGAGGTGCAGGTGGCGAGCGAGAATCCCGAGATCGCGGGGTGGACGGCGAGCGTGTTCCCGCTGAGCGAGGATCTTTCGTTAGGCACACGCGGTCCGCTGCTCGTGCTGTTGGGCGCGGCGATGCTGGTGCTGCTCATCGCGTGTGCGAACGTGGCCAATCTGCTGCTCGTGCGCGGCGCGGCGCGCGGCCGGGAGATCGCGGTGCGCCAGGCGGTGGGCGCGTCGCGCGGGAGGCTGGTGGCGCAGCTGGCGGTGGAGAGCGTGCTGCTTGCGTTGGTCGGTGCCGTGATCGGGTTGGGCGTGGCCGGCGCGGCCCTCGCCGCGCTGCGCGGCGCGATACCGGCCGGTGTGATTCCCCGCAGCGGCGGGTTCGGACTCGATCCCACGGTCATCGCGTTCGCATTCGCGCTGAGCCTTGCCTCGGCTGTGGTGTTCGGCCTGTGGCCCGCTCTGCGCGCCAGCCTGCCATCGTTAGGCAAAGCCCTGCGCGACGGCGGCCGCGGCAACAGCGGCGACGTGCGCGCGCACCAAACGCGGCGGCTGCTGGTGATCGGCGAGCTGTCGTTCACCGTGGTGCTCGCGGTGTGCGCCACGCTCGTCGCCCAGAGTCTCGCGCGCATGATGCGCGTGAACCCCGGCTTCCGGCCCGAGCACGCCATCACCGCGCAGATCACGTTGGGCCCGGGCTATCCCGATTCGACGGGCATCGCGTTCTACCGGTCGCTGTTGACGGATCTTTCGGGCCGGCCCGGCATCATCGCGGTGGGCGCAACCGACACGCCGCCCTTGGTGGGCGGCGGGGTGTTCACGTCCATTCGGCTGGTCGGTCAGCCGCCTCGCCCGCCTAACGATCCGCTCATGAGCACCATCCGCTTCGTGACGCCGGGATTCTTCCGCGCGATGGGCATGCACGTGATGGCGGGCCGCGATGTGACGTGGGATGAAGCCACGCCCACCATGGTGCTGAGCCACGCGGCCGCGCACGCGTTCTGGCCCAAGGCGAGCGTGATCGATCACCAGATCGCGTTCAACACGCAACCCACCGGACTCCAGGTCGTGGGCGAGGTGAACGACGCGGCGCAAACGAGCCTCGCGACCCCGCCCGCGCCGGTGGTGTACGTCTCGATGCGGCGATCCGTGCGCCTGTTGCGCACCATGACGCTCGTGGTGCGCGGCCGCGGCGACGCCGCGGCACTGGCGCCGGTCGTGCGCGAGGCCCTGCGCGACATCGACCCCGGGCTACCGATCTACAACGTGCAAACGCTGCAGTCGATCGTCGACCAGTCGGTGGCGCAACCGCGGTTGAACGGTGCGCTCATGGCCGTGTTCGCGGCCGTGGCACTCTTGCTCGCTGCGTTAGGCTTGTACGGCGTCATCTCGTATTCGGTCACGCAGCGGCGCCAGGAGCTGGGCCTGCGGGTGGCGCTCGGCGCGCAGCCGGGCGCCGTGCTGCGCCTCGTGCTGCGCGAAGGCGCCGTGCTCGCCGGCGTGGGCATCACGGTCGGCGCCGTGGGCGCGCTGTTCGCGGCGCGGCTGATTCGATCGTGGCTGTTCGGCATCGGAACCACGGACCCGGCGTCGTTCGCCGGCGTGGCCATCGTGCTCGCGGCGGTCGCCCTCGCCGCCAGCTACCTGCCGGCGCGGCGAGCCGCGCGCGTGAGCCCGCTCATCGCGATGCGCGGCGACTAACGTGCCGTCCTGACGCCGCACGTCACCTCGTCACACCCCAGACATCACGCTTCCGCGTACGTCATCCAGCGGACCGCCATACGTGGTGCCCGCCTGAGATCTACGCGCTCATGGCCGCCCGACCCAATGATCTGACGTAGCCCTCGGATCGACGCCGGCTTGCATGCTCCATCGCGTCACGCTCCACCTGCCTAACGCGATGCGAGGACACGCCCATGCAACCGTTCGTGAGCCAATCGGTACCGTACCGGCTTCGCATCATCGCCTCGACGGCGCTCGCCTGCGCACTCATGGCGTTCTCGATGTGGTTGAGCGATTCCACCCCGCGGCTCGCTGTTCCCGACCACGTCATCCAGGGTGATCCTGCCGCGCTCCGCTCGCGCGATGAAGGCCGGCGCCCGGAAGGAGCAGCTGTGCTCTGGCCGATCGAAGGCGGATCGGGCGGCGATCACTACTCCGGGCTCGCCGAAATCACGCGCGCGAACGTCGAGTCGCTGCGCGTGGCCTGGATTTACCGCACCGGCGATGTGTCGGATGGCGTGAAGGAAGGCAGCGGCCCATCGACGGCATTCGAGTCTACGCCGCTCTTCGTCAACGGACTCCTCTATCTGGCCACGCCGTCGGCGCGCGTGGTGGCGCTCGATCCTGAGCGCGGCACCGAGCGTTGGGCATTCGACGCACATCTGGATCGTGCCTCGCTAACGCACGACGAGGTCACCGTTCGCGGCGTCGCAGCCTGGATCGACTCGACGCGCACGCACGGGGCGCCCTGCCGCACGCGGATCTTCCTCGGCACGTTCGACGCCCGCTTGATCGCGCTCGACGGCGACACGGGACAGCCCTGTGGCGATTTCGGCGCCGCAGGTGCCGTCGACTTGCATGTGGGCGTGCGAGGCGCCGAGACACACGCGCACGAGTACCACGTGACGTCGCCGCCGATCGTCGTCGGCGATGTGGTGATCGTTGGCTCATCGATCTTCGACAACATCAGGATCGACGCGCCGAGCGGCAGCGTGCGCGCGTACGACGTGCGCGATGGGCGATTGCGTTGGGCATGGGAGCCGCTCGTGCGGTATCGCGGCGAGGCGGCCCTACACCCGGCCGGCAACGATGGATTTCGCTCGGGCGCTGCGAACTCGTGGGGACTCTTCACGGCCGACCCGGCCCACGACGTCGTGTTCATTCCGACCGGCAGCGCGAGTCCGGACCACTTTGGCGGCTTGCGTCCCGGCGACGACCGCGACGCCAACTCCATCGTGGCGCTACGCGCGTCGACCGGACAAGAGATCTGGGCATTTCAGCTAGTCCACCATGACCTGTGGGACTACGACGTCGCGGCACAGCCGGCGCTCACCACCGTGGTGCGGAACGGTGTTGCCGTTCCCGCCGTCGTCGAGGCATCGAAGACCGGCATGGTGTTCGTTCTCGACCGCCTAACGGGACGACCGCTGCTTCCGGTTGATGAGCGGCCGGTTCCGGCGAGCGACGTCCCGGGCGAGCTCGCGTCGCCGACGCAGCCTTTCCCGACCTTCCCGCCGCCGGTGACGCCCCAAGGTCTGCGCCCCGATGATGCATGGGGCCTAACGCCGGTCGACCGTAGCGCGTGCGCGGAACGCATTCGCTCCCTTCGTTCTCAGGGCATCTTCACGCCGCCGAGCATGCGCGGCTCGGTCGTCAATCCGGGCTTCTTGGGCGGCGTGAACTGGGGCGGCGTTGCCGTCGACTCGCTCCATGGCCTCGTGGTGTTGAACACGATCCGTGTCGCGACCGTCGTGACGCTCCTGCCGCGAACACCGACCGATGCCCAACGCAGAGGCGGACAGGACGCCGACGTCGCGCCCGACATCGGAGCACCGTACGGTAGTCGCCGCGAGTTACTGCGGTCGCCGCTAGGATTGCCTTGCAGTCCGCCACCGTGGGGAACGCTCATCGCGATCGACCCGAGTGCCGGACGCATTCGATGGCAGGTGCCAATCGGCACCATGAGCGACTACGCGCACATTCCGGCGCCCGCAGCGTGGGGATCCCCGTCGCTTGGCGGGCCGCTGGTTACGGCTGGCGGCGTCGTCTTTATCGCCGCCGCGATGGACCACGACCTCCGCGCGTACGACGTGCAGTCGGGGCGCGAGTTGTGGGCAGCCGCGCTCCCCGCGTCGGCCCAGGCATCGCCGATGACGTACCGAGCACGCCCCGACGGACGACAGTACGTCGTCATCGCCGCGGGCGGCCACCACCTGATGCGCACGCGGCTCGGCGACTACCTCGTCGCATTCGTGCTCCGATGATGCGTCTTCCACCACCGAAACGCATCGGCGACACCGGCATCGGGCGTGACCGTCGGTTGCCAATTCAGTTCGCGACGTGCGCGCTGCTCCGCGAACGGATTGTCCTTCGTGAGCATGTCGAGCGTGCCTCCGGTGTGTCGGGACACATCGCGGCGCCCCAAAGCGACGAGCGCGAGCTCGAGCGCGCGAAACAGTACGCGGCCGGCTGCGACCGGAATCGACGGTGCGAACACGCGGCGCTCGAGCCCGCGGGCCGCGAACCGCACCAGCTCCGCGACCGTGAGGCGGTAGTCGCACGTGAGGTTGTATGTCCGCCCATCCGCCCGCGGGTTCGTGACGGCCAGTATGGCGCCTTCCGCGACGTTGCGGGCGTGCACCAACGGAAGCGTCGTCGTGCCGCCGCCGATCAATGGGAAGATACCGCGCGTCAGCACGGCGGCGATCCGCGGAACGAACTGGCGATCCCGTTCGCCATACATCGGCGGCGGCCTAACGATCGCGGCACGCACGACGCCGTCGGCGTGGGCCCTCATCACGAGGCGCTCGGCCTCCTGCTTCGACCGGCCGTATGCGTCGTGCTGCGGCAGATCGGGCAGCGCTGCCGTTTCGTCGAGAGGCGCGCGCGCGTAGCGCGAGTCTCCGTAGACCGCCGTGCTGCTGACGTAGAGCAACCGCGCGCCGTGTGCCGCGCAGGCATCGATGACGTGCCGTGTTCCGTCGACGTTGGCGGCGCGGAACGTTTCCCACTGCGCTTCCGGACCGATCGCTGCCGCGGCATGGAACACGGCGTCGCATCCGGCCGTCGCGTCCCGCAACAGGTGCGCGTTCGCGATGTCGCCCTGTACCAGCTCCGCGCCCAACGGACGCAACCACGCGGCACGCATCCCGTCGCGCACCACGGCGCACACGCCGCAGCCGGCGGATGTGAGGCATTGCACGACGTAGGACCCGAGCATCCCGGTCGCTCCGGTGACAAGAGCGCGTCGCAGTGGCAGCGTGTCCATGCGGGATGATGCCATGGCATCGAGTCTGATGCGATACCGGCGGCCGATGGTTGTGCTCGCCGCGGTCGTGCTCCTCGGCCTGGCCGGCGCCGGTTACGTGCGTCATGTGAACTGGCGGAGCACACTGGCCGCGATGCGGCATGCTTCGCTGCTAATCCTCGGCCTTGCGACTGCGTGCCACTTGGTATCGCTCCTCTCCAAGGCCGGCGCGTGGTTCGTGTGGCTGCGCGCACTTGGGACAACCAGCTATCGCATCGTGGTGCGCGCGACGTTCGTCGGTGCAACGCTCAACGGACTGTTCATCGGCAGCGTCGGCGAGGCTGGCCGGGTGGTGATCATGACGCGCGCGACTGGACTCCGCGCGTATGCCGTCCTCACGACTGTAGCGCTCGAACGGCTCTTGAACACTGCCGGATTCGTTGCGGTGCTGTGCGCAGCGTTGGTCATCACGCCGTTGCGCGTCGCAGCGGCGCCGGCGGCGCTCGCCGCGGCGGTGCTACTCGTTGCTGCGCTATGGATGGCACGAAGATTCGGAGGCCAGCGCCATCCCGCCTTCCCCGGCCGCGCCGCAAGCGGTGCGCGTCGATTCCAGCGCGTGTGGCGTGTCCACGCTCGCCGCATCGCCAAGACGGCGCGCCACGTCGTGACCCCGCGGCGACTTGGGGTCGCTGTCCCGCTCACGCTGCTGGATTGGACATGCCAGCTCGCGTCATACCACCTCGTGGCGCGGGCGGCGCACCTGCCCTTGGGGATCAGTGGCAGCCTCGTCGCGCTGTTGGTAGTGAACGTAGGCCTCGTCGCCCGCGTGACGCCCGGCAACCTCGGGGTCTTCGAGATCGCCTATGCTACCGCCGCTCACTCGTTAGGCGCGCCGATGGATGCGGCGCTGGGCGTGGGCCTGCTCATCCACCTGGCGCAGGATCTCCCCACGATCGTGTTGGGCGTGGTCCTCGGCCGGCAGGTGGTGTTCGGGCGAGACCGCGCCAGCGCCTCGACGCCCGGCCGCACATCGGTCGTGCGCTCCGCCATTCGCTCCCCATCTCCTGGAGGGACGACACCATGATCATCGTGCTCCTACTCGCCCTGGCCGCGGATTCCACGTTAGGCCAACGCCGCATTCCCTTGACGCCGCGGGAAACGCTCACGGTGACGATCGCGCTGCCGGCGGCGGAGTCGGCATCCGTGCCGGCCGCCCGACCGGTAATCCTCTTGCCGGGCATCATCGGTGCGTCGTTCGGTTACCGGCGCGTCATGCCGCTGCTGGCCGCAGCCGGCTACCCGGCGTACGTCATCGAGCCGTTAGGCGTCGGCACGTCGTCGCACCCGGCGGACGGCGATTACGCGCTCGACGCGCAGGCCGATCGCGTCGGCGCCGTGCTCGATTCCTTGGGCGTAGGCCAGGCGATCGTCATCGGTTCGAACTTTGGCGCGGCTGTCGCGCTGCGTCTCGCCTACCGCCGCCCCGAGTGTGTCGTCGCCGTGCTGCTGCTCGACGGGGGGCCCGTCGACCGCTCCTACACGGAAGGCGTATCCACCGCGATGAAATTCGCGCCGCTCCTCCGGCTCCTCGGAGCGAGCGGCATCGTGAAGAACAAGGTGCGCCATGCGCTCGCCGACGCGTCGGCCGATCCGGCGTGGGTGACGCGAGACGTCGGCGATGCGTACGCGCGACCCATCGTCGCCGACCTCGGCGCGTCGATCCGGGTCATGCAGGCCATGCAGCGTGCGCGTGTTGCCGAGCCGCTGCGCGACAATCTGTGGCGCATTGTTCAGCCGGTCCGCCTGCTGATCGGCGCATCGAACCGCCATGGAGGGATCGGTGCCGGAGAAGTCGCGCTGCTTGCGTCGCGGCTTGCGAACTTCCGAGCGGACAGCGTCTCGGGTTCGGGCGTGTATCTGCACGAGGAGCGCCCCGATGCGCTGCTGGCCGCCGTTCTCGGACTCGGCGATTCCGTGCGCGCGAGCGGTAAGGCGGCGCGCGCGGACCGAACGCC
Source organism: Gemmatimonadaceae bacterium (assembly GCA_035279625.1). Classification (GTDB taxonomy): domain Bacteria; phylum Gemmatimonadota; class Gemmatimonadetes; order Gemmatimonadales; family Gemmatimonadaceae; genus JADGGM01. The sequence continues at coordinate 140,966 of DATEHK010000057.1, forward strand.
GCCGTGAAGCCGGAGCACGATGCTCACGACTTCTTGTCGGCCCAGAACAGGAGACGCCAATGATTCCCGCCCTCACGTCCCCGTATCGAGATTGGGGCTTCGTCGCACTCGGATACAGCGCGGCGGCGCTCATCGAGATTGGCTTGGCGCTGCTATCGGCGCATACTGTCACTGCGCCGGTGCTGGTTCGTTGGGCCTGCGCGGCGGTTGTCGGACCGTTGGTGCTGTGGAGCTTGTTACAGGACGCTACGATACCGCACCGCATCGTGCTGGTGATGGGTGCGCTGGCGTTCGCCCTCTACGTTGGTCTCAGTCTCCGTTAGGCGTGACGGCCGCGGGGGGCGGAGCCGGCCGGCGGCTTCCGTGCCGGCTTCGCCTCGTGGCGCGCCACGGCGGGCGACCGCCGCCGGCGATCCATCAAATTGCCACGTCGCACCCACTCGGCAAGCTGCCCGCGGTTCTTGATTGCGAGCCGCTTGTACGCTTCCGAGAGCGTGGTGCTCACGGTGCGGTCGGAAATGCCGAGCAACCGTCCGATCTCTTTGTTGGTCTTGCCGGTGGCCGAGATGCGCGCCACCTCGATCATCCGTTCGGTGAGCGCGCCTTTTTCCGCTCGAGCGACCGGGTGCGTGCCGCGCCGCGGACGTGATCGCACGCCGAGGGCGTGCAGTTGCTCGCGGGCCCCTGCAAGCTCGATCGCCGCGCCTAACTTCTCGAACTGCGCGCAGGCGCGTTCGAGCACGCGCACCGCCGCGTTCCGATCGCCGAGCTCGACGTGTCGCCGCGCGATTTCGCGCTGCAGACGCGCGGCGTCGAACACGAACGGCACGCGCTCCAGCGCGTCGGTCGCACGAATGACACGCTCGAGCAGGGCCGGCGTCGTACCGCGAAGCATTCGCGCAAGCGATTCGCCCACGTCGGCCCACACGAGACCAAGGCGATGGCCGATGAGGTTTGACGCCTCCCGCAGCTGTCGGCTCAGACCCTCCGCCTCATCGAACTCTCGCTTCCAGAGATGCGCCTCGATGAGGGCCGGCCACAAACGATAGATAGCCCAGATCGCCTGCCCTGATTGCTCGGCAAGAGCGAGCCCGGCGCGACTGATGCGAATTGCCTCATCGTAAGCGCCTAACGCGTTGTGATACATGGCCAGGCCCATCTGCACGCGCAATGCGCTGTTCACGTCGCGACCGCCGTCTCCGCGATCGACGCCCGAGACGTCGGCGGCTTCGTCGAGATACTTCTTCGCGCGTTCCAAGTCGCCGCGCCCGCCGTAGATCACGGCCGTCCACACGAGCAGCCGTGCAAGAATGGTGTCGTTCCGAAGTGTCCGCGCGAGGGAAATACTCTGTTCAGCGCGCCCGAGCGCCGCCGCCCAGTCGCCGCGCCCGGCGAGGTATTCGACGGCCACTTCTGACGTCGACAAGCGCAGGGCTGGCGACCGTAGCTCCTCGGCAATGCGTTCGGCGTCGCGCAGCCGCGTCTCGAGCTCGGGCACGTTTCCAGTCAGGCCGGCGAGCACGGCGAGCGCCCAGTGGGCCGTCCAGGCGATGTCGGGTTGCCCCGATCGTTGCGCGAGCTCCAGCGTGTGCGTCGCGTGACGGCGCGCATCGGATGCCGAGCATGTGACCACGGACGTCAACAAGAGGGCGCGATGCACACGGGCCTGGAGCCCGACATCGCCGATGGCATCCGCGTCGGCAAGCGCCAAGAGCAAGGCGTCGCGCGCCTCGGTGGGTCGACCAAGCCCGACAAGACACGCACCGAGTACGATGCGCAGCTCCGCGATCAGTCCGCGCTCGCCGGCAGAGAGTGCGGCGCGCAGTCCCTCCTCGCTGTGACGAAGCCCGTCCGCGGGTTTGCCCTGCCAATAACAGGCGAGTCCGCGGCGTCGCTCGATTTTTGCGACGAGTGAAAGGTCGGCGGCCGCCACCGCGCCCACACGAGCGCGTTCCCACAGCGCATGCGCCGCACCGTGATTGCCGATCCGTTGATTCGCGAGCGCGAGTCCCGCTACAAGATCGATGATCTCTTTCGGTGCGTTGGATTCCGTCGACGTGCCGCGATGGTCGCAGTGCTCGAGCGCCGCCCCCAGATACCGCACCGCCTCTCGGTCTGCGTGCTTCTCGAGCGCAGACTCGCCCGCCAATACCAGGTAGCGCACCGCTTTCGGAGTAGGAGTGCCGACACTCGCATGCACTGAATGAAACGCCAGCTCATCTGCATGTTCGGCGGCATGTGCGCCCCACAAACTCTCGAGCGCCTCCGCGACCTGCGCGTGCAGGATGGAGCGTCGGCCGATCCCCAGGCCCTCGTACAACGTGCCGCGCACCATGGGATGCGTGAAGTCATACTCGACGCGTTCCCCGAACAGATGTCCCGCGAGCACGTTACGGCGGCACAGCTCATCGAGCGCCGCGAGCAGCGAGCCGCTATCCATTCCCGATGCGGCGAGCAGAATGTCCGTGCTGAGGCGAGTCCCGATGACCGCTGCGCAATCGGCTACCGTGCGCGCGCCCGGGCTCACGAGACCCAGGCGCATCTCGAGCGCGTCACGGATGCTGCGCGGGAGCTCCAATCCTTCGAGGTCCCAACCGACCCACGTGCCGTCTCGATGCGTTAGGCGCCCGGTCGCGACGAGCGATTTGAGGGTTTGCTCGAGGAAGAAGGGATTGCCGCGTGTCCAGCCGAAGAGCAGCGCCATCGCATCCTTCGGCACGGTCCCTTCGCCGAACACGCGACTCAGAAGCTCCTCGACCTCGGTGCGCTCGAGCGGCGCCACTTGCCGACTCGCGGCTACGCCCATGTCGACCAACGAACGCATTGTCGTGTTCAACGACAGTTGTGACTCCGCCTCCGAATCGTTCACCGTGGCCACGATCGCGAGTCGCGCCTCACGCACCTGGCGCGCGATGAAGTGCAGTAGCTCGAGCGAAGAGGGGTCGGCCCACTGGAGATTCTCCAGCACGAGCAGCAGCGGCGTACGTGCGCTCAGTCCCGTGAGCAGTTGGGCGACCGTCCACTGGACGCGTCCCTTGAGCTCCGGAGAGCTGACCTGCCGGTCGTCGCTCGGTTGCGGGCCGACCAGCGCTGGAAAGATGTGCGCGAGGTGCGACGTCGCCCCTCGAGAAAGCAGTGACACCGTAGTATCGGCGAGGCCTCTCAGCACCGGGACCAGTGCGTCGGCGAACAGCGCGTAAGGCACGCCCGTTTCGACCGGGTACGCGCTTCCGCTCGCAACTGTCCAGCCGTCCGCGGCGGCATGCTGCATGGCGAGCTGTGCGAGGCGCGTTTTCCCGACTCCCGATTCGCCCCGCAGAACGAGAGCGTTGCCCGATCCCGCAGCGGCGGAGTCCAGCGTCCGCTGCATCAGCTCCAGCTCTGCCTCTCGCCCAACGAGGGGCCAGACAGACGGCAGATAATCGAGCGAGGACAATGTCGGCCCCGACCAGCGGCGACGCGTCGGTGCGTCAAGAGTGCTGGCGAAGACTGATACTTGTGTCCGCTGGCGCCGCGGTCAAGCCCGCGACGTGCGCTCGGGCCACTACGGACCGACAACTCGTGCCTAATCGGCGTTCGGTCGGACTAGCACTAAACGGCGATCGATCGGTGCCGCCTACGTCATTCGACGTATGGAATGGGATGGCGCCGGGCGCGACCCTTCGCACCGTACTCGCCCAACGGCGCATTTCAGGAGGTGCCCATGCGAAGTCCGCTACTCGTCGTCTGCGGTGTTCTTCTTCCAGCCGCGGCAATCGCCGCGCTCACGGCCTGCATCTTCCGCGGCGTGAACGTCGCTTCCATCGCGCGAACGGACAGCACGACCGTGCTCAGTCCCGTCAAGCTGCACTTGCAAGACGGTGCAACTGTGGTGTTCCCACACGGGATTCGCATCAGTGGCGACACCGTGCGGGGTGCCGGCCGACACTATAGCATCATTGATTCCCTGGCTTCCAACGGCGCCGAAATCGTCACCATACCGCTCGACAGCATCGTGGCGATGGAGAGCTTTACCAACTACGTCGACGGCACCAAGTCAGCGGTGATGACGACGCTCGCCGTGGCCGGCGCGGTGCTGGGAACGGCGGGACTGTCGGCGGCGGTCTTCGGTTCCTGCCCAACGATTTACTCCGACAGCGCCGGCGTGCCGGCACTCGAGGCCGAGGGATTTTCGTACAGTATCTCTCCGCTCCTCGAGCGACGCGATCTCCATCGCCTGCGCGCACAACCCGACGTCGACGGCACTCTGTCGCTCGATGTGCGCAACGAGGCGCTCGAAACTCACTACATCAACCAGCTCGAGCTCCTGGGCGTAACGCACGCGAACGCCGAATTCGTCCTGCCGGATGCCGAGGAGCGCCCGCTGGCGGTGGGCGCGATCGTGCCTCTGACGCGAGCCGTCGATCGCGCGGGCAATGACGTGACGAAGGCACTTGCCGATGACGATTCGTTGGTCTTTCACTCGGATCCGAAGACGCTGGCTGGAGTCACCGCGGCCGACTTCGATGACTGGATCGATGTGACCATTCCGGTCCCGCACGGAGCAGACAGCCTCGTCCTCTTGTTTCATCTTCGCAATAGCCTGCTCAACACGGTGCTATTGTACGATGAGATGTTGCGGCCGCAGGGCGCGCGCGCGGTTGACTTCGAGGGACGCGACCTCAACACCATCGCCGACATGGTTGCGCTCGGCCGTTGGTACGGGTCGCGAATGGGACTGCACATATCCGTTAGGCGCGGCGGCCAAGGGGAAGAAGTGGCCTACGTTCCGGATGCGGGGCCGATCGCCTGGCGCGACGTTGCCTCCGTGATACCCGCCACGGCGGACGACACGCTTCACGTGCGGCTGTCGTTCGTAGCCGACGAATGGCGTCTCGGGAAGGTGGCCGTCGCCACGCGATTCCGGCGTCCTGCGCCACAGCGATTTGCGCCGATGATGGTAGCGGCGAACGGCGTCGCGGATACGGATGCGCTGCGGAGCGTGTCCGGACTCGATGCGAGGTATCTGGAAACGACCCCCGGCCAGCAGCTCACGCTGCGCTTCAGCACCGGCGCCGGCCCGCGCGACTCCGTGCGCACGTTCCTGTTGGCGACGGAAGGGTACTACACGGAGTGGATTCGCGGCGGTTGGGTTAGGCAGGCGAAGGGAGCTGCGCCCCGCCCGTTCATCGCGTCCGATTCGACGCTCGCCGAGACCGTGCGGCATTGGGCGACGGTAGGCCCGGCGTTCGAGTCGGCATTCGCACACCGCATTCCAGTGAGGCACCTGCCATGAGACGGACCGCGATCGTTGCCCTGAGCGTCCTTGCGCTCGGTTGCCACTTTGGACCGCGGGCCGACGACCTCGCGGTGGCGCGCGAACCCCGAGGGGCGCGCACGAGGATCGCGGCGCGCACCGGGATCACCATCGACGGCGAGCTCTTGGCAGTTCTCGACACAGGTCTCGTCGTCCTGTGGTCGCGCCAAGTCGGCTACATGCCGTACGTACAGACGTTGACGTTGTCGGCACAAACCATCTCGTTGTCGATCGCAAAGGGCCGCCTCCCGTCGCCCGGCGACCGCGAGCACCTCCGGCTGATGAGTCGCTTCCCGCAAGGGCTGACGCCGGATCTCGAGGCACGACTGCTCGCCGCGCATCACCAGCGAGCGATCGTGGTACTCGCGCAATGAAGTGGGTGCCCATCGTACTCGTGGCAATGTGCACGATCGCGAGACCGGCGCGCGCGCAGACTAACGGACGGTTGGCCCCGGCAGACGACCCCACGGCCGCGCACGGAGGACCACGCATGCCTAACGATACGACGGCAGGCGCATTCCTTGCGCGCGTCCGTGCGGCAAGCGCCCGTTACCGCGACCGCGAACAGGCGGTGCTCGATGGCTATCGACCCATCGGCGGCGATTTCCCGGGCATGGGCGAGCATTGGATCGACATCGGACCGCTCTTCTCAGGGCGATTCACGCTGGATCAGCCGCCGATCCTCGAGTACGCGACCATCGAAGGGCGCCTGACGCTCATCGGCGTGGCTTACGCCCTGCCGCTTCTGGCCGGTGAGACACCGCCGCCACTCCCGGGCGACGCCACGTGGCACGCGCACACCGGCACCGTCGAAGACGAGACGGACTTGCTCAGCCAGGTGATGGTATCGCACACATCGATGCGCGGCGCCCGGCTCGCCATGATTCACGTATGGGCGTGGCTGCCTAACCCGGCAGGCGCGTTTCAATCCGACAACTGGGCCCTACCGTTCGTCCGCGCCGGACTCGCCCCGCCAGCCGTGGATCCAGGCCCGGTCGCCGGACGCGTAATCTCATTGGTGTCGAGCGGCGATGCCTTCTACGAGCACGTCTTCCTGAGCGTCGCTGGTGCCACCGGCTCCGACAGCGTCGCCGTTCACCGTGCCTTGGCCGCCGCGCGCATGTCCGCGGCGGCGTGGGTGGCTCGCAATCGCGGCGTCGCTGCAAATCAAGAGGCCCTCGACCAATTGCCGAATGTATGGACCGTCATGTGGGATGCGCTCGGTTCATCGCTCAGTAGTGGCGCGCGTGCTCGGCTGCTCCCGCTGCGCGATCGATGACGGAGAGGGTCGCACCATGGCCGGTTGATGAGCGTCTCGCGACTCCAGTGCCCCGATGTACGCCGCGTGCGAGGATTCGATAGTCGCCAGGTTGATCCGTGTCCGCCTGCGATGGCGTACGCCGTACAACACTGCCGGCACCCCCAGCGGGGCGAGCACGAAGGTGCAACAGACGAGGGTACCGATAATGATGATCCACAGGCACACCGCGCCGTGATGGTCGAACGGCGCGGCCAACTCCTGTTTGGCGGCGTAGAGGACGTCCGGATCGGAGGAGCTGGTGGCCCGTAGGCGACGGGCGACGTCCTGCGTCGTCGTGTCGGCCGGGGCGCGTGGACGTCGGACCATCCGAACCTCAGGGGATTTGCGTGGTGCGACCGGGATCGCTACGCTAGAGGGCCCCCGGGAACCTGCCCCGAGCAGCCGCGTCGAGCGCCGTTCCCCACGTCGGCTCCAATGGCTTTGCGCAGAGCTATGGAGTATCCCGTCATGTCGCGTGGTGTCACCCGCAACGCCGCTCCCCACGGACTCGAGCACAGCGACCTCGGCGGTGTGCTCGAGGAACGCCGCGCGCTCGACGATCTGTTCAGCGCCACGTACGAGGAGCTGCGACGACTCGCGTCTGCCGTGCGGCGGGACGATCCGAACGCGACGCTCACACCGACGACGCTCGTCAACGAAGCGTGGCTCAAGCTCGCGCAGTCGCCGCAGCTCGCATCGGTGCCGCGTTTGCACTTCAAGCGCATCGCCGCGCGGGCGATGCGGCAGGTGCTCATCGAGGCGGCGCGTCGCCGCAAGGCGACCAAGCGCGGAGGGTCCGTGGCCATCGTCACGTTCGACGACGCGCTCTCCGTGGCCGGGACCGGTGCCGCCGCCGCCGATGACCTGCTCGCTCTCGACGAAGCGCTCGAAGAGCTCGCGCGCATCCATCCGCGACAAGCGCTGATGGTGGAATGCCGGTTCTTCGGTGGTCTCGACATCGCGGAGACGGGCGCGTTGCTCGACGTGTCCGAAGCCACGGTGTTGCGCGATTGGCGCGCGGCCCGCGCGTGGCTCGCCGGCGAGCTGCGCCGCGCCCGGTAATCCAGGCCTAACGGAACACCATGGACGCCGAGCGTTGGACGCGCATGCAGGAGCTCTTCCACCGCGCCGCGGCACTGCCGCCCGCGGAGCAGACGGCGTTCCTCGACGCCGAGTGCGGCGGCGACCACGACCTGCGCGACGAGGTCTCGGCGCTGCTCGACGAAGACGCGCGCGGCGCATCGTTCATCGACCGCGACGTAGCGCACGTCGCGAACGAAGTGTTAGGCCGCGGCGCGTCGCATCAACTGCCGGACGCCTTCGGACCGTATCGCATCACCCGTCTCCTCGGCGAGGGCGGCATGGGCGTGGTGTACCTGGCGCGCCGCGAAGACCTGGGCAGCGAGGCCGCGATCAAGATTCTGCGCGACGCGTGGCTCTCGCCCGCGCGCCGCGAACGCTTCGCGATCGAGCAACGCACGCTCGCCCAACTGAACCACCCGCTCATCGCGCGGCTCTACGACGCCGACACGTTGAGCGACGGCACGCCGTGGTTCGTCATGGAGTACGTCGACGGCGTGCCGCTCACCGACTATTGTCGCGACCACGCGTCGTCGATGGCCGACCGGCTGCGCCTCTTCCGCAGCGTGTGCGAAGCGGTGCAGCACGCGCACGGTCACGCGATCATTCACCGCGACCTCAAGCCGTCGAACATCTTCGTGATGCAGGACGGCACGGTCAAGCTCCTGGATTTCGGCATCGCGAAGCAGCTCGACGAGAGCGGCGTCGACGACGATCACACGCGCACCGGCATGCGCCTCATGACGCCGGCGTACGCGGCACCGGAGCAAATCCGCGCCGGACGCGTCGGCATCCACACCGACATCTACTCGTTGGGCGTGGTGCTCTATGAGCTGCTCACCGATCGCCTGCCGTTCGACGTGGCGCAGCACACGCCGGCGGAGCTCGAGGCGCTGATCGCCGAGCGCGATCCGGTGAAGCCGTCGGCGGTGGCGCGGCGCCGGCGCGAGCACGAAGGCCCGGATGCCCGCCTGCCGTCCGCGAGCACGAGCGAATGGGACGACCTGGATGTCTTGTGCCTAACGGCAATGCACAAAGTGCCGGCGCGCCGCTATGCCACGGTGGATGCGCTGATCCGCGACATCGACCGCTACCTCGGCGGCCAGCCGCTCGAAGCGCGGCGCGACAGCGTCCGCTACCGCACCGGCAAATTCCTCCGCCGCAACTGGCGATCTGTAACCGTGGCCGCCGCGATGTTCATCGCTGTGGTGGGCCTGGTCGTGTTCTACACCGTGCGCCTCACCAACGCCCGCAACGCTGCGTTAGGCGAAGCGGCGCGTGCCCAACGCGTCCAGGGCTTCATGGTCACCTTGTTCGAGGGCGGCGACCAAGACGTCGGCCCCGCGGAGAGCTTGCGCGTCGTCACCATGCTCGACCGCGGCCTCAAGGAAGCCCGTGCCCTGGACGGTGTGCCCCAGTCCCAAGCCGAGCTCTATGAAACGCTCGGCAGCATCTACCAAGAGCTCGGCAACTACGATCGCGCCGATACGTTGCTCCGCGCCGCGCTCTCCGAACGTCGCGCACTCTTCCACGGCGACCATCCCGACATCGCCAACAGCCTCGTCGCCTTGGGACTCCTGCTCGACGCCCAGGCCGCATACGATTCCGCAGAGCAGCTGATCCGGCAGGCGCTCGGCATGCAGCAGCGCATCCTGCCGCCGGGCGATCCGTCCATCGCCAAGACCACCGCCTCGTTAGGACGCGTGTTCGATGACCAGGGACACTACCCCGATGCGATCGCGACGCTCGGCCAAGCCGTGCAGCTCCTGTCCGCGCCAGGGTCGCAGCCGTCCGATCTCGCCGCCACCATCACCGAGCTCGCCAACTCGCACTTCTACGCCGGGCACTACGCGATTTCCGATTCGCTCAATCAACGTGCGCTCGAGATGGACCGGAGTCTCTATGGTCCGCGCCATCCCAATGTCGCGGACGACTTGATCAACCTCGGCGCCATTCAATACGAGTACGGCCACTACTTCCCCGCCGAGCGATACTATCGCGAAGCACTCGGCATTATTCGCGCGTGGTACGGCAGCAACAATCCCGAGACCGCATCCGCGCTGACCATGCTCGGCCGCACCCTCATCGACGAAAAGAAATACGACGAGGCCTCGACGCTCCTCGCCGAAGCGCTCGACATCCAGCAGCGCACCTACGGCCCCGTGCATCCTCGCGTCGCCTCGGCGCTCAACGAGCTCGGGAAAGTGGCCCAACAGCGTGGACGGTTGGATGAAGCCGCGCAGGATTTCCGCCGAATGGCGGACATCTATAAACAGATCTACCACGACAAGCACTATCTCATCGGGATCGCGCTGTCGAATCTGGCCAGTGTGTACGTCGAGAAAAAACAGTACGCCGTGGCCGATTCACTTTTCCGCGACGTCATTCGCCGCTATGGCGCCGTGTTGGCGCCCGACCATCAGTTGGTGGGCATCGCCCACGTGCGACTCGGCCACACGCTCGTACTCGAGCATCGGTACGCCGACGCGGAGAAGGAGCTGGCGAGCGGCTACAGTATCCTCAAGGCGCAGAAGAATCCGCCGGCCAGTTGGTTCAACCTTGCACGGAATGACCTCGTGGCCGTGTACGATACCCTCAAGCAGCCCGACAAAGCGCTGCCGTTCCGCGCCGAGCTGGCTCAGGCTAAGAAGGCGTCGGACACCGTCGAGGTCCACTGAGCCGCGATCCAATATTCCCGCTGCCGTGGATTCTCATTAGGTTAGGGGTGTTCCCGTCGCGCACATTTCGAGGCGAGCGATGCCCTACGTTATTACCGAGACCTGCATTGGCGTAAAGGACAAGGCGTGCGTGGATGTGTGTCCGGTGGACTGCATCTACGAGGGCGCGGACCAGTTGTTCATCCATCCGGACGAGTGTATCGACTGCGGCGCCTGTGAGCCGGAGTGTCCGGTGACCGCGATATTCCCGGAAGAAGATGTACCGGCGAATCAGAAGCAGTTCGTGCAGATCAACCGGGACGTGTTCAAGGGCGATACGCCGCCCACCCGGCCGACGCGCTGACGCGCGCTCGGGCGCCGATCCTCGGGGGACGTCACGTTAGGCGTGACGTCCCCCGTGTTTTTGCCTAACGATTGGCCCGCGTGCGCCGCGATTCGCGTCCGGCGAGCGCCCACGCCAGCGGGCCGACGATCGGCAACACCACCGCGACCACGGTCCACACGATCTTCGCCCGCCGAGAGTGGCCATGGGCGTGCCAGATCGACACGAGCGCGAGCACCAGCAGCAGCGCGGCCACGCTCACGCTCCACGTCAGCCGTGTCATGTCCCAGCCGAGGATCGGCATCCGCCACGCAGCGTCGGCCCGGTCGACCACCATCAGTGCGCCTGTGCCGTATCGCAGATCGTCGACGCGAACGCGCTCACCGCGGCGTTGAAGGCGGCTGGCCGTTCCATGTTGCTCAGATGTCCCGCCCCGCGAATCACGTCGAGCCGGCTCGATGGTAGCAGCGCGTGTATCTGCTCGGCTTCGACCGGCGGTGCCAGAATGTCTTCGTCGCCCACGACGATCAGCGTCGGTACGGTAATTGTGGCCAGCGTGCTCGTGGAATCCGGACGCGCCATCATCGCGTCGAGCGCGCCTAACACACCACCCTCGCTTGCGCGACGCGCCATGGCCAACACCGCCGACTCGAGTTCCGGCTGTCGTGCGCGCGTCGATGCGCCCAACTGCGCCGACGCCAGCTGCACCGGAAGGGCGGGCACGCCGCCCGCGCGCACGAGCGCGATCATCTCGCTGCGTCGAGCGCGCACCATGTCCGTGTCCGCTCCCGCCCGCGTGTCGACGAGCACGAACCCTTGCACGCGCTGCGCGTGGCGGCGCCACATCGCGAACGCGATGTATCCGCCCATCGAGAGTCCCGCCACGACTGCGCGCTCCACGCCGATCGCATCGAGGAGCGCGGCCAGATCATCCGCGTACTGGTCCATGGTGTAGGGCGGTGCGGCACTGCTCTCGCCAAAACCGCGCAGGTCCACGGCCACGCATTGATACGTTCCCGACAGCGCATGCATTTGCGGCGACCAAAGAGTCCGATCGTGCGGGAATCCGTGCACGAGGAGCAGCGTTGGACTGTGCGATGCACCGGACACGTCGTATTCGAGGTCCACATCGGCGAGTCGGCATTTCATGCATCCGGCCCTCGTCTCATGGTAGCCGCATGATCGGCTCGCGCCGGCGCACCTACAGATCGCGCGTCGAACGTGAGCCAGTACAGAACGGTTGCGTCCGTCGTTTGTGCCAGGTCCACGGCCGCCGCGCATGCTTTCGCGCCGTACGTCTCATCGAGTATGACACCCGTCGCGCGTTCGACGACGTCGCGCACCTCTCGTGCCGCGTCCAACGGCCGGCCGTACGCGCCCCCGAAATATCGATGCAGCACGCGCACGCCGCGACGCCGTACGCGCGGCACTTCTTGACCCGTCGTTCGTTCGATGAAACGGGCACAGCGGTTCGCGAGGCGGAGCACGCCCCGATGGTTGGACACGATGCGCGGCACCACGCGAATTCCCACCACCTGCGTCTCGAGGCCGGCGATGGCGAACCCGAGCGCGAGGCCGCCCGCGGTACCGCCTGTGCCTAACGGAAGCACCACGTACGCCGGCGCGGGCGCCTTGCCGCCGGCCACCTGCTCGGCAAACTCGAGTCCCGCGTTCACGGCGCCGAGCATCCCGAGTGACGACGCGCCGCCGGGTGGGATCCGCCACACGACGCTCGATCCGCGCGCACGTCGCGCCGCGAGCCACCCGCGCGCCAGCGCGCGGATCGGCCCGCGCTCGCTGCGCACCGAGTCCGCCAACTCTCGCGCAAGACCATCCACACGTCTCGCGGTGTCGTTCATGTCATGTCGCCAGCGGATCGCCACGGTGCGCGCGCCGAGTTGGCGCGCGAGCGCGACGGTTGCGAGCACGTGCGTCGACCCGTCTCCGCCCAACGCGATCACGGTATCTCCGCGCGATACGCGTCCCAACAAGAATTCGAGCGCGCGGAGTTTGTTGCCGCCGGCACATCGCGCGTCGGTATCGGCGAGCCGTCGCGCATTGAGATCGTCGCGTTTGATCCAGAGAGCGCCGCGCACGCTGCTGATGCCCGCTTGCTCAACGGGCGTCGGGAATGCACCGAGCGCGACGTGGCCGAGCATCGACAGTGAGGGGAAGCGTGCAAACAGCGCGAGCGGATCGGACGCATGTACACCGGTTGCTCCCCCCGACGCGTCCGCGCATGGCGCGATGCGCACGGCGTGGGTATCGTTGCGTCGGGAGGAATCCAGCATGAAATATCCGGTCGACTACCTGCGCTATGCCGCGCGCGAGGTCCGCAAGGTCGAAAGCCGCATGCGCGTCGGTGAAGACGCGCCGCTCTCGAAGGAGGAGATGGCCGATCTGCTCAAGACCATCTGGAAAGCGCTGGACGAAATCGGAGATGCCATCGAAGGACTCCAGCGGTCGCGGGACTGATCCAACGCACCGTGGGGCGCGGCCCCCGTTGTTCAGGCCGCTCCCCGGCACGTTGCCTAACTGCTCTCGAGCTGCGCCTCGGTGAGCGGCCCCTCGCGATCGACGTACAGAATGCGCAGCGGCACCATGACCGCCGCGAGCAGCGGCACCGCCGTCATGAGCCCGAGGAATCCGAAGAGCAGCGCCATCACCGCCTGGGCCAGAATCGTGAGCACCGGCGGCAGGTCGATGCCTCCTTTCATCAGCATCGGAATCAGCACTTGCCCCTCGGTTTGCTGAATCGCGATGTACGCGATCGTCACCGAGAGCGCCTTCTCGGGTGAATCGAGGAACCCCATCGCGATCGCCGGGACCGCGCTCAACACCGGCCCAACGGTGGGTACGAACTCGAGCATCCCCGCCAGCAAGCCTAACGCAAACGGCGCCTTTACGTGCAGGATCAGCAGCACGATCGTGCTCACCACGCCGATCACGACCATCGCGATGAGCTGCGTCACCAGCCACTTGCGGAGCTTCACGGCCATCTGGCTCAGCACGCGCGACGCGACGCCCCGCGATTCCGGCGGCACGAGCACGAGAAACCCGCGCCGGTACAATCCCGGATCCACCGCGACGTAGATCGCGAGAAACAACATCACGATGAGCCCCGCGACCGCCGCCAGCGTCGACGTGAGGAACGGAAACACGTATCGCGTCGCGCTCTGCAGTTGACGGCCGATGCCCTTGACTAACGGACTCGGCGCAGCCCCCTGGGTGGTGTCGGGTCGTGCCGATTCGCTCGCGCCGCGCTCCACCGGTTCGGCCGCACCACCGAGCTTCGGCGCCGCGGCCGTGTCAGTCGCCGCGCCCGCGCCCATGATGGCGCGCATCAATCCGCCTTTCTGCTGCATCCATCCCTCGACGCGTGCCTGCGCCTCGGGAAGCCGCGACTTGAGCACCGCGAGCTGATCGCTCACTGTCGGCGCGATCAGCGCACCCGCGCCATATAGCAGCGCGAAGAACGCCACCACGATCGTGGCCGCTCCAATCGCGCGCGGAACGTGGAATCGCACCAAGCGGTCCACTCCCGCCGAAATCGCGAGCCCGAACAACACACCAAGGAACGCGACCAGGACCAACGCGTTCGCGAACCACAACAGCCGCAACACGAAGTACAATCCAAATACGATGGCCGCCACGCGCAGCACGTCGCGTGACCGCCAGGCATTCCCGGGCGGCGGGAATCTGCGTGATACCGCGTCGGACATGGATACCGTCGCAGAAAAGGTGTGGGCAGCGCTACGAACGGACTCCAAGGTAGCAGTCCGCTTCCTTTCGCGCGTCCCGCGCGAGAGAATTCACGAAGCCTGGCACGACCACCTCCCGCCCTCAAGGCCGCCAGTCCGGCCCGCATGACGAGGTACCTTCGAGTGCCGTCGCATCACTCTTCGCCGTACACCCGAGCTACCACGTCGTCGACCATCTACATCGATACGCCGGAAGCAGCCGACCGCTTTCTTTCCTCGCTCGGGGAGCCGCCGCGTTTGGCGGTCGATACCGAAGGGGCGAGCTTCCACCGTTTCGTCGATCGAATCTATCTGCTGCAGATCAGCACAGCGTCAGAGAACGCGATTCTCGACCCGCTCACCATTGGGAAGCCGCGCCGGCTCGGCGAGCTCCTCGAGAGCACGCAGTCGGAAACCGTGTTCCACGACGCCGACTACGACCTGCGGCTGCTGTTCCAGGACTACGGCTGGCATGCGCGTCACCTGTTCGACACGCGCATCGCGGCGCAGCTTTTGGGCCTTCGTCAGTTCGGGCTTGCCGCGTTGCTCGACCAGTTCCTCGGCGTCAAGCTCGAGAAGAAGCACCAGCGCGCCGATTGGTCCATGCGCCCGCTCCCGCAGGGCATGCTCGACTACGCAACCCAGGACACGATGTACCTGCTGCGGCTTCGCGATCAGTTGGCCGCCGAGTTGGAGCGCTTGGGCCGGACCGGTTGGGCGCATGAAGAGTTCGAGCAACTCGAGGGCACGCGATGGGATCACGACGCAACGGTCGACGCCTACCAGCGGATCAAGGGCGCGCGCGATTTGTCGCGGCGCGAACTGGCGATTTTGCGCGAGCTGGTGGCGTGGCGGGACGGCGTGGCGCGCGAGCTGGATCGCGCGACCTTTCGCGTAGCGGGGAACGAGACGCTGCTCGAGCTGGCCCGTATCGCGCCACGGTCGATCGAGGGTCTGCGTGAGATTCGCGGCATGCCGCGCGGAATCGTCGAGCGGCGCGGCGCGAACGTTCTCGATGCGATTGGGCGCGGCCTCGCGGTGGCGGAGGATCAGCTTCCTCGTTTCCCGCGCGCGCCGCGCTGGGACCGCGATCCGGATTTCGACGCGCGCGTGAATCGGCTGCGCACCGTCCGCGAGACGGTCGCCCAACGACTCGATCTGGATCCGGGGTTTCTGATTTCACGCGAGCGGCTGGAAAGCATCGCGCGCAAACGTCCCGCCTCGTTGGACGAGCTCGCGGCAGCGGATGACCTCCGCCGCTGGCAAGTGGACGTGATGGGGGTGGATCTCCTGCGGGCGCTCAGCGCCTAACGGGCATACCGTTAGGCAGGGGCCGGGCGGTCAGAAGCCCAGGTAGGCTTTGATCCGCGGCTCCATCCGGTCGGGACTCCACATCGGATCCCACACCAGGTTCATCACCACATCCTCGACGCCCGGCAGGGCGCGCAGCTGCTGTTCGGCGGTGCCCAAGATCTCCGCACCGGACGGACATCCGGGCGACGTGAGCGTGACGTCCACCGTCACCAGGCCTGCGTCCACCGTCACGGCGTACACGAGGCCCAAATCCACGATGTTGAGATTGAGCTCGGGATCTTTCACGCGCCGCAACGTCGCTTTGACGACGTCCTCGGTGAGCGCGGACGGACCCGGTGCCGGCGGCGCGGTTGGCGCCGGCTCACGCGCTGGATCGGCGTGTGGAGGCTCGAGATGGTCGCTCATGTCGGCGTCGGGAGGCATCTCCTGCAACTTCACCAGCGCCGAACCGGCGGGCAAGTCTAGTTCGAGTGCGCCGTGTGGCTCTTCTTGGGGGTGGCCACCGCTTTCTTGCCGTGCGACGGCGTGACCGTGTGGCGCTTCGCGATGCGCACCGTCGACTTCGTACCGCGGTGGCGTACCCGGCGATGATGACGCCGCTCGACGTGGTTCCACCCGCTCGCGCGGTCGGCGCGGAACGAAGCCGGCATCGCAATCAGCTGATCGGGGTCGTCCATCACCGCGATCGCTGCCGCATCGGACAGGTCCGCGCGAATGTCGGCGATCACTTTCTCGGGGCGACGGGCGCGCGGTTCGTGCACGCGGTTCGTGAGCAGGATGACGAACATGTCGCGATCGGGATCGATCCACAGCGACGTGCCCGTGTAGCCCACGTGACCGAACGCCTCATCGCTGAGGAAGCGCCCCGAGCCCCACTGGCCGTCGGCCATCGCCCAACCGAGCGCGCGGCTGCCCGCAGCGCGGTGCGTGAACAACTTCATCGTCGAGTCGCTCACGATGCGGATGCCGTTGTAGATGCCGCCGTTCAGCACCATCTGGGCGAAGATCGACAGATCGGCCGCCGTGCTGAACAACCCCGCGTGTCCGGCCACTCCGCCTAACGCATAGGCGTTCTCGTCGTGCACCTCGCCTTGCAGCGGATAGCCGCGCGGCGGCGTGTCTTCCGTGGGCGCGGTGCGCGCCTTCACTGAATCTGCCGGACGGTAGAACGTGTTGGTCATGCCTAACGGCTGGAACACCCACATGTTCAGGTATTCATCCAGCGGCTGGCCGCTCAGCTTCTCGACCAGGAACCCGAGCGTCATGGCGCCCAGGTCGGAGTAGACGTACTGCGACCCCGGCTTGTACTCGAGCGGCGTGCTCAGCACGATTTGTCGCGCTTCTTCGGGCGACGACGCGAGGCGCCACAGCTCGCGGTCCGCGGGCAGTCCCGACCGGTGCTCCAGCAGCTCGCGAATGGTGACGCTGTCCTTGCCCTGCCCGGTAAATCCGGGGAGGTACTTGGCGACAGGATCATCAAGCTTGAAGAGACCCTTGTCGTACAGAATCATGATGGCGGTCGTGGTGCCGACGACTTTGGTAAGCGAGGCGAGGTCGTACTCTGTCTGGGTAGGAGAGACGCGCGGGCTGGACGACTTCCAGTCGATGCGTCCGAATCCCTTTTCCCAGACCACGGCGCCCTTGCGGCCGACGACCACCGCGGCGCCCGGGAAGCCGCCGGCGCGAATGCCGCGTTGAACTACTCGGTCAATGACGTGGAGCCGCGCTGCAGACATGCCAACGGATGCCGGTGTCTTGACCGGTAGTCCGCCATCGCCACCTAAAATGGCAAGCGCAGCAAGCAGGGCAATGACCACGGCAACCCCTTATCTCAAAAGACCACGCGACCCCGGCTTTTGAGTCCTGGACCAAACCATGACTCGGAGCTTAGGGTTCTGTACCCCGGGGCTCAGCAGACAGCGGCGGCAATCGGTTGTCGCAAGAACGAGAGCAGCAGCGCGAACCGTACTGCGAAACCGGAAACTGGCGGGCTTACGTCCGGCGGGACGACCACACGACTTGAGGTCGGGCGAGCTATCCTACTTCAATATGTGGGGTTGCATCCAGTTGGCAAGACGAAATACATGAGGTCGCGTCACCATTTGTCATTCGCCGATCTCAGGCGTGGTGGTGGGACTGCCGCGTCGGGCTGCGGCAGGTGCGCGGCATCTGTCGGTCGGTTCGACCGGCTTCCACTATCTTCGGTGGGTCCGAGTCGACGTCGATGATCCTCGTCGGCAACCCGACGGACACGCGCGGGTGACCAATCAAGCAACCGGGATGGAAACGGATCACTCTCTCATTCGGCGCGCCGTCGACGGCGATGAGCGGGCGCTGCGACAACTCTGGTCGCAGTACTCGCCGCACATCGACGCGGTCGTGCGGCGCCTCGTGGGCGGAGATCCCGACCTGGCGGCCGACATCGCGCAGGATGTGTGGATCCAGATTTTCCGCGCGTTAGGCAGCTATCGCGGCGACGCGCAGTTCGGAACCTGGGCGCACCGCATCGCGGTGAACCGAACGTTGAACGCGCTCCGCAAAACGCGCCGGCTGGGACGCCTGGAGGTCGACATCGAGGAAGATTGCTCGGCCGTCGAGATGGACAGCGACCGCGCGTTTCTGGCCGCGTCCATCGAAGAAGCGGCGGCGCGGCTTCCGGCCGGCGCCCGCACGGTGTTCGTGCTGCACGACGTGGAAGGCTATACGCACGACGACATCGCCCGTGAGTTAGGCATAACCGCGGGCGCGTCGAAATCACAACTGTTCAAGGCGCGCGCGAGGCTTCGCCGGCTGCTCGCGCACCTGGTAGATGTCCAAACGCCGGCTACGGAACTGAGAACCCATGCTGCACCTCGATCCTGAGCGTCTGGCCGCGTTGGCCGAAGAACAACCGACGCATGACGAAACCGCCCACCTGGCGACCTGCCCAGCGTGTGCGCGCGAACAGGCGGCCTACGAGGAGCTCGTGGCGATGGCGGCGCGCGAGCGAAACCATGTTCTGACCCGCCCCCTCACCGACTGGCGATCGCTGTCGGCGCGGCTGGCGGATGAGCCGGTGCGCATCGCACCGGCCCGCGTGCGCGGCGGCGGATTGCCACGCGCCTGGATGCAAATCGCCGCGGGTCTCGTGATCGCGGCCGGCGGCATGGCCGTCGGCCGTGCGTCGGCGGCGCGCACCATTGATGGCTCGAGCGCCACGTCGCCTAACGTCGCCGAGAGTATGGATTCGTCGCACGTGCCGTTGGCGAGCGTCGGCGATGCGATGGCGCTCATGCGCCGCGCCGAGAGCGATTATCGCCTGGCCGCGGCATTTGTCGTCGCGCACGACACATCGTTCCGCGGTGAAGCGGGCGTCGATCGGTATCGCCAGCGGTTGGCCGCGCTCGACCGCGTGTCCGATGCGGCGCTCGCCGCCGCCAACCAGGCGCCAGCCGATCCGGTCATCAATCAGTACCTCATCTCGGCCCGGACGGCGCGTCAGGTGACGCTGCAACAGCTCAACAGCTCGCTGCCCGCGGGCATGTCGCTGACGAGCTACTGATGGCGGTGGCGTTGCCCGTCCGCAAACGAATGAGCCGGGGCGCGGTGTTGGTCGCATCGGTGGTCGCGTCGGGCGCGATGCTCATTCCGTTAGGCGCAGCGGCCGCGCAAGACACGCCGGCTCCGTCGTGCGTGGGCTGCGACAGCGCCGCCGACGCGCGCGCCGATCGTGAGCTCGCGGAAGCGACCGCGCGCCTCGAGACCGCGCGTCGGGCGATGGTCGATGCGATGAAGCTCGCCATGGCGGGACACGATTCGACGGGCACAGTTGCCGAAGCACTCGCCCGGGCCAACGGCCAGCTGCGACGCGCGCAAGAACGCTTCGAGATCGTGACGAACACGCTTCTCCGTCGCCGCATGACACTCGAGCGGATGGACATGGACCGCGCGAAGCAGGCGGCGCGCGCCGCGACGCGCGCAACGTATGGACTCACGACGTATGGGCCGCCGGGCTACCTGGGCGTCACGTTCTCCGCCAGCACCAACGACGTGCAGCAGGAAGGTGGTAAGACGCTCATGCGATTCGATGGCTATCCGACTATCGAGTCCGTGGATCCGGACTCGCCGGCCGAACGTGCCGGCATCGAGTCTGGCGACAAATTGATCTCGCTCAACGGCAAGGATGTCACGGTCGGGTGCGAGCCGTTGTCGTCGTTGTTGAAACCAGGGTCGCACCTGCGCTTGAGCGTCAAGCGCGGCTCCGACACCAAACAGCTGACCGCTTTGATCGCGAAGCGTCCCACGTCGGGCTGGGCCCAGGTATGGGCCGGCCCTGTCGGTTACCCGTCCACGATTCGTGTTACTCCCGCCGCGCCGGCGTCACCCTCCTCGCCAGTCGTGGTGATCACGCCGTCTACGCCCGCGCCCGAGACGCCGGATTCGGAGGACGTCGAGATCGCGGTGCCGGAACCGTCGCCGATGCCCGCGATCACGGGGATCATCTCCCGGTTAGGCGGAGCGTCGCTGGAGGTCGTGGCCGGCGCCGAAGTCAGGCCGGTGGGCAACCTGGCCGACTATTTCGGCGTGAGCCAAGGTGTGCTCGTGCTCCGCGTCGAGTCGGGTACGGTCGCGGCGCGCTCGGGGCTGCAGGACGGCGACGTGATCGTGCGCGCGGGTGGCCACGCCGTAGCCACACCGTCGGGATTGAGCCGCGCGCTCTACCGCGCGTCGGACACGCACCTCCAGTTGGACGTGGTGCGGCTCAAGAAAAAGAAATCGATCCAGCTCAAGTGGGACAAATGAAAACGGCGCGCGCCGGCAGAGTTGCCGGCGCGCGCCGCATCGGGGATCCCGTTCGCTGCTACTTGCCCTGGCGGATGCTGCCGGGCGGCAGCGTGTAGAGCAGCTTCATAGTGGCACGGTCGGCGTTCGACAAATCGCGCACGCGGACACGCGCCGTCATGATGTCGGTGGTGTCGTTCGTGTGATCGAGGCCCAACAAGTGGCCGACCTCGTGCAGGGCGATCGCCTTGACGCTCGAATCGTCCAGCGCCTCACCGGCGTTGTGGTGCAGCGCCAGCGTGATGTTGGCGTTGACGATCCACCAGCTGCGATCGCGCGCCCACAGCGTCTTGCCGCTGATCGGCGTGTCGAAGTGATCGATCCACGCGACGTGTACGTCCGCGTCCGCCGAGTCGGTGACGAATTGGAAGCGCACCGGAATGCCGAGATCGCTCCATTCCTCGAACGCATCGCGAACGCGCGCCGGGAACGTGTCGCTCCACCCGGCGATGCCGGCGCCGCTGCCGATCCACACCTTGATCGGCTGCGCGGTGCGATCAGGCCAGCGCGCGAGCGACGAGTCGCGCTCCAACAGGATTTCGTCGATATAGGTGCCGGAGGCACCGGACGCCAATCGCTCGCGCACGTCGCCGAGGTCGCGCGTCGCTTCGGCTGGCGCTGCGGGCAAGGGTGCCGGTGCGGCGACCACCGGTTCGGCGGCACGGCGGGCCACGCCTAACCGACCAGCTTCGGTGTGCGCTTCGACGGGAACGGCACTCGCGCGCGGCTCGGACGCGGGATGTGACGTCTGCGTGACCTGAGCGGCCACGAAGCCGAGCAACGGGAGGAGAATGACGACTGGAATGAGGTCCGTACGCTTCATCGCGATCGGGTACCGAATCGGGGCCGGGAAGGAGGAGCCGACATCGGCTCCGCTCATCCAGCTTGACGAGCGAGCGGCGCGCTGGGGCACGAGCGAACAACGCGCGCGCTGGGCAGCGTGATGATTCTATTGGGAGTGAAGAGTGAACGGCGGCGGGAGCAACATTATGTGACAGCAGCTAGATACGACCGAAACATGACGACCTGTCGCGGCGCAGACAACTGGTTGAGTGAAAACGGTATGCGCCTGCGACTGGCACATCGGGCGCGACTCCGGTAAGCTGGAACGCCATTTCACCGACGGACGCACCAGATGGCCGCCATGGACCGCGAGCGGTGGAAAGAGCTCGAACCGCTCCTCGATCACGCGCTCGATCTGCCGGACGCCGAGCGCGAGCGGTGGCTGAGCGAGCTCAGCACCAGCTCTCCCGAGATCGTCTTCGAGCTGATGTCGCTCCTGTCGGGCGATGTGGAGGCCGACCGGCGCGGTTTCCTGGCGGAGCCGATAGCGGTGTCGCTTGCAGGCCTCGAATTGGGGGCGTACACGCTCGTCGAGCCGATCGGCCAGGGCGGCATGGGTTCGGTGTGGCTCGCTCGTCGGGCGGATGGCCGGTTCGAAGGACGGGCCGCGGTGAAGCTGCTCAACCTGGCGCGGCTGAGCCCATCGGGGCAGGCCCGCTTTCAGCGCGAAGGGTCGGTACTCGCCCGCCTAACGCACCCCGGCATCGCGCGACTGCTCGACGCTGGCGTGAGTCCGAGTGGGCAGCCCTACCTGGTGCTCGAGCACGTGGATGGGCAGCCCATCGACGCCTACGTGCGCGAACACCGGTTGGGCACCGATGCGCGCATCCGCCTCGCGCTGGACGTGATCGCGGCCGTCGGACACGCGCACGCGAATCTGATCGTGCATCGCGACCTCAAGCCATCCAACATCCTCGTGACGCGGGACGGCACGGTGAAGCTGTTGGACTTCGGTATCGCGAAGCTGCTCGATCGCGCGGACGCCGACGCGCAGTCGGCGCTGACGGCGGAGGGCAGCCGCGCCTTCACGCCCGACTACGCGGCGCCGGAGCAGGTGCGCGGCGGCGCGATCACGACGGCCACCGACGTCTATGCGTTAGGCGTATTGCTCTACGTGCTCGTGTCGGGCAAGCACCCGACCGCCGAGGGCTGCGCCTCGGCGGCCGACGAGCTGCGCGCGCTGTTCGACGTCGAACCGGCGCGCCTCGGGCTCGGCGATCTGGACAACATCCTGGCCAAGGCGCTGCGAAAAGATCCGCACGAGCGCTACCAGACGGTCGCCACGCTCGGCCTGGATCTCGAACGGCTCTTGCGACGCGAGCCGGTGAGCGCTCGGCGCGACTCGCTGGCCTATCGCGGCCGCATGTTCGTCCGGCGGCATCGCCCGACGGTGGTGGCGGCGACGGCGACCGGCCTCGTGCTCGTCGCGGCCACCGTGTTTTCGGTCGCCAAGATGCACGATGCCCAACGACAGCGCGACGCCGCGCTCGAGGCGACGCGCCGTGCCAACGCGCAGGCCGAGTTCCAGTCGGTGCTCGTGAGCCAGGTGGGCCTCGAGCCGATCACGATGAAGGACATTCTCGACCGCGGCCGGACTGCGGTGGAGCACGAGTATGCGAGTCAGCCGCGTTTCCTCGTGCCCATCCTGCTGCAGTTGGCCGACCAGTACGGGGCG
Source organism: Gemmatimonadaceae bacterium (assembly GCA_035279625.1). Taxonomy (GTDB): domain Bacteria; phylum Gemmatimonadota; class Gemmatimonadetes; order Gemmatimonadales; family Gemmatimonadaceae; genus JADGGM01. The sequence goes on from DATEHK010000057.1 coordinate 164,035, forward strand.
TTGAACGACACGAAGATCCGCGGCGCGTTGCTGGCGCGCGCGGAGTCGCTCGCCGCGGCCATTCGCGACAGCGCGTCGCTCCTCGAGGCGCGATGCGACCAAGTGGACAACTTGCGCGAGGATGGGAAGTACGACGTCGCACACGCGATGCTGCACAGGCTCGAGCCGGCGTTCGCGCGCGCGGACCCGCGCACCGCCTCGCTGTGCTTGTTCGACGCAGCCCAGCTCAACGTCGAAGCGGGCCCGCACGAGCGCAGCGGCCCCGAGATCCAGCGCGCCCTGGCGATCCGCGACAGCCTCGGCCTCGCGAACGATTTGGTGTATGTCGGGATGCTGTCCACATCCGCGAGTGTGTCGTACGCCGACGGCGACTATGGCCGCGCGCTCGACGCGCTCCGTCGCGCGATCGCGATCATGGACAGCACGGGCCGCGGCGAGACGCTCTCGCAGGCGTCGCTGCGCCACGACTTGGGCGACATGATGAGGGAGTTAGGCCAGACCGCGCAGGCCGAGGCGCTGCTGCACGGCGCGCTCGAGCAAGTGGCGCGCAGCGACCCGTCGGGACGCATTCCGGAGCAGGCGCTCATTCACTACGCACACGTGGCGCTGTTCCAGGGACACGCCGACTCGGCGGCCAAGTACTTCGGCGTGCTGGCGGACCAAGCAGCCGCCGCTCACAACACCTACTGGCAGGGGCGCGGGCTCTTCGGCCTGGCGCTGGCGCAGTTGCAGTTAGGTAAGATCGCCGACGCGCAGCATAGCGCGGCGGCACTCAAGGCGATCGAGGTGCGCCTGTCCATTCGCAGCGTGGATGACCAGATCACCGACTCGCGGATCATCGATGCGCGACTCGCGATGGCGCGGCACGACGCCGCGGCCGCGCGCGCGGATGTCGAGGCGGCATTGCGCGAGCAGGGCTACTTCGATGGCAAGCGGAAGCACGTGTACCACGCAGCCCTGGTCTTGGCGTCCCAGGCGGCACTCGGCTCCCGACAACCAGCGGCGGCGCTCCGCTACGCGCGAGACGCGCGAGAGCTGTCGTCGCTCGATTCGGCGACGGTGGCGACCGACGCCTACGTAGGTGAGGCGCGAGTGGCGGAGGCGCGCGTGTTGCTCGCGACGGGCGACACGGCGTCGGCGAAGGCGGCGCTGGACTCGGCCGTCGCCGAACTCACGGCCGGCGCCGGCGCGCGACAACCGGCCGCCGTGGAGGCCGCGCGGCTGCTCGCTGCGCTCCGTTAGGCAACTGCTCGGCGCCTAACTGGCGGGAGGGCTACCCTCGCCGTCGCCGAGGATCGAGCGGTGGAGCAGCGCGCGGGCTTTGCGCCAGTCGCGCTGCACGGTGCGGTCGGACACACCGCGAAAGCCGGCGATCTCGGTGAACGAAAAGCCGCAGAAAAAGTGGAGATCGACGAGCTCGGCCAGACGCGGCTCGATCGCCGCCAGTTCATCGAGCGCGTCGCCTAACTGGGTGAGCTCCTGCCCGTCCGCGGCGCCGAACGCCGCCGCACCCTCGGTGCCCTCGAGCGTCACCTCGAAATTGCTGCCCCGCTTGCGCGCCCGCCGCCGCCTGGCATAGTCGATGATGAGCCCGCGCATAGCGCGCGACGCGTACGCGAGAAAGCGAAGCCGATCGGGAAACGCGAGCTGCGGACGCCCCGAAATGTTGAGGTAGGCTTCGTGGAGCAGCGTCGTGGTGCCCAACGTGACAGATGCGTTCGCGCGCCGGAGCTGGACTTCAGCTAGCCGGTGCAGCTCGTGGTATAGCATCCGGAACAGTTTGTCCGCGGCCACCGGGTCAGCCTGGTCAGCGCGCCGGATCAGGGCATCGAGCTCGGTTTCCACACGTCCTCGACGACGGAATGTGCGACGGTCATACGCGGTGAACGTACTGCGCGCAGGACCGTCGCGAAACGTGTGCGCGGGCTTGCCTCGGGGGCGCCGCGAGCGCAATCAGTGGCCGCGCTGGGCCGAGGCTTCACGCTGCAGGAGAGCTCGCTTGCGCTCGACGCCCCAGCGATACCCGGTGAGATCGCCATCGCGCGCGACGACACGATGGCACGGGACGATGATCGCGAGAGGATTGACGGCGCATGCAGCACCCACCGCACGCGCGGACCGCGGTCGGCCGAGCTGCGCCGCCAGGTCACCATAGGTGGTGGTCGTGCCCGCCGGAATCGCGCGCAGTGCGCGCCACACGTCCTGCTGGAATGGCGTGCCGCGCGTGTCGAGCGCCACGTCGAGGGCGCGACCGGGCTCCTCGATCAGGGCGACGATGCTCGCCGCGACCCGGTCGAGCGCCGGATCGGAGCCGGCGAACGTGCCTAACGGAAAGCGGCGGCGGACCTCCTGGCGCAGCTCGTCGCGATCGTCGCCCAAGAGCACGGCGGCGAGTCCCGAGGCGCTGCGGGCGACGAGTACGAGCCCAATCGGCGAGCGAACGATGGTGACGTGCATGACATCGGCGGCTTCGCGGCGGGCGCGCGGCGCGCGATCACGAATACTCAGCGTTGCTGTCATCGGTAGTCTCCGGTGCAAATGTCGGTTGATGGGGAACGCGGACGCAATATGCGCGTCCCCCGGCCTCGCGACTGGCCGTTTTCGGACACTGTAGCGGCAGCTGATTCCTGTCTCTGGATCACTATGCGAGCAAAGCTCGCGACGAGGCGTCTACGACGTCCGAAAATGGCTAGTATGGGCCGCACGCCCGGACTAGGTTGTGGGCCATGACACCTGACATCGATACGCTCTATACCGCCTTCGCCGCGCACGATCCGCGCTTCGACGGCGTGTTCTACGTGGGCGTGACGTCGACCGGGATCTATTGTCGGCCGGTCTGCACGGCCCGCACGCCGAAGGCCGCGAACTGCCGATTCTTCGACAGCGCTGTGGCGGCCGAGAAGGCGAACTTCCGGCCGTGTCTCCGGTGCAGGCCCGAACTCGCGCCCGGCAATGCGCCGGTGGATGACGCCCACCGCATCGCGAGTCTCATCGCCCATCGCATCGATGAGGGCATGCTCGACGACGGCGCGGGTCTCGAGATCATCGCGGCGCGATTCGGCTGGAGCTCGCGCCAGATTCGCCGCATGCTGCAACGAGAGTTAGGCGTGTCGCCCATGGATCTGGTGCTGACGCGGCGTCTGCTCCTGGCCAAGCAACTGCTCACCGAGACCACCCTGCCGGTATCCGAGGTCGCCTTCGCCAGCGGATTCTCGAGCGTGCGGCGGTTCAACGACGCATTCAACAGTCGCTACGGGATTCCGCCGACGCAGTTCCGGAAGGCGACGCCGAACGCGCGCCGCACCGCGTCGGATGTGTTCACTTTGCAGCTGGGCTATCGGCCACCCCTCGACTGGGCCGAGCTGCTCGCGTTTCTCGCGGCGCGCGGCATGCTCGGCGTTGAAGCGATCGAGGGCGGCGCATACCGGCGCACAGTCCAGTTAGGCACACACGTCGGATGGGTGAGCGTGCGCCACGCGCCGGACACGCGCGCGCTGCTCGTGGAACTGCCGTATTCGCTGACGCCCGTGCTGCCGGCGCTGCTGGGTCGGCTGCGTCATCTGTTCGACTTGAGCGCGCGGCCGGATGTGATCTCGGCGCACCTCGCGCCGGATCCACTGCTGGCCGATTCGGTGGCGCGCCATCCCGGATTACGGGTGCCCGGAGCGTTCGACGGATTCGAGTTGGCCGTGCGCGCCATCCTGGGCCAGCAGATCACGGTGAAGGCGGCGACGACGATCGCCGGGCGCTTCGCCCAGGCGTTAGGCGAGCGCGTCGACACACCGCACGCCGGTCTCGACCGCCTCGCGCCGACGGCCGATCGCGTGGCGCGCACGCGGGCCTCCGACGTGGCGGCGTTGGGCATCGTACGCGCGCGGGCCGAGAGCATCGTCGCGCTGGCGCGCGAGATGGCGGCGGGGCGGCTGGTGCTCGAGCCGGGTGGCAAGCCCGACGAGAGCATCGCGCGGCTCACCGCGCTGCCGGGCGTGGGGCCGTGGACGGCGCAGTACATCGCCATGCGCGCCACGCGGTGGCCGGATGCCTTTCCGAAGGAAGACATCGCGGCCCGCAAAGCGTTAGGCGGCGTGAGCGCGGCGGCGGCGGACGCCGCGTCGCAGGCGTGGCGTCCGTGGCGGAGCTACGCCCTCCTGCACCTGTGGCAGACCACGTCACGATCGTGACGCGGTCTGCCACCGGCGCGGCCGGTCAACAGCCCGACCGCGATGCGGGCGCCGGCGCGTGCACCTCGATCAGCGAATGCGTGCCGAGCACGGCATCGAGCGCCCTCAGCCCGGTGGTCGTTAGGCGTTTGGCCGCGGCGTTGAGGGTCGCCAGATCCTTGCATACCGAGTCCGCGCCGGCGAGCGACGACACCGTAGGCGCCATGTCGCCGTTGTCCTGCGCCTCGAGCTGCTGCACGAGCGTTCCGCTCACGCGCACGTAGTCGGGCGGCGGTGCCGCGCCGCGTCCAAAGCGGAAGCGGTTGCCTTCCGGATTCCCGGCCACGCTGTCGACCTTCTCGTCGAAGCTCTTGACCGCCTCGGCGACATCGGCTGGTGCCGAGGCTAAGGCCGCCTTGTCCGCCTCGGCGCGCAGGCCGGCGAGCGCGTGGTACCCCGACCAGGCCTCCGTTAGGCCATGATAGAGCCGCATCATGAGGGTGTTCTGCGCACGCAGCGCGACCGAGGTGGCCGGCGAGCGCGGATCGTTGCGCACCGTGGCCGTCTGGGTGTACGCCGTCCCGTTCACAGTGAGCTTGAGCGTGTACACGCCCGGGAGGGCCAGCGGGCCCTGGGGCGACGCCGGCGTCAGGCCGGGGTTGGCGTTGATTTCGTACGTATGCCCGAAGGCTGGCGGCGCGTCCCAGCGCAAATCCCAGTTGACGCGGTTGAGACCGACCGCCGTCGGCATCGATTCCGCCTTGGCGAGCCAGAAGGTGGGCTCGGGCGGGTCGGCGGCTTCTGGTAGGGGTGCAATCGCGGCGCTCGACAAGTGGCGCACCACCGTGCCCGACGCGTCGATCACATCGAGCGTGATATCGCCGCGCGGTGCGGCGGCGAGCGTGTAATAGATGATGAGGCCGTTGGGCGGATTGAGCGTGTGCGGCACTTCGGGCGGAAACGGCGTGTCGTACCCGTCGTTGCGGCGGACGCGCACGGCGTTGTCGGGCTTGAACAGATGCACCGGCGCGGCGGCGATGGCCGGCGTGAGGTCGCGCAGCACCGTGTAGTCGTCGAGCACCCAGATGCCGCGTCCGTACGTGCCGACCACGAGATCCGATCCGTGGAACGTGATATCGCGGTACGACGTGTTAGGCAGGTTGAGCTGCAGCGACTGCCAGTGATCGCCGTCGTCGAACGACACGTACATGCCGCTCTCGGTGCCGGCGAACAACAGGCCGGCGCGCTTGGGATCGTTCCGGATCACGTGCGCGAAGCTGCCGCTCGGCTCATCGGTCGGGAGGCCGCCGACGATCTTGGTCCACGTCTTCCCGTAGTCGTGCGTGCGGTAGAGATAGGGCGTGTCGTCGCCCAGGTTGTGCTCGTCGACGGCGGCGTAGGCCGCGGCGGCATCGGTGTGCGACGCATCGATAGTGACGATATCGGCGCGCGCAGCGTTAGGCAGATCGGCGATCGACACGTCGGACCAGGTCTTGCCCAGGTCGCGCGTGACGCGGATGAGGCCGTTGTTGGTGCCCACCCAGATCGTGCCGGCGGCGACCGACGACGGCGCGATGGTTTCGATCACCCCGCCGTTAGGCGGACCGGCTGGGCCGCCGCGCGATGGCGGCGCGGGTGCCGTCGGCTCCGTGCCGTGCGGGACACCCAGGTCCGGGCCCAACCTGGCCCAGTGCGCGCCGCCGTCGGTGGTGGCCATGAGATACTGGAATCCGGTGAACAGCTCGTGTTGGTTCCACGGCGCCCACACGAGCGGTTGCGTGGATGTGGTGCGGAGCTTGAGCGCGGGATTCTGCGCCGGGCTGATGTTGATCCACTGCTCGCTCGGATACGTGATCTTCACGATGCCGTTTCCGCTCGCGTACACCGTGTCGGGATGCAGCGGATCGGGCACGATCGTACCCCATTCCCAACCCGGCACGGGACTCCAGTCGAGCGGCGTGATCTCGCCCAAGTTGCCGCGATTGCGAGTGCGCACTGCACCGGCGTCCTGTTGCGTGGCGTAGATCCAGAACGGGAAGGACGCATCGGTGGAGATGTGGTAGACCTGCTCCGTGGACTGGTTGTACCACAGGCTCCACGTCTGTCCGCCGTCGAGCGTGACCGTCGCGCCCTGGTCGAGACCCAGCAGCATGCGCTTTCCGTTAGTCGGATCGATCCAGAGCTGCTGCGGGTCGTCGCCGCCCGGCGCGCCCTTGAAGCCGGTGAACGTGTTGCCGCCGTCGGTCGAGATGTAGCTCGACGTGTTGATCGTGTAGACGATGTCGGGATTCTGCGGGTCGACGTACACGCCGCAGTTGTAGCCGCCTTGGCCGTTGGCGATGCGATGGTCGGTGGAGTCCATCTGACGCCACGAGGAGCCGCCGTCATCGGAGCGGTAGAGGCCGGTGTTGTCGATCAGGAAGACGCGCTGGGCGTTCGTGTGCGCGGCGACGGCGATCGACGTGCGGCCGAAGAGGCGCGGCAGTCCGCCGCCGGTGATCTCGTGCCACGTTAGGCCTTCGTCGGTCGACTTGTAGAGCGCGGTGCCGGTGGGTCCGGACTCGGGCGTCGCGTTGCGGCGCGGAATGGCGCCGGGCGCGACGTACTGCCGGTCGGTGGTCGCGAACACGACCTGCGGGTCGTCGAACGCGCTGGCGAGCTTCTCGACGCCAGTCGAGTCGTCGGTGAGGAGCGTGCGGGTCCAGGTCGCGCCACCGTCGGTGGTGCGAAAGACGCCGCGCGCGGCGCTCTTCCGGTGCAGGTCGCCCTGGGCGGCCACGAGCACGAGGTTCGGGTCGTGCGGGTCGATGATGAGCGACGGGATCCGTCTCGTCGAGTCGAGGCCAAGGTGCCGCCACGTTAGGCCGGCGTCGCTCGACTTGTAGACGCCGTCGCCCTGGTTGAGCGAGCCGCCGGTGGGCATGTCGCCGGTGCCGGCATAGACGATGTTGGCGTCCGAGGGCGCGACGCCGATGGCGCCGACGGCGGCGACGCTCTTGATCGAGTCGAACACCGGAAACCACGTGGTGCCGGCGCTGGTGGTTTTCCAGATGCCGCCTTCGGGGAGGCCGGCGTAGAACACGCCGGGTTGGCCGATGGCGCCGGTGACCGACGCGATGCGTCCGGCGCGCAGCGGGCCGACGTTGCGCCAGACGAGTCCGTGATAGAAGGCCGGGTCGATGGGTCCGGTTGGGGCGACTGTGGTCGCCTGCGAAAGGAAGAGGCCGAGCACCGCGAGAGATGCGGCCGGCAGCCATTGGTGTGGACGAAGCGAAGTCATGGTCGGAGTCCGGGGAAAGCCGCGGAGAGGGTAGTGCGCCGAGTATGTACGGATGACACGCGGTGTCGCAAGCCGCACCGCATGCAGGCGGCAAGCGGTGTGGGCCTTGTCGCGTAACACAAAGGCAGTACATTGTAACACATGAGGGACATGCACCTCACCCTTCGCCTGTCGCGCGAGCTTGCCAGAGCGGTTTCGCGGTGGGCGCGCGCGCACGGCGTGGCCAAGTCCCAGGTCGTGCGCGATGCCGTCGCAAGCTACGTGGGCCTGGCGTCGCCGGGCGGCGCGCAGGCTGAGCACGCTCCGATCGCTTCCGGTCGCGCCCTCTCGAGTCGGTGGGCGACGCTGCCGCATCTGTCAGTCGCGGAAGCGGGTGGGTTGGCGGGCGGCATCGCGGCGAGCCGGTCGAGCGTGCCCAGGGTGACGCCGCCGTGGGAGTGATGCTCGACACGTCGGTGATCATCGCCGGCGAGCGCGGCACGCTTCGTCTCGAGGCGCTGCTCGCGTCACTCGGCGACGAACCGGTGGCGATCGCGGCCATCACCGCATCGGAGCTGTTGCACGGCGCGCATCGCGGCGCGGACGCCGGCGTGCGGGCGCGTCGCGCGGCATTCGCGGAGGCGGTGATCGAGCTCGTGCCCGTGTTGCCGTTTGGTCTCGCCGAGGCGAGGCGGCACGCGCAGCTGTGGTCCGAGGTGCTGGCGACCGGGGCGATGATCGGGCCGCAGTCTCTGTTGGTGGGCGCCACCGCGTTGGCGCGCGGCTACGGCGTCGCGACGATGAGTGCGCGCGAGTTCGAGCGTGTAGCGGGGCTCCGGATCGTGCCGGTGGGGCCGTTTCTCGCCTGACCGTATTCCGTTAGGCCCGGCGCTGGTACACGGAGATGTGTTTCGTGCTGTCGGCGCCAAATGGCGCCTTTGCCCAGTCCGCCCACCGGTGCTCGAGCCGCAGGCCCGCGATCCGGGCCATGAGGTCCATCTCCGACGGCCAGACGTAGCGCAGCGTGACCGGATAGAGGCGCGCGTCGCGCTCCGTCAGGACAATATGTTGGCTCAACACCCGCTGCTGCGCCAGATCCAGCTGCGACGCGTCGATCCGCACCTCGCCCGTCTCGACGCCCACGACGCGCAGCGTCTGGCTCGCGACGTATCGGGCGAGGTCCGGCACGAACGCCTCGATCACGAACCGGCCGTTCGGCGCGAGATGGCGCGTCACGGTCTCCATGCAGCGAATCTGATCTTCTTGCGTGAGCAACGCGAAGAACGTGTTGAACGCGATGAACGCGAGCGGAAAGCGTTGGTCGACGGTGAAGTCCGAGAACGTGCCCATGGTGACCGCAATCGCGTCGCCGCCGGGTTTGGCGCGGAGCTTCGCCACCATGGCCGGCGAGGCGTCGACGCCGCGCACGGAAATTCCGCGCTGTGCAAGCGGCAGCGCGATGCGCCCGGTGCCAATGCCGAGCTCCAGCGCCGGGCCGCCGTGCGCGAGCTCGGCCAGCATGTCGATGCTCCGCGGGTCGTACGCCGCATACCACGAATCGTAGATGTCGGCGATGCGCTCGCCGTAGGTGTCGGCGGAGTAATCGTGCATGGGCGTGGAGAGAGAAGTACGAGCGCGCATTCGCGCCGGTTCGCAATGTCGTGCCGGCGCTTCGCGAGAGCAAGCAACGCGTGTCGTCGGTTTGGAGGCGCTGGCGATTTAGAACACGGGACCGGATATTCGGCACGCACACCCGGCATTGCGTCGTGAATCGTCGCGGGGGAACCAATGCGCGCAGCGTGTCATCGAGTCGCCGTTGCATGTTCGATGACGGCGTTTCTGTTGGGCCAGGCAGCGGTCGCGCAAACGTCGCACGCGATCAGTGTCGCGGGGTACGGGTCGGTGGATTTCCCGACGTCGACGCGATCGGCGGTGGCCCAACACGACTTCTCTCGCGGCGTGCTGCTGCTCCATCTCTTTCACTACGATGAAGCGGCAGATGCTTTTCAGGCCGCCGAGCACGCGGACACGGCGTTCGCCATGGCGTACTGGGGCGAGGCGATGACGTACACGCACGCCGTGTGGGACGAGCAGGACACGGCGGCGGGCCGCAAGGCGTTAGGCAAGCTGGCCGCGACGCCCGAGGCGCGCGAGCGCGCGGCGCCGACGGCGCGCGAGCGGGGATACATGCGGGCGGTGGACGCGTTGTACGGCGACGGGCCGAAGGCCAGGCGCGACACGCTCTTTTCGGAGCAGATGGCGGCGGTGTTGCGCGCCAACCCCGGCGATGATGAAGCGCGTCTGTTCTATGCGCTGTCGCTGCTGGGTTTGAGCCAGGGTGTGCGCAACGTGCCGACGTATCTCCGGGCGGCGTCTCTCGCCGAGAGCGTCTTCGCGCGTCATCCACAGGAGCCGGCGGCGACGCACTATTGGATTCACGCGATGGACGATCCCGAGCACGCGGCGGCGGCGCTGCCGGCGGCGCGGGCTCTGGCGCGGGTCGCGCCGGACGCCGGGCACGCGCAGCACATGACGTCGCACATCTTCATGGCGTTAGGCATGTGGGACGACGTCGTGCGCGCGAACGAGAATGCGAAGCGGATGTTCGACGCGATGGGGGCCAAGCATGGCGCGGGTCCGTTCTACTGCGGTCACGGCAACTCGTGGCTCGCGTACGGATACGTCGAGCAGGGCCGGCTCGCGGATGCGCGTCGCATGGTGGTGGGGTGCGAGCAGCAAGCGATGCGGGCGCGGTACAAGACGGACATGCGCGATCTCGATCCCGATCTCTCCGCCATGGGGAGCGCGGTGGACATGTGGGTGCACTATCTCATCGACACCGAAGACTGGTCCGGCGATGTCGCGCAGTGGACGCCCGAGCTCGACAGCGCGGCGGCGCCTCGGGCGTCGTACCAATTCGGGCGCGCGTTCGCGGCGGCCCGGCGTGGCGACGGCGACGCGGCGACGCAGGCGCGGGCGGCATTCGAGCAGGAGCGTGGGCGCATCGCGGCGCTGGTTCAGGCCGAGCGCGATCCGGATCCATCGGATGCACAATACCTCAAGGGCCTCGCCGTGCTCGGCATGGAGCTCGAGGTGGCGACGAAGCTCGCGGCGCGCGACGGGTCGTTGGATTCCGCGAATGCGGTGACGCTCTTGGCCAACGCGACGGCGGTGGAGGATTCGCTTGCCTACGCGTTCGGGCCGCCACCGGTGTTCAAGCCGTCGCACGAATTGTTAGGCGAGCTGCTGTTGGGGCTCAAGCGGTACGGCGACGCGGAGCGGCAGTTCCAGGCGGCGTTGGCGCATCAACCGCGGCGGGTGCTGTCGTTACGCGGCCTCGCAGCGGCGGCTCAGGGTGCAGGCGATTCGGCGACGGCATCGCATGCGCGCGGCGAGCTGCGCGCGATCCAGCATTTCGGCGGCGCGTCCGCCGCCGGCCCCTAACGCTATTTCGCCTAACTGGGTTAGCTCAGTTGGGTGAGGACGCGGGCGAGGTCGGCGGCGGAGGGCAGGCGGTGGGCGGGGTCCTTGGCGAGCAGCCGTTGGACCACGTCCGACACGCCGGCCGGGATGCCGGGGTCGAGCGACGACGGAGCGGGCGCCGGGTCGCGCAGCACTTTGGCGATGAGCGCCATCGGCGAGTTGGCCTCGAATGGCAAGCGGCCCGTGAGGCACTCGAACAGCACGACGCCTGCCGCGTAGAGGTCCGCGCGCTGGTCGAAGTCTTCGCCGAAGAGCTGCTCGGGCGCCATGTACGCCGGGGTCCCGACCAGGAGGCCGACCTCCGTTAGGCCGCTGGCGCCGCCGGTGGGCCGCGCGACGCCGAAGTCCATCACCTTGAGCACGCCGGCCGCATCGAGCAGCAGGTTCTCGGGCTTGATGTCGCGGTGCACCACGCCCTGCTCGTGGGCGGCGGCGAGGGAATAGGCGAGCTGACACGCGATGGCCAGCGTGGGCTCCACGCCTAACCGGCCGCGCGTTTGGAGGAGCTCGCGCACGGTGATGCCGTGCACGTATTCCATGGTCAGGAAGTACACCCCGTCGCGGTCGCCGATGTCGTAGGTGCGCACGACATGTTTGCTCGAGATGTGGCGGGCGAGGCGGATCTCCCGCTTGAACCGCTCGATCGACGCCGCGTCGCTCACCAGCTCCGAGCGCAGCATCTTGAGCGCCACCTGCTCGCCGAGCTCGCGGTCGAGCGCCCGGTAGACGGTGCCCATGCCGCCGGCCCCGATTTCTTCCGCGATCTCGAAGCGATTGGCGAACAGCTCGCCGGCGGCGAGCACCGGCGGCTCGCGCTGGGCGGTTTCGCGCGGCGTGTCCCGAACGACGCCGATCTCGCGTTTGAGGGCTTCGACCTGCTCGCGCAGGCGTGTTTCGCGCGCCCGCACCTGGTTGGCCATGCCGTCGAACACGCGCGCGAGCCTGCCTAACTCGTCGCTGCGCCGCGCGACGTGCGCGAGCGCGCCGCTCTCGTAGCGCCCGGCCTCGACCGCAGTCGCGGCGTCGATGACCAAGGCGACTTCGCGCAGGTACTCGAGCTCCGTGTCGCGGAGTCGTTTCTTCTCGAGGCACGCGCCGACGCGTGCGCGGAGGAGGACGGGGTCGAAGGGCTTGGAGAGATGGTCTTCGGCGCCGCGCTCGATGCATTTCACGACGCTGGCGACGTCGTCGAGCGCGGAGATCATGATGACCGGAATGTCGCGGCTCGGGCCGGCCTTCATGCGCTCGAGCACCGCGAGCCCGTCGAGGTCCGGCATCATCACGTCGAGCAGGACGAGGTCGAACTTGTCGCGTGCGAGCAGGTCGAGCGCCGCGTGTCCACCGGCGGCGCACACGACGTCGTGGCCCTGGCGGCGAAGGCGGCGCTCGAGCACCGCGCGATTGTCTTCGATGTCGTCCACCACGAGTATGCGCGCGGCGCCGACGACGGGCGCCGCGGCCGGCGCGTTCTCCACGGCGGCGTGATCGCCTGTTTGCGTTAGGAGTGCGGGCTCCACCTGGTGGGGCAGCTCGACCATCAACAGGCGCTCGGCGGAGCTCCGGATGCGGCGCACGTCGCGCTCGAACTGCGGATCGGCGTCGGCGCTCGCGAGCGAGGCGAGCAGCTCGCCGGTGGCGACGACGATGCGCTCTTGGGGCTCGCGGAGCGCGGCGCGCAGCGCGGCGAACTCGTGCTCGGTGATTTCGCCGCGGGACGGCGGCACGGCGACATTGATGCGCTCGAGGATGTCGCGACCCGCCGCGAGCGTGCGTTCCAGCGCGGCGCGTCGAGCGGCGTCGGTCGCATCCTCGACCAGCATCTCGCAGTAGCCGATGATCAAGTTGAGCGGCGTCCTGAGCTCGTGACGCAGCTCGGCCACCGACTCCTGCGTGGTGAGTCCGCTCACGCCGGTTTCGCCAGGAGCGCCTCGATCTTGCCTAACAAGCGTTCGAGCTCCACCGGCTTGGTGTCGTAGTCATCGCAGCCCGCGGCCAGCGCTTTCTCGCGGTCGCCCGACATCGCGTGCGCGGTGAGGCCGATGATCGGCACGTGGCGTCCGTTGGTCTCCGCGTCGCGGACGCGGCGCGTGGCTTCCCAGCCGTCGAGCTCGGGCAGACTCATGTCCATCAGGATGAGATCGTGGCCGCCGGCGAGCGCCATGCTCACGCCTTCGAGTCCGTCCACGGCCAGCGCCACGTCGTAGCCTTTTCGCTTGAGGCGCCGCGACAGCATGTCGCGGTTCATTTCGTTGTCTTCGACGAGCAGAATCGTCGGCATGATCACACACCTCGCGTGGTGGGGCATGACGCCGGCCGCGTCGTCATCGGTTAGGCACGCGGGTTCCGGCCGCGGCGACCGCGCGGACCTCGGCCAGGAGCGATTCGGTGTGCAGCGCGCGCTTCTGGAGCACGCGTTCCACGCCGCCGTTCAGCCGGTTCCGCTCGTCGGTCGACAGCGTACGGGCGGTGATGACGACCACGGGGATCGTCCGGTGCGCCGGGTCCTGGCGCAGCGCATCGAGAAACTCGAACCCGTCCATCTCTGGCATCATGAGATCGAGCAGCACCAGCGCCGGACGTGTGGCGGCGATGCGCTCGAGCGCGACGCGGCCATTCTCGGCCTCGTCCACGGTCCATCCCGCCTTGGCGAGGGTGCGGGCGTACAGGGCGCGCGTGTGTTGGTCGTCCTCGACCACCAGCACCGGACCGGCTGATGTGTTCGGCACGTGCCGCCTAACGAGTGCCGCGAGCCGCTTGCGCTCGATCGGCTTGGTGAGGTATTCGGCGGCGCCGAGCGCGAAGCCCATGTTGCGATCTTCGACGATGGTTTGGAGGATCACCGGGATACTGGAGACCTCCGGATCTGCCTTGAGCGCGGCGAGGACCGCCCAGCCGTCCATGCCCGGCATGAGCACATCGAGCGTGATGAGATCGGGACGGCGTTCGCGCGCCAGGCGCAGGCCGGTTTCCCCGTCGGCGGCTTCGATGACGGCGTACCCTTCACGCGTCAGTGCCCGGTGCGTGATCGCGCGGGCGGCGGGGTCGTCATCGATGACGAGCACGCTCGCGGCGTTCGGCGTGGCGGCGGCAGCGGCGGGCGGCGTGTCGGCGGCCGGCGCGCTCGCCTCGCCTAACGGAGCGGAGGCGTCGACGGGCAGGCGGACCGTGAAGGCGGAGCCGCGATCCATCTCGCTCCGGACGCTCACATCGCCGCCCATGAGCTCGCAAAAGCGGCGGGAGATCGCCAAGCCTAACCCGGTGCCGCCGTATTTGCGGCTCGTGGACGCATCGGCTTGCGAGAACGGCTCGAACAACTTGGCCATCTGCTCCGGCGTCATCCCGATTCCGGTGTCGCTCACCTCGAGGACCACCGCGCCGTCGCGGCGCTCGGCCGAGAGCGTGATGCGCCCGTTCTCGGTGAACTTGGACGCGTTCGACAGAAGGTTGAGCAACACCTGTCGTACGCGTGTGAGATCGGAGCGTATGGCGCCGAGGTTGGCGGCGCACCGGACATCGAGCGTGTTGTTGCGGCGCGTGACTAACGGATTGACCGTGGTGGCGACGTCCTTGATCGCGGTCGTGAGGTCGAACGTCTCGAGGTACAGGTCCAACTTGCCCGCTTCGATCTTCGAGAGGTCGAGCACGTCGTTGATCAGCGCGAGCAGGTGGCGGCCGGCGGCGCGGATCTTCTGCAGGTCCGGCACGTAGGCGTCGTGTCCGCGATCGGTGGCGTCTTCTTCCAGCATTTCGCTGTAGCCAATGATCGCGTTGAGCGGCGTGCGCAGCTCGTGACTCATGTTGGCGAGGAACTGACTCTTCGCGCTGTTGGCCGCTTCGGCGACTTGTCGCGCGCTCAGCAGCTCGCTCACGTCGTGATACAACCCCATCATGCCGGTGCGCACGCCGTCAATGACTACGGGAACCGCGAGCACTTCGACGTCGACCATGCTTCCATCTTTGCGGCGACGCTGTCCGATGCCTTGCACCGTGCGCGATTGCGCGGCCTGCACGGTGTACGACACCGCCTGGCTGCGCGTTTCCGGCGTGGTGATGAGGTCGTCGAGATTCGCACCGATCACCTCGCTCTGCGTATAGCCGTAGAGCTGTTCGAACGCCGGGTTGCACGAGAGCACGTGGTGGTTTACGTCCAACACGACGATGGCCACCGGGCTGTTGCGCACGAGCACCTCGAAGTGCTGGCGCTCGCGTTGGGCAGCGGCGAACAAGCGCGCATTCTCGAGCGCGATCGCGGCCTGCTGTCCGAACAGCGCGAGCAGGCGGCAGTCGGCTTCGGTGAACGTGCGGGCGGGGTCTTCGTGCCACACGTTGATCGCGCCCACGGCGCGGCGTCCCATGAGCAGCGGCGCGACGACGACGGCGCGCGCGTCGATGCGCGCGTATTGCGACGAGCGTCCCGCCCACGTTTGGTAGTCGGGGATCACCATCTGCTCGCCGGTTTTCACCACGAGTCCCATCGCGCCTTCGTTCACCTTGAGGTGCGTGCCGCGCGAGTCCTCGACCATGTTGTGATTGGCGGCGATCACGAGCTCGCCGGTGCGATCGTCGTACGTCGCCAGCTCGCCGCCCGCGGCGTCGAGGAGCGTGACGGCTCGCGTTAGGACGGCGTCGAGGAGGCGCGAGAGCTCGAGACTGCCCGAGAGATCGGTGATCGTGTCGAGGAGCGCCTGTCGCTCGTCGGCGCGGCGTCGTTCGGCCGATGCGAGTCGACGCTGCTCATCGATGAGGCGGATGCGCGCGAGCGCGATGCCGGCGTGTTGCGCAGACGCAGTGAGGATTTCGCGGTCGACGGGTCCGAACGCATCGGGCTCGCGGCTCTCGACGACGAGGACGCCGAGTACATCGTCGCCCGCGCGAAGCGGGACGTCGATCTCCGATCCGCTCCCGAGGCCGGGCACGTATTCGGGCTCGACCGTCACGTCGGGCGTGTAGTGCACCGCGCCGTCGCGAAGCGGACGCGAGCTGAGTCCCTGGCCGGCGGGAATGCGCATGCCGGGTGGAATGTCATCCCAGCCGACGGACGCGCCTAACACACGCTCGCCGGTGGCGACGTCGAGGAGGAAGACGCCGATGAAGTCGTACCCGATGGCTTCATCGTGCAAGCCATCCACCACCGCGCGGCATACCTCGGCTTCGCTTTGCGCGGACGCAATCGACGCGCTGAGGCGCAGCAATGCAGACTGGCGATGAGCCAGCCCAGCCGTGTTGCTCTCGGAGGGACGTGGTGCTTTCCGGGCTTGCGCCATGGTGGGTGGCCTCGCTCGCGATAAGGTACCGCTTTTGAGGCTGGTCGCCAGACGACACTCAGCTGAGGAATCGAGACAACTCCGACAGACCTTATTCACGACATCAAGGGACTTGCCTGTGTGTGAAAGGTGTCAGGGGTGAGGCCTCTGATCTGGAGGCGCAGCGGGACGGGGGATAACCTGAAGCGCACCATGGTCGCGTCGCAACGACGCAGGAGTTCGAAATGCTCAGAGCATGGGTTCTCGCCGCCGTCTTGGTCGCGCCTGTTGTCGGCCCCGCGCCCGCCTTCGCGCAGCGACTCATCGGATCGGGTCGACTTGCGTCTGTCCCGGTTCCCGTTTCCCTCGACACGACCGGTCGTTTTCTCGCGGCGTTCTCCCGCGTAGGCGACGATGTCTTCGTCGCCGGGCAGCCCACCGAGCGGGGACTCCGCGAGCTGCGCGACCAGGGGGTGACGACAGTCGTAAATCTCCGCACGCCCGAAGAAATGAAACGCGTTGGATTCGATGAGGAGAAGTTGGCCGAACAGCTCGGGATGAGGTACGTCTACCTTCCCGTGCGCGGCGAGCCGCCGTATCCGTACTCACCGGAGACGGTGAAGAAATTCGCCGATGCAATGGCGCGAACGAAGGGAAAGATCCTTCTTCACTGCACGATCGCGTGGCGGGCAAGCCACTTGTGGGCAGCCTATCTCATTGCGGAACGCGGCGTGCCTGTCGATTCCGCTCTCAAGAACGCCGGCGCGATCAACCTCATGGGGCACATGGCGGTGGGGACTCAGCCGGTCGAGGACTTCCTCGGACGTCGCCTCCCTGAGCTAGATCATAAGTAGCGCCAACGTTCACGATTGTGGCGATTCCGAAGCGCCACAATCATCGGCCTCGCGATCAGGCCACGCCGCCGCCGGATAGACCAGCGCGCAGTTCTTCGAGCACGCGATCGTCGGACTCGTGGGATAGTCGCGCCCGCAAGCCGGCGAACGCGTCGGCGGAGCCGATTCGAGCCAGCGCCCACGCTGCGTGCGAGCGCACCAAGGGCTCGGAATCGGAAAGGGCGCCGACGAGTGACGGCACATCCTCGGACGTTCCGACATTACCGAGCGCGACGGCGGCGTTGCGCTTCAATCCGGGTAACCGCGCTCGCTTCATCGGTGAGCCCTTGAACGCGACGGCATAGTCGACATCCGACATCGCCAGCAGGTCCAGCGCGAGCGAGCGCACATCCTTTTCGCCTAACGAAGCGCGCGGCGCGAAGGCCGGGTGGTCGAGCGCGGTTGCGAACCGCACATTCCACGGACATACCTGCTGGCATACGTCGCAGCCGTAGATCAGGTCGCCCACGAGTGGGCGGAGCTCGTTTGGCATCTCGCCGCGGAGCTCGATGGTGAGATACGAGATGCAGCGGCGTGAGTCGAGGACGCCGGGTGCAGGGAAGGCGCGCGTTGGGCAGGCGTCGAGACACCGGGTGCAGCGACCGCAATGATCTCTCTCGAACGGCGCGTCCGGGGCGAGGTCGAGCTCGAGAAAGAGCGATCCGATGAAGAAATACGAGCCGATCCTGGGATTGAGCAGCATCGTATTCTTGCCTAACCAGCCGAGTCCGGCGCGGCGGGCGAGGTCGCGCTCGAGGACGGGGCCGGTGTCGACGTAGGGTTTGCCGGGCACGTCGCGGCCGATCTCTGATTCGATCCACGCGTGCAGGGCGCGGAGCTTGTCGAGCATCACGTCGTGATAGTCGTCGCCGCGGGCGTATCGCGCCACGGGACCGGACGGCTCGCGGCCGCCGTAGTCGAGTCCGACCACCACCGCGCACGCGGCGCCGGGAACGGGCAACCGCGAATCGCGGCGTACCTCGGCGCGCCGCTCGAGGTAGGCCATGTCGCCCGCGTACCCGCGGGCCAGCCAGTCGTCGAACGCCTCCGCCGAATCCGCGATGCCTAACGGAGCGATGCCCGCCAGATCGAAGCCGAGGCCGTACGCCTGCGCTTTGATGCGGTGCTCGAGCGGCGGCACGCGGCCCGTGGTCACGGCGGCGTCCCTACCCAGCGCGCGTATCGGATGACATCGTCAGCGGGCGGGACGGCGTCGTAGTCGCCGTACGCGGTGTACATGCGCCAGCGCACGTAGTCGCGAGCGGGCACGGGCAAGAACGGTGGACGACGGTACCAACCGCGTCGACGGAATCGCCACGCCACGCGCAGGAGGTCGATCGCCAGCGGCGGGCGCACGGCTGCGCGCGCAGCGAGCGTCACGACGAGGCGCGGCCAGGAACGACCAGTGGTCGGACTATCGTTTGTCGGCAGCGGCGTCTCCGGCGCCAGGGTGGTGGCGGCAACTCACATTCAATTTCACGAGGAGCGTGTGCTCTCTCAACTGGGATATCAAGTCGTATCGCTGAGCGGCGCCATTCTCGTGCTCATTGGGTACGCGGCGCTGCAGCGCGGCTGGCTCCAACGCGACGACCGCTGGTTCAATCTGCTCAACTTCGTCGGCTCGGCGTTGTTGGCGTGGATCGCGATCCTCGATCACCGGTGGGGATTCATCCTGCTGGAAGTTGCGTGGGCGGTGTTGTCCATTCCGCCGCTCTTGCGGCGCCCGGCGCGACGCTGACGAATCATACGAAGCTGCATCCATCCACGTTGGGCGGCACGGGAAGCCCCAGCACGCCCAACGCGGACGGCATCACATCCACGGTGCGGCGTGGCCGCCGGTGCACGGGATGGTTGGTGAGGAGGGGCACGAGCATGTGTTCGCGGAGCAGCGCACCGTGCGTGCTCACATGCGGGATCGGTTCGTAGCGCGCACGCAAGTCCCAGCCGCGCGCGGCCGATGCGATGATGTCGCCCGCGCGCGGCGCGCCGGCGAGTGTCATGATCTGGACTAACGCATCGGGATAGTGGCCGGCGAGCGTGGCGTCGTGGCATTCGATGGACGCGAGCGGCGGCAGGTCGCCCAGGCCGAGCGGATCACCGGTGGCGGGGCGGTATGCGATGCGATCGCGATGGCGTTCGATGAACGCGGTGCCGCGGCCGCGCGCGCGGACCTCACAGCGGTCGGCGCCGTGCGGGAGCAGCAGCAGGTCGATCGAGTCGCGCTCGAGGAGCATGTCGGGGAGCGCCGCCCACCTTTCCGTTAGGCGCGGCCACCAGCGTCGCTCGCGCTGGGCCGGATCGAGATAGACGTGCGCCATGGCGTTGCCGCTCACCATCACCGCGACGTCGGCGCGCGCCGCGTACACCCACGGGTGGGCGATGACGCGATGGCCGGCGTTGCGGATCGCGTCGGCCAGATCGTCGTGCGCGGCGACCGGTGCGTGTCCGTGATCGCTCGCGATCCAGAGGTGCGTGCGATCCCACCGCCTCGCGCGCTCGAGGTCGGCGCGCAGCGCGCCCACGATTTGGTCTAACGCAGCCAGCGCGCGGTGTGCGTCGGGCGATGCGTGGCCCGACGCGTGCGAGCATTTGTCGAGGGCCAGCAGCGCGAGGAACGTGATCGCGGGATCGCGCGCGAGGATGCGCGCGTGCGTCGTACGCGCCGCGAGCTCGTCGATCGCGAACCACGCGCGAGCATCGCCGCGCCAATGCGTACGCGCGAGATTCCAGAGAAGCCGCGGGTTGCGGCCCATCTGCGCCCGTCCGTGGGCGCCGCGCGAAATCATGCTCATGGCGGTGAAGCGCGACGGCGCGAGCTCGAACAACGTCGGCGCCGCGGGGTCGAGATCGCGATCCATGTGCCGCATTTCCGCGCCGAGATAGCTGCGGCAGTAAGGCGGGAGGCGACAGCGCGTGCGCGCGCGATCGTACCATCGCAAACCGGGGAGGCCGACGGGCCCGGGGTATCTACCGGTGAGGAACGGTGCGTACGCGGGGCCGGTGACCGACGGAAACACGGTGGTGATCGTGTGCAGGCCGCCCTCGGCGCGCAGTCGCGCGAGATGGCCGAGCTCGCCGCGCGCGAATGGGGCGTCGAACGCGTCGGCGCGGGCGCCGTCGAACAAAATCAGTACGAGCGACAACGCACGGTGCGTATGGGGACATCGCGTGCGCGTGCGCGTCCCTCCCAACACGGGGAGCGGCTGGCTAGCTTAGGGCTTCTCTCTCCGCGCACACATGGCCTCACGACAGAAACCTCGAAAGAAAGCCAATGCCGTGGTCACGGCATCGGGAAAGAAAGCGAATGTGCAGCAGATGGCGGAGGCCGAGCAGGGCGCGCGCGAAGGACTCCGCGAGCGTACGGAGGCCGGACATCTCAAGGCCGGCCGGGTTCCACCCTCGCAGGTCGAACGCGGGCGGCAATCGGGCGCGGTGAAGATCGTCGAAGAGCGTCCCATCGACCAGTCCATTCGCGACTACATCCCGCCGCTCATCACCGAAGACGAAAAGTTGCTCCGCTCGCCGGGCTCGCGCATGCCGTCGGGCGATTTCACGCGCACCGATCCGTGGCGGTTGATGCGCATCATGTCGGAGTTCATCGAGGGCTTCGACACGTTGGCGACTGTCGAGAAAGCGGTGACGGTATTCGGATCGGCGCGCGTTGGGCCGGACGATCCGCAGTACGCGGCGGCGCAGGAGACGGCGAGATTGCTCGCCGAAGCCGGATTCGCGATCATGACGGGCGCGGGGCCGGGCATCATGGAGGCCGGGAATAAAGGCGCACGAATGGGGCATGGCCGGTCGATCGGGTGCAACATCGAGTTACCGTTCGAGCAGGGGGCGAATCCGTACGTCGACACGCTGATCAATTTCCGTTACTTCTTCGTGCGGAAGACGATGTTCATCAAGTATTCGTCGGCGTTCATCATTTTTCCCGGCGGATTCGGCACGTTAGACGAGCTATTCGAGGCGCTGACGCTCATTCAGACGGGCAAGATTTATCACTTCCCGGTGGTGATGTTCGGCCGGCACTACTGGGCCGGGTTGATCCGGTGGCTGCACGCACGGGTGCTACAGGAGCGCAAAATTTCGCCGGGCGATCTCGAGTTGATGCTGGTGACGGACGATCCGGCGGAAGCGGCGAAGGCGGTAATCGATGCCTACGACGCGCGGCCGGTGGGGGCGCGATCGTGAGCGCCGCGCGGCGCGGCCCGGTCCACGTTAATCGTTAGGCGGCGGGCGATGGCGAAACCGAAGCAGGGCGGCGCGGCGCGCCGCGGTCCGACGGCGGCGGCGCCCAAGGCGGCGCAGAAGCGCGAGGCAGAAGAGCGCGAGCGCACGCGCACGACCCACGTGGCGCGCGAGACGAGCCGCTTCCTGCGTGGGCAGCGCATCGATCCGCGGCGCATCGACGGCACCGAGAGCGTCGCGCAGCTCATCGACGAAACGTTCCTGGCGTACAACGCCGGCCGGTTGCGCGAAGCGGCCGGGCTGTTCGCGCAGAAGATGCTCGAGCGCGACGTCACCGTCGGGCTGGCGCTCACGGGCGCGCTCACGCCGGCGGGCTTGGGCCTGGCGGCGCTGATCCCGCTGATCGAAGCGGGGTTCGTGGATTGGATCGTGTCGACGGGCGCCAACCTGTATCACGACACGCACTACGGGTTAGGCTTGTCGATGCATCGCGGCAACGCGCAGGAGAGCGACGTGGTGCTGCGCGAGGAAGGCGTGGTGCGCATTTACGACATCTTCTTCGACTACGATGTGCTGTTGTCGACGGACGCGTTTTTCCGGCAGATCATGCGGAGCCCGGAGTTCCAACGGCCGATGTCGAGCGCGGAATTCCACTGGCTGTGCGGACGCTACGTGCGCGAGCGCGAGGATACGTTAGGCTTGGGGCAGCGTTCGCTGCTCTCGGCGGCGTACGCGTCGGGCGTGCCCATCTTCACATCATCGCCGGGGGATTCGTCGATCGGCATGAACGTGGCCGCCCTGGCGCTCGAGGGGAACGCGTTGGTGATCGATCCTAATCTGGACGTGAACGAGACGGCGGCGATCGTGCTCGCGGCGAAGCGCGGGGGCGGGAAGAGCGCGGTGATGATCATGGGCGGCGGCAGCCCCAAGAACTTCATGCTGCAGACGGAGCCGCAGATCCAGGAAGTGTTGGGCATCGACGAGAAGGGACACGACTACTTCCTGCAGGTGACCGATGCGCGTCCCGACACGGGCGGGTTGTCGGGCGCGACGCCGGCCGAAGCGGTGAGCTGGGGCAAGATCGATCCGGACCGGCTGCCGGACGCCGTGGTGTGCTACACGGATTCGACTATCGCGCTGCCGCTGCTCACGTCGTACGCGCTGGCGAAGCGCAAGCCGCGGCGGCTCAAGCGGCTGTACGAGCGGCGCGGTGAAATGATGGACGCCTTGGTACGTGAGGCGAAGGCAGCATCGCGCCGATAGGCGACGCTCGCTCCGTTAGGCGCCTTCGTTTCGCACCTGGGCCACGAATGCGATCCGCGACATCGCGCCGCGCGACACGTAGTACGCGAGGTCCTCGCGGCCCAAGACCGCGCGCGCGATCGCGCGGTTCGACCAGCCCTGGGCGATGCGCACCTCGATCGCCGCGATGGTGTCCTCGAGCCAGCCGGCTTTCGCGCCTAACGCAGCCACCGGATCGGGCACCCGCCCGCGGTGCGCGTCGAAGTACCGGCGCGGCCTCAGCGACGCGGCCGCGCGAAGGCTTCGCGCGAGCTCGCGCGGCCGCTCGTCATGATGCGCCGCGCGCACCTTCACGCCCAGGAACAGGTCACCGCCAAAGATCGTCTCGCGCTCGGCGTCCCATACGATGTGATGATCCGCGGCGTGACCCGGCGTCGGTACGAGCCGCAGCGAGTCGCTCGTGAAGCGTACAATCGGTGTGCGCAAGGGAGCCGGTGTTCCCCAGATGACGCGTCGATGCAGCTCGAGATGTTGGGGCTCGCGCAGCATCGCGAGCGTCGCGTCGCACCCGCCGATCGGTACGCCGAGTGTCGCCACCAGCTCGGCGTTTCCGCCGTGGTCTTCGTGGTGATGCGTGATGAGCGCGCCCGAAGGTCGCACGCGCGCCACGTATCGCCCGAAAGCTCGCGCGACCAACGGAAACCCGAGATCGATCAACACGTCTCGCACGAGGAATGCGCTCACGTCATACCCGATCGAGCGGCCGATTGCGGTCGACATCAGAATTTGTGTGACGTCGCCGTGCGAAACGATTCGAAGTGCCATGCTCCCCGTTCCCTTTTCCCTTGTCCCCTTTCCCTGTTCTCAGCCTAGACACGGCCTCGATCGGCGTCTACTATGGAGTATGAGGTCTCTGTCCGGGGTAGGAGCGCGGGGATTCGCGCAGGCGACGCGGGCGCACACCGATGCGCTGCCCGGCGTATGGCGCGGATTCGCGCCGATCGCTCCGTAGAGAGAGGCTCCCAGGCACACTTGCTCGCAATCGCCCGGCCGCCTTCCCGGTGGCCGGGCGCTCCACTTTTTGCGCCGTGAAACGTCGATGATCGAGGAACTCAAGCAAAAGCTGCACGCCGAGGTCGAGCGGCTGCAGCACGAGCTCAACGTCGTTCTGCCCCAAGAGATCCGGAAAGCCGTGGAGCTCGGCGACCTGCGCGAGAACAGCGAATACAAGGCGGCGCTGGAGCGGCAGCAGTTCGTGCAGGCCCGGTTAGGCCAACTCCGTCAGCGGCTGAGCAAGCTCTCGCAGATCGACATCGCGCAGATCCCGACGGACAAAGTCGGACTGGGCTCGCGTGTGACGGTAAAGGACGTGAAGAGCGGATCGCTCGAGGTGTATCACCTGGTGTTCGGCGATGCGGTCGAGTTCGAGGATGGGCACGTGACGATGGCATCGCCCATCGGGCGCGCGCTGGTCGGGAAGGCGGTGGGCGAAGTAGCCATGCTCAAGCTGCCCACGACGACGCGTCAATTGGAAATTGTCGAGCTTCTCACGATTCACGTGAAGGCATGACGGCCACGGGCGACGAGCGAGCGAACATCGCGCTCGTGTCGCGCGTGTACTCGACGACGTCGGCCGCGGTCCAGCCGTAGTCTCCAGCGATCGACTCGGCGAGCGCCGCGCCGTGGTCGGCGAGCTGCCACGCCAGGGGCACGCGGCGGATGAGCGCGTCGCCTAACGAGAGCGCCATCTCGCGCGCCACGGCCCAGGAGACCTCGGCACGCACGTGGGGGAGCGGCGGCGCCAACGGGAGCGCGAGCGCCGGGTCTGCTTCGGCGAGCGCCCACACGTCCGACCATTCGGCGCCGTACCGATGCAGGAGGTGCGCGGCCAGCACGTGCGATCCTGTGCGCGCCGCAACATCCAGTTGGGCATCGAGCGCGACGGCGCCCCCGGGCAACGGCACCGAGCCCGTGGCCGCCTCGCGCACCGGTTGGCCTAACGCGCGTTGGACCGCGTTCACCGTGTCGCGCGCCATCACCCGGTAGGTGGTGAGCTTGCCACCCGAGACCGTGATGAGTCCGGGCGCGGTGGTCGTGACGGCATGTTCGCGCGACAACGCATCGGGATGCCGCGGATCGCCGCCGATGAGCGGACGGATGCCGGCCCACGCGGCGATCACATCGGCCGGCGCGAGTCGCGCCGCGGGGAAGTAGGCGTTCGCGGACTCGAGGAGGTACGCGATGTCCGCAGGAGTCGCGGAGACATCCTCGGGCGCGCCATCGTAGTCGGTGTCGGTCGTGCCGACAACGGTCGTTGCGCCCGACGGCAGCACGAAGAATACGCGCCCATCGATGGGCGATAGCAGGGTGAGCGCGCCGGCGTTGCCCACCCGCTCGGCGGGCAGCGACAGGTGGACGCCTTTGGTCCCGCGCACCGACTCGGTTGCGTTAGGCTGGGCGAACCGGCGAATGACGTCGCTCCATGGACCCGTGGCGTTGACGACCACGCGCGCCGAGATGTCCAACGAACGGGTGCCGATCGTGTCGTGCGCGCGGGCGCCGCGCACGGCCGTGTCGAGGCGCAGGCCGTCCGCGCGCACGCGGCTGGCGACCACGGCGCCCGCCTCGTGCGCGGCGCGCGCATTGAGCAGCGTGAGACGAGCGTCGTCCGTCGATGCGTCGAAATAGGTAGCGCCGCCGCGCAGGCCGGCTTGCCGCAGCGCCGGCTCGAGCGTCGTGACCGCCGCGGCGCTGAGCGCGTGGTGCGGCGCCACGTTGCGGAACAGCGCCAGTGCATCGTAGATGGTGAGGGCGGCGCGCAGTTTCCATTTCGGAATGCGCGCACCGTCGAAGACGGGCCACAGAAACTGGAGCGGCCGCACGATGTGCGGCGCGATGCGCATGAGCGTGCGGCGCTCCTGACTGGCCTCGAATACGAGGTGCAACTGACCGTGCTCGAGATATCGGATGCCGCCGTGCACGAGACGCGACGACCGGCTCGACGTTCCGCTCGCGAAATCGTTTTGCTCGATGAGCGCGACACGGAGGCCGCGCATCGCGGCGTCGCGCGCGATGCCCGTGCCAACGATGCCGCCGCCGATGATGAGCACGTCGAACGTCTCGCGCGTCAGCGCGTCGACGAGGGCCTGTCGTTGGGCGGCGCCGAACGCGGGACGCGGGTCACGCGTCATCGGGCAGCGTACCGTTCTTTCAGATGACCGATCGCGAGCGCTGGGAAACCCGTCATGGCGACGCGCACGGCGCACCGCTGGGTGCGCCGTCGGCGTGGGTGATGTCGTGCGCGCTCTCTCTGAGCGCGCGCGACCTGATCGTCGATCTCGCTGCCGGACGCGGCCGTCACGCCGTGCCGCTCGCGCGCGCGGGACGTCGCGTGGTGGCGGTGGACATCGTGTCGAGCGCCTTGGCCGAGTCGCGCGCGGTGTCGCATGTCGACCTCGTCGCCGCGGACGCGTCCATGCTGCCGTTTCGCGACGGGTCCATCGATGCGGTCGTGTGCGTCAATTTTCTCGATCGAGCGGGGTTCGCGCGACTGTCGTCGCTGCTGCGCGGCGGCGGGACGGCGATCATCGAAACGTTCACGGTTGCCCAACGAACGCTGGGCCGCGGTCCGACGAGCGATGCGCACCTGCTTCGCCGCGATGAGCTGCCGTCGCTGCTGGCGCCCCTCGTGATGCTCGAGTACCGCGAGGGTCTGGTGCGGGACGACGCGGGCGAGCGATATGTGGCGCGGGCCATGGCGATGAAGGAAGCCAAAGCGAAGCCGCGAGCGCAATAACCATAGGGCGAAAGGTCGTGTGATGGGGAGGGGTCGAGCGTGGCGCCGGACAACCCTCCGGTCTAAGTTTCCGCCATGGAAAGCTATGGACGCAACGGCCGGCGCGTGGCACTCGTGGCCGGGTTGCGGACGCCGTTTGCGAAGGCGGGGACCGTTCTCAAGCCGATGAGCGCGCAGGACCTGGGGCGCGCGGCGGTCGCGGAGCTGCTCGAGCGCACATCGCTCGACCCGCGCGAAGTCGACATCATCGTATTCGGCACCGTAGTGCCCTCAGTGCTCGCGCCGAACATCGCGCGTGAAGTTGCGCTGCTGCCGGTGTTCCCCAAAGGGATACCCGCATTCACGGTCAGTCGCGCCTGCGCTTCGGCCAACCAGGCCATCACCGACGCCGCCGACCAGATCGTGCTCGGCCATGCGGACGTGGCCATTGCGGGCGGCGCCGAGTCGTTGTCGAACGTTCCGATCTTGCATTCGCGGCGATTCTCGGACGTGCTGGTGAGCGCGGGCCGGGCGAAGTCGTTGGGCGGGCGGATCGGGGCGTTCTCGCGAGTGCGTCCGCGCGATCTCGTGCCGATCACTCCGGCGATTGCCGAACCGTCGACCGGCGAAACGATGGGGCAGTCGGCGGAGAAGATGGCCAAGCTGAACCATATTCCGCGCGACGAGCAGGATCAGTTTGCGCTGCGCTCGCATCGCTTGGCGGCGGCGGGCACGCAGGATGGACGGCTCACGGCGGAGATCATGCCATTGTACGTGCCGCCCTCGTACGCCACGTGGGCGACGAGCGACAACGGCATTCGCACGGACACGAGTCTCGAGCAGCTGGCGGCGCTCAAGCCGGTATTCGACAAGCGCTACGGGACGGTGACGGCGGGGAACTCATCGCCGCTCACGGACGGCGGCGCGGCGGTGATCCTGATGAGCGAGGAGAAAGCCCGCTCGTTAGGCATGAAGCCGATCGCGTATCTGCGGTCGTACGCATACGCGGCGCTCGATCCGGGCGAGCAACTGTTGCAGGCGCCGGTGTTCGCGGCGCCCAGGGCGCTCGAGCGCGCCGGCCTAACGCTGGCCGACATCGACCTGGTGGAGATGCACGAGGCGTTCGCGTCGCAGGTGCTGTCCAACCTGCAGGGATTCGAGAGCCAGGCGTGGGCGGAGCGGGCGGGGTTCGGGCGGCCGATGGGCGAAGTGGACCGGTCGCGTCTCAACGTGATGGGCGGATCGATCGCGATCGGGCATCCGTTCGGCGCGACGGGAGCGCGGATCACGACGACGCTGGGAAACGAGCTCGCGCGGCGCGGCGGCCACTTTGGCTTGATGACGGTGTGCGCGGCCGGCGGGATGGGATTCGCGATGGTCCTGGAGAACGCGGCGTGAGCGCGGCCACGGAAACGGTCGAGACCGCGTCGGCGCTGACGGTCGACGTGCAGAACGGCATCGCGATCGCGACACTCGACGTGCCTGAGGCGTCGGTGAACGTACTCGACGCGCAGGTGGTGTCGGAGTTCGCGACGTTCTTCGATCGTGTGGACCGCGATGCGGCGATCCGCGCCGTGGTACTGATCTCCGGGAAGGCGGAGAATTTCATCGCCGGGGCGGACATCGAGCAATTCACGGCGCTGCACACGGCGCAGGACGGCGAGGAGCTGAGCCGGCGCGGGCAGGCGCTGATGAGCCGGCTCGAGCACTTGC
Organism: Gemmatimonadaceae bacterium; assembly: GCA_035279625.1. Classification (GTDB taxonomy): domain Bacteria; phylum Gemmatimonadota; class Gemmatimonadetes; order Gemmatimonadales; family Gemmatimonadaceae; genus JADGGM01. The sequence continues at coordinate 191,994 of DATEHK010000057.1, forward strand.
GCGTGCCGGTGGTGGCGGCGATTCACGGCGCGTGTCTCGGCGGCGGTCTCGAGGCGGCGATCGCGTGCTCGTACCGCATCATCACCGATCATCCCAAGAGCGTGATGGCGGCGCCCGAGGTTCAGTTAGGCATCTTTCCCGGCGCGGGGGGCACGCAGCGGCTGCCCCGCCTGGTGGGCCTGCGGGCGGCGTTGGACATCATCCTCACGGGCCGCAACGTGCGCGCCAAGAAGGCGCTTCAGTTAGGCTTGGTGGACGAGATGGTGCACCCCGCCATTCTGCGCGAGATCGCCGTCGACCGCGCGCGCCAGCTGGCCGAGGGCAAGATGTCGCGCTCGCGCGGCCGCGCCTCCCGCGGATTCGCGGGGGCGGTGCTGGAGGACAACCCGCTCGGCCGCCGCGTGGTATTCTCGCGGGCCCGCGCCGGCGTCATGGCCAAGACGTTAGGCAATTACCCGGCGCCGCTCGCGGCGATCGACGCGGTTCGCGCCGGGTACGAGCTCGGCGTCGATCGCGGGTACGCCGAGGAAGCGCGGCTGTTCGGCGACATGGCGGTGAGCGAGGTGTCGCGCCAACTCGTGTATCTGTTCTTCGCCACCACCGCGCTCAAGAAGGATCCGGGCACCACGGTGCCGGTGGCCGCGCTACCGGTCAAGAAGTTAGGCGTGCTGGGAGCGGGATTCATGGGCGCGGGAATCGCGTCGGTCGCGGCCATGCAGGGCACGATCGTTCGTCTCAAGGATGCCGAGTATGCGCGCGTGGCCAAAGGACTCAAAGCGGTGAGCGACGTCCTCTATGAGCGCGTGCAGAAAAAGCAGATGACGCGCCGGCAGTACGAAGACCAGATGACGCTCGTCGGCGGCACCATCGACTACTCGGGATTCGAAAGCTGCGATCTCGTCATCGAAGCGGTGTTCGAGGACATCGAGCTCAAGCACCGCGTGCTTCTGGAGGCCGAGCGCGTGATGCCGAGCGACGCCATCTACGCATCGAACACCAGCACGATTCCCATCTCGCGCATCGCCGAAGCGTCGGCGCGACCCGAGCAAGTGTTGGGCATGCACTTTTTCTCACCCGTGCACAAAATGCCGCTGCTCGAGGTGATCGTGACGCCGCGCACGACGCCCGTGGCCACGGCGACCGCGGTCGCGTTCGGCAAGAAGTTGGGCAAGCACGTGATCGTGGTGAACGACGGGCCCGGCTTCTACACCACGCGCACGTTGGCGGCGTTTCTCAACGAGGCGGGCTATCTGTTGGACGAAGGCGTGTCGATCGAAGCGCTCGATCGCGCGTTGGTCGATTTCGGATTCCCCGTTGGGCCGATCACACTCATGGATGAAGTCGGGCTCGACGTCGGCGCCAAAGTGGCGACGGTGCTGCGCGACGCGTTCGGCGACCGGCTCACGCCGTCCCAGTCGTTGTCGCGGGTCGTCGCATCGGGAAGGTTGGGCCGGAAGGGCGGCAGCGGCTTCTACCGCTACGATGGACCCGGCGGCAAGAAGGCGGGCGTCGATGAAACCGTGTACGCGCTGCTGCCGACCGGCGTGAATCGCACGGAGATTCCGGTGCTCGAGATGCAACAGCGTTGCGTACTCGCCATGGTGAACGAAGCGGCGCGGTGCCTCGAGGAAGGGATTCTTCGCTCGGTGCGCGATGGCGATGTGGGCGCGGTGTTCGGCATTGGCTTCCCGCCGTTTCGCGGCGGCCCGTTCCGCTACGTGGATTCGGTAGGCATCGCGCACATCGTGCGGCAGCTCGAGGTCTATCACGGGCGCTTTGCGCCGCGATTCGAGCCGGCGCGCATTCTGCACGACCGCGCGGCGCAAGGCGGCGGACGCTGGCTCGACTGACTGGACTCCCGGTGAACGCGAGGACTAGCTTATGCGCCACCGCACGATCGTTGGGCGCTCACCGGCCGCGCGTTTTTCTCCGTCCCTGATCATCTGACGACATGCTGCGTCGAACCTTCTTGTATCTGTCGAGCCAACCTCGACTGTTCCACTTCTTTCGTCACAACGGGATGGCCAAGCGCTTCGCATCGCGGTTCGTCGCCGGCGAGACGCTCGACACGGCGTTGGCGGCGGTGCGCCAGCTCAACGCGCGGAAGATCCGCGCGTCGCTCGATCTGTTAGGCGAGAGCGTGACCAACGAAGCCGAGGCGCACGCGGCGAGCCGGTCGTACCTCGGGATGCTCGACCGGATCCACGAGGCGGGGCTCGATGCGAACGTGTCGGTGAAGCTCACGCAGATGGGCCTCGACATCAGCGAGGAGCTGTGCGTCGACATCATGCAGGAGATCTTGGAGCGCGCGCGCGGCTACCGCACGTTCGTTCGGTTGGACATGGAGGGGAGCGCGTACACGGACCGCACGCTGCGCCTGTACGAGGACCGGCTGTACCCGAGTTTCCCCGAGAACGTCGGCATCGTGCTGCAGAGCTACCTGTACCGCACGCAGGCCGACGTCGAGCGCTCGGTGGAGCTCAAGTGCCGCGTGCGGCTGTGCAAGGGCGCCTACAACGAGCCGGCCACCGTCGCATTTCCGGAGAAGCGCGACGTGGATGCGAACTATGTGCGCTGCATGCAGACGCTGCTCACGCAGGGGAATTATCCCGGGATCGCGACGCACGATCCGGCGATTCTGGCCCAGGCCAAACGATTCGTGCGCGCCCAGAACATTCCCGCCGAGCGATTCGAGTTCCAGATGCTGTACGGCGTTAGGCGTGATCTGCAGGACCAGATCGTGCGCGAAGGGTTCAACATGCGTGTGTACGTCCCCTTCGGCACGCAGTGGTATCCGTACCTCATGCGGCGGTTGGCCGAGCGTCCGGCGAACGTGGCGTTCATCACCGGCAACATGGTGCGCGAGCTCGTGGCCGGGCGGCATTGATGAACGAGCCGGCCTCCGCACGGATACCTCGTGGGTAGGTTTCTTCCCCCCGATCACTCGAAGGGCGACGAGCGGACGCTCGGCGGCTACATGGCGGTGCACGCGCGACCCGCGGCGTTCGAGGGACGCGACGGCCGGTCGTACAGCGTGTCGATCGAGACGGACGAGACCGGCGACGCGTCGGCGCCGGTGGGTGCCTACCTGTTGTTCGTGCAATGGTCGAGGGGGGAACCGCGCGTGAGCGGCCACTTGGAAACCGAATTTCTCGAACGGGCGCGTACGACCGAGGACGCCGTGTCGCGCGTGGGCGCGATGCCGCTGGAGCGGGCGCGGGAGATTCTAGACGGGCTCATCGCGGCGCGCCTGCCTAACGCAGAGCGCCCGTGGTGGGAGGCAATGCACGACGACGGTGACGCATGAGCGCCGGTCCGGTGGTGAACGCGGTCGTGTTGCGAGGTACGGGCGGCGTGTATCGCGCGCGTGACGCATCCGGCGACGAATACGATGTGTCGTTGCGCGGCCGTCTCAAGCAAGGCGCCGCGCTCAAGCTCGCGGTGGGCGACGAAGTGCAATTGGAGCGCGACGCGCGCGACGGCATGTGGGCGATCGCCGAGATTTTGCCGCGTCGCTCGCGGCTCGTGCGGCGCGCGCCGGGTGGTGCGTTCGGCGGGCGCGTGGTGGCGGCCAACGTGGACCAGGTAGTGGTGGTGATCGCCGCCGCGCATCCGACGCCGCACACGCGCATGCTGGACCGATTTCTGGTGATCGCCGCGGCGAACGATGTCCCAGCGCGCGTGGTGGTCAACAAGGCCGATCTTGCACACGGCGACCCGCGCCTTCCGTTCGCGGCGTACGCGGCAGCCGGGTATCCAGTGCACGCGACCAGCGTGCCTAACGCTGAAGGCCTCGATGCGCTGCACGATGCGCTGCGCGGCCGCGTGTCGGCGCTCACCGGACCCTCGGGTGTGGGGAAGTCGTCGCTGCTCAACGCGCTGTATCCGGGGTTGTCGCTGCGCGTGGGAGAAATCAGCAAATCGGTGGACAAGGGGCGCCACACTACGGTGGGCGCGACCATGCACCCGCTGCCGGACGGCGGCTATGTGATGGACACACCGGGTCTGCGCGAGGTGGGTGTGTGGAACGTCGCGCCTAGCGAACTGGACCTGTGCTTTCCGGAGTTTCGAGGATTCATCGCTCGCTGCCGCTTTCGCGATTGCAGGCACCACGGCGAGCCCGGGTGCGCGATCCGTTCGGCTGTCGAAGCGGGCGCGGTGGCGCCGCAGCGATACGACAGCTATCTCCGCTTGATGGCCGAGCTCGATCAGACAACTCCCAACCGGTGAAAAAGCGCTCAATGATGGATCGCGGCAAGCAGCTTCATTTCCGTGAGGCGCTTTTGTCGCGCCTCGAAACGCCGTGGGCGCGCGTCGTGACGCTGTTCGCACGCAGCGACTGGGATGAGGGTGCGCTGCTCATGGCCTTCGCGCTCCTCATCGGTGTCGGCGCCGGGTTAGGCGTTGTCGGCTTCTATCACTTGATCGACGCCGCGTACGATCTCTTCATCGTCATGATCGGCACGCGCCTCCATATCACGGCGCACGTCGCGTACCGGCCGATCCTCACGGCCTTGGGGTTGTGGGCGGCGTGGGCGCTGGTGCGGCGGATCCCCGAGGGGCAGAACGTGGCCGACATTCAACTGGCGGTGGCCAAGCGCGGCGGCGTGCTGCGCGCGCGGCCGATCATCATGCGTACGCTCGCGTCGGCGGTGACGTTAGGCGCTGGCGGATCGGCCGGGAGCGAAGGGCCGACAGCGGTGTTGGGCGCCGGCGTGGGATCCCTGATCGGTCAGGTGCTGCGCTTCCAACAGCGCCGGATCAAGATCCTCGTTGGCTGCGGCGCCGGCGCGGGCATTGCGGCGGCGTTCAACGCGCCGTTCGCCGGCGCCTTCTTCGCGCTCGAGGAGGTGCTCGGCTCGTTCTCCATCGGCGCCTTCAGCCCCGTGGTCATCGCCAGCGTCGCCGCCGCGCTCACCGTGCGGCCGTTCCTGGGTTCGCACCCGGCGTTTCACATTCCGGCGTACGGCGAAATTCGTCCGACGGCTATTTTCGTCTTCTATCCGGTGTTGGGCATTGTGTGCGGCCTCTGGTCCGCCTTCTATACGCGCACCTTTTTCGCAACGGCCGGCGCATTCGCGAAGGCCCGCGGACCGCGGTGGCTGCGCCCGATTTTGGGCGGCCTGATCGTCGGTCTCATCGTATACGCATCCGGCGGGCTGCTCGTGGGCAATGGGCACCTCGCCATCCCGACACCCATCTTCGGCGGCATCGCGTGGTACCTTTTGTTAGGCATTGCGTTCGCGAAATCCCTGGCCACCTCCGTCACATTGGGCTCCGGCGGTTCGGGCGGCGTGTTCACGCCCACGCTCTTCATCGGCGCAGCGTTAGGCGGAGCGTTAGGCCGCCTCGCGCACCTCGGGTTCCCCAATTTTGGACTGCACCCCGAGGCGTGGGCGCTGGTCGGCATGGCCGGCCTCGTTGCGGGCGCGAACCGCGCGCCGATCACCGCGATCTTCATGGTCTTCGAAATGACCAACGACTATCAGCTCGTGCCGCCGCTGATGCTCGTATCCGTGATCGCGTTCGCCGTCGCTCGCAAATGCGCGCCCTACGGACTCTACGACGGCTGGCTGGCGCGCCGCGGCGAACACCTCGCGCACGGCGCCGACCGCGCACTCATGCATCGCATTCGCACGGCCGAAGCGGTCGACACGCACCCAATCGTCGTCCGCCCGTCCGACACGCTGGCGGACGTGATCGCCGCCGCCGGTCGCACACGGTATCCGACGTTGCCGGTCGTGGACGGAGATGACATGCTGCTCGGCGTCATCACGTACGAAGGACTGCGGCAAGCGATGCTGGACCGCGGCGCACTCGCGGGCGTCGTGCTCGCGGCCGATCTCGCTGCCCCCACCGAAATCGTACTTCCCTCCGATTCTCTCGCCGACGCGCTGCGGAAAATGAATGCGCGCGCGATCGACGTGATCCCCGTCGTCATGAGCGAGTCGCATCCCCGGATCGTCGGCGTCTTGAGCCGTGCCGACGTGCTCGGCGCGTACGAGCGCGAATTAATGCAAGAAGTCTGAGAGCGGGGAAGCGGGCGGCCCCGCGGGCCACCCTTGGGGAATGGGGAATGGGGAAACGGGAACCGGCACGCAACCCTTCCCGAATACGTCGTGTCCCACGGACAAGTCAAATACGTGGGATCGTTTTCGCCCACACCTAGTGCGACCGAGGTTCGGTGGACGAGACGGATCTGCTAACCAGAGCCAGAGCTGGCGATCCCGCAGCCGAGCGCGCGCTGTACGACGCGCACGTCGACCGCGTCTATCGACTCGCGTTCCGGTTGGCGGGGAGCGATGACTTGGCGCAGGACTTCACGCAGGAAACGTTCATTCGCGCGTTCTCGCGGTTAGGCGACTTCCGGGGCGACGCGACGTTCTCGACATGGTTGCACACCATCGCGATGTCGGTGTCGATGAACGGGCTGCGCAAGGTGAAGCGGTTTCGGACGCGCGAGGCGGATCTGGAGGAAGCGCGCGATCACGGGTGGACGGCACGGCGGGCCGAACCGGATCTCAAGCAGCGGCTCGCGGCGGCGATCGACGCACTGGCACCGGGGTTTCGCGCGGTGTTCGTGATGCACGACGTGGAAGGGTTCACGCACGAGGAGATCGGTACAGCGTTAGGCATACAGCCGGGAACGTCCAAGGCGCAGCTCTCGCGAGCGCGCGCCAGGCTGCGTGAGGCGCTGTCGGATTTTGCCGGAGAATGGAGCGCATGACCGACGACAAGTTCGACGAATTCCTGGAGCGCGAGGCGCGGTCGTACCACGAACCGCCGCCTACGCCGCGCGACGCGATGTGGACGCGCATCGAGGCCGAGCGCCGCGCGCGCCGGACCATCACCGCGCCGGCGCGGCGCCGGTGGTGGATCACTACGGCCGCACTCGCCGCGACGCTGCTGATCGGCTTCGCCATCGGCACGAGCATGAAGCGAGGCGTCATTCCCGCCGGCCCGGCGACGCCCGTGGAGGCTG
>DATEHK010000058.1:0-9616 GCA_035279625.1 Gemmatimonadaceae bacterium
GGTTAGGCGGTCCTCGTCGCCTAACCGCTTGGGCACGCGCGGCCGGTGCACCGGCGCGCTCGCCGGCGCCGCCGGCACGGGGTTCGGGGGCACCGGCCTCGCCGACACCGTGGACCCGCCGCCCCACACCGTGCCTAACGCGGATACGAACTGCGGCCACGACACCTCGGCGGCGTGCGGCATCGTCCGCGCCGGCGTGCCGTCGGCCACCGAGACGATCACCGCGTGGTCCACGACCTCATCCGTCGAGCGCGGCGGCTCGTGCAGCATCACCGCGCTCCGCGCGTCGGCCGACGAACAGCCGGCGAGTGCGCCGCTGCAGACGCAGCCGAGTCGCGGCGCCAGGTCCACGAAGGTCCGGCCGCCGTGCGCCGCCGGGTCCACCGATGCGAGATCCCCCAGATCGACCAGCGTCCGCTCGATCCCCTCCGACGCCAGCCACTGCGGCGCCGGCACGCCGCCCGGCAGCGAATAGTGGCGCCGGCGGTCGCGCAGCACGCGGTCGGACTCATTGGGCACCGGCCGCTGCGCGCCCGGCACGATGCCGCGCTCTGCTAACAGAGTTAGGAATTGGGCCGGCGACAAGTGGATGTCGATGCTCGGATGGCCGGCGCCCGGACAGTCGCCCACGTACGTGATGCGCTGGTCGGCGCCCGCGGTCGCCCGCAGGTACAACGCGGCCGCCACCGGCGGCGCCACGAGGCGCACCGCGGCGTCGCCCAGGCCGGTGGTCCCCCGCAGCTGCTCGCGGACTAACGGACAGATGCACGCCATCGCCGGCTGGTCCCCGCGCGCCGCGAGCTGATCCAGACATCCGACGGCCAACAGCTCGTCGCCCCACGACGCAGGAATCACGTCGTCGTAGCCGAACGCGAAGCAGGCGTTGACGAGTTGCGTGGGCGTGGCAGGAAGCGCGGCAAGGCAGGCGTCAGCGCCGAGTATGACGACAGACCCGCGGACGCCGCGACCGGCGTCGGGGGATGAATTGGACATCGTCAAACCCGTGACGTGAACCGCGTGATGGATGAGAAGCCCTTAATCGGACGAGCCACATCGGATCCGCGTTACGCACGCGCGCTGCACTCGCGCGGTTCAGTCGGTGTCGAGTCCGAGTCGGCGCGAGGCGGCGCGATAGGCGTCGCCGGTCTCGAGCCTCGGAACGAGATCGCGCGCGGCCCAGCGTCGCGCCGCGTCGGCCAGGCGCGCACCCAAGGGCGCGCTTCGGCATCGGTGTGCATGTTCCACGAGCAGCGCACCGGCGGTCACCTGCGCGATTCCGAATGCGAAGCGCCGCGCCATGCCCTCGCGGTCGTCGCTCGAGCTGGCCGCGAGTCGCGCCGCCGCGTCCGTCAACGCACGCGCGGCCGTGCGCACACCTGCTGCCCACTCGGACAGATCGCCCGAGTCCACGCGATCGAGGCGCGCATTCACGTCGGCGACGAGTGCGTCGAGCGCGTCCGGTTCCGCGGCGAGTGCGCGCCACACGTCGAGACTGAGCACGTTGGTCGTGCCCTCCCAGATCGGCAGCACCTGCGCGTCGCGCACCAACCTCGGCAGGCCGGTGTCTTCGATGTAGCCGGCGCCGCCGAACGCTTCGATGGCTTCACTGGCGATCGCGACGGCGCGTTTGCCGGTGTAGAGTTTGGCCACGGGCGTGAGGAGCCGCAGCACGCGCGCGTCGGCGTCGCTCGCTGCGCCCAACTCAGTTAGTCCCAACAGCTCGACGACGCGAAACACGAGCAGCAGACACCCGGCCAGCTCCACCTGCATCGCCGCCAGCGTCTCCACGTGCAGCGCGTGCTCGCCTAACGCCCTGCCGAACGCCGAGCGCCGGTGGGCATAGTCCCGCGCCAGCGCCACGGCGCGTCGCATGCCTGCCACCGCGGCGAGCGCGTTGTAGATCCGCGTGATCGTCAGCACCGTCGCGATCTTGCGCACCCCGTGCCCTTCTCCGCCCACCAACCACGCCGGCGTGCCGTCGAGCTCGATCTCCGCGGTCGGGAGTGCGCGCGTGCCGAGTTTGTCTTTGAGACGGAGCACGCGCATGCCGCGCGGCAATCCGGCGTCGTCGCGCAACTCGAGATAGAAGAGGCTCAAGCCGCGGCTTCCCGCTTCCACTCCATCAGGGCGCGCGAGCGTGAGCGCCATCTGCGATGTCGTCGCCGACGTGAACCACTTGGTGCCGAACAAGAGGAATCGATCGCCGTCGCGCTTGGCAACGGTCGACGTGCCCGAGATGTCGGAGCCGCCCGTGCGCTCCGTCATCCACTGGCCCGCGGTCCAGACGTGCGCGGGGTCGCGCGTCGTGAGGTGTCGGAACGCGGCACGCAGACGCTCCTCCGTTCCCAGCAGCTCCAGGCATCGCGCGGCCCCATCGCTCATCGCGAGCGGACACGAGTATGTCGCCGACGACGCCGCGAACAGATAGAGCCGCGCGAACTGATCGACGCGCGAGAATGCGCCGTACGCACGCTCGTATCCGCGTGCGACCAACCCTTCCGCGGCCGCGATGCGTTCGAATGCGCGCCACGCGTCGTCCGTCTCGATGCGATCGATGCGCCGTCCCCACGCATCGTAGGGCACGAGCCGCGGCGGATCGGACTCCGCGCGCTCGGCCAACGCGAGCCACTCGCCGGCCGCGCGCTTGCCTAACGCGACGAGCTCGGGCTCGATCGCGGCGCGCACGTCGGCCGGCAGCGTACACGAGAGGTACGACCGGAGCAGCCCGTCGTCCAGAAACTGATTGGGCAACTCGGGCGGCGATTGGTGGAACTCGTTCATAGTAACGCCACGACTCCGACGATCAACAACGCCACCGCCCAGATGAGATCGAAGTTCACCCAGCTCGTGCGCAGCACGGCCAGGCCTACCTTTTTATATACGATCCACGATACGAGCGCCATGACGGCGAGCATCGTCGCGGTGTGAAGGGCCACGGCGAGCGCGAGCGGCGCGGACCCCGGTCGCGGCGCGTCCGAGAGCGTGATGAGCGCGGGAGCGATCATCAGTCCGGCCCCGTGCGCCGTGGCCATGAGGAACGACCACCACACGAGGTCGAGCATGCTCACCTGCATGCCCACCCAGCGCGGATGCCGATAGTACGTGCGCAGCTTGTACGCGCCGAAGGCGAGCAGCACGCAGGCCGACGCGATCTCGAGGCCGTGCGGCGGCACCAGCGTGCCTAACGCAAGCACGACGCCGGCCACCACGGCCACCGACGCCGCGTGGCCCAGGGCAATCGGGATCAGCGCCAGCGCGATCGCGCGCTCGCTCCGCCGCTGCAAGCCGAGCGAGAGCGCGAACAACCAGCCCATACCGGGATTGAGGCCGTGGTAGGCGCCGAACGCCGCCACCACGAGCCACGACCCGGCATGCTCATGAGGGGAAGCAGAAGGTATCAGTGGACGCGTCCCCGCCCTCGAGCCGCACCTGATGCGGCCGCGTGTCGCCCGACTCCAGAAAAAAGCTTGGATCGAGCGTCATGCCCCCGTTAGGCGCAACGTCCGCCTTCACCATCCACCCCGTGAGACCGTCCGGATAGAACTGATCGTCCCACGTGCTGTACAGCGAATTCGTGAAGTAGACGCGTTTGCCGTCGCGGCTGATCTCGACCATTTGCGGACCACCGTTGAGCGGGCCGCTCTTGGGATGCGCCGTGCGCTTGACGATGCCGCCGATCTTCACCGACCCCGCCAGCTTCGGCGCGAACGGGTCGCTCACATCGTACTGGCGCAGCTCGCCCGCGCCCCAGCACGACACGTAGAGGAATCGATCGTCGATCGAGAGGTCGATGTCGGTGATGAGCGGCGGCACGGCCTTGAACGGCTTGAGCGCCGGCGGCAGCGCGCGCTCCTCGGCCGGCTCCGCAGGAATGGTGATCGTCTTTTTCGCCTTGAACGAGCCGTTGTCGCGATACCACGTCCAGACGGACCCCGACAGGTCCTTGGTGCTGATCGCGACGCCGGCGAATCCGTATTGCTTGGCCGGGTCGTGCGCCGGTCGCAGCTCGAGCACCATCTGGTGTTCGGGGCCGAGCTCGATCGACTGCAGGTGGCGACGGCGGCGAAGGTCCCACACGTGGAGGCGGTGGCCGTACTGGTTGCCTAACAGATCCTCGGGGACGACGCCGTTCTCGAATTGCCGCGGTACCGCCCACTCGCTCGTGACCATGACGTCGTGGCCGTAGTGCCACCAAAAATCGTACGCGAGGCGCTGGTCGCCGCGATCGAGCTCCCACGGGCCGAGGACCTCGAACGAGTAGTGGTCGAGGAGAAAGATGCCGCCGGGGCCGCCGTCGCCCGCGCCGCGGCCCGGCGCCGCGCCTAACGCACTGACGTAGATCGCGTCCGGCCCGCAGTGCACGGTGTGCGGCCGGCTGTATCCCGTCCGATCGAAGACCTCATCGGGCTCGATGACTTTCACGATGGTCGGTCTCGTCGGGTCGGGCTTGGTGTCGATGATGTAGATGCGCGAGCTGCGGATGCCCGGCACGACGAGATAGCGGCGCTCGAGGTGTGGATGCGGTGCGTTAGGACAGAGCGCCGAGCTGCAGGCGCTCCATCCGAAATGGTGCAGCTCGTCGCCGGCGTGCGAGAGCGCGAGCGTGTTGATTGCCTGGCCGTACCGCGGCGACGCCGGGTCGACGTCCACCACGCGGATCTCATCGGGACGATCGTTGCGCCCATAGTTGAGCGCCGCGACGTATGCCACGCGCTCAGGCGGCGCCTCCATGGCCATGCGCGCCGATGGATAGAAGGAAGGATCGGGTCGCCATAGTGTCATCCGCCACCTCTCGAGTTCGGGCCGCGACATGCCTCTCTGCAATCACACGGGTCGCGCGCGTCGCCTTTCTCAGGCAACCCGGCGTGCGTCGATTTGGTTTCACGACAGACTCAACACACAGATGGCGCGCGGGCGCGTTGGAAAGTTTGGAGTGCTCGCGGCTGTTTCCAAACACTTTGCTGTGTCCGTCCGTGTCCGGCCTTGTCCGCTATCAACGCGTGGAGCCCTGAGGAGCGTCGCCGCGGAACAGCGAGATCGACGCCGGTCGTTCATCGCTCGTGCGCTCCCGGCGATGCAGGCGGAAGGTTCCACGAGGCGATAGCGGACAAGGCCGGACACCGGCGGACACGGCAGGACCGCAGCGCGTTGGGCAAAGCAAAAGAACGACGCGGTGAAGTATCAATGTCAGCGTGCTCATGGAAGGCTTTCTCGCTCTGTCTTTGCGAAAACGGCAGAAACTACGCGTACCTGCGGATCGCTCGCTACTGGGGCGAGCTCGTATGCGCTGGTCACGTTTGGATTCTTTTTCCCGGAATTCCCCGAAGAGGTTTTCAAGACAGAAGGTCGGCACCCACAATTGTTGACCCTCCCACTCGGCCCGCGTTGTTTTCGGTATGCGCTTGACACGCGCCGATCGATTTCGTACGTTGCCCAATACAACAGTAGGCCGTGGTGATTTGCCCGCGTATTGCAGCCACGTTAAACAACTGCTAAAAAGCGACCTCCCGGGCATGTCGCACGGGATTTTTTGTTTTCACCGGTCGTCTTCACGCACACTCGAGTGCGAGGCAGTTGCTTGTGATGCTGGCTCACGTTCCCGGGCGCGGGGTAGGTTCTCCCAAGCCCGCCACGATGCGGACCACCGCCATGGCCGGCGCTTTCGAGCGTCCGGGAAATCGTTTGCGCCCAGTCTAACCGTATCGCGCACACGTCGTTCCCCGGCCGCTCGAGACGAGCGGTCTTTTTTTTCGCCTAACTCATTCGCGTGATCGCCATGGGTGCAACCCGAATCGCCGATCCCAATCGCCCGCGTCACGCGCCGGAGTCGTCCGCAACGGAGCGCGTGCGCGCCCTCGGAACGGAAACGGCGTTCGCCGTGGCCGCAGCCGCGCGGCGCGTCGCGGAGTCGGGGCGTGATGTGGTGCTGCTGCACATCGGCGAGCCCGGCATTCCGACGCCGCCGCACATCGTCGAAGCGGGCATCCGCGCGCTGCGCGACGGTATCACCGGCTACGTGGCGCCCGTGGGCATCCCCGAGTTGCGCGGCGCGATTGCCGACACCGTCGGCGCGCGCGGTATTCCGTGCGCAGCCGAGAACGTGGTGGTCACATCGGGCGCGAAACCCCTCATGCTGTATACGCTGCTGGCGCTCACCGAGCCCGGCGACGAGGTGCTCGTGCCCGACCCCGGCTTCCCGATCTACGAATCGGTCGCTCGGTTAGGCGGAGCGCGTCCGGTGCCCTACGTGGTGCGAACGGGAGCCGACGGCGTCGCGGCGTCCGAGATCGCCGCCAAGATCGGGCCGCGCACCAAGCTCCTCGTCCTCAACGCGCCGCACAATCCGACCGGCTCGCTCCTGGCACCGGCCGAGCTCGATGCCTTGGCCGAGCTCGTGCTCGAGCACGACCTGAGCGTGCTGTCGGACGAAGTGTACGGCCGTCTCATCTTCGCCGGCCGCCACGAGAGCATCGCGTCGCGGCCCGGTCTCGCCGAGCGGACGGTGCTCGTCGACAGCTTCTCCAAGACGTACGCCATGACGGGGTGGCGGCTGGGGTTCGCCGTCATGCCGGCTCCGTTAGTCGAGCACGTGTCGGCCCTCATCATCAACAACACGTCGTGCGCGCCGCCGTTCGTCCAGCACGCCGGCATCGCGGCGCTCAGAGGATCGCAACAGTGTGTGGACGATCTGGTGGTGCGCCTCCGCGGCACGCGCGATACGCTCGTTCGCGGACTCGCGTCGATCGACGGCGTACGCATCACCGAGCCCGTCGCCGCGTTCTACGCGTTCCCCGACATTACGCCGCTGCTCGACCGCAGCGGGCTCACGGTGAATCAGGCGGCCGACGCACTGCTCGAGCGCCACGGGGTGGCTGCGCTCGCGGGCACCGGGTTCGGCGCGGGCGGCGACCGGCATCTGCGTCTGTCGTATGCGACGGCGCCGGAGCGCATCACCCTCGCGGTGTCGCGGCTCCGCGACTGGGCCGCCGATCTCTCTTCGCGTTCGTGAGGCTTCCATGGCCGACGGCAAAGTGACCCTGGCGACGCTCGCCGCCCTCAAAGCGCGCGGCGAGAAAGCGGTGTTCATCACCGCATACGACTATCCGACGGCGACGTTCGTCGATCGCGCCGGCGTGGACCTGATCCTCGTGGGCGACTCAGCGGCGATGACGATGCTGGGCTTGCCTAACACGTTAGGCATCGGCATGGAGGAGATGCTGGTGTTCGTGCGCGCGGTCTGCCGCGGCGCGCGGCGCGCGTTCGTGATCGGCGACCTGCCCTTCCTCTCCTACCAGCCGTCGGACGAGGCCGCGGTGCGGAACGCGGGCGCGTTCGTTGCCGCGGGCTGCGACGCCGTGAAATGCGAGGGCGGACGGCGCGTGGCGCCACGCGTCCGTGCCATGACCGATGCCGGCATCGCCGTGATGGGCCACCTGGGCCTCACGCCGCAGAGCCTCGCCCAACTGGGCGGCTATCGCGTGCAGGGCAAAACACTCGACGCCGTGCGCCGCATCGCCGACGACGCGCTCGCGCTCGAGGATGCCGGCGCGTTCGCGGTGCTGCTCGAGGCCATGCCGGCCGAGGCCGCTGCGCTGGTCGCCGAGCGCCTCGGCATCCTGGTGTACGGCATCGGCGCCGGGCCGCACCTCGACGGCCAGTTAGTCATCTCGCACGACATGCTCGGCTCCTTCGTCGGCGACATCCGGCCGCGGTTCGTCAAACGCTACGGCGAAGTCGGACGCGACATCGAGCGCGCGGCGCGCGAGTACGCCGCCGATGTCCGCGCCGGACGATTCCCGGCGAGCGAGCACTGCTACCCGCTCCCGCCCGAGTGCGACGCCGAGATCCGCTCCGCGCGCACGTTAGGCATCAACGACTCGCTTCCTTGCTCCAGCGCCCTGCCATGACGATGTCCCTGAGCCCTGAGCGCGCCGCCGCGCCGGCCCTCCGCGCGCTACCGCTCGTCTGCCGCAACTGCGGCCGCACGCACGACGCGGCCCCGGTCGCCATCTGCGATGACTGCCTCGGCCCGCTCGAGCCGGTTTACGATCGCGCACGCGCGCTCCCCGGCCGCGCGACCATCGCCGGGCGCGCGGCGTCGCTCTGGCGCTATCGCGAATGGCTGCCGCTCGAGGGCGAGCCGATTCATTCGCGCGACACGGGCTGCACGCCGCTCGTCGACGCGCCGCGCCTGGCTCGCCGGTTAGGCATCGCGCGCGCCTGGATCAAGAACGACACGGTGTCGCATCCGTCGCTCTCGTTCAAGGATCGCGTGGTCGCCGCCGCGATCAACGCCGCCGCGGCGTTCGGGATCCGGACGATCGGCTGCGCATCCACCGGCAATCTCGCCAACGCCGTCGCCGCGCATGCCGCGCGCGCCGGACTCGATGCGTGGATTTTCATCCCGCACGATCTCGAGTTAGGCAAGGTGGCGGCCACGGCCATCTTCTCCCCGCACCTGGTCCGCGTGCGCGGCACGTACGATGATGTGAACCGACTCTGCACACAGGCCGCCGACCGTTTCGGCTGGGGCATCGTGAACGTCAATCTCCGCTCGTACTACGGCGAAGGCTCCAAAACGATGGCCTTCGAGATCGCCGAGCAGCTCGGCTGGCGCTTGCCGTCGGCCGTGATCGCACCGATGGCCGGCGGGTCGCTCGTCACCAAGCTGCGAAAAGGATTCGGCGAGTTCTTGAGCGCCGGTCTCGTGGAAGGGCCGCTTCCCCGGATTTTCGGCGCGCAGGCAAGCGGCTGCGCGCCCATCGCGCGGCTCGTCGAGCGCGGCGACGACGACATCGTTCCGGAGCAACCGTGCACCATCGCGCGCTCGATCGCCATCGGGAATCCGGCCGACGGACGCGCCGCGGCGCGCGTCATTCGCGAGAGCGGCGGTTGGGCATCGCACGTGGACGACGCTGCGATCGTCGCCGGCATCCACACCTTGGCCGAAGACTGCGGTATTTTCGCCGAGACCGCCGGCGGCACGACGGTCGCGGCCGCGCTGGCGCTCGCCCGGAGCGGGCAGCTCCGTCCCGACGACGAGCTCGTGCTGTGCATCACCGGTCACGGCCTCAAGACGCTCGAAGCGTTAGGCGACGTCGCAGCGCGGGCGCCGGTGATCGACCCGCGGCTGCGCGACGTGGCGGCGCTGGCGGCCGCCGCGGGAAGCGAGTCGGCGTCGTGACGGTATCGGTGTCGGTTCCGGCCACCGCGTCCAACCTGGGCGGCGGATTCGACTGCGTCGGCGTGGCGGTCCGTGGCCGCCTGCACGTCACGGTGGGCGTAGCGCCTGACGGGCCCGACGTCACGGTGCACCGCTCGGGTACGCTCGCGGCGCTCGATGTGGCCCCCGAGCACGACCTGATCGTGGCCGGATTTCTCGCGGCGTGTACGCGCGCCAAGCGCGCCGTGCCCGACCGGCTGGTGGTGTCCGCCGACTCCGACATTCCCGTTGGGCGCGGGTTGGGCTCCTCGGCCGCCGCGCTCGTAGCCGGGGCGTTGGCGGCGGCCGCGCTGCACGGCGACGCCGCGAGCACCGCCGGCATCATTGCGTTAGGCAGCGAACTGGAGGGGCACCCCGACAACGTCGCGCCGGCCGTGTTGGGCGGCGCTGTGC
>DATEHK010000059.1:0-8841 GCA_035279625.1 Gemmatimonadaceae bacterium
TGGAGCATGTACGCGCTCCGCCGGTTGAACGGCGTGTGGGCCGAGCGCGCGCTGCCGGCCATCGAGACCGGGTCGCGCCGCGCGGTGATGTCGCTTCAGCTCCGGGGCCTAACGGCAGACTTGCTCCGCGCCGCGATCCTCACGGCGGTGGCGCTCGTGGTCTGGACGCCCATTGCGGACTACGTACTGGCGCACTGGACGGTGGGACGCGCGGCGTCGCACTCGGTGCTCGCGGCCGTCGCTGCCGCGGTTGGCGGGGGCGCCGTATGGCGGCAATCGCACGGCGCGGCGGGCTCGCGCTGGTATCTCCTCGCCGGCGCTGCGTTAGGCGCGCTGGTGCTCGTGGTCACGTGAATACGCCCGATCGGGCGCCCACGGCGATCGCCCCGCCGCTCTCGTGGAGCGCGCGCATAGCCGTGTTCACGCGCATGTTCGCGGTCCAGGGCTCCTGGAACTACGAAACGATGCTCGGACCCGGCATCGCGTTCTGCGCCGAGCCGGCGCTGCGCGAGCTGCCGGGCGGACCGGAGGGCCCGGCGTACCACGAGGCACTGGCGCGCGAGGCGCGATATTTCAATGCGCACCCGTATCTCGCGGCGGTGGCGATCGGCGCGCTGGTGCGCGCCGAGCTCGAGGGCAGGCCCGCGGCGCAGATCGAGCGCTTTCGGACGGCGATGTGCGGTCCGTTGGGCAGCCTGGGCGATCGTCTCGTGTGGGCGGGTTGGCTTCCGTTCTGTTCGCTCGTCGCGCTGCTCGCGTTCGGGCTGCATGCATCGCCCGTCGTCATCGTCGTGCTGTTTCTCGTGTTCTATAACGTTGGACACATCGGCCTGCGCGCATGGGGCGTGAGCATCGGATGGCGCAGCGGTCTTCGCGTGGCGGCGTCGCTCGGGAACCCGATGCTGCAACGCGGTCCTCAGTATTTGGCGCGTGCGGTGCTCTTTCTGGCCGGACTCGCGCTGCCGTTAGCCATTGCCCGCGTGATCGGCCGGCGCGGGCTGGAGGTTTCGTCGCACGATTGGCAGGTCGCGCTCCCGGCTGCGGCGGCGCTCGCCAGTGTGATTGCCGTGCTGCTCGTGCGCTTGCCAGCGCGCGTCGAAGGTTGGCGCGCCGCGCTGGCGGTGCTCGCCGCATTGATCCTCATCTCCATCGGCCGATGATCATGGAACGCTCCGTCACGATCGTGAACAAGAACGGTTTGCACGCGCGCCCCGCCGCGGAGCTCGTGAAGACCGCGTCCAAGTTTCAGAGCGAGATCACGATGGTGCGTGAGGATCTCGAGGTGAACGGCAAGAGCATCATGGGCGTCATGATGCTCGCCGCCGAGTGCGGCGCGGAGTTGCTGGTGCGCGCCGATGGTCCGGACGCCGAGCAAGCGGTGCAGGCGATTGCCGACCTGGTCGCGCGTAAATTCGGAGAGAGCTAGTGCATCGCATCCGACCGTTCGATCGCACGCGCGGGCGGGGCGCGATGCCCGAATCCGCTGCCGATGTATCGTCTGGGTTGCTACGATTTGATAGCGGACAAGACCGGACACCAACGGACAAGGCAAGACTTTTTGGAAAAACCAACAAACTCCGGCATTGTCCGTTGGTGTCCGGTATTGTCCGCTCTCAACTCGTAGTGACCACGTGTGACTTCGGAGGCGGACCGGCGAGAATGTCTAACGCGCCGTACGTAACGCAACCTTCGCGAACGGCTGCCGCGCACATATCCGACGGAGCCGACGAGTGAAGCACAAGATCGACGGCATCCCTGCGTCGCCCGGCATCATTTTGGGCCCGGTGCATCTTCTGTTGTGGGAGGTGCCCGAGGTGCCGCAGCGCATCATCGATGACGACGACATCCCGGCCGAGATCGCGCGGTTTCACGCGACGCTGGAGCGGGCGCGCGAACGGCTCCGGCGCGTGCGCGCGCGCGCGGCGGGGCAGGCGGGCGAAGAAGAGGCGCGGATCTTCGACGCGCAGCTCTACATTCTGGAGGACACCGAGCTCATCCAGCGGGTGGAAGCGCTCGTCAGGCAGAACCTGAGCGCCGAGTCGGCGTTCGAGATCACGATGCTCGAGTGGCGGCATCATTTTGCGCGCCACGCGTCGCCGATGATGCGCGAGCGCGTGGGCGACATCACCGACGTGCAGATTCGCGTGTTGTCCCTGTTGTTAGGCCTGCCGGACCACGACCCGGTGGACCTGCCCAAGGGCGCCAACGCGATCCTCGTCACGCACGACCTGACGCCCAGCCTGACGGTGCAGCTGGACCGGGACGCGATCGCCGCGATCGCCACCGACGCCGGCACGCACGTGTCGCACGTCGCGATCCTCGCCCGGTCGTTAGGCATTCCGGCCGTGGTCGGCTTGCGGACGGCCACGCAGAAGGTGAAAGGCGGCGAGCGCGCCATTCTCGATGGCGCCGCGGGCACCCTGTTGATCGAGCCGAGCGAGGAGGAGATTGCCGCGTTCCGCGAGCGGTCGGTTCGCGAGACGGCCATGGCCGAGCAGTTGGCCGGCCTCACCGGCGTCGAACCGGTGACCCGCGACGGCGTGCGCCTAACGCTGCGCGCCAACGTCGACCTGCCCGAGGAAGCGTCGGCGGCGGTGAACAGTGGCGCCGACGGCGTGGGCCTCTTTCGCACCGAGTTCCTCATGGTGGGCCGCACCACGCTGCCAGACGAAGAGGAACAGTATCGCGCGTACCGGCGCGTGGTGCAGGCGTTCGCGTCGCACCCCGTCGTCATCCGCACCTTCGACATCGGCGGCGACAAGCTTCCGGTAGGCGGATATCCTACCGAGGCCAATCCGTTCCTCGGCTGGCGCGCCATCCGCATGTGCCTGGACGAGCAGGAGATTTTCCTCGTCCAGCTTCGCGCGATGCTGCGCGCGGCGATGCACGGCGATCTGCGCATCATGCTGCCGCTCGTGGTGAGCGTGGACGAAGTGCGCCGCACGCGCGCGCTGCTGGAGCAGGCGGCGTCGGAGCTCGAGCAGCGCGGCGTGCCGCACCGTACCGAGGTTCCGTTAGGCGTAATGGTCGAGACGCCCGCTGCCGCGATCGCCGCCGACACGTTCGCCGGCGACGCGTCCTTTTTCAGCATCGGGACTAACGACCTGACGCAGTACACGCTCGCCGTCGACCGCGGGAACGCGAACATCGCCAACCGCTTCACGCCGCTGCACCCCGGCGTGCTGCGCCTCATTCAGCGGACGGTGCGCATCGGGGCCGAGAACGACATCGATGTCACGGTGTGCGGCGAGATGGCATCCCAGCCGCTCATGGCCTTCGCGTTGATCGGATTGGGTGTCCGCCAACTGAGCGTCGCCCCGCGCGCCGTGCCGCTCGTCAAACGACTCGCGTGCGCGATCTCCGTCGCCGACGCCGAGCGCGCCGCGGCCGAGGCTGTGAACGCGCGCACCGCGCACGATGCGGAACGGATTCTCGCGCGTCATTTATCCGAGACGGCAGCTGGTGATCCGTTCTTGCGCGACGGGGCGAGCGGGGCGGTCTAAGCCCGGAGAACCCGGGGTCGACAGCTCACCCACGTCCTCCTTTGCTGTTTTTCCCAAGAATCTTTTGCTGTTTCCGGCCCTGTCCGTTCGTGTCCGGTTTTGTCCGCTTCATGAATCGTGGAACTCTGAGAGACGTCGCGGCGGAACCGCGAGATGGCAGCTGCCGACTCTTCTCTGGTGTCCCTCTCCGATGCAAACGCGGGGCGATACGCGTTTGATAGCGGACAAAACCGGACATGAACGGACACCGCCGGAAAGAGCAAAAGCTTTGGGAAAAACAACAACAAAAGAGGCGCGAGCGTGTCTTCCGCCGAGCGATCCGCAGTGATCCGTGCCGTTCATCCGCCGTTATCCTTAAGACATGAGCGAAGCAGCCGGCTACCAGGACACGGTAGCTTCGAGCTGAGCTATCGCCGCGGCGGGTTGTCCGACCCTTCATAGATCGGTATCATTCGACCCGTCGTTTCACTCTCGAACAGGCGCTTGGCCGTTGAGTCGGCTGCGCTGGAGAATCGCGTGCCCGAGCGCTTCCTCTTCACCTCGGAGTCCGTCACCGAGGGTCACCCGGATAAGATTGCCGATCAGATCTCCGATGGCGTCCTCGACGCCATTCTCGCCGAGGATCCGGCGGCGCGTGTAGCGTGCGAGACGCTCGTCACTACCGGGCTCGCCTGTGTGGCCGGCGAGATCACCACCGGCACCTACGTCTCGATCCCCGACATCGTCCGCTCGACCATCGCCGACATCGGCTACACGGATGCGACGTACGGTTTCGATTCGAAGACGTGCGCGGTACTGAGCACGATCGACCGGCAGTCGCCGGACATCGCGATGGGCGTGGACACCGGCGGCGCCGGCGATCAGGGGATGATGTTCGGCTACGCCTCGGACGAGACGCCCGAGCTCATGCCGATGCCGATTCAGCTCGCGCACGCGCTCACGCGCGCGTTAGCCGAGCGCCGGAAGTGCGGCGATCTGCCGTGGCTGAGGCCCGACGGTAAGGCACAGGTCACCGTGCAGTACGAAGGGAACCGGCCCGTGCGCGTGACCACGGTGGTGGTGTCGACGCAGCACGCCGATTCGATCTCGACCGACGATCTGCGTAAGGCGATCATCGGGAACGTGATCGTGCCCACGCTGCCGCAAGAGATGTTCGACGCGCGGACCGCGGCCATCCACGTGAATCCCACCGGGCGCTTCGTGGTGGGCGGTCCGCAGGGCGACGCCGGCCTAACGGGACGCAAGATCATCGTCGACACGTACGGCGGCGCGGCGCGCCACGGCGGCGGCGCGTTCTCGGGGAAAGATCCGTCGAAGGTGGACCGCTGCGCCGCGTATGCCGCGCGATGGGTGGCCAAGAACATCGTCGCCGCCGGTCTCGCGCACCGCTGTGAGCTGCAGATCGCGTATGCCATCGGCGTACGCGAGCCGGTGAGCGTGATGGTCGACACGTTCGGCACCGCAACCGTGGATGAGCGTCGCATCGAGAAGGCCGTGCGCGACGTGTTCGACCTCACGCCGCGCGGCATCATCGATGCGCTCGGACTGCGCGCGCCGATCTATCAGCGCACCGCGTCGTACGGCCACTTTGGACGCGACGCGCAGACGGCGCAGCGCAATGGGCGCGACGTCACGTATTTTTCCTGGGAACGCACCAACCGCATCGAGGCGCTCACGCGCGCGATTTGACGCCGGTGGACGCTCGTGCGGCACGACACTCGCGGCACGGACGCCGGTTGGGCGTGTCGTTAACCTTTTCCTGAGCACTCAATGGCTACCATCGCCAAGACAGATTCTCGCTCCGCAACGCACGATGTCCGCGACCTGGCGCTTGCCGATCAGGGACGCCAGCGCGCCGAATGGGCGGAGCGGTCGATGCAGGTGCTGCGGCAGATTCGCGAGCGGTTCGCGAAGGAGAAGCCGCTGGCCGGCAAGAAGGTGTCGGCGTGTCTGCACGTCACGAGCGAGACGGCAAACCTGATGATCACGCTCAAGGCCGGCGGCGCCGACATCGCGCTCTGCGCGTCCAACCCGTTGTCGACGCAGGATGACATCGCCGCGCACCTCGTGCGCGATCACGGCATCAAGGTGTTCGCGATCAAGGGCGAGGACAACGAGACGTATTACGAGCACATCCGCGCCGCGATCGCGCACGAGCCCGAAATCACAATGGATGACGGCGCCGACGTGGTGGGCGCGATCCACATGATTGCGTTAGGCAGGATGGACGATCTGCCCGCCGCCGTGCGCCGTTGGGTGGAAGGCCTGGACGCGGGGCGCCGCAAGGCGCTCCTGAGCCGGGTGTTAGGCAGCACCGAGGAGACCACCACCGGCGTCATCCGGCTCAAGGCCATGGCCAAGGACGGCGTGCTCCAATTCCCGGTGATCTCGGTGAACGATTCGTTCACCAAGCACCTGTTCGACAATCGGTACGGCACCGGCCAGTCGACCGTGGACGGCATCATTCGTGCGACGAACCTGCTGCTCGCGGGCTCGACGTTCGTCGTCGCCGGCTACGGCTGGTGCGGACGCGGCGTCGCCATGCGTGCGCGCGGTCAGGGTGCTAACGTCATCGTGACCGAGATCGATCCGCTCAAGGCGCTCGAGGCCACGATGGATGGGTACCGCGTGATGACGATGGCCGACGCGGCTCCGTTGGGCGACATCTTCTGCACGCTCACGGGCAACACGAGCGTGCTGCGCTCCGAGCACTTCTCGGTCATGAAAGACGGCGCGGTGGTGTGCAATTCGGGGCACTTCAACGTCGAGATAGACATTCCGGCGCTCGACAAGTTGGCGGGCGGCAAGTCGCGCGAGGTGAGGCAGTTCGTTCGGGAGTACGTGGTGAAGGGCAACCGGATCTTTTTGCTGGGTGACGGGCGTTTGATCAACCTGGCGGCGGCCGAAGGCCATCCGGCCAGCGTCATGGACATGAGCTTCGCGAACCAATCGCTGGGCGCGGAGTATCTGGTACAGAAGGGAGCGAGTCTGTCCCGCGATGTGCACCGGGTGCCGGAGAGCATCGATCGCGAGATTGCCCGTCTCAAGCTCGCCGCGGTCGGCTCGCACATCGACGTGTTGACCGAGGAGCAGAAGAAGTACCTGGCATCGTGGGACATGGGAACGTGACGGCCTCCAGGGAGGCGCTCATGGTCGAAGTCAAAGTGGCCCGTCTCGGGCTCGATAGTGTGTCCAATTCGTACGTGGTGATCCTGCAGGAGAAGGAAGGAGAGCGTCTGCTGCCGATCTGGATCGGTCAGCCGGAAGCCGAGTCGATCGTGATGGAGATGCAGAAGATCCGTCCGCCGCGGCCGCTGACGCACGATCTGTGCAAGCGGTTGATCGTCGGGATGGGCGCGTCGCTCAAGCGCGTGCAGATCACGAAGGTGCAGGAGAACACATACTACGCCGAGCTGCATCTTTATCGCGGCGAGGAGGTGTTCCACATCGATGCTCGTCCGTCGGACAGCATCGCGATCGCGCTGCGTCTCGCGGCGCCGATCTTCGCGCAGGATTCGCTCCTCACGGAGATTTCGGTGGAGGACGCGGACGAGCCGGCGAGCGCGGGGGAGGGCGTGTCGTTCGCCGGTCCGGAGCCCGAGTTAGGCCAGCACGATTTGTCGGCCGAGCAGCTCAAGGCGTATCTGGAGAAGATGCGGCCCGAGGACTTCGGCAAACTCAACCTGTAAATCGTGCCGCCACGTGCCTAACGTAAAGCCGCAGCGGGAGAAGGCGGTCGCGTCGAGTGGCCGCCTTTGTCTTGCGCGCCTGGCGGTCTGCGTGCTGTGGTTGGTGCCGGCGGCGCTGCGCGCGCAGGCGACGAACCTGTTGGGACCCGACACGAGCGCGGTGTCGGACACCACGCCGCGTCTCGTGCGCGGCCGCGTCGTTAGGCCGAGTGCCAGGGACACGTCGAATGTGGAAGGGGTGGCGGGGATCTGGGTCACGCTGCACCGCGTGGGCTCGGACACCGCGGGGCCGCTCGACTCGATGCGCACGGGCGCCGGCGGATCGTACGCGTTTCACTATCGGCACAGCGGGCGTGCGGACGCCATTTACTTCGTGTCGGCGTCATACGCGAGCATCGCGTACTTCTCGCTGCCCTTGCTCACGCCGCGCGTCACCGGCGACAGCGCCGAGATCACGGTGTACGACACCACGTCGCGGTCGTTCGGCCTCACGGTACGCGGGCGGCACGTGATCGTGGGGCAGCCTAACGTGGACGGGTCGCACGAGATCATCGAGGTGTACGAGATCACGAACGACAGCGGGATCACGCTCCTGTCGCGCGACGACGCGCATCCGACGTGGACCGCGCTCCTGCCCGCGGGCGCCATCGGCTTTTCCGTTGGGCAGAGCGACATCTCGCCGCGCGCGGTGCGCGCGGTGGGCGGGCGCGTGGAGGTGGTGGCCCCAATGGCGCCGGGGCTCAAACAACTCTCGTTCTCGTATCGCGTGCCGGCCAAGTCGTTTCCGCTGTCGATTCCGATGACGTATCCGGTGGGTGTGCTCGAGGTGTTGGCCGAGGATCCGCGCGCCACGGTGAGCGGCCCCAAGCTCAAGCGCGCCGAGCCGGTGAGCATTTCGGGTCGGAATTTCTCGCGCTACGTAGGCGAGGACGTGCCGGCGAACGCCGTGCTCCAGGTGGATGCGCCGAGCGGGACCGACGCGTCGCGGCAGCAGCGCTACTTCCTTTACATCGCGATCGCGATCGCGGCGACGATGCTGATCGTGCTGGCGTTCGTGCTCGCGCGCCGCCGCGCGCCTCGACCGGCGATCGTTGGGCATCCGGCGTCGCCCGTCGATGGCGACGCCGAGCAGTTGGCGCGGGAGATCGCGGCGTTGGATGCGCGGTTCGAGCAGCAGGCGAATCCATCGGCAGCCGAGCGCGCGGCGTATGAACGCGAGCGCGATGGACTCAAGCAGTCGTTGGCGCGCGCGCTTGACGCGCGTCGCACGCACGCGTAGGTTGGCAGGGTAGGTTCGCAAGTCACAATTGAATTACAGCGGTCGCGGGTTCCGGAAGCCGGTGTGAATCCGGCGCGGTCCCGCCACTGTAACGGGTGAGAAGTTCCGCGCTCCACACGCCACTGACATTTGGGTCGGGAAGGCGAGCGCGGTGCCCGAAGCCAGGAGACGCCTCGCGTCCGCGCCACTCGATCAGACCCTCGGAAGAAGGGGCTGGTGGCGCCGCGCGGACTTGATTCGTTCGCGTGAGACCACTGGGCACCTTCCTCAAGGGAAGGTGCCCTTCGTGTTTTCTGGCCGGTCGCACTCGTTAGGCAAATGGGTCGTGGCCGCCGCGCTCGCGTGCGGCGTGGCGGGCGCGTGCGGCGAG
>DATEHK010000060.1:0-7974 GCA_035279625.1 Gemmatimonadaceae bacterium
AGTTGGTCGACGCTCGACGGCTCCAGCGTGTTGATCATCTGGATCGGCACGTACACCGACGGCAGCAGTCCGGGCAGCAGCCCTTCGATCGCCTTCGGCGCGACGCCGACGATGGTGAACGCGCGACCGCCTAACCGGATCTCCCGCCCAACGACGCCGCGATCGCCGCCGAATGCTTTCACCCAGTAGTCGTATCCCAGCACCACCACCGGATGCGCGCCGCGCGCGATGTCATCGCCCGGACCGAGCAGCCGCCCAACCACCGGTTCGAGCCCGATGAGGGGGAAGTAGTCCCCGTTGACGAGCTCGCCGGGCAGCGATTCGACGTGATCGCCGGCGTCGCGCGGGAACATGCTGAACTGTGTAATCGACACCTGACTGAACACGCCGCCAGACTGATCCCGCAAGTCGCGGAGATCGGGATAGGCCATCGGCCCTTCGAGTTGCCCGTGCTGCACCATGTCGAGTTCGGCGACGCGATCCGGGTGCGCGATCGGCGTCTTCCGAAGGATGATCGCGTCGATGAGGCTGAACGCCGCCGTGTTGACGCCGATGCCGAGTCCCAACGAGATCACGGCGATGAGCGTGAAGCCGATACGCGAGCGTAATCGGCGGAGGGCGTATTGCAGATCGCGAAGTAGTCCGGCCATCGAGAGGCTCCGGCCCGGGGTTCACGGCGTGTTCTGGCGGCGACAACGCTGCCGTACGGCGGGGAGGGCGGCTTGTTTCAATTGCCGCGGCGAGTAGCCGCGCCCTGACGCAGCCTAACGGTCACGGAAAGTGCAGGTGCACGTTGCGGACAAATGTGGTTGTCGTCGGCGAGCACGGTGCCCGACGCGTTGACATCGACCGCCGCCACGTCGCCGCCGGTCACAGGCAGTGCCTGGAATCCGAACTGCCGCGACCAACGGAACGGCGCTTTGGACCCATCCGACCTGACTGCTGTGGCCGCCATGAACCCTTCGTCGACTGCCACGAACTCGGCGCTCGCAAAGCCCGGCGGCACGCCCAGGTCCAGCAGCTTGCCGTGCGTCCAGATCACCGCGTGCTGAACGCCGTGCACCGTGAGGCCGCCCACCACCACTTGTCCGTCGCACGGGCAGATGTCGCGCGCGTCGCCGTGCGGCGCGAGCGGCATGATGGTTCCGCCGCGCCACGTCACCCACAGACAGCCATGACCGTTCAGATCGCACAATTCCCTAACACCGTGCCGTCGTTGGCGATGCGCTATGAGGACACGGCGCGGCATCGTCGGGAAGGTGATGGCCGCAGTCTGGGCAGGCGAAACGTCGCATCGTCGACATGATGAAGACCAGACGCGCTGCGGGGGAGGCCTAACGCCCCGAGACGGGTTGGAATTTTCAGTAGGGCGTGCCTCGCGGTCGGCCGACCTTCGCCTTCGCCGACGCTTTGGCCAGGTTCTGTTTCGCTCTGAGCTTCACGATGCGCTCGATGAGGGCGTAGGGCATCGGCTCATCTAACGGAAAGCGGAGATTGCCCTTGGGCCCCGCGAAGCGCGCGATGGCCTTCTCGACGCGCGCATCGCCGCGCACCGGCGGAAACAGCCCGATGTGGTTGGTGAAGGCGGCAAAGTAGACCAGCGCGCCGTTCAACGTGAATGCCGGCATCCGGTAACTGAGTGTCTCGCGCGCCTCGGGTGCGACGCGACGAACGATGCGCCGAATGCGCTGCAATCTCGTGCGAGCCGCGGGTGGGCAGCGCGCGATGTAGTCATCCACGCTCCGCGGCGCCGGCCGGAGAGGAGCCATGTGCCCTCCTAACGCAGTACGCTGCCAATCGTCTTACCGCCTCGCTCGTTCGGCGACGGCTTGCGCGATGGCGATGTGTCCTTCTTCGCGGTGTCCGATTTCTGGAACAGGCCCTTGAGCTTGTCCGTTAGGCCGCCGGGCACGTTCGTCTTCTGCAGCTGCTTGGTCACCTGATTCTGGAGCTCGGTCTTGAGCTGCTTGGTGGCCACCGATTTGACGTCGACCCCGAACCTGGGCGCGCCCGCCGTGGCGCCGATCGTGACCGGCAGCTCGATCTGACCCTGCGCGTTCTCGAGGCGGCTCGCCTGTGACACGCGCTGTACGACCTGCCCGCTGCGAGCCGCCGACAGGTGGGCGAGCACGTGGAAGTCGAGCGAATCGTCGGTGAGGCCGTACGTACCGGTGCCGGCCAGGGTCAGATCCGGAGTGAGCAGGGCCAGGTCCGTGACGTGCGCCACCCCTCCGCCTAACGTCGCCGAACCGGAGAGCTTCTGGAAGGCGAGCTCGGGGGAAGATGTGCCCGTCAGACTCAGCGCCTTGTCGATGGCATCGAGGATCGGGAAATTGTGAACCGATCCGTTGGCCAGTGCGAACGTGACCGTGCCAGCGAGCGTGCGCTCGACGGCCGCCTGCGTGGTGCCGCTGCCGCGCACGGTGGCCGACAATGCACCGGTGCCCTGGAGCTGGTTCTTCATCGTCGTGTTGGCGGAGAGCGCCTGATTCACGTCGAGTCCGGTGATCGCCGTTTTCATCGCGAAGGCCGGCGTCTTGCTCGTGAGGTCGACGGTCACCGCGCCTTTCTCGGCGCCGCCGTACACCGCGAAGGTCATCGGGTCGAGCGTGAGGACGTTGTGCGCGTAGCGGAACGGCGTCGCGACCGTAGTGAGCGTGATCGTGCCGAACGTCAGGCGTTCGACGGACGCGGTGCCGGTCACGGTGATCGTCGCGAGGTCCGGCGCGATGGTGGTCGTCATGTCGACCGGCGCCTTGCCGGCGATAGCCAGCCCGGGATAGGGCTGCATGCCGGCGAGCGCGAACAACGACGCGAGATCGTGGTTGTCGATCGACGCCGACGCGAGGTGGAAGGTGATGCCGCGCGCGCCGGCCTGCGCCGCGCCGCTCACTGCCGTTAGGCCGAGTTGGCCGCGGAAGGAGGGGACCGTAAGGCCGGTGCTGTCGGCGCGCATCTGGGCCTCGAGTCCCGTGATCGTCGTGATGGTCGGGGCGCCCGATGGCGCGCGGAGGCTGTCGTCGACCACGCGCAGGGCGCCGCGCTCGATGCGCAGTCGATCGAGCACCAGACCGCCCGAGGACGCGCCGCCGGCTGCGCTGTTAGGCGCGGCCCCGACCGGTGGCACCGGCACCAGCCAGCGTCCCGCCGCGGTGCGGCGAACCGAAACCACGAGCCCGACGAGATCGATGCTCCGCACCGTGAGCGTGTGTCCCGGCAGAAGCGAGGCCAGGTCCGGCACCACACGCAGGCTCGCGATCGCCACGCCGGGTGCCGCGGCCGAATCGGCGCCGCCCACGCGAATGCCCGATGCGTCGAGCGCCGGCGTCGGGAAGAGCGACACCGACATCGTGCCGATCGTGACCGGCTGGTGCAGCGTGCTCGCCAGCGCGCTCGCGATGCGATCCTTGCCCGCGCGCGATTCGAGCGCTGTGAGCGCCACAAAAAGGAGCGCCACGAGCACGATGACGATGATGCCGAGTGTGAGCAGAGCTCGCTTCATGCCTACAATCTATGCGCTCAGGCGTCGAGCGCTACCGCTGCGGAATCCGGCAGGCGGAAGCCGGCGATGTGGTCGACCCCGCTACGGCGAACTGGTGGTCCAGTCCTCTACCGTTAGGCCGGGGATGCGGGTCAGGTGCGTGACGTTGGCGGTCACCAACGTTGCGTGGACCGCAAGCGCGTGCGCGGCGATGGCGGCGTCGAAATCCTCGATGCGTTTGCCGGCCCGTTCCAGCGCGGCCTTGATCGTTCCGAATGCTGCGCTCACCGCGTCGGTCCAATCGGCGCGCGGGATTTCGCCGCGAATGGTTTCCGCGCGCGCCTCGAGCTCGGCGCGCCGGCGCGAGCGTGGAAGGCGCGCGATGCCATACGCGATTTCGGCGAGCACCGGCTGCGGTACCGACACGTCGGAGCGGTCGAGCTGACGGAGGCGCTCGATGACGAGCCGGTCGCCGCGCATGAGCGCCGAGACGGCATTCGTGTCGAGGACGTACATCAGAACTTGAGAGGCCGTTTGCTGCGACGCCCTTTCCGAATAGCGGCGCCGAGCACGCCAACCGCGTCGGCCGTTTCCGGCGACACGTTCGACAGCGTCTCGAAAAAGCCCGGTGTCCATCCGGCACTCGGTGCGAGCTCGCGCTCCAAGGCGCGCACGATCAGGCGGTTGCGGCTGACGCCGATCGCGCGTGCTTTGCGATCCGCGGCCTCGAGGAGGTGGCGTGGAATGTGAACGCTGGTTGGCATAGTATACTCTAAAATATACTCGCCCAAAGCGTCGAACAAGGGTATGTGGTCCGGTATCGCGCATCGCGCGGTTTCGTGCCATGTTGTACTCACTATGACCCATCCCTTCGAGCCCCGCCCCGAGCTCCGCATCCGCCGCCCCATGCCGCACGGGGTCCGACGCCTGATCATCGCCGCCATGGCGATTTTCTTCGCGATCTTCTTCGTCATCCCATGGCTGGTGAGCTTCGCCACCGACTGGCTCTGGTTCCGCCAGTTAGGCTACACCACCGTGTACGCCACGTCGCTCGAGTGGCACATCATCCTGTTCCTGTTGGGCGGCCTCATCTCCTACGCCGTTCTCTCCGGCAACATTCGCCTGGCACTCGGCCGCACCGCCAGGGCGCCGGTGCTCTTCACCCACCAGAATGCCCAGGTGGCCGCCGATCTGTCGCGGCTCGTGACGCGCCTCGCGTGGATCGCGCCGCTCGTGATTGCGTTCGTGATCGGCACGTTCATGGCGGCCGACTGGATGACGTACGCGCAGTCGTTCCACGGCGCGTCGGTCGGCGCCACCGATCCGATCTTCGGTCGCGACATCGGCTTCTATTTGTTCCAATTGCCGGCCGTATCGACGGTGTTAGGCTTGTGCGTGGCGCTGGTGGTGATGTCGCTCATCGCCGCAGGCGCCGTCTACCTGATGCGCGGCCAGATCTCGATTGGCGCGCACCACGGAACCGCCGACCGACGGGCGGAAATCCATCTCGCATCGCTCGCGGCCGTCCTCTTCCTGCTCATCGCTGTCCAACTCTGGGTCGTGACGTCGGCGAACCTGCTGTACTCGACCACCGGTCCGTTGGTCGGCGCGAGCTACACCGACGTGCACGTGTCGCTGCCGGGCATCCGCCTCTCGGCGATCACGGCGCTGATCGCGATCGGCCTCGTGATCTACGGGGCGGTGCGGGGCCGCATGCTCAGGCGTCTCGCGATCGCCGTGGCGCTCTACGCCGCCGTCGGCATCGTCGCCCGCGGCATCGTGCCGCTGACCGTGCAGCGCCTGGTCGTGCTGCCTAACGAGCTGACGAAGGAGACCCCGTATCTTCAGGATCACATCGCCGCCACCCGGGCCGCCTGGGGCCTGACCCACGTCGAAACGCGACAGTTGAGCGGCGAGGCGACGCTCACGATGGCCGACATCAAATCGAACGCGCCGACCATCAACAACGTGAGGCTCTGGGAGCGCGACCTCCTCCAACAAACGTTCAAGCAGCTTCAAGAGATCCGCACGTATTACGATTTCGTGTCGGTGAATGACGATCGCTACATGATCGACGGCGACTACCGCCAGGTGCACCTCTCGGTGCGCGAGCTCAACCAGGCGTCGCTGCCCACGCAGTCGTTCATCAACAACCGGCTCACGTTCACGCACGGCATGGGCGTCACCATGGCGCCGGTGAATCAGGTGACCGACGAAGGGCTGCCGGTGCTCTTCATCAAGGACCTGCCGCCGGTGTCGACGGTGAACATCAAGCTCACGCGGCCCGAGATCTATTACGGCCAGGCCGCCGAGTCGTACGTGTTCGTGAGCACCAAGCAGAAGGAGTTCGACTATCCGTTAGGCGACCAGAACATCTATACGTCGTATCCCGGAAACGGCGGCGTGCCGGTGGGCTCGTTCCTGCGCCGGGCGCTCTACGCGATGCAATTCGGGTCGCTCCAGATTCTGTTTTCCGATGACATCGCCGGCAACGCCCGGATCATGTACCACCGCAACATCATGGAGCGCGCGACCACGGCGCTGCCGTTCCTGAGCTTCGATGCCGAGCCGTACGTCGTGATTACGGACGACGGCAGGTTGGTATGGGTACTCGATGGCTATACCACGAGCAGCGGCTATCCGTATGCGAAACCGGTGGACGGCATCGATTACATGCGCAACAGTGTCAAAGTCACGATCGATGCGTACAACGGGGCTGTGACGGCGTACGTCGCCGATTCGACCGACCCGGTGATCCGGACGTACGAGCAGATCTTCGCCGGGATCTTCAAGCCGATCAGTGCCATGCCCGCCGACGTTAGGCGGCACATGCGCTACCCCGGACAGTTGTTCCGCACGCAGGCGTTGCTGCAGGCCACGTATCACATGGACGACCCGCAGGCGTTCTACCATCGCGAGGATGAGTGGCAGATCCCGGAAACGCAGGATCGCGGGAACGACATCACCGCGTACATGCGGCACATGATCATGCGCCTGCCGGGCGAGCAGAAGGAGGAATTCATCTACATGACGCCGTTCACGCCGCGCGGGAAGGACAATCTCGCCGCGTGGATGGTGGCGCGGATGGACGGGTCGCACTATGGCGAGCTGCGCGTGTACCGGTTTCCCAAGCAGAGTTTGGTGTACGGCCCCAAGCAGATTGTGAACCGCATCAATCAGGACACCGACATCTCGCGGCAGATCACGCTGTGGGATCAGCGCGGATCGGAGGTGATTCACGGCGAGCTGTTGGTGATTCCGATTCTGGAATCGTTGATCTACGTGCAGCCCTTGTTTCTGCGGGCGTCGGGCGGATCCATTCCCGAAATGAAGCGCGTGGTGGTGGCGAGCGGGGACCGCGTGGTGATGGGCGAGACGCTGGACCAGGCGCTCTCGGCGATGTTCGGCGGCGGGGCCGCGTTGGCGGCGTCGAACCAGGCGCAGGCGGATACGACGGGCGCGGCGGCCGTGCCTAACGCAGCCGCGGCATCGCCGCCGGCCGGCATGGCGTCGCTGCTGCAGGAGGCGCAGTCGCACTACGATCGCGCCATCGCGGCGCAGCGGGCGGGCGACTGGGCGACCTACGGGAAAGAGATCAACGCGCTTGGGTCCGTACTCGAGCAACTGCGCTCCAAGCATCCCTAACGGTCGGACCTCGGAGCAATCGCTGCGCCGAGCACTTCGCAGTCATCCACTCGGCCTGATGCCGGGTGGATGAACGGCAGAGGTTGCCATGCGCAGGCTCATCTGGGCCGGCGGGGGCCGCGAACATCACATTTTCTCTGACAGGCTGAACCTGAGGAGGACCCGCATGTCGTTGTCTCTCGTGTTGCTCCTGGTCGCCGCGTCGCACGGGCGGTTGCCGCAGGATAGCAGCCGCGTCGTCGCCATCACGGCGCGCGACTACGCGCTCGAGATGCCCGATTCGATTCCCGCCGGTGCCACGACCTTCCGTCTGCGCAACCGCGGCACTGAGTACCACATCGCGTCGTTTGCCCGGCTGGATAGCGGGAAGTCCGCTACCGAGTTTTCGCCGCGTATGCGAACGGCGGCGGACCCTCATGGTCGCACGCGGTAGGCGGTCCCGGTCCGGCGATGCCCGGACGCGATGTCGTCACGACGCTCGTGCTGGAACCCGGCCGCTATGTCGTATTCTGCGACATCAGCTCGCCCGACAAACAGCAGCACTGGAAGAAGGGCATGTTCAAGCTGGTCACAGTGGTGCCGTCGTCGAGCTCGATCAAGCCGCCGGCGAGCGACGTGACGGTGACGCTCGTCGACTACACGTTTCACTTGTCCAAGCCGATGACCGCCGGCGCGCATACCATTCGCGTGACTAACGGATCGGCGTCCAGAGTGCACATGTTGGCCATCATGCGCTTTCGGCCGGGCAAGACGCTCGACGACGAGAGGAAGTGGGACCATCATGGTCCTGAGCCCATCGAGTGGTCGACCGGGACCACTGATCTCGATCCAGGGTCGACGGCCTATGT
>DATEHK010000061.1:0-31980 GCA_035279625.1 Gemmatimonadaceae bacterium
CCCCCGCCGTGGGCGCGCCGGCGGGGACGCCGGGCCATCCCGACACGTCGGCCGCCGGCAGAGCCGCCGCCGCGGCGCCGCTCAAGCCGGCCCCGCTCGGCACGGCGATGCTCACGGGCAGCGTGACGTCCGCCGAAGGCAAGCCGCTCGAGGGCGCGATGGTCCTGCTGTTAGGCACACAGTTGTCCGCGCGCAGCGACGTGAACGGCGCGTTCCGCCTCACGGGACTGCCGGCCGGCACCCAGAGCGTCGAGGTTCGCGAGATCGGATTCTCGCCCAAGCGGTTCGCGGTCGATCTGTCGCCGCGGCGGCCGAGCACGCTCACCGCGATGTTGGACGAGCGCACGAACGTCCTCAAGACGATGGAGATCACGGCGAAGCGCGGGTCGCAGATCGCGGGCTTCGACCAACGGAAGAAATCCGGGTTAGGCTACTACATGGATCTGGATCAGATCGAGAAGAGCGGCGCGATCAGCAGCACCGATCTCTTCCGCCAGGTGCCGGGTCTTACTGTGGCGTGGGACGGCGAGGGGTATTCGGTACAGGTGAACCGGAATCTGACCGGCGCCAGTTGTCCGGTGCAGTACTACATCGACGGCTCGCCGTTCCTGTCGATGGGCGACGATTTGGACCAGGTGGTGCGTCCGGAGGAAATCGCGGCGATCGAAGTGTACAAGAGTTCGATCGAGACGCCGGCGCAGTTCCAGGGTGCGGATGGCGGTCCGTGCGGCACGATCGTGATCTGGACGAAGCGGCGGCTGGGTCCGGCGGACTCGACCTCGAACTGACGGCGGGGGCAGGATGCACGAAGGCCCGCGCGGGAAGCGCGGGCCTTCGTGCATCGTGCCCCCGGCACACCGCGTTAGGCGGCGAAGCTGCCTAACGCACGGCCCACGTCGCCTTCGCGCAACCGCTTGAGCGCGCGATCGCGCAGCTGGCGCACCCGCTCGCGCGTGACACCGAGCATCGAGCCGATTTCCTCGAGCGTGTGTTCGCGGCCGCCGTCGAGACCGAAGTAGAGACGCAGCACCTTCGCATCGCGCGCCGGCAGCGTGCCGAGCGCCTGCTCGATTTCGTCGGAAAGGAAGCGGTTCATCGCTTCCTCCTCGGCGTCGGGCATCTCGTCGGCCACGAAGCGCTCGATGAGCGAGCGATCGCCCTCGGGATCCATGGGCGCGTCGAGCCGCACGTCGCCGGTGTTGAGCGCGGCGAGCGACTGTACGACGTCCACCGAGAGACCGGTGAGATGCGCCAACTCTTCGGGCAACGGCTCGCGCCGCAGCTTCTGGCGGAGAATCTCCGACGCCTTGATGATGCGCGAGAGATCCGCGGTGCGATTGAGCGGCACGCGCACCGTGCGACCCTGGCGCGCGAGCGACGACAAAATGGCCTGGCGAATCCACCACACGGCGTACGAGATGAACTTGACGCCTTGATCGGGATCGAACTTTCGTGCGGCGGTGAGCAGCCCGACGTTCCCCTCGCCAATGAGATCGATGAGGGGCAGTCCGCGGTTCTGGTACTTCTTCGCCACGGAGATTACGAAGCGGAGATTGCGCTTGACGAGTTCCTGCAGCGCGTCCTGATCACCAGCGCGGATTTTCCGCGCGAGGTCGAGCTCCTGGGTCCCCTTGAGGAGGGGGTAGGTGCTCACCTCGTAGAGGTATTGATCGAGGATGTCGCGCTCGGGTTCGGTGGGCGCAATCCCGGCGGGGGCGGCGCGGCGCCGGCGGCGCTTGACTTCAGTCATTGGTGCGTGACCCTCTATTGCGAAACGCGTGTCGTGTTCGGATGTTGAGGCGTGATATCGAGTTCACTACTGTGCTCCACGCAGTCCCGGACGGAGCCAGGGCTGGTGAAAGCGGTGCTAAAATAAGAGGATTTGTCCAACGCGCCAGACCCAATTTCTTGACAAGGGTATTTGGCTCGGCTATCCTGAGAGGTTCCCGGTCAAAATGGGCAGCGCCGGGTGCAAATCGTGTCGGGGGCGTAGCTCAGTTGGGAGAGCGCGTGAATGGCATTCACGAGGTCAGGGGTTCGATTCCCCTCGCCTCCACTGATGCGGGGGCGGTTAGCTCAGTTGGTTAGAGCGCCACGTTGACATCGTGGAGGTCACAAGTTCGAGTCTTGTACCGCCCATGCCTCGCGCGTCACGCGAGGCTTCGTTTTTCGAGCGAGGCACGCGCACGTTTTTCGCTTGACGCTCTCGCCGCGCACAAATAAGTTGCGTTCAGCTTCGGCGGATGCATCTCGTGCTGTACGCGGATGCGTCCGCCGTCGTCGTCTCGAGTATCGCGAGCGCCCGTAGCTCAATTGGATAGAGCATCTGACTACGGATCAGAAGGTTGGGAGTTCGAGTCTCTCCGGGCGCGTTGTTGGTCATTGTTGGTCCGATTGGCGTCGGTAGTTCGGCGTCGGCGGGGCGTGGCGCAGCCCGGTTAGCGCGCCTGGTTCGGGACCAGGAGGTCGGTGGTTCAAATCCACTCGCCCCGACCATTGCAAAAGGAGCCGACTGCGCTCCTTTTGTGCTTTTAGCGCGAGTAGCTCAGCTGGATAGAGCGTCGGCCTCCGGAGCCGAAGGTCGTGGGTTCGAATCCCGCCTCGCGCACCTCGAGCCCCATCGTCCATCGGCGATGGGGCTCGGTCGTTTCAAGACTCTTGGTCGACTAACTTGGGACGGGTGCATCCGAGGAGCGGTGCCGTGCACGTGGTGCTCATTCGTCATGCGGAAGCTGGAGAACGCGATGCGTTCGCGCGCACGGGTGCCCCGGACTCGGAGCGGCCGGTGACGGCGAAGGGCAAGAAGCAGATGCGTCGCGCCGCGCGCGGTTTACACAAACTGGTGCCGGCCATCGATCGACTCGCGACGAGCCCGTATCGACGCGCCGCGCAAACATCGCGCATCGTCGCGCGCGCCTACGACGATCTCCCGCCGGTCGTCGTCGAGCAGCTCGTCCCCAACGTTGCGCCCTCGCTCGTGGCGCGATGGTTGCGCGCTCAACGGGGCGCCGATACGATCGCGCTTGTCGGCCACGAACCCCAACTGTCGGGGCTCGCGACGGTGCTGGTGACGGCGTCGAGCGAACCCATTCTGACGTTGGAGAAGGGCGCCGCGTGCGCGATCGACCTGCCGGCGTCGCGACGCGCCGGTACACTGCTCTGGCTGCTCACGGCGCGTCAGCTCCGTGCGTTAGGCAAGCGACCGAGGAGCTCGACCGGATGACCACGCTCGACACTGCCCTGCCCGTGCCTGTGCTCCCGCTCCCGGACCGCCCGGCGTGGGCGGCACTCGACGCGCACTTTCGCACGATCCGCGACGCGAACCTGCGGTCGCTCTTCGCCTCGGACGCCGCGCGCGGCGAGCGACTCGTTGCCGAAGGCGCGGGACTCTATCTCGACTACTCGAAGCACCGCGTTACCGACGAGACGCTGCATCTCCTGCTCGAGCTCGCGCGACAATCGGGGCTCAGGGAGCGCATCGATGCCATGTTCCGCGGCGACGCGATCAACGTGACCGAGCGCCGTTCGGTGCTGCATGTCGCGTTGCGCGCGCCGCGGGGCGCCTCGATCCTGGTGGGCGGCGAGAACGTGGTGCCGGCGGTGCACGCGGTGCTCGACCGGATGGGTCGGTTTTCCGATCGCGTCCGCAGCGGCGAATGGCAGGGACACACCGGCAAGCGCATCCGGCACGTGATCAACGTCGGCATCGGCGGCTCGGACCTCGGTCCCGTGATGGCCTACCAGGCGCTGCGGTTCTATAGCCAACGCGACCTGTCGTTCGCGTTCGTGTCGAACGTCGACGGCACCGACTTCGTCGAGGCGACGCGCGGACTGGATCCGGCCGAGACGTTGTTCATCATCTCGTCCAAGACGTTCACGACGCTCGAGACGATGACCAACGCCCACACGGCGCGGGCGTGGGCCCTCGCTGCGTTAGGCGACGAGGCCGCCGTCGCGCGGCACTTCGTGGCGGTGTCGACCAACGCCAAGGCGGTGGCCGAGTTCGGCATCGACACGGCGAACATGTTCGAGTTCTGGGACTGGGTGGGAGGACGCTACTCCATGGATTCGGCGATCGGCCTCTCGACCATGATCGCCATCGGCCCGCAGGCGTTCGCCGACATGCTCGCCGGCTTCCACGCCATGGATGAGCACTTCCGCACGACACCGTTCGAGCGGAATCTGCCCGTGATCATGGGCCTGCTCGCCGTGTGGTACGCGGATTTCTTCGGCGCGCAAACCGTGGCGGTGTTGCCGTACGATCAGTATCTCGTGCGTTTCCCGGCGTACCTGCAGCAACTGACCATGGAGAGCAACGGCAAGCACGTCACGCTGGACGGACGTCGCGTGACGTACCAGACAGGCGCGATCCACTGGGGCGAGCCGGGGACGAACGGGCAGCACTCATTCTACCAGTTGCTGCACCAGGGTACGACGATCGTCCCCGCCGACTTCATCGGCTTCTGCGAGCCGCTCACCGCGTTAGGCGACCATCACGACCTGCTCATCGCCAACCTGTTCGCCCAGTCGCAGGCGCTGGCGTTCGGCAAGACGGCCGACGAAGTCCGCGCCGAGGGCACGCCGGAATGGCTGGTGCCGCACCGAGTGTGCGAGGGGAACCGTCCCTCGAGCACGATTCTCGCCGACCGCCTGACGCCCGCGTCGTTAGGCGCGCTGGTGGCGCTCTACGAGCACTCGGTGTTCACCCAGGGCACGGTGTGGCAGATCGACTCGTTCGATCAATGGGGCGTGGAGCTGGGCAAGGTGCTCGCGGGAAAAATCATCCCGGAGCTGGCCGGCACGGCGGAACCGCGGCCGTCGCACGACAGCTCGACCAACCGGTTGATCCAGCGCTATCGCGCGCGGCGCTCCCGCGGCAGCCAGAGCCGGTGACCGCCGCGCAGGACGTTGGCGTTGCTGCCGAGCCGGACGCCGTCGGGCGGCGTGCCCAGATGGGCGATGTTGCCGCCGCCTAACAACACGTAGTCTGGCAAGAGCGCCTTACCGAGCAGGTCGCACACGTCGGCCACGTGGCGCCGCCACTTCTTGTTGCCCAGGCGCTGTCGTCCGGCCTCGCCCAGGTAGTCCTCGTACGACTTGCCCTTATGATACGGCAGGTGCGCGAGCTCCATTGGGACCACCGCGCCGTGCAGGATCAACGTCGACCCGAGGCCGGTGCCGAGACCGAGGAACAGCATGTGGCCGCCCTCGTAGCTGCCTAACGCTTGCAGCGCCGCGTCGTTCACGATGCGCACCGGGTGGTGCAGCGCGCGCTCGAAGTTGAAGCGCACCCACCCGCCGCCGAGGTTGTACGGCTCCCGCACCGGCCGATCGCGCATCACCGGGCCCGGATAACCGATCGAGATCACATCGTAGTGCCAGTCGCACGTCGCGTCGCGCACGGCGCGCGCCATCCGCGCGGCGGTCATGTGCGGACCCGACTCGATCTTGAACGGTTCCTTGCGGCCGGCGAGCCAGAGCTTGATGTGCGAGCCGCCGACGTCGATCACGAGCACGCGCCGGCGGCGGCGCGACGCCGTCATCGCGGATCACCAGCGGCGCCGCCGCTTCCGCCCGCCCCGGAGGAATCCGACGGCCATCCGCCGCCTAACGCCTTGTAGAGCTGCACCGCCGAGACCAACTCCTGCCGCTGTACCTGCGCGAGCGACAGCTCGGCCGTGAACAGACTGCGTTGGGCATCGAGCACGTCGAGATAGCTCGAGATGCCGGTGTCGTAGCGGCGCGTCGCCAGATGCAGCGCGCTCTGCAGCGACGTGACTTGCAGCTGCTGCGCGATCAGCTGGTCGTGCGACGCGCGCAGGCCGATCAGCGCATCCTGCGCCTCCTGCAGCGCGGTGAGCACGGTCTGCTGGTACAGGTAGCGCGCCTGGTCGGCGCGCGCGCGCGCGGCCTTCACTTCGTTCGAGTATTTACCGCCCGTGAACAGCGGCAGCGAGATGCCGCCGAGTACGGTGTACACGTCCGAATTGTTCTTGAACAGCCCGGACGGCGCGGTCGCTTGCGTGCCGTATTCGCCCGTGATCGTGAAGGTCGGCAGACGCGCCGCCTGCGCAGCGCCAATGCGCGCAGTGGCCGCCCGCAGCTGAGCTTCTGCTTCGCGGATGTCCGGGCGCCGTTCGAGCAGCGACGATGGTAAGGCATGCGGGACGACGATGGACGACAACACCGCCGGCAGCGGCTGCCCGCGCGGCACATGAGACGGATGGCGGCCGAGCAGCACGCTCAGCTGGTCCTCCTTCTGCACCACCTGGCGCTCGAAATCGGCCACGCGCGCCGCGGGATCGGCCACCTGCGATTCGAACTGGCGAACGTCGAGCTCCGAAATGAGCCCCTGTTGGAATCTCCGTTGGGCGAGACGCAGCGTCTCGCGTCGCGAGTCGAGCGTGCGACGCGAGATGTCGAGATCGAGATCGAGCTCGCGCAATTCGAGGTACGCGGTCGCGACATCACTAATGAGTGAGAGCACGACGGCGCGTTGGGCCTCTTGCGACGACAGCACATCTTCGCGCGCCGCCTGCGAGCTGCGGCGCAACCGTCCCCAGAAATCGAGCTCCCACGACACATTACCGGTGACTTGGTACAAGTCGAACGTGACCGGCACGCCGCCGAACGCGACACGCTCCCTCCCGCCGGTACCGTTAGCCGTGAGCTGCGGATAAAGCGGCGCTTTCGCCACACCATACTCGGCGCGGAATTCATCGATCGTGGCGATCGCCGTGCGTACCGTGCGATTCTCTGCGATCGCCGTATCCACGAGCCGCCGCAGCACCGTGTCCTGCAACAGCGCGAACCAGGTGATGCTCGCGCCGGACGACGTGTCGCCCGGCGGCGATGGCGGCATGAGCGTGATCATGCTGTCGGCCAGCGGCATCGTCGAATCGCGAAGCGCCGCCGGAGTCGTGTCCGGATGCGCGGCGAGCGAATCGTAGAAGGGGCGCAGCGAGTCCTCGATCGGCGACGGTGCGCGCCACTGCGACGGTGTGTCGACCGGCGGACGATGGTATGCGGGCCCAACGGCACAGCCGGCGATCGCGCCGGTGATGCAAAGCCGCAGCGCGAACCGGCGCATCAGTCGCCCTCCGCCGGACGCGCCGCAGCGGGCTGCGTCGCCGGCGCACCGCGATGGCCGAACACGTGCTCGCTCGCGCGACGAATGATCGCGAAGAAGAGCGGAATGAACAGAATCCCGATGGACGTCGCGAACAGCATGCCCGCGAACACGGCCGTGCCGATGGAGTGGCGGCTCACCGCGCCGGCGCCGCTGGCCACGACTAACGGAACGACGCCCAGGATGAACGCGAACGACGTCATGAGGATCGGGCGCAACCGCTCGCGGCCCGCTTCGACGGCCGCGTCGCGCACGGATTTCCCCTGCGTGCGCTGCTCGCTCGCGAACTCGACGATCAGAATCGCGTTTTTCGCGGCGAGTCCGACCACGGTGATGATGCCGATCTGGAAGTACACGTCCGACGGAATGCCGCGCATCCACATGCCGAGGTATGCGCCGAGCACGCCGAACGGCACGCCGAACAGCACGGCGAATGGAATCGACCAACTCTCGTACTGCGCGGCGAGGACCAGGAACACCATGATGATGCCTAACGCAAGCACGAGACCGCCGCCGGTCGACGTGCTTTCCTGGTACGACTCGCCGCTGAGCGCTGCGCCAACCCCAAGCGCGGCGTACTTGCTTTGCACCAGCTGGTCGATGGCCGCAAGCATTTCGCCCGAGCTCTTCCCCGGTCCCGGCGAGGCCGTGATCAACGCGGACGTGAAGCCGTTGAACCGGGTCACGATGTTCGGTCCGCTGCGGAACCGCACCGTGGTCAGCGATGATACCGGTATCAGCTGCGGGCCGTTACCGCGCACAAAGAGACCGCCGATATCCTGCGGTTGTTCGCGATACGGTTCCTGCGCCTGGACCTGCACGCGATACGTTTTGCCGTACAGGTTGAAGTCGTTCACGTATAGCGTCCCGAGCAACGATTGCAAGGTCTGAAACAGATCGGTAAGCGACACGCCGAGCACCTTGGCCTTGGCGCGATCCACGTCGACATACAGCTGCGGGACGTTGACCCGGATCGACGCGCGCGCCTGCTGCACAGCCGGCAGCTTGTTCGCGTCACTCGCGAATTCGTTGGCGACGGCTGCAAACCGCTGCAGGTCGTTGATGCCGTGGTCTTGCAGGTCGAGCTCGAGGCCGGACGTGACGCCGATGCCGGGAATCTCGGGGAGGTTGAAGCCGAACACGAGCGCGTCCGGGTTCCGGAAGAACGTGGCATTCGCACGATCGAGCATCGCGGCAGCGCTCTGGCGCTCGTCCCAAGGTTTCAGGTTGACGAACATCGTGGCCGAGCTGCTCTGGTTGGCGCCTTGAATCAGGCTCAAGCCGACGAGCGACAGCACGTGGTTCACGCCGGGCTGCTTCATCAGGAACGATTCGACGTTGGTCACCACGGCGTCCGTGCGCTGCAACGATGCATCGTCCGGGAGCTCCACGGAGATGGCGAAGTATCCTTTGTCCTCCGTCTGCAGGAACGCTGTCGGCACCACACGCCGCATCACGATGATGAGGACCACGATGACGGCGAACGCGGCGACCCACGGCCGCGCGTGATCGAGCGCGTGCTCGACGCTGCGGACGTAGCGGTTCGTCACGCCGGCAAATCGGCGGTTGAACCACCCGAAGAATCCGGTTTGGTGCTCGGTCGACTCGTGGCGCAACAACACGGCGCACAGGGCCGGCGTTAGACTGAGCGCCACGATGCCGGAGATGATCACCGACACGACAATCGTGATCGCGAACTGCTTGTACATCTGGCCCGTGATGCCGCCCACGAAAGCCACCGGGATGAACACGGCGCACAAGACAAGCACGATCGCCACGAGCGCGCTGGCCACTTGGCGGATGGCGCGATCGGCGGCGACCGCCGGGCGCACGTGTTCAGCGGCCATGATCCGATCCACGTTCTCGATCACGACGATGGCATCATCGACCACGATGCCGATGGCGAGCACGAGGCCGAACAGCGTCAGAAGATTGATCGAGAAGCCGAGCACGCGCATTCCGAAGAAAGCGCCAAGAATCGACACGGGAACCGCGACTAACGGAATGAGCGTGGCGCGCCAGCTCTGGAGAAAAATGAAGACGACGAGCGTGACGAGGAGGAGCGCTTCGACCAGCGTCTGGACGACTTCCTTGATCGACTGGGTGATGAACGGTGTCGTATCGAAGGGCACCGACCAGTGGACGCCCTGGGGAAACGTTCGGGACAGTTGCGCCATCCGGGCGACGACCGCCTTGTCGACGTCGAGCGTGCTGGCGCCGGGCCGCAGGTACACCAAAATGAGTGCGCTCGGTTTGCCATCGAGCCGGCCGGAGAGGTCGTAGTCGCGCTGGCCCATGCTCACGCGGCCCAGGTCGCCCACCCGGACGATGGAGCCATCGGGCCGGGCGCGGACAATGATATTCTCGTACTGCTTCGGATCCGTTAGGCGGCCGAGGGTGGTGACCGGAATGGTGAGCTGGGTGCCTGGCGGCGACGGTTCGCGGCCGATGCGCCCCGCCGGATTGGTGGTGTTCTGCTCGGAGATTGCGGCCGCCACGTCGGAAACCGTCAGGCCCAATTGGGCGAGCCGGTCGGGAGCCAGGTCGATCAACATCGAGAGATCGGCCTGGCCGAACGTGGATGCGTCGCCGACGCCGGGCAGCCGCCTGAGCTCATCCTGTATGTAGATCTCGGCGTAGTTGCTCAGGTAGCCGGCGTCGTAACGCGGGTCATCGGACGTCAGCGCGACGCCCATGAGGATGTTGGTCTGCGCCTTCTTGACGGTGATGCCGTTGCGCACGACTTCCTGCGGCAACTGCGGCTCGGCCAACTTGATCTGGTTCTGCACGTCGACCGCCGCGAGGTCCTGATCGCGAGAGATGTCGAAGTAGATCTGCAGGTTCATCGAGCCGTCGCTGGCGTTCGACGACTTGTAATAGAGGAGGCCGGGGATGCCGGAGAGCTGCTGCTCGATGGGCGCGGCGACGGCGTTCGCGACGTCTTGTGCCGTGGCGCCCGGGTAAACGGCGGTGACTTGCACCACGGGCGGCGTGATGCGCGGATAGAGGTCGATGGGCAGCGAGTGCAGCGAAAAAACTCCGAGCAGGACGATCGCGATCGAGATGACTGCCGCGAAGATCGGCCGGCGGACAAAAAAGTAGTTGATCTCGGGATCGTTAGTCATGTGTGCCGATCCGAAGCGCCGTGCCTGGGGGCGCGGCCAACACGGTGTCGCCGCGGGCCGCGCGTCCGGTGTCTGGCGGCGGCACATACGCGATCGGGCGCACGGGAGCGCCCGGCATGATCTTCTGAATCCCGTCCACGACCACACGGTCGCCGGCGCTCAAGCCGCTGCTGATGAGCCACTGGCCGCCGACGAACGTGTCGCCCTTCACATCGCGGCTGCTCACGTTGTTCGCGGAGTCGACGACGAACACGTACGATCCGCCGATGCTTTGCTGGACGGCGCGCTGCGGAATGAGGATCGCGCCGACGCGCTTCATGCCGAGCAGCGACACGCGCACGAATTGTCCCGGCAAGAGCGTGTGCTGCGGATTGCTGAACGAGGCGCGCAACGCGAGCGTGCCGGTGTTCTGTTGGACGGCGAGGTCGGCGAAATCGAGCTTCCCGTTAGTCGGGTACACGCTGCCGTCGGCGAGCGTAGCGCGGACAGCCATCGTGCCGGGAGCGGCCACGAGCGACTTGTCGGCCAGCCCGCGGCGCCACGCCAGCACATCCTGATCGGACGGACTGAAGTTCACGTAGATCGGATCCACCTGCTCGACGGTCGTCAGCAGGTCCGTTGGACCGCTGACTAACGCGCCGAGCACCATGTTCGCGCGGCCGGCGCGGCCGGAGATCTCGGCGCGCACGAACGTGTTGCCGTAGTCCCGTTGGGCACGGACCACTGCGCCCTGCGCGTTGTTGACCGCCGCGCGCGCCTGCTCGACTTCGGTGCGCGCGTCGTCGACATCTTTTTGGGCCACGGCGTGCTCGCCCAACAACGGCACCAACCGATTGAGATTCCGCTCGGCGTTCGCGAAGCGCGCCTCGGCATCGGCCTGTT
The DNA here is from genome assembly GCA_035279625.1 of Gemmatimonadaceae bacterium. Taxonomy (GTDB): domain Bacteria; phylum Gemmatimonadota; class Gemmatimonadetes; order Gemmatimonadales; family Gemmatimonadaceae; genus JADGGM01. The sequence continues at coordinate 11,137 of DATEHK010000061.1, forward strand.
GGGCTTGCGCGCTCCGCAACGCCGCTTCGTATTGCGTCGGGTCGATGCGGAACAGCAGCGCGCCTTTCTGCACGTCCGTGCCTTCGACATAGGGGCGGTCGATGATCACGCCCGACACCTGCGCCCGCACCTCGACGCGCTTGGACGCTTCCGCCTGCCCAACGTACTCGAAGTCGGCGGGAATCGTTTTCGGCTCGACGGTGAGCACGGACACTTCGGGCGGAGGCGGCGCGGGCGGAGGCGCGTGATGGCAGCTCGCCGTGACGAGCACGACGGGGAGCAAGAAGCGAACGCCCATGACACCCTCCGCCAAACGAAAGCGGAGGCGATGGTGGTATGCACTCACATCCAGGTCCGGTAGTAGTCTCGAGATCCGCGCACCGCGCGCGACGTTTCCGCGCGTCGCGCGCGCAACGCCCCCTAGAACGTAACCGCGCGCGCACGCGCGCGGTTCCTTGGCCCAACCGCATGCGTGAGCTACGCCCGCGGCACGTCAGCCGCTGATCGGAAGAGGCATGAACGTGACGAGGAACAGCGCCAACGCCAGCCACCCGACGATCTGTCGCCTTGCGTCCAACGGACGCTCGGGCGCGATCACCGGCGGATGCTCGAGACGGCCGCGACCGATTGCCAAACTGAGCACGGCCCAAAACCACCATCCCTTCCACACCAGGCCGAGCGGGATGAGCATCACCCACATCGCGCGCGCGATGAAACGCTGGGCCTTGGGGTACATCGCGAACGCTACGTGGCCGCCGTCCAGTTGGGCCAACGGAAGCAGGTTGAGCGACGTAACGAAAATGCCGACCCATCCCGCGACCGCGAGCGGACCCAACTCCACCATTCCGTGGAGACCGAGGACCTCGCGGCAGGCGAGGAAAAGCAGCGAGTCGCCAATGAGAATCGGGTCGCCGTTGAATCGCGCGAACTGGTGCGCGAACCGCGCCGTCTCGACGCCCGGCCACGTCGTACTCGCATGGAGGCCGAGCAAGAGGACCGGAATCGCGACGACGATTCCTGCTAACGGACCGGCAACACCGACGTCGAACAACGTGCGTCGGTCGAACAACGGCGATCGGATTCGGATGAATGCGCCGAGTGTTCCGATGAGATCCAACGCGGCGGGGAACGGGATGAAAAACGGCGGACTGGCGTTGACGCGATACCGGCGCGCGGTCACATAGTGGCCCGATTCGTGCGCGAGCAGAATGGCCAGCAGCGGAAGTGAAAACGCGAATCCGGCTCGCGGGTGAAGCAAGGTCTCGATGCGCCATGGATCGACAGCACCGGCGAACATGGCTCCGCCGACCGACGTGGTGATGATTGCGGCGACGAAAAGCGCCGCATGCAACCACCATCGCTCGCGCGCCGGCGTACGCTCGTGAACGAGGACCAGCCAGTCGCCGTCATGCGCGCGCTGCCAATAGTGATAGCCGTCCCAGCGCGCGAGATACGACGACAAGAGAGGCGATGGTCCGCCGTGTTCAGGAGCGACAAGCCCTTCAATGATCTCGCGGCTCCCCAATTCGAGTACTCGCCAGTACGAAAAGCACTCTGTAACAGGGAAATTCGGCACTCTTGACCGCCTGTTTTGGCGACGTTACCTTGGCAACGCCTACTGCACGCCTCCTCGCCTTACCACTCCGCGCACAACGTCGTGACAATCGCATCCATCCCCATTTGAATCGGGACGGAACGTCGAATTGTCCCGGCGTTCACGTTGCGCTCGAGATCGGAGTGAGCGCGCCCCACCCTCGGAGTCGACGTACGTGGATATCGCCGAGTTGAAGCAAAAGTCCGTGGCCGAACTCCACACAATGGCCGAGGACTTGAATATCTCCAACTTCTCGGGACTGCGAAAGCAGGACCTGATTTTCCGCATCGAGCAAAACCTGCTCGACTCGGACATCGTCCTGCGCGGCGAAGGCGTACTCGAAATCCTGCCCGAGGGATACGGGTTCCTCCGCAGCCAGGATTGGAACTACCTCTACGGCCCGGACGACATCTACGTCTCCCCGTCGCAAATCAAACGGTTCGATCTTCGCACCGGAGACACGGTACTCGGCCAGGTTCGTCCACCGAAGGAAGGCGAGCGATATCTCGCGTTGTTGAAAGTCGAAACAATCAACAACGAAGATCCCGAGCAGGCGAAGCATCGCATCGCGTTCGACAATCTGCGTCCCCGGTATCCCGACCAACGCCTGCGGTTGGAGGCGTCGAGCGCCGACTTGAGCATGCGCGTGGTGGACATCATCGCGCCCATCGGGAAGGGACAACGCGGACTCATCGTTGCGCCGCCGCGCGCCGGCAAAACCATCTTGATGCAGAAGATGGCGAACGCAATCATCGAGAATCATCCCGAGGTCACGCTCATCGTGCTGTTGATCGACGAGCGGCCGGAGGAAGTGACGGACATGCAGGAGCAAGTCGACGCGGAAGTCATCAGCTCCACCTTCGACGAGCCCGCCGATCGTCACGTGCAGGTCGCCGACATGGTGATCGAGAAAGCGAAGCGCTTGGTCGAGCACGGGAAGGACGTGGTGATTCTGCTCGACTCGATCACGCGTCTCGCGCGCGCGCACAATGTCGTCGTGCCGCACTCGGGCAAGATTCTCTCGGGCGGTGTGGACGCGCACGCGCTGCACAAACCGAAGCGATTCTTCGGCGCCGCGCGCAACATCGATGAAGGCGGATCGCTCACGATCATTGCCACCGCGTTAGTCGAAACCGGTTCGCGGATGGACGAAGTGATCTTCGAGGAGTTCAAGGGCACCGGCAACATGGAGCTCGTGCTGGACCGCAAGATCGCCGACCGTCGCGTCTTTCCCGCCATCGACATTCAGCGCTCGGGCACGCGCAAGGAAGAGTTGTTGCTGACGCAGGAAGAACTGAATCGCGTCTACCTGCTGCGCAATTTCCTGGGCGACATGCCATCCACCGAAGCCATCGAGTTCCTGCTGCAACGGATGCAGCGGACGAAAACGAACAAGGAGTTCTTCGCGACGATGGCGCAGGGATGACGGAGCAGGGACACGGGACAACGGAGAAGGGAAAGGACGACGAGAGTGAACCCGAGTCATGTTCCCCGTTCCCGAAGAACCGCGAAGCGGTCCGCTTCCCACTTCCCGGGGTTGCGGGCCGTATTCTTTCTATTGACTACGGCGATCGCCGCGTCGGCCTTGCGATTTCGGATCCAACCCGCACCATAGCATCGGCGGCCGGATTCATTCTGCGACGTGCCGGCAAGCGTCCGCCCATCGCGGAGATCGTGCGACGCGGCACGGAACTGGAAGCGGTAGCGGTTGTCCTCGGCCTTCCCCTCGACGACAATGGCGATGAGACGCCGCGCAGCCAGGAGGTGAGGCGCGTGGCCGCCGAGCTCGAACGGCGTACCGGTTGGCCGGTTTCACTCGTCGATGAGCGGTACTCCACCGCGGCGGCGCTTCGCGCCATCCGCGACATGCAGGGCTCGACGCGTGGCCGGAAGGGGGATGTTGATGCGCTTGCCGCGACAATCCTGCTTCAACATGCGTTGCACATGGCGCACTGAGGCGCGGCGCCTCGGTGCCGTTGTGCTGCTCGTTGGCCTTGCGGCGTGCGGTGGCTCTCCGCACGGACCGATCGTGCGTGTCACCATCCCGCCCGGCGCGACTTTTCGTGTCGCAGCCGACTCGCTGCATCACGCGGGGCTCGTCGGGCCAACGCGTCTCTTCCGACTGTACGCGCAGGTGACCGGTCGCGATCGCGACATCAAGGCCGGCACGTACGGGTTGCAGCGCGACATGGGATGGAGCGCGCTGGTGCAAGCGCTGCACTTGGGCGAAGGGCTCGAACGGCGCGTCACCATTCCCGAGGGATGGTCGCTGCGCGAGATCGTGCCCGAATTGTCGACGGCGTTAGGCGCACCGGCGGAATCGGTGGAGGCCGCGGTTCGCGACACATCGCTGCTGCGCGAGTTGGATGTGCCGACGCCGACGCTCGAAGGCTATCTCTTCCCCGACACGTACGTGTTCGCGTACGGGACGTCGCCGCGCGCCGCGGTGCGCGAGATGGTGCACCGGTTCGAGCAGGTGTGGGATCCGCAGTGGGACGATCGCTTGCAACAGCTCGCGATGAGCCGCAACGACATCATCACGCTGGCGTCGATCGTGGAAAAGGAAGCACGGCTGCCGGAAGAGCGGCCGGTGATCGCCGCCGTGTATCACAACCGGCTCAAAGCGCAGATGCCGTTGCAGGCCGACCCGACTGTCCAGTACGCGTTAGGCGAACACCACGATCGCGTGACGTACCACGATCTCGAGGTGTCGTCGCCGTACAATACGTACCGCAATCGCGGGCTGCCGCCGGGCCCGATCGCGTCGCCGGGACGCGCGAGCATCGAGGCGGCGCTGTACCCCGCCACCGTGCCGTATCTCTACTTCGTGGCCGACACCGACGGCCACCACGAGTTCCGCACGACGTTCAAGGAGCACAAGGCCGCGAAGGCCGAGATCCGCCGCGAGCACAGCAGCGGACGCTAGCGCGCCCGAGTTCCGTTAGTCGCGGAGATGCGCCGCGCCGCGCAGGTACACCGAGCGCAGCGCATGGCGCGGACTGACGGACTCGAGGTGAATCAACACCCGAATGCAGAGCGGCACCGCGCCGCGCACCGGAATCTCCGTGGCGCAGAGCAACGGGACGTCCACCCAGCCGAGATCCCGCGCGGCGCGGGCCGGAAACTCGCTTGTGATGTCGTTCGACACGGTGAACACCACGCTGATGATGTCGGCCGGTGCTATGTTGTTGTCGGCGACCAACCGCTCCAAAAGCTCGCGCGTCGCCTCACGGACGCGGATCGGCTCGTCGCGTTCGATGGTCGTGGCGCCGCGCAGCGCTCCGAAGTGCCGCTCTTGAGGCAGGGACATCTATGCTCGCTCCTCTCGCTCTCACGCTGGTCGCGATCACGGATGGGCTGCGCGGTGACGCGGCCGAGCTGGTGTCGCGCGCGTGCGCCGCGGCGCGCGGCGGGGCGACGATGATTCAGTTGCGACTCAAAGATGCGGACGCCCGAACCATGGTGGAAGTGGCGCGCTCGCTCATCGCCGCGCTGCCCGCGACTGTGCCGCTCGTCGTGAACGATCGCGCAGATGTGGCGATCGCGGCGGGTGCGGCCGGCGTGCACGTCGGACCGGAAGACGTTCCGCCATCCGCGCTCCGCCGCGTGGTGCCACCGGACTTCATCATCGGTGCGAGTGTCGGCACCGATGCGGAGCTTCCGCTCGCCACCGAGGCCGACTACGTGGGCATCGGCCCGGTGTACGCTACGGATTCCAAACTCGACGCCGGATCCGCCATCGGCACGTCGCGACTGGCCGAATTGATCACGCGAAGTCGGAAGCCCGCGGTAGCGATCGGTGGCATCGACGTGAGCAATGCGGCCACGGTCATTGACGCGGGCGCGGCGGGCGTGGCGGTGATTCGCGCGATTTTCGCCGCGAAAGACCCTGAGCGCGCCGCGCGCGCGATTCGCGCGGCCATGGGCCGATGAGCGCGCAACAACGCAAATGCCATTGCGCGGCCGCCGCGCACCGCACCACTTTCCGACGTCAGTCCCACCATTCCGCGCCTACGTCACGCTCCGTTTGCACCGCGCCACGTCAGTACCTGCCGATCGTCCTTCCGATGGGCGCGGGCCAATGTCCGCGCTCGCCACATGATCGGGTTCCGCTTTTCCTCACACGCCGTCGTTACATGCGCCAGTCTTTTTCACTCACGATCGGTTTCGCGCTGATCACAGCCGCGACGCCTCTCGCCGCGCAATCGTCCGATTCCGTCGCGTTCGCCCAACTGTCGCTCATGCCGATGCCCGCGTCGATACGCATCGACTCGGGCGGCCGGCTCACGCTCACGCCGTCGTTTCGCGTAGCCGTGCCGCGGTTTCGCGATGGCCGTTTGCTGCGCGCCGCCGATCGCGCCATCACGCGCCTCGCCCGTCACACCGGACTCGGATTGTCGCACGAGGTAACGCGGGACTCTGTGTTAGGCACGCTCGTGATCGACGTGCGCGGCCCCGGCGAGACGGTGCAGTCGGTGAACGAAGATGAGTCGTACGCGCTGGACGTGACGACCTTTCGCGCCGTGCTGCGTGCGCCGACCGTGGTCGGTGCATTGCGCGGACTGGAGACCTTTCAGCAACTGGTGACGGCGAGCGCGTCCGGCTTCAGCGTTCCGTTAGCCCACATCGCGGACAAACCGCGGTTTCCGTGGCGCGGGCTCTTGATCGACGTGTCGCGACACTTCGAGCCGGTGGATGTGATCGAGCGCAACCTCGACGCCATGGCGGCGGTGAAGCTGAACGTTCTCCACTGGCATTTGAGCGACGATCAGGGATTCCGCGTCGAGAGCAAACGCTTTCCCAAACTCCAGGAGCGCGGCTCCGACGGCGAGTACTACACGCAGGCGCAGGTGCGCGAGGTGGTCGCGTACGCGCGGGATCGCGGCATTCGTGTCGTACCGGAGTTCGACATGCCGGGCCACTCGATCAGCTGGTTCGCCGGATACCCGTCGCTCGCGAGCTCGCCTGGGCCGTATGCGTTGCCCACTGATTTCAATTTCACCGCAGGAGCATTCGATCCGACACGCGAATCGGTGTACCGGTTCATCACGCGCTTCGTGGAGGAGATGGCACAGCTCTTCCCCGATCGCTATTGGCACATCGGCGGCGACGAAGTGGATGCGCGCGCGTGGGACTCGAACGCCGCGATTCATCGCTTCATGCGCCGTCACAAGCTCAAGGATTTCGGGGCGCTGCAGGCGTACTTCAACCGGCGATTGTTGCGCATTCTCACTGGCCAACACAAGCGAGTGGTGGGCTGGGACGAGATTCTGCATCCGGATCTGCCGCACGACATCGTGATCCAGTCGTGGCGGGGACAAGCGTCGCTGTTCAGTGCAGCGCAGGACGGGTATTCGGGTATTCTGTCGGCCGGCTACTACTTGGATGCGATGTCGAGCGCGGGGCAGCATTATGCAGTAGACCCGATTCCACCGGGTACGGACCTGGACAGCGCCCACGCCGCCCATGTGTTAGGCGGTGAGGCATGCATGTGGGGCGAGTTGGTGACGCCGGAGACCATCGACTCGCGCATCTGGCCGCGCACGGCGGCGATCGCGGAGCGGTTATGGTCGCCAGGCACCGTGGTCAACGTGAACGACATGTACCGGCGCCTCGCGTCGGTGAGCGTGGAACTCGCCGACATTGGCGTGCATCATCTCTCGGGCCCCGATGCCATGTGGCGATTGATCGCACAGACCGACCAGATCGCCGCGTTGCGCGCGTTGCAGCACGTGGTGGAGCCGGTGAGCCTGGGCCAACGGATGCACACGCGCCGCCCAACACTCCTCACGCCGTTGGTCGAGCCCGGCGACATCGTGACGCCCGATGCACGTGGTGGTCGCGCGCTGTCGGCGCTGCTGGACACGCTGTTTCACGATCCGTCGCGGGCACCGGGTCTCCGCGACTCGCTGGCCACGATGTTCGCGAGATGGCAGGCGCTCGCGCCCGCGATCGCCGCGCTCACGGCGCACGCGCCACTCCTAACGGACGCCGACAGCGCCGCGGGGGCGTTGGCGACCGCGAGCGGGATCGGGGCCGACGCGCTCACGTACCTGGGCGGCGGTCAGCCGGCATCGAGCACGTGGACGTCGGACCGGCTGGCGCAGCTGGACAGCCTGGCCGCGCCGCGCGGACTCTTGAAGCTGGCGATCATCCCGCAGCTCCGACGGTTGGTGCTGGCCGCGGGGGGAGCGGCATCGGCAACAGGCCAGTGAGTGCAGATGCCGTGGTGTCGCGCAAGGGCGCGCACCGTTGGGCGAGCGGCCATCCGTGGATCTATCGCAGCGATGTGACGCGCCGGCCGGACGCACCGGCGGGCGCGGTGCTGGTCCGCGACGCCGCGCGCCGTCCGTTAGGCTGGGCGCTCTGGAGTCCCGCCTCCGAGATTTCGCTCCGGCTGTTGGACGCGCATCGCGATGCGACGATCGACGCCGCGTGGTGGGGGCGCCGCCTCGCCGCCAGCGCCGCGCGCCGCGCGTCGTTAGGCACCGAGACCACGGCGTGGCGCGTGGTGCACGGCGAGGCGGACGGATGTCCGTCGCTGGTGGTGGATCGCTACGGCCAATGGGTGGTGGTGCAATTACTGAGTGCGGGGCTCGAGTCGTTCCGCGATTCGATCGTCGACGCCCTCCGCGAGATTCTCGCGCCGGCTGGAATCTTGGCGCGCAACGATGTCGCCGTGCGCAGCAAAGAGGGGCTGGCGCGCGAGACCGAGCTCCTGTTCGGTGACGTACCGCGCGAAATCGAAGTGCGCGAGCACGGCGTGCGCTATCTGGCCGCCCCATGGGACGGACAGAAGACGGGTGCCTTTCTCGACCAGCGAGAGAATCGCGTGCTGGCCGGCCAACTCGCGCGCGGCCGTGCCCTGGACTGCTTCAGCTATCATGGTTCGTTCGCCTTACATCTTGCCCAGCACGCCGAACGCGTGACCGCCGTGGACAGCTCGGTGGCCGCGCTCGCCCGCGCGCACGACAACGCCACGCGCAACGGGATCGACAACATCGCGTTCATGGAAGCGGACGCGTTCGAGTTTCTACGCGACGCCGAGTCGCGCGGCGACCGCTACGACACGATCGTGCTCGACCCGCCCGCATTCGCGAAGACTCGAGGCGCACTCGCGGCGGCGCTCCGGGGCTACAAGGAGATCAACCTTCGCGCGATGCGTCTCCTGGCGCCGGGAGGAAACTTGCTAACGGCGAGCTGCAGCTTTCACCTCACCAAGCCGCTCTTCCTCGAGATGCTGTCCGGCGCCGCCGCCGACAGCGGCCGCCGCATGACGCTGCGCCGGTTCCTCGGCCAACCGTTAGACCACCCGGAAGTCCTTACCATCCCCGAAACCGGATACATCAAGGCGGCGGTTGTCGAGGCGGAAAACCCGTGAGACGCCTCAGCGCTTCCCCGTCGTCTGGCATTGCGGGCAGTAATACGTGGAGCGTCCCGCCTGCACGATGCGCCGCACCGTTCCGCCGCACCGGCGACACGTTAGGCCTTCGCGATCGTACACGTTCCAGCGTGACGTCGCGGTGTCCGCTTGATACCGGCCGGCGGGCGCGCGACCCAGCACCGTACGGATCGCGGCCAAGAGGCGCTTCAATTGTGCCGTGTCGAGCGCGCGCGCGGCAGCACGCGGGTCGATGCGCGCGCGCCAGAGTGCTTCGGCCGCGTAGATGTTGCCGACTCCCGCGAGCACGCGTTGGTCGAGCAGCGCCGGTTTGATCGCGCCGCGCCGGCGCGCGAGCGTGGACGCGAGTGACGCCGGCGTCAACGCTGGATCGTCGGGCTCGGGGCCGAGCGCTGGCAACACGGTGGCAGGATCGTCGGTGCGCAGGAGCGTGGCTAACGCACGAGAATCGGCGAGCGTCACGCGCGTGCCGTCGTCCAACTCGAGCTCGGCGCGCGCATACGACGCGCGCTCGTCGCCCACGCGGCCGATGGCCCAGTCGCCAGTCATGCGAAAATGCGCGACTAACGCAGTGCCATCGGCGAAGTGAATCACCTGGTGCTTGCCGCGGCGCACCACGTCCCGCACCGTGCGGCCGACCAACCGCCGCCGGTCCGCCGGCGGCAGCTTGGCCCGCAGCGACGGATGCAGCACGCGCACGCGGGCGATGTGGCGACCCACAATGGCGGCGCGCAAGACGCGCGCGGCATGTTCGACTTCGGGCAGCTCGGGCATCCGGTTCGACCTCGATCGTCACGCGACCCGCAATCTATCGCTTGCGACACTGGCTCCAGTTCCAAGCGCCTCATATCCTTGCATCGTGTCCAATCCTGCGCCTGCCACGTCGGACCCCGGAGCCCGCCCGGCGCGCGCATCGGCAGTCCGGAACACGCTCCTCGTCATCCTCGCACTCAACGTGCTGGTGGTGGCGATCAAGATCGTCGTCGGCGTGCGGACGCACGCGCTGTCGGTCCTCGGCGCGGCGCTCGAATCGGGACTGGACGTATTGAACAACATCCTCGGCATCGTGCTCGTCGGTGTCGCGTCGCGCGCGCCCGACGAAGAACACCCCTACGGCCACCAGAAATTCGAGACGTTAGGCGCGCTCGCGATCGTCGGATTCTTGTCGATCACGTGCTTCGAATTGCTGCGCGAAGGGGTGCGCGACGTGATGGGCGGCGATCTCCCGCGCACGGCGACGATTCCCGAATTGGCCCTCGTCGCATCGACGATGCTCGTCAACGTGCTTGTCGTATGGTACGAACGGCAGCGCGGCGAGCGATTGCGGAGCGCCTTTCTGTTAGCAGACGCCGAGCACACACGCAGCGATGTGTACGTCACGTGCGCGGCCGTCGTGTCGCTGTTTCTCACACGCCATGGGTTGGGCGTGATCGACCCGCTGCTCGCCATCGCCGTCGCCATCGTGATCGCCAGAAATGGCTTCGAAATCGTCCGTCGCAGCGTCCCGGTTCTGGTGGACGAACGGGCCATCGAGGCGCGCGAAATCCGGCAACTGCTGAGTGCGGTACCTGGCGTGTTGGACGTCCGTGCGGTGCGTTCGCGGGCGATGGCGTCGGGGGTTTTGTTGGTCGAAGTCACCATCGGAGTCGAGCGAACGACATCGGTGGAAGCGGCGCATCGTGTTGCCGACGCAGTCGAGAGCCGTCTGCACAGTGAACTTGGTGCATCAAGCGTCACTGTCCACATCGAACCCGCATAGGGACTTGCGCGCGACGGACAAAGTTCTACTTTAGGTACACGTTCCACTCCTCGCCCCGCGCCTGCGTCAAAATGAGTCAACGACCACGCTCTCTCAGATACGAGTACGAGCTGTTCGTCGAGCGGGAAATCGAGAACTACAAGGAGTCGATACCGCGTAGCGCGATCCTCAAAATCGGGGACGATGCGGTGACGGCCTTGCAGTCCGAGCCCCAATTGGCGCTCACGGAGATCCTTCTGTGCGCGGAAGTCGACCGCATCATACGGGGCCGACTCCGCTTACCGTCGTTCGCGACGTGGCGGAAGCGCAGACTCAAGGCCCTCAAAGAGTTCAGTCGCCCGGAGCGCTGGGGATTCCGCGCCGATTCCGCTTTTGCGCGAGCCGCGCTCGCCGTAGCGGAGGGCCATGTGCTGGTCGCCGGCGTGAGCGCAGAAGGACCGGCCATCTACCTGGCCGCGAACGGATGCGCCGTGACGGCTGTCGAGCAGACCGAAGATGTTCTCGAGCGCGTCTTGAACGCGGCAGCGGAAGTCGGATTGACCAGTCGCGTTCGCTGCGTAGGCGAAGACCTCGCGAACTGGTCACCGGACAGGCCACTCAATGCAGTAGTAGTAGCAGCTGCAGCGTTGAGCGGACTTTCTGCGGTCGAGCGCGCGCGCGCCATCGAATTGCTGCAGCAAGCAACGATGGCGGGCGGTGTTCATGTGGTCGAAGGGTCGGCCGGTGGCGAATCGGTGTCATTGGACGAACTCAGAGATCGATACCGGGGCTGGCACATCACGGTGGAGCGCGGTGGCTTGGGCGTCGGCTACGGTGGGGAGACGTTCCTGGCCCGCAAAGAGGTCGCGTAACGTTTTGACACGAAAACCGATTCGCTGTCCGTGTCATTCCGCGTCGATGGACTCCGGTGAAAAGGAGTCCTTTTTTTGTGCAACACATTGTGAATGAACGTGTTGAGGCACGATGTCGGATGTGGCACATACACTGCTTTGCGGCCTACCGCTGCGCGACCAGCGCAGGGTAACCAACGAGGGGTGATCGATGGCTGCAGCGAAAGACGGGCACAGCGACGATAAGATGAGTGTCGAGCCGGTGGGCATCGTAATCTCGAACGGAAAACGAGACGAGCCGACGCCGGCATTCTGGGCATACATGTGGGGCCCAGCGCCCGAGCGGGATGCCGCAGGCAAAACGCCGCGCGCTGCCTGACGGCGCTCACGCGCTCACACAATCGAGCGAAAAAAAGAAGGCCGGCGGTTCACGCCGGCCTCTTTTGTTGTTCTCAACTTCTACGACTAACTGGCTACTTCCGCTTCTTCGCGGCCTTACGAGCGGTCTTTTTCCGACCGCCCTTGCGAGCGGACTTCTTTCTGGCGCCTTTCTTACGCGTTGCCATGGTTTTCATCTCCACTAAAGGAGTTTGACTGCCAACCGATCCCCCGGTGGACCGGCAGCAAAGTGGGCAGGCTCCATGGGCCCCGCCACACACCTCGACGACCTCAGTGCAGAGGTCGATGTTTTCGATCTCACATCCAGCTTCAACAACGATCGCGTACGATCACCGACTACGCCGCAACGCGCATCGTGCGCGCGAGCGCGTGCACCGCCTCGCACCGCGTTAGGACGGCGCGTTCTGCATCGACGACCGTCACACCAACATTGTTACCGACGCGCGGCGCACCGTGCGATGTACGAAGGCCGATTCGAATTCCCAAGGCGGGTGCGCTCGATGCAACAACGCCGCGCCGACGAACTGCGGCACGGCGACGACTGAGGACAACGCTGGAATGGAACGCTGAGAGGGACGAGGACCGCGCTGGTGCGCCGCTCATGAAGAGTTTGGCGACCGGCTGCTGTGATGTGCGACCAAGGAATTGAGGTATTATTCGCGCCACTCACGAACCTCGACAAGAGATTGCTGCGTGCGGCCCTTGCGCGAATATAGGAACGATGAAAATCACACGCAATAGCATGCGCGCAATTTGTCGCGCGATGATTGCATCGCGCACCTGTCGCCTACCGCGATGACGGACGCGCGCGTCGTCGTCATCGGCGGCGGATTTGCTGGCGTGGCTGCTGCCGTGAGGCTTCGTGATCGCGGTGCGCACGTCACGCTCATCGAAGAGCGTCGCATGCTCGGCGGCCGCGCGCGAAGTGATTTGCTCGACGAGGTACCGATCGACACTGGCGCGCAGCTCATCACGAGCGGCTACGCGCGCACCGTGCAACTCGTCGGCGCACACTTGGTGCGTGACACCGCGCACGACATCGTCGTGCGCAACGGCGAGCGCCTCCCTCTCAGATTCGGATCGCTGCGCAGTCTGCTCGCGTTCAGCGGGCTGAGCGCGCGCGAGAAAGTGCGACTGGCCACGTCGCTCCTGCCGCTCCTCGCTCGCCATCACGACGCACTCGACGCATCCGGCTCGCACCTACCGGGGTCGTTGGACACGGAAAGTGTCCGTGCGTATGTCGAGCGGCGCATTGGCGCCGCTGCGGCCGACACACTCGCCGAGCCGCCGTGCAACGGGTTCTACAACGTGCCCGCATCCGATGTGTCGCTCGCGTTCTTCCTCTCGCTCGGCCGATACGGCAGTGACGGAGACACGCTGGCGCCAATGCGTAGTTGGTCCGACGCGTTGGACGCCGCACTGGTCGACATCGAGGTGATGACCGACGCGCGCGTCGTTTCCGTGAACGCAGACGCGAGCGCGAGCGGCGCATTGCGCGTGTCAGCGCACGACGCGACGGGCCGCACGTGGAATGCCGCCGCCGTGGTGATCGCGACGGATCCACGCACGGCGCACGATCTGATCGCGCCGCACTCGGGTATCGATCGCGCCCTCGTCCAATGGCTGGCTAGTGTACCGACGCGCGGCACGCTTACGTTAGCCCTCGCCCTCGACCGTGTTCTGCCTCACGATGCGTTCGGCATTTTTCAGGACGTGCGCATCGCGCGTTCGGTGAGCGCGTGCGCCGTGCACGGAGCGAAGCATGCGGGTGTTCGCGCCGACCGCGACGTGGTGCTCGCATGGCCCACGCCGCGCGCGCTCGACGCGATGCGCGACATGTCCGCCGAGTCGATCACCGCGCAGATGCTGCCCGACGTGGAAGCGCTCGTGCCCGAGGTTCGCGGACACGTCACGCGTGCACGCGTCTATCGATTCAACCATGGATCGCCGGTGCCGTTCATAGGCTTCGTGCGCGACCGCGCTCGCGCGAGCTCGTTGGCCAATGCGATCGAGTTGCCGATCGCATTGGCCGGCGACTACCTCACGACGCCGCTCATCGAAGGCGCCGTCGCAAGCGGAGAGGACGCGGGCGAGCGCATCGCGCGACGCATCGGTCTCGTCTGACCAAGTGCCGGTTTCGGGAAGCACGTTTCTGTAGTATTAGGGATTGTCGCCGTTGCTCTCTTCACGTCCCCACAGATTCAGGAGATGCCTGCGTGGATCTCGGGTTGGCAGGTAGAGTCGCGCTCGTTACGGGCGCATCGAGTGGGCTCGGCCGCGCGTGCGCGCGCGAGCTCGCGTTGGAAGGCGCATCGGTCGCAATCGTTGGGCGACGCAGTGAGACGTTGACTCGCACCGCAAGCGAAATCGCCGCCGAGTCGCGGCGTCGCGTGCTCCCGCTCGTCGCGGACGTGACCGATGGTCCGGCAATCATCGCGACAGTGAAGGAAGCGAAGGCCACACTCGGACCGATCGACATTCTCGTCGCGAATGCAGGCGGACCACCCGCCACCGACATCGAAGACACGACCGAGGATCAGTATCGCGCGGCGATCGAGCTCAACTTGTTCGCGTCGATTCGTCTCACGTACCAGGTCGTGTCGGGTATGAGGCGGCGTCAGTGGGGACGCATCATCTATCTGACATCGACGGCAGCCAAGCAGCCGATGCAGTCGTTGGTCCTCTCGAATACGGCGCGCGCGGGACTCGCGGCATTCGCGAAGACGCTGGCTACCGACTGCGCCAAGGACAACGTGTTGGTGAACACGATTCTCACCGGACACTTCGACACCGACCGGTCGATGTCGCTGGCGGCAGGGCGCGCGCGTCGCGAAGATCGTTCGCTCGACGAAGTGCTGGCCGAGCGTCGTCGCGCGATTCCGATTGGTCGATCGGGACATCCGGGCGAGCTGGCGTCGGTGGTCGCGTTTCTCGCATCCGAGCGCGCCAGCTTCGTGACGGGAACGGCGATCGCCGTGGACGGCGGGCAGATCGGTACGGTGTTCTGAGCACCGCGCATGCCGGGTGTTGTTCCCCTGGCGTCGTCGCCGGTGCAGCGACAGTTTTCGCGCGCGCGAGATGCTGTGCGCCGATTGTCGTACCGACGCTATCTGACCATTGATTGGAGCTATAGATCGCGTGAAAGCGCTAGTGAAGGAGACTGCCGCTCCAGGCTTCAGGTTGAAAGACGTCCCCGAGCCGAGCATCCGGGACAACGAGGTATTGATCCGCGTGCGGCGCGCGGGCGTGTGCGGCACCGACGTCCACATTTACCAATGGGACGATTGGGCGCGCGGCCGGTGTCATCCGCCGTTCGTCGTTGGGCACGAGTTCGCGGGCGAGGTGTCGCGCGTCGGTTCGTTAGTGACCGACGTGCACGTGGGCGATCGCGTGACGGCGGAAGGACACATCGTGGACGGGCGATGTCTGCTGTGCCGGACCGGCAATTCGCACGCGTGTCCGTATACGAAGGTGATCGGCGTCGATCGCGACGGCTGCTTCGCGGAGTACATCGCGATGCCCGCGACCAACGTGTGGCATCTGGACGATGACATCTCCTACGACATCGGCGGCATTCACGACCCGATGGGCAACGCGTTTCACACCGCGCTCACGGCGGAGATTCCGGGCGCGACGGTGCTGATCACGGGCTGCGGCCCGATCGGCATCTTTGCGGTGGGCATTTGCGGGGCAGCGGGTGCGTCGCGGATCATCGCGTCGGACGTGAACGAGACGCGTCTTGCGTTAGCCAAGCAGATGGGCGCGCACGATGTGGTGCATCCCGACGAGGTGGAGCGCGTCGTGAAGCAGCACACCGACGGATTGGGCGTGGATGTCGTGTTGGAGATGTCGGGTGTGCCGTCGGCGATTCATCAAGCATTCGCGTTGGTCCGGCCCGCGGGCCGCGTCCAGATGCTCGGCGTGCCGGCCACGCCCATGCAATTCGATTTCGCCACCGAGCTGGTGTTCAAAGGCGTGACCGTATACGGCGTGACCGGCCGTCGCATGTACGAGACGTGGATCCAGATGACGCGGTTCCTGCGGTCGCACGAATTCGACCCGACGCCGGTGATCACGCACCGATTTCCGCTCGAATGCGCCGACGAGGCGATCCACGCCATCAAGAGCGGAGCGGCCGGCAAAGTGATCTTCGAGATAGCCTAACGGACACCGATTCTCATTCCCGATCCTGCCGTGAATCCGAACTTTGCCACCCAACTGAGCGGCGCCATCGACGCATTCAAGCGCGACGGTGTTTACAAGCGTCTCAACTATCTCGAGTCGCCGCAGGCGGCGCACGTCCGCATGGAAGGGCGCGGCGACGTGCTGATCCTCTCGTCCAACAACTATCTCGGGCTGTCCGCCGAGCCCGCGGTGATCAATGCCGGGAAGGCTGCGCTCGACACGTTCGGCGCGGGAACCGGGAGCGTACGGTTCATCTGCGGCACGTTCACGGTGCATCGCGAGCTCGAGCGCGCACTCGCCCGGTTCGTGGGCACGGAGTCGTCGCTCACATACGTCTCGGCGTGGAACGCAAACGAAGGGTTCACGGCCACGGTGGTCGAAGAGGGAGACTTCGTGATCTCGGACGCGCTCAATCACGCGTCGATCATCGATTCGATTCGTTTGGCCAAGGCGATCACGAAGTGCACGACTGCGGTGTATCAGCACTCCGACATGCGCGACCTGGAGTCCAGGTTGGCTGGAGCGCGCACGGCGCGACGCCGCATCATCTGGACGGACGGCGTGTTCTCCATGGAAGGGGACATCGCGCGGCTGCCCGACATTCTCGAGTTGGCGCGGAAGTACGACGCGATCGTGGCGATGGATGATTCGCACGGCACCGGCGTGTTGGGCGAACGCGGGCGCGGCACCGCGGAGTTTCACAACGTGTTGGGCGAAGTCGACGTCATCACGTCGACGCTCGGTAAGGCGGTGGGCGGCGCGGCCGGCGGATTCACGGCGGGCGCCGAGGCGCTCACCGACTACCTCACGCAGCGATCGCGGCCGCAGCTCTTCTCGAACGCGCTGCCGCCCACGGTGGCGGGGAGCGCGCTCGCCGCGGTCACGTTCATCGAACAGCATCCGGATCGGGTGGAGCGGTTGCGCGCGAACACGACGTATTTTCGCGGCGCGATCACCGAAGCGGGATTCAAGCCGATCCCGGGCGAAACGCCGATCGTGCCGATCATCGTCGGCGAAACTGCGTTAGCCATCAAGATGAGCGAGATGATGCTCGCCGAGGGCATCTTCGTGACCGGATTCGGCTTTCCGGTGGTCCCGCAGGGACATGCGCGCATCCGGTGCCAACTGTCGGCCGCGCACACGCGCGATGATCTCGACATGGCCGTTCGCGCCTTCAAGCGCGTGGGGCAGCAGCTCGGACTTGTCTAACGGAAGGACGGCGCGGCCAGAGTGAGGTGCACGATGACGCGCTTCCAACTGGCGACGTCATCGGGTTCGACGCGCACGACGTGCGCGTGACATCGGCCGCCGTCGAGCATCCACGGCACGAGCCAGCTCGACACCGCGAACGGCAAGTGGCCCACCACGTCGCCGCCGGCGGCGTGTACCCAGACGGCCGGATTGTCCGTCCCCGGCGCATCGGGAACGAGAATCAGCGCGTCGCCCGCGCGGAGCCGGTGGACGGTGTCCATTCTGCGGCCGAACACCGTGCCGTACACCGCACTATGGAACTGGTCGACGGGCGGAGTCACCGCGGCAGCGTGCTCTCTCATGCTCTCACTCCGAGTGGGGTCCCGTCCGGAGCTGCGCTTCTCGCCAAGCTGGGGGACGCCGAGTCCGGGGTCAAGCGGATCGGTCTGCTTGGGAAGATGTCAGGATGACGGGACGACCGGTCCCCGTGACCAGTCTGCGTCACCCTCGTCTCTGACATGAGCTTAAGCGCCACAACACGACAGTTCGGACGAGACAGACCTCCGCACGTACATCCCCAGTTCCTCGCGATCAATACTCACTCAGCCCTCTTCTTTTTCACACATGAGGAGTTTCCCCATGCGCACGGTCCGGTGGATGACTTCCGGGCTCGCCCTCGCGGCGCTGCTACCGGCGGTCGGTGCGGCCCAGTCGAACCGACCCTTCCAGGACTCGTGGTTCTGGGGAGCGAAGGCCGGCCTCATGACGTTCTCGACGACGACGGTTTCGAATCACGTTGCCCCGTCGATCGGCTTCGACATGATCGTCACCCGGAGCAAGGGTGGTCTGTACATCTCCGGCGAGCAGGACTTCTTCAACACGACGTCGTCCGTGACGGACAATCAGGGTAACAGCTATCGCGTGGCGATGAAGGACATGCGCCGGTACAGCGCGGCTGCGTTAGCCTTCCCGGTCGCGTGGGGCGCGCTCCGGCCGTACGGCGGCGTCGGGTTCTCGATGAACCTGATCCAGCAAGTTGGGCAGATCGACCAGCCCGCGGATCCGTTGAGCGAGCCGGCGATTTCGGATAGATTGCAGAACGATCGCGATAGAATTTCCTTTATGGCGCTCGGGGGACTCCAGGCGTCGATCAAGCGGTTCAATCTCTTCGGCCAAGTGACGTACATGCCGTCGGCGGCGAACTTTCTGCTTAACGGGCGTTCGACGTACATGCTCGAGGGCGGGATTCGCTACAACTTCGGCTCGTCGATCGACCGAGCGCAGTAAGGGCGACCCGCTTTGGCCCAAGCGACACCGGGAGCCGCGTCGAACGCGGCTCCCTTTTTTTTCGTGCAGGCACCCGTCAGGCGTCGGCGCCTAACACGTCGTCCATCAATCGGAGCACGTTGGCGCCCAGCACCATGCGCACATCATCGTCGGCGTAGCCGCGGTCGAGCAGCGCCTGCGCGATGCGCGGATACGCGGTTACGTCCTCGGCACCCGCTGGCGTTAGGCGAATGCCGTCGAAGTCGCTGCCGAGTCCGACATGATCGATGCCGGCGACGCGGGCGACATGGTCGATGTGGTCGATGAGTATGGAAAGCGGCGTGGGCGGAATGCGCTCGAGCAATGCCTCGAGGCGCGCCGAGCGTTGGGCGGCGGTGCCGGCGGGCTCGGCCTCGACGCGCGCTTCGGCCGCATCCATCGCCTCGCGCACGCGCACCTCGATGAACCGCGAATAGAAATTCACGCAGATCACCCCGCCCTGCGCGGCGATGGCGCGCAGCTCCTCATCGCTCAAGTTCCGCGGATGGTCGGCGAGCGCGCGGGCGCTCGAGTGCGAGGCGATCACCGGGGCCTGGGACGCGCCCAGCACGTCGGCGAGCGTTTCGCTCGACGTGTGGGACACGTCGACGAGCATGCCCAACCGGTTGAGCTCGGCGATCACGTCGCGGCCGAATTGCGTCAGGCCGGCGGTGCGCGTGTCGCCGGAGCCGATCGAGGAGCCGGCCCACGCGTTGCCGTTGTTCCAGGTGAGCGTGAGGTAACAGGCGCCGCGGCGCTTGAGCTCGCGCAGGTTGTCGAGCGAGTCCTCGATGGCATGGCCGCCTTCGACGCCCAAGAATATCGCCACCTTCCCCGCCACCTTGGCGCGCCGCACGTGCTCGGCGCTCGTGGCGAAGCAGAGCGCGGCCGGATGGGCGTCGACCAGCGCATGGATGGCGTCGGCGTAGGCGAGTGCCCGCGCGAACGACGCACCGGGTCCGTGTTGGGCATACGGCGCGTCGACCCACGCGGCAAGCACCTGCGCGGTGACGCCCGATTCGATGAGGCGCGGGACGTCGGTGTGACCCTGTGCCGGCGAGTGTCTTACAGCCGGGTCGTATCCCTCGTCGAGGACTTTGGTGACGAGATCGTTGTGCGTATCGATGATGATCGCATCGCGGTAGAGGCGGCGCGCGCGATCGGAAATCTCGACCGCGCCGTCAGCGGGCATGGGTGCGCGGTGCGCGCGAGACGAACGGGTTGCCTTTCACGAACCAGCGCAGCGGCCAATCGGCGGCGCGCGTGATGCCGATGCGCGGCGAGTTGCCGACGTCGGCATCGTCTACCGGTTCGCCGCGCAGGATCGAGAGCGGCGGCTGGTCGAGACTCGCGCCGTTGGCCGCGCCGGTGATGGCGAGCGCGGCGCAGACCTTTCCCGGTCCGTTAGTCAGGTCGCGGTCGTGCGCCGGCTCGCCGCGGCGCAGCCGCATGAGCTGGATCCCGTCCACCGGCTCGAGCGCGCGCACGAGGACGGCGCTTGGCAGCCCCTCGCCGCGCGTGACCGCGTTGAAGCACCAGTGCACGCCGTAGATGAAGTAGACGTACGCGATGCCCGGCGGTCCGTACAACCACTTGGTGCGTTGCGTTAGGCCGGCGGCGGCGTGGCAGGCGCCGTCGTGCTCGCCCACGTATGCTTCGGTCTCGACGATTCGGCCGGCGGCCGCGCCGTCGGGCGTGCTGCTCCAGAGAATGGCGCCCAACAATTCGCGGGCGACGCGCTCGGTGTCGCGGTCGTAGAACGACCGCGACAGCGGGCGGAGTCGCGTCGCTATGCGAGAACGCCGCGCGGGACGCGCGGCGTTCTCGGTCATCCCTCGCCTCCAGCGGCCGGCGGGGGTGCGGGCTTCTTGCGTGCGCGTGCGCCGCCGCGCGGGCGGCGCGGCTTGGACGGCGCCGCCGTTTCGGCAACGGCGGCGGTTGCCTTACTGGTCCGAGTGCGGGCGCCCGACTTTCGTCCGCGCGGGCGACGCGGAGCCGCTTCGACTTTGGCCGGCGCTTCCGGTTCCTCGGGCGCGAAGGCTTCGACAGCTGCTTCGGGTTCGGGCGTAGGTGCCGTCACGCCGACGACGCCGACCGAGAGCAGGTCTGGCGGGAGCTCGCCGGGGCGGCTGGTGCGCAAGCCGCGGTGTCGCATGCCGCGCCGCAGCGACGCCGCATT
>DATEHK010000062.1:0-2899 GCA_035279625.1 Gemmatimonadaceae bacterium
TGGAGCGGGCGCGGCGGCCGCCGGAGACGGCGGCGGGAACGGCGGCTCGTCCGCCGGCTCGTCGACCGGTGGCGCGTCGGCCAGCGGCGCGTCGCCTAACGAGACGGGCCGCTCGCGGAGCCGAGGGTAGTTGTGGACGTAGTCCCAGACCTTGGAGAGCACCTGCACGGCGTCCGAGTGTTCTTCATCGAGGCGGCGGCCGAATTCTTCGTACGCGGCGTCGAGCGCGCGGGCGATGTCGTCGGCCTGCGACCGTCGCAACTCGGCTTCGCGGCTCGCGGCGTCGCGCTCGGTGCACGCGAGTGCGTACTGCTCGCGCAGCGTGCTGACGAACGACCGCAGCGACTGCTG
The DNA here is from genome assembly GCA_035279625.1 of Gemmatimonadaceae bacterium. GTDB lineage: Bacteria > Gemmatimonadota > Gemmatimonadetes > Gemmatimonadales > Gemmatimonadaceae > JADGGM01. The sequence continues at coordinate 352 of DATEHK010000062.1, forward strand.
CTTCTCCGCGCTCTCGCGCCGCTCCCTGGACAACTCCTGCTCGAGGCGGATGCGCTCGTCTTCGAGCAGGGTGACGCGACGTGCGAGATCGGCGCGCGCGTCGGCCGACGCCGCGCGATCGCTGTGGAGGTCGTCGGCGGTGCGCTCGAGGAGTGCGCGTGTGGCCGCGAGATCGGCCTCGAGGCGCGAGGTGATACGCGCCGCGCTCTCGCGCGCCGCAGCCAGCTCGGAGCGCAGACTCAGCGCGCTCTCCTGCGCTGCCGTGAGGTCGGCGGCAGCCGCGACGCGCCGCGCGGAGGCATCCTGGCGCTCGGACTCGAGCGACATGCCCAACCGAAGCTCGGTTTCGCGGGCCGCGGCGCGGGTCGAGTCGACGGAATGCTGGAGCTCGGCGATGGTGCGGCGTGCTTGGTCCAGGTCTCCGCCTAACGTGACGCGCTCGCGGCGGACGAGGCCGAGCTCGCGCAACTCGGTCTCTTGATGGCGGAGACGGTCGGCGTGCTCCTTGAGCGTGTTCTTGAGGCGGTCGATGGCGGCCTCGCGGCGACGTAGCTGCACGACGTGCTCGCGCCGCGGCACGCGCCGTTGTCGCCTAACGAACATGGCGGCGGCCAGCACGCCCACGACGGCGCCGGCCACCAGCCACACAATCACCCACGGGGTTGGCAAACCCACGAGATCGAACCTCGGCATCGAAGCGGATGCGGCCTACACTGGCCGCTGCGCGACGTCGCGCATGAGCCCAAGAACCAGTCGCGGCCCCGGGAATCATAACTCGATATTCCCGAACGGCCGAAGCAAAGCCGCGGCTGCCTCTGGTGCAAGGGACGCGCCTGGATCGGTGCGTGCCGGGGAACATCCAACCGATTGGCGATCAACTGGTTACCATGTCTCGCGAAGTGCCGTTGCGCGAGCACATCACCAATCGGCCCGCGTGGATGTCGCCTGTGCGCCACGCGATCCGCCGCCCGCTTGGCCGGTGACCATCGCCCGCTGGAGCGCATCCAGCATCTTCCGCGCTTGCGATTCCGAGATCCGCGGAGCCGACTGGCCACCCTCGGAATTCCCGAAGCCACTGCCCTGCGACGCGCCGGCTCCGGTGCGAGGCGCCCCGGCATATCCCGACTTGGTGAGGTTGCCTCCGCCCCAATCGGCCTTGCGGTGCGGTCCCCCGCCGAACCGGGTCTCCTCGTCGGCGAGGCGCCGCAATGCGAGCTCGAGGTTCCACTTCGCATCCACATCATTCGGCGCGAGGATGAGTGCTTCCGTGTAGGAGTTGACCGCCGCGCGGAGCATGGGGCGCTTGTCGGGTTCTTCGTCGGCAACGTGCATGTAGGTATCGCCGAGGTTGAACAGCGCCTGACGTTTGAGAGCGGGCGGGCCGCCCAGGGCGAGTCGATAGTTGCCGACCGCTTCGTCGAATTGTGCCAGGCGGTAGAGCGCGTTGCCAACGTCGTACGAGAGGTAGGCTTCGGCGTTCGCGTCGCCGGAGTGGCGGGCATCGACAACCAACGTGCGCAGCTCGGCGAGTGCCTCGCGGTAGTGGCCCGCTTCATAGAGCGATACGGCGCGCGCGGCGCGGCGGCCGTCGAGGCGCGGCTCTGCGCCTAACGAACCGGAGAGGCCGGCGAGAACGAGTACCGCCGCGGCGGCGCGGGCGACGGCAACACCGCGGACGTGATCGCCGCGTGCGGCGCGCCAAGCGGGCGCGCGGAGGAGCGATTCGAGGATCAGGGCAAGGATTGCGAGGGCGACCGGCCACTCGAAGCGGTCGGTGAACGCGGCACGCTCGCGCGACGTGATGCGAGCCGCGCCTAACTGACGAATCTCGCCGACGATGGGCGTGACGCTGGCCGGGCCCGCATACCGAACGTAGCGTCCACCGGCGAGGGTCGCGGATTCTGTGAGGTCCGACTCGGCGAGCCGGGAGATGACGACCTGGCCTCGCCAATCGCGGTGCGGTTTGGCGTCTGCCGGCGTCTCGGGCACCGTGGCGCCGCCCGTAGACCCCACGCCAACCGCATACAGTCGTATGTGCGCGCGAGCGAGCACGCTTGCGCCATCGCGCATCGAGCCTTGCGTCGCTTCGCCATCGGTGAGCAGGACGACCGTGTGAGAGCCAGCGCCGCCGTCGCGTGCGAAGGTGGTTGCCGCGAGGTCGAGCGCGCCTTCGATGTCTGTAGCGGGATCAGGGACATCTTCCGTGCCGACGGCATCGACGAAGCGCGAGAAGATGCCGTGGTCGGTGGTGAGTGGCAGTTGGAGGAACGCGTTGCCGCCGAACACTTCGAGGCCGACGCGATCGTGCGGGAGCGAATCCGCGATGGCGCGCGCGGCCGCTTTGGCGGCGGCGAGGCGTGAGGGATAGGCGTCGGTTGCGTTCATCGATCGCGACAGGTCGAGCACGAACAAGACGTCGCGCGAGGAGCGCGCGACGGCAGCGCGCGACTCGCCCCATTGTGGGCGCGCGAGCGCAGCGACCACGAGCGCGAGCGCGACGATAGCGAGCGCGTCGGCCGCGAGGCGCGGGGTGCGGGCCGGGAGCGCC
>DATEHK010000063.1:0-7687 GCA_035279625.1 Gemmatimonadaceae bacterium
CGGGGAGTGCTGGTCCTTTCTCGACTTGTCGCGTACTCTTGGCATGGGTGGTGTCCTCGGGACGGAGTGGAAATCCTTGGCGGGATTCACACTCTTGTATCGCGGCACCACCTGCTTTTCAACTAGACCTGGGACTCACCCCTACAGGATGCACAGAGACTGTGGGGGTGAGGCAACTGATTGGGCAAAGCCGTGTCAGCTATCGGAGTTACCTGCCTCGTAAGTTATCTTCTCGTCTTCGGCCTCGTTGGCGGACTCTATTACGGACTCGGGACCGATCCAGGGTCGAAGCGAACGACCTTCCCACTGTTTCTTGTCGTCGCCGTAGCCTTGTTGATAGCGACGATCGCTTTCACTGCTCATCCTCCTCTCGCCACTATCGCTGCGATTGCGTTTGTCGCGACCCTCTCGGCAATTAGGGTCTTGATGACTTTCACCTTTTGCCCGCAATGCGGCCATATAACGCGCACCGGCTTGGGCAAGCGACGGATCGTTTGCCTGCGCTGCGGCAGGGTGGTTCAGAATCCGGGCTTAAAGCAATGGATACCACGACGTTGACAAGTACCTTCTCCAGATTTTGCTCTCATTGTGGTCGTATACGGCACAAAGGCTTCCGTAAGCGACGGATCTTTTGCCTGCGCTGCGGCGCTTTGGTCCAGAAGCAGGCCCAAGGCAGTAAGTAACGCGACGCTGACCAGTTGGTCGTTCTCCAACAATGTCGGTGCCTTGTTCGCCAATGACTCACCTCAGCACGGCCACGACCGCGTCCACGAGCGCGTCGATCGTCGCCGTGGCAGCCTCGGCGTGCACGCTGAGACCGAGCGAGCGAGCGCCGACGCTGGTGACGGGGCCCATGGTGATCACACGCGTGTCGCGCACCACGTGTGCACTGCCGCCCACAGCATCGACGAAGAAGCGAACGGTGGATGCAGAGGTGAACGTGATCGCATCCACGGAGCCGGCGTCGAGTGCATCACGCGCCGCGCTCGCACCCGACGCGTCGGCCACCGTCCGATAGGCGACGACCTGGTCGACTGTGGCGCCGGCGCGCCCGAGCGTGTCGGGCAGCACGTCACCCGCGCCCTCGGCCTTCACGAACAGCACGCGCGCGTCCCGCACATCGGGATGATCACGCAGGGCGTCCGCCAAGCCCTCGGCCGTCGAGCGCGCCGGGACGACATCGGCCGCGATGCCCCGCGCGAGGAGCGCGCGGGCGGTGGCCTGCCCAACGGCGCCCACGCGCACGCCGGCGAACTGCCGCGCGTCGCCGCCCGCGGCGCGGAGCGCGTCCCACGCGATCTCGACCGCGTTCTGCGACGTGAAGAGCGCCCACTGGTAGTCTGCCAATCGCTCGAGCGCGACGCGGATGGGTGCGGGGTCGGCAGGCACGATGTCGATGGCCGGCGCCTCGATCACGTCAGCGCCTAACTCAGTAAGGCGGGCGGCCAGCTCCGACGCCTGCGCGCGGGCGCGCGTGACGATGATCCGGCGGCCGGACAGCGGCCGGCGGTCGAACCACGCGATCTCGTCGCGCAGCTTCGCTACGTGTCCCACGATGGTGATCGACGGCGCGGTGATCTTGGCCTCGCGCGCGGCACTCACGATGTCGACGAGCGACGCCCTCACCGTGCGCTGCCGTGGCCACGTGCCCCACTCCACGATCGCGGCCGGCGTGTCGCCCGACAGCCCGGCCTTGGACAGCGCGGCCACGATCCCCGGCAGTCGCTTGACGCCCATGTAGAGCACGAGCGTCCCGCCCGAGCGCGCCAACGACGCCCAATCCACGTCGCTCTCGGACTTCGATGGGTCCTCGTGCCCCGTCACGAACGTCACCGCCGAGGCGAGGCCGCGATGCGTAACTGGAATTCCAGCGTACGCCGGCGCGGCGACGCCCGCGGTCACCCCAGGCACGATCTCGAACGAGACACCGGCGGCCCCCAACGCCTGCGCTTCCTCGCTGCCCCGACCAAACACGAACGGATCGCCGCCTTTGAGCCGCACCACCCGCTTGCCTTCACGCGCCAGGCGTACGAGGAGCGCGGTGATCTCGTCCTGCGGCGTCGATGGCGACCCGCCGCGCTTTCCCACGTCGTGCATCTCCGCATCGGCGCGCACCGCGCCGTCACGCAGGATGCGCGGATTTACGAGGGCGTCGTACACCACGGCGTCCGCGGCGCCCAGCAGCGCGTGAGCCTTCACGGTGAGCAAGCCCGGATCGCCGGGACCTGCTCCGACCAGCGACACGAATCCGGTTGGCTTGGAGGGCGACGCGTCGCCCGAGGGGACGTTCATTACCGGGAAAAATGCCCGTCGCAACACGCAAACTCAACGGATTCGCGCGTGCATCCAGTGCCCTCGGCACGTATGATCAAGGGACATGACCACGTCAGCGGGCACGTCCGCCGCGACTCACACCGTCCTCGCGGGTTGTTCGTTCGCGGGACTCGAATACCTCTATCGCACCGTGCGGCGTCGCGGACGGTTCCCGCGTGGGGCGATGACGGTGATCGATCCGCGTCCCATCCACTCGTACATCCCGCTGGCGCACGAAGTGACCGGCGGCGCGCGCGAGGCGGATGACCTCAGGTTCGATGCGGCGGCCTTCTGCCGCGCGATTGGGGCCGAGTGGATCCAGGGCGCCATCGCCACGTTGGACCGCGAGCGACGGGTCATCGGCCTGGCCGACGGCACATCGGTGCCCTACGACCGGCTGGTGATCGCGATCGGCAGTGTGCCTAACTTGCCGGAAGCGTTCGCGCGGTCGCCGGCGGTGATTCCGGCCAAGTTCGTGGATGACGCGGCGGCGCTGCGCCGTCGCTTGCACGTGTTGCGGGTCTCGGGCGCGAGCGTGCTGCGCGTCGCGGTGATCGGCGGCGGCATCACCGGCGTGGAATGGAGCGCGGAGTTGGCATCGGGTCGTGTGGACGGTGCGCGGCTCGCCACGACCTTGGTGTGCGACACGTCCCGATTGCTGCCGACGTTCTCACGCGCGATGTCCCTGCGCGCGGCGTCGGCGTTGTCGGCGGCGGGCGTGGAGCTGCTCCTCGGCCGGCACGCCAGCAAGTTATCCCGTGACCACGTGTTGCTCGATGGCGGGACCGCGGTACCCTGCGACGTGGTCGTTTGGGCGGGAGGGGTTCGTCCACATCCCGTCGTCTCCACGTTAGGCTTGCCGGTCACCGCCGACGGCCATCTCATCGTGAATGCACGGCTCGAGGTGGAAGGCGACGCCGCGATCCGCGCCATTGGCGACTGCGTGCGCGTGGTGGAGGGCGGGCGCGAATGGCCCACGACGATGCGCGCGATCGAAGCGATCTGGCAGGGCGCCGCGCTGGCCAGGCTCACGGATCCGGACCCGGCGCGCGAGCCCAAGCCGCACCGGCTGCACCGCGATTTCTCGTACGGCATTTCGTTAGGCCGAAAGCGCGCCGCAATCGTGAATCGCTGGTTCAACATCGCGGGCGCGCCGGTGGTGGTGTTCCGGCGCCTGCTCCAGTGGGGCTACTACCGGCGCCTCGAGCGCGTGGCGAACAAGCCTAACGGAACATCGCGGGGCTGATCTCCAACGCTACTTCGGTGACGCGATCCACCGGCAGTCCGGCCCGCCGCGCGTGCTCGCGCACCGCGTCGGCGCTCGGCGCGTCGTACTCGCAGTAGATCTTGCCTTCGGTATCGGACACGTAGCTCCTGATCCACACGATCCCGGTGTTGTCCATCATGGCGATCGATCGCCGGGACGCGCGATCCAGTTCCTCGCGCGTCAGAGAGCCGACGGTGCGTTCGATGAGATAGCGCGGCATGAGGTCTCCTCCGTTCGGTCCGGCGGTCCGTTACAACCCGGCGGTGCGGCGGAATCGCTCGCACGCATCGCTCAACTCCGTGTCGCCGCTTTCGCGCGCCGCGCGGGCGCTCGACTCGAGCATCGCGCGCGCGTGATCGGGCTTCGCGCCGGCGGCTGCGGCGCGAGATAACTCGTAACACATCCAACCCTCCCCGCGCGTGTCGCCCCGCTCCACGCGGATGGCGAGCGAACGCTCGAGGAACGGGATCGCGCGGTCGGGCGCCCCGGCATCCATCTCGACCGCGCCCAACATGCCTAACGTGTGACCCAACAGCTCCGGCCGCGCCGCGCGTTCGTTGTGGTCCAGCGCCCGGTCGAGGGAGGCGCGCGCATCGGCGTGGCGCCCCATGCTGCGCAGCGTGGCCCCGATGCTGTTGAGCGACAGGCCCACACCGTCCGCATCGTCGCATGCATCGAACGCCGCCGTCGCGAGATGATACTGCTCGAGCGCCGCCGCATAGCTCTTGCGTTGGTACTCGAGAATGCCGACCACGTTGCGCAATCGTCCTTCGGTGCGACGCTCGCCGAGCTGCGCCGCCATCGCCGCCGCGTCCTGATAGTGCGCCAGCGCGAGCGACGGCTCGGCCAGGTGGCGCCGGGTGACGCGTCCCAAGCCCTCCGCCGCTGTGAGCTCGCCCGGGACATCGTGCAGCTCCCGGCGCAGCGCGCGCGCCCGGGCCCACGCCGAGAGCGCCTCGGGATCGCGATGCTCGGCCTCGTGCACGCGCGCGATGTGCTCCCACAGCTCGGCCTCGCTGGTGCGGTCCCCCAGTTGGGCGAACAGATGCGCCGCTTCCTCGAGCAGCGGCAGCGCCTCGGCGCGCCGGCCGAGCGTCGCCAGCACTTCGCCTAACATGCGGAGCGACAGCGACAATCCGGGCACGAAGTTCGCGCGCCGCGTGAAATCGATCGCCGCGCGATAGTGGTCCAGGCTCTCGTCGATGCGACCGGCGACCAGGCACAAGTGCGCGATGGACGTATAGTGGTACGACAACTGGATGGGCAGCCGCTCGCCGCCGGCGCGCTCGGTGGCCCGGCGCATGAGCTCGAGCGCACGCTCGCTCTGGCCTAACTGGCGATACACGTTCGCCAGGTTGTGCACGAGATAGTGCTGCTTCACCGCGGCGTCGCCCTTCACGATGGTATCGGCGTCGCCGGCCAGGATGCGCTCCGACAATTCGATGCCCTCGAGCAGCCGCTCTTCGGCGCTCTCGAGGTATCCCATGCCCTTGAGCACGTAGCCCAGGTTCGACAGGTCGCCGACCACGGCGATCGTGTCGCGCCTCTCGCGGTCTAAGGCCAGCGCTTCCTCGATGCACTCCAGCGCGTCTTCGTCGCGACCCTGGTGCCACCGCAGCAACCCCAGGCTGCGGAGCGCATGCCGGATGCCCACCGCATCGCCCAGCTCGCGTCGCAGCGCGACGCATTGTTGCAGGGCATCATCCGCCGCATCGAAGCGCCGCATGAGCGTGTGCAGGTCGCCCTGCCGCAAATACACTTCGGCGCGTTGGGCATCGTCGCCGCCGGCGAGCAGCAGGGCCACCATCTCATCGATGAGACGCTGCTGCCGATCGCGCAGGCCTAACGTTTCGCCTAACCGTTCCTGGCGCAGCAGCAAATCCACGGCGAGGCGGCGGCGCACGCTGGTGTCGGGCATGTGCGCCAGCCATCCGCGCGCACGCTCCAGCACCTGCATCGCTTCGGCGAAGTCGGCCAGCGTGCCCGCGCGCTCGGCGGCGAGCACCGCGTAGTGCACCGCCTTGTCCCAGATCTCGGCGCGCTCGAAGTGGTGCGCCAGGCGCTCGAATTGGTCGTCCTGCACCGCGTCGCCATCGGCCTCGATGGCGACGCCCACGCGGCCGTGCATCGCGCGGCGGCTGTGCTCGAGCAGCGTCGCGTACGCCGCCTCCTGCATGAGCACGTGGCGGAAGCGATACGTGGCTCGCGGCGCGACGCCCGTCTGCTCGACCAGTCCCGCCGCCTTGAGCGACCGGATGGCCGCGTTCAGGTGGCTCGGATCGTCGAGCGTGCGCTCGAGCACGTCGCGGCCGAACTCGCGCCCAACGACGGACGCGACGAGCAGCGTCTCGCGCGTGGACGCGTCGAGACGGTCGAGCCGCGCGCGGATCACCGCCTGCACCGTTCCCGGCAGCCGCAATGCGTCGATCTCACCCGCGACGGCGACCGATCCGCTGGCGACGCGCAGCGTCCCGTCCTCCTGGAGGTCGTGGCAGATCTCCTCGATGAAGAACGGATTGCCGCCGGTGCGCTCGTGGAGACGCGCGACTAACGGAGCCGGCACGTGCCGCGCGCCGAGTATCGCGCGCAACAGGTCGGCGGTGGACGACTCGGCGAGCGGCGCGAGGTTCACCGTCGCGTTAGGCGCGACCGTACCCCAATCGGTCACGTAGCCGGGACGGCACGTGACCACCACCAGAAGCGCGTAGCGCGCCACGAGCTCGGCGATCTGCGCCAGGACCGCGTGCGACGCGTCGTCCACCCAGTGCCAGTCCTCGAGCAGCAGCACCGTTGGGCGCTGGCGGCTCGTGACCGTGAGCAGCGCCGCGATCGCCTCCTGCGCGTTGATGCGGAACTTCTCGCCCTGCAGGTGCGGCGCGATCCGCGGCTCCGTGCCGGGTACCGCGAGCAGGTGCACGTAGATCGGCAGGAACTCGTCCAGCTCCGGCATCGTCGCGCGCACCCGCGCCAGCGCGGCCGCCGGCGTCTCCGACGCGTGCGCCGCGAAGCCTAACGCATCGCGCACCACGTCGATGAACGGCAAGTATGCCGTGGACGCGCCGTACGACAGGCACCGTCCGCGCAGGAGCGTGGCGCCCCGGTCCTGCACCAGGGGCAGCAGCTCGTGCAGCAAGCGGCTCTTGCCCATACCCGCCTCGCCCACGACGATCGCGAAGCGGCCCGCTCCCGCACACGCGTCATCGAGGCACGCGTGCACCTGCGCCAGCTCGTGATCGCGCGCCGTATAGGGCGTGAGATCGCCGTGGCGCAGCGCGGCCTCGAGGCGCGTCTTCTCCTCGGACTCGCCGGCCAGCTCGTAGGGCGATACGGTGCGATCGCCATCGGGCACCGACAGGCCGCCGCGCAGCGTTAGGCGGAGCGGCGGCTCGAGCAGCCGGCGGCACCGCGGGCCGATCCACACACGGCCCGCCGGCGACAGGTCTGCCAGCCGCGCCGCGAGATCGACCGCCGGCCCCGCGATGTGGAACGACAGACCACCGCGCTCCACCACCGGGCGCACGATCACGCGACCCGTGTCGAGGCCTACATGGAGTTTGAGCGACAACGCCGGCGTCCCATCGCCGTCGCTCGAGTCCGGGACGCCGGCCGCGAGCGCCGCCGCCGCGCGGGCCGCGCGGACACAATCGTCCTCGCGCGCGTGCGGTACCCCGAACACGAGCGCGCCGCCGGATTCATCGAACGTGTTGACGACGCCGCCGAACGACTCGGCGGTTTCCGCCACCAGCGCGCGCACCCGCTGCACGTCGCGCAGCGCTGCGTCCGGCCCGCACGATTCGAGCAGCGCCGCGTAGCCTGTGACGCGCACGGCCACGATCGCCGCGTCGCGGCCCTCACCTTCCGGTTTGACTAACGGAGCCGAGTCGGTGCGGTCGCGCTCGTCGCGGGTCCAGGCAAGACTCCCGGGTGCGACGCGGAGCCCCAGGAGCGAGCCCACCGCCTCGAGCTCGCCCGACACCGCCGCCATCGACGGACGCCGCGCCGGATCCTTGGCCACTGCCGCGCGCAGCAACTGGTCGAGCGCCGGCGGGACGTCGGCGCGGCGCGCCGCGATCGGCTCCGGCTCGACGCCGCAGATCGCCGCGCGCA
>DATEHK010000064.1:0-11677 GCA_035279625.1 Gemmatimonadaceae bacterium
TACCCGCTCGCGCTCGATCACCGCCATGCGTGCCGCGTCCTCGCTTCCCGAGCGATGCGCCTCCACCAACACGGCCCACTCATCATCGTCCAGCATCGGGACGTCGCGGCGACACCGCCAACACCAGAGGGTTTTCACGGAGCGTGGCTCGAGAATGAGAGGAAACCTACTGCGGGAGACCGAACGGTCCGGCGCGCGATACGCCGCCTCCTCCTAACGCGTCACCGCCGAGGCCGCAACGCACGACGCTCGGGGGCACCGCCTGCTTCGGTGCGGCGATAACAGCTCAAGAGATGATCGTTCGCCAAACCGACGGCCTGCATGAACGCATAGCAAATGGTGCTGCCCACGAACTTGAACCCGCGACGTCGCAAATCGGCACTCATCGCGTCCGACACCGCGGTCTTGGCCGGCACGTCCGACTGCCGCCGGAACCGCCTCTCAGGGCGAGACTGGAGCGGCACAAAGCAGAATTCGTCGGGAGCGAGCACATTCTAGGGGCGAGGATCCGATCCGGTGTGCGGGCCGACCTCATAATTAAAGCGTGCGTTCTCCAGTCGTGCCTCGGGCACCACGCCACGCACCGCGTCATCGTTAGGCGGCGGTCGGCGCGTCAGCCGCGAGCGGCATCTGCATCGCCGCCCAGAGGAAGCCGATGAGTTCTCGCGCCACCGCGACGGCCGCGATCGGCGCCGGCCGCCGCGCGGCGATACGATGGAAGAGCGTGTAGAGGCGGTGTTGCGCCTTCCACGCATGCGCGACGAGTGCGGGCGATTGCCCGTGTTGGCGCCGCGTGCGCAGGGCACGCCGTCGCGGCGGCCGGCGGGCACACCACGCGGCTTGCACCAGCACGTGCCGACATCGACTGTTGCCCGCCTTCGTAATCGCGCCGCGGCGTTCGCGTCCGCCGGAGGAGTGCTCCGTCGGAACGACGCCCACGTACGCCATCAGCTGCGTGGGTTTGGCAAAGCGCTGCCAATTGCCGAGCTCGTCGTCAGGACCATCGCGGCGAGCGTGCTGATGCCGCGAAAAACGCGTGAGCCGCGCGACGCCGGCGTCACGGCGAGGGCTTCGATCTGGCGATCCAATTCGGCGCGGCGCGCAAGCTTGTACTCCAAAAGCACGCGATATTCATCGAACGCCACCGCGTCCCCGCCGCTCACGGCGCGCGATCGCCGCATCTCGTCTAACCAGGCCCGGTGCCGGAGCGCCCAGTGCGCGCCTGCGTGATAGATGAGGCCGCGCCGCACGACCAGCTTGAGCAGATAGTGGCGTGAGCGGAGGATCTTCCGCTGCAGGGTCTCGCGACAGCGCACGATCTCGCGCACGCGCTCCTCGGCCTCGCTTGGAATCCGAATCGGCGTCAACTCCCCGGCCCGATAAAGGCGCGCCAGATTCGTCGCGTCGTGTTTGTCGTGCTTGCGCCTCACGCCGGGCTTCGTGGGAATCAACGCACTCGCCACGATCTCGCACGTGTGGCCCCAGCTCGTCATCGCCCGCTGCAAGACGTAACCCGCGCCACTGGCCTCATAGCACGCCCGGAGCACCGTGCCATCCTGGGCGAGCCGCGCGCAGAAGCGCTCCAGTTTCTTGAAATCGTAGGGCAGCCGCTCGAGCCGCGTTGGGCCGACCGCGTCCGCCGGCAGCACGGCGATCATGACGGAGTCCTTGTGCACATCCAAGCCGAGGTACAGAATCGAAGGAGACATGGGGCTGGTCCTCTGGCAGTGCGACACTGTCGCATGTGGCTCTGGCACACCTGCACGATCACGGTGAGCTAACCCACGACCATGCCAGGGGGCCAGCCCCTTCATATCTTCTAGGTTCCACCGAAGCAGCCAGGCCGCCGGCAGCCGCTGACCCGTCAGTTAGGCGTCGCCACCGCGCGGAGTCCGGCATCGTCGCTCAGGTAGAGCTATGCGAGGCTGCCCGCGTTTCACCCTATACCGCGCACGTCACTATCGGGGTGGAGCGCACCTCCAACATCTCCTGCTCCTTCATGCGCACGCCCTCGAATAACCGCTTGCCGTCGCCATACCAGATCGGCGCAACGTGCAGCCACATCTCGTCCAGGAGCCCAGCGCACAGAAATTGATTCACCGTGTCGCCGCGCGAGCGTTAGGCGCGGCGCCATGCCCCCGCGCGCGCCTAACCCAGGCGGGCCGGGCGCTTACGTTCCCGCTGCATTGCGTCGAACTTCAGGAAGCTATTTGCCACAAGACTATTCCTGCTACGACGGGTGGCGTCTATTTTGACGGTCCCGCGCTTGACCTGCAGTCAGGCATCACACCAGTCGCCCAACCGGTTTCCGAGGCGACATCGCATTCGGAGTGCCCTCTCCGTTATTGCCGACTCCGCGCAGGCAACATGCGCCGGTCCTGCAAGCCTGAGCTAGACGACGGATGGCCAAGTCCGATGGCGAGCAGCGAGCCACGTTTCAAGACTCAGTACCGGCATGACCTCGTCCACCGATCCTCGGTCGCCTGCACGCGCAGCCTGTACGGCCTGACGGAGCTGTTGCTGACGGACGTAGCCCAGATCGCATAGCACCGATCCGTCAACGAGTGCGTCTACGCGAGACCGCTGGCGACATAGCGATTGCACGTATCGCTGATGCAAGCTGCCCTTTGTCCTTCTTGTGCGCACTGGCTCCGGCAGGACGCCACGCATCGCTTCTCGTAGGATCCACTTCGTTCCAGCAAGATTGGTCCGGAGATGTGGCGAAAGGCGAAGTGAGAAAGCAACCAATGGTCGATAGAGGAATGGGTACCGCACGTCGAGCAAGGTAGCCATCGGCCCGCGATCGAGATCCGCGCTCAAATCCTCTACTGCGCGGGCAATGGCTGCTGCATAGGACCTGAATCGCCCTTCGGCGCAATGCGGCGGCGTCCGCGCCTCCAATGGCTCCCGTCTCTGCACTCGACTTCCGAACCATTTCGGAGTCGGAGCCGACACCAAGGACAATCCACGACGGCTTGCCGGACGTACGGCGCTCACACAGCATTCTCGGCACAGCGACCATACCGACCTTCCAAGCACGGGCGACCATTGTAGGACGCCGCGAAGTGCCGACCCGAACTCACCGTTTGCCATGTGATCGGCGAGAAACCGCAGGTTGCCCGTCAAGTAATGGTCTGGCCCGATTCCATGCAGGATTACTCTGCAGCCCGCCGCGCGGAGAGCGTTCGCTACTCTGAGATCTCTCGCAAAATGTGGGAAGCTCAGGCTTGGCTGATCCGTCGGAGCGGGTTTGCTACCATCGTCGGTCCACAAGTCCTCCGAAGGCACAAGCAGATTCGGCAAGCCCGCCTTGCGCACGACGATCGAGGCATAGTCGACCTCATTGGCGGACGGCGTGTCATCCATATATGTGATCGTTCCGGTCAACGCTGGACAACCTTGCGGGAGGCACCGTTCGTTAGCCGCAGTACAGACTATAGAAGAGGAGTCGAGGCCTCCAGATAGCGTTGCCCACACGGCACTGCCGTCACCGATCGCGAACCGCACTGCATCAATGAAGAGGGTTTGAAATTCCGCGACGGCCGACTTGGCATCAAGCGACCCGTCAATCGTTAGGTCGTGTGGCGACCACGACTTCCGAGATTCGAGCCGCCTGTCCTTGATGACGAGTACCTCACCTGGAGATAGGGCCCGGACGTGCTCAAACGACGAGCGGTTGGATGGACCGCACCCCCTGAGAAGGAACTCACGCATGAAAGCGTCGTCATAGTCGGAATGGGCGGCCAAGCAACACGCTTCGGTCGAGAACGCCACGCAAGTGGACGTTATCCAACGGAAGTAAAGCGTCCTCACTCCCAACGCATCGCGCGCGGCGATGACCTCACCTGATCTCTTACTCCACGCCACAAAGGCAAAGTCGCCGACAAGTCGGCTGACCCCGTCCGCGCCATACATGTCAATTGCGCGTGCGATGAATTGAATCCCCGTCTGGTTCGGCTCTTTCCTCCTCAGGCCACCGACGGGGGAGGCGTTGATGTCGATGTGTGTATCACCGAGTACTTTCACGAAATCGCTTTGGCCGACTGGGTCATTTCTCGCGCGCAGTTCTTGCCGCACAGGACTAGCGATGGGCCCGGTGACCGTCCAGCTATCGAAAGCGGGAAGGCCGAGCGAGCTCGCCGACCGCTCAATGCAGCTGCGCACGACGTCAGGTTCGGAACCGTCCAGGCTCGCCAAGCACAGCATCGCTGGCTCCTCGTCTATCGGCGCATTACAAGAACAAGCGAACCGACGCGGCAATGTTAGCCAACCCTGACGCGCCGGTTGCAGATTATCCTACCGAGCCATTAACAGTCGCGATGCAAGGTCTGAGCATCGTCAACGCATCCGTGCTAACTATGGTGCGCGTAATGTCATCAACGGATCGAGACGCGATGCGCGAACGGCCGGAACCAGAACCGCAAGCGCCATCGTGACGACGAGCAGCAGCGTCGCACTTACCAGCGTCACCGGATCCACGTAAGGCACGCCAAAGACCAGCGTCCGAAACATGCCAGACAAGGCCACAGAGGCGACGAGTCCTAACGCGACGCCGACGGCCACCAGGCGCCCGGCTTCTCGCAGGACCAAACCGCGAATCGCACCCCCGGTTGCTCCAAGGGCGAGTCGGATTCCAAGCTCGTTAGTCCTTTGACGCACAAGTAGGCTCATGACGCCGTACAGACCAACGGCGCCGAGCAACAAGGCGATGAGCGATAGGACCGACAGTACGCCCATGAGGAATCTGGGTCGCGCCAACTCGAGCGCCAGCAACTGCGGCATGGTGACGGTCTTACTAATTCCGTACGCGTCATCAAGTCCGTGGAGTACACGCTCGACTGTCGGTATCGCGGCCGCTGGACGACCGCGAGTCCGGATCGCGACCACCGCACCTGGCGTCGACTGCTCGAGTGGAACGTAGACGGCAGGTCGCGGCACGGTGAGGTCCGAGTACCGCGTGTCTCCAACTACGCCTACGACCGTGCGCGTTGGGCCGCGCCCGAATTCATCAATGAGCTGAAGCCGCTTGCCAAGTGGATTCTGCCCGGGCCACGCGAGGCGGGCCATTTGCTCACTGACGATCGCAACTCCCGCAGAACCAGCGCGGTCATCAGCGTCGAATGCACGCCCACGGAGGACAGGGATTCCGAGCACGCGAAAGTAGTTGGGGAGCGCGCCATCGGATCGAATGGTCGGACCCGCCAGAGCGACGGCGGTAGGTTGTCCCTCGAGTCGAAAATGTTGATCGATCCCGCCCGTCCCACCAACTAACGCAAACGGGATGAGCGATGTCGGAGTTGCTCCTACGATCCCGGGTTGTGTTCCCAATTGCTCGACAAGACCATCTAACACGGCGCGGTGTCTCGTCTCCGCTGCCGTCAAATCGCTTCCGGTGCTCGCGGAATTGGCATCTTCGCGCTCGATGACGACGAACAGCAAATGTGTCGGTTCGAATCCCAGGTCGATGCGTTGGAGATTCGCCAGTGTCCTAACGAGCAGGCCAGCGCCCACCAACACGACGATCGCGAGCGCCAATTGGCCCACGGCTACGGCCTGACGGAAACGACGACTCGAAGGGTCCGACCCGACGGCGGTGACGCCGCGGCGCACGCTTCCGTTCAAGGCGGAGGCCATATTCGGGCGTCTGGACACCATCGCAGAGGCAATCCCGAACCCAACAACCGAAAACACGGTGATGGTTAGGCCGAATGCAATCGTCATCACGTCGAGATGAACCTCACCAAAGCGCGCAAGCCCGGGAGGGGCTTCGGCAACCGCGAAACGAAGCCCAGCCCATGCGGCAAGTAGCCCGAACAGCCCGCCAGCGAGCCCGAGGATCAGATGTTCGACGGAAAGTTGGGCACGAAGGCGCGCCGGCGAGGCGCCGAGAGCGCTTCGCACAGCGAGATCAGCGCGGCGTGAAAGCGTGCGCGATACCAGCAATCCGGCCACGTTGGCAACGGCGATCACCAGTACCAGGCCGACGGCGGCGGCAAGAACGAGAAGTCCCGACCGCTGATCGCCTATGACGGAATCGGCATACGACTCGACAACTGCGCCTCGAGAGCGCGAGTCTCCCAACCGCGGTGAGTTGTACGCAACAAGGAAGGCATTGAACTCTCGCAGCGCTTGGGTCGGCGTAACATTTTCACGAAGCCTCGCGATCAGATCCCAATATCCACCCTCGGGACTGTCGTCGAAACCCAAGCGTCGCACCATCTGTGGAAGCGAGATCCATGCGTCACTTCCGTGCGGATAGTCGAACTCAGCCGCTGCTATGCCAACGACGGTGTAACTCCCCTGCGGCAATTGTATCGTGCGGCCGACGACCCCCGTATCGCCGCCGAACTCCCTCATCCAGGCAGTATTGCTGAGCACAATTGCCGGTTCGTTAGACTGCGTGTCATCGCCGGCCTTCAGGAGTCGGCCGCGGCCGGCACGCACTCCAAGAACATCGAAGAAGTTGCCGGTTGTGGTCGTCAGTGAGAGATGAATCGTACGGTTGCCGTCACGGGCAACGAAGGGCGTAGCCGGCGCGAACGCCGGAATGGCAGTCACCTCGCTAACGGTTCTGCTCTGCGCCGCGAAGTCCCAGAGTACGCCGTTAGGAAGGCCTACATGGGAGCTGCCAAGCGATCGGCTCTTGGCCGACAGTACGACGAGATGACCCTGATCCCGCACCGGCAAGGGCCGCAGCAATACCCCGCGCACAATGCCGAACGTTGCGACTGTCGCGCCGATGCCGAGCGCGAGCGTCGCAACGGCGGTCGCCGTGAACATGCAATCACGCTTTGCCCTACGGAGCGCGAGCCGAGCGTCTGTCGCGGCAGCAGTTGTAGCCGCGCGAACCGGCGATTCTCGCCAAGTTGGAGAGAAATGCATTTGTCTTGCCCCCAATCTCCGCTACTTCGTTAGCGAACGCATGTCCACACACTCGTCCGCCAAACGAGGCGCCAGCGGATCCGGATAGCTAAACGCCTTCTGAAGGCACGCTGGGCACTCAATGATGTTGATCTCGTTCGAAGACAACAGGCTGTGCCGTTATCGCGCCGCGCCGACGAATAGCATGTGCCGCACCTCGTCAGGTTCTTAGAATCCACCCCACCCCTTTGTTAGTTTCGCTTTGCCC
This sequence comes from Gemmatimonadaceae bacterium, assembly GCA_035279625.1. GTDB lineage: Bacteria > Gemmatimonadota > Gemmatimonadetes > Gemmatimonadales > Gemmatimonadaceae > JADGGM01. Next base: position 7,130 of record DATEHK010000064.1, read on the forward strand.
GCTGGATGGGGTCGACCGTGTACTGGCACCCTCCGTAGCCGTCAAGGATGATTTGGTAGCAACCGCCTGCCGTCGCATTTGCGACGCGGCCATGTTCGACAAGCGTCGGCTGGGGCCAAGGCTTCTTCTCCATGATTTATCCTCCATTGAACGCGCCTCACAAGGCCTCGATTTACGACGGCGGCCCCGTGGTGGCGTGGTGTCGGTGAAATGTGGTTGCGACGTGAGGCACAGCGACCCACCGGCGGGCGCGGACGGCGAGCCACGTTTCCAACGCAAGCACGCTGAGTAAGAACGCGGTATTGGGCAGGTGTCCGCAGCGCGCGAGAGCGACGGCTGCGCGCAAACGCGAGGCATCGATGCAACCAAGATCTGCTAACATTGGTTCGCGCAGCAGTGTGTCGAGCCGGGCGTGCTCTCGTTGCAGAGACCAGAGGAATCTGGCATCGATGCTGCCTTTCGTCTTTCGCTCATACACGCTCGCCGGCAGCAACGTGCGTTCGGCTTCGCGAAGGACCACCTTGGATTGGCCATTCAGCACGACCTCGTCGGCGGGAATCTCTAGCGCAAACTCCACGAGACGACGACAGAGGAACGGGTACCGCAGATCAATGCCTAACGTCGGGAGCGGGCCAACAAAGGCATTAGGGAGGCCCGCGAGTTGTCGCTCTATCGCCGTTCGATAACGCGTCGCAGTCGGACGAGGCCTCTTCTGTTGCCCAGGCAGGAGTCGTCGAAGATCGTATTCCTTCGCGAAGCCAGGCGCAATCCATTTCGGGAGTTGCAGCTCCTCGGGGCTGGTCGCTAGACGGAAGAGAGGCGGAAGGAACGGTCGAAGCATCAGCGTCCACGCAACCGACCAGAATGATGTGCCCCATGCCCGCGCTTGGTCGCGTGCGGCAAGCGCTGCGCGCCAAACTTGGCCTTCCGAGAGCAGGTCGCTCACATGGAGGAAGTCACCTCCACCCAAGTAGTGATCTGCGCCGTGACCCCCGACTAACGCGAGAGCACCGGCATCTCGCAACAGCCGAAAGATCGCTCGGTGCCGCGCAAAGAATGGATATTGTGGCGACGGCTCATCAGTGGGCGGTGGCTCTACGTCATCATCCCGCCAAGGCCAGTCATCACTGACACGCTCGTTGCGAATTCCAACGCCCCTGAGTACCGCATCAACAAAGACTCGCTCATCTCCGTCGCCAAGTGAGTCGACGTAGCTCAACGTTCCCGCCAGGCGCGGCACACCCTTTGTGCGAGCGAGGTATTGCGCAACCGTCACAATGGACGATGTGTCCACTCCCCCCGAGAGTTCTGCCCACACATGCTCCGAATTCTCGACGCGAGACCGAACAGATGAAACGAAAAGCTCGCGGAATTCTTCCCGGCAGGCCGATCCGCTGACACGACGCGGCGCGACGTCGGACGGCGACCAATACAATTCTTCGCGCACTTTCACGCCATCCCACTTTAGCCACGCCCCTGCTCGGAGCCGGATTACGTCTCGATACACGGCATTGTGGGTCGTCACTCCTTGGCCGAGCAAGAATACGGCCAAGAACTCCTTGTCGTACTCACCACGTGTGAAGGCGTCGGCACGCGAACTAAGCAGGAGATCACCGTTTCGCTCGTTGAAAAATAGCGGTTTCACGCCGAAAACGTCCCGAGCTGCGACCGTTAGGCCACGACGCAAGTCAATTCCGACGAAGGCAAAATCCCCGAGGACGCTCGCCACGCACTCAATGCCCCACTCCTGAACGCAAAGAAGCAGCAGCTCGAACTGAGAGGTCATGACTGGCCGCCGGTCCGCCGACTTGGAAAGGCGGGACCGGAGATCTTCGGCGTTATCGAGACGAGCGACCCCCACGCCTACTACGTCGGGCAGACTTACGATGCTCCATGCGCACGGAGCCGGCGAGGTTTGCGCCCTAAAAATCCATTTGCCGTCGCTCCGTACGACCGGTAAGTCACGACACCGCAGACCAGCCCGCGATTGTGTCGCCATCTGCGCGCGGGAGCATGACGCTCTGCTCACACCGCAAACGAAACCAGCATCGGTGATCAATCTCCCACTCTCTGCAGGGGAGCAAACGCCCGAGCTTGGCTTCCGTCGCAATTGACCGGTCGTCCGTTGATCTCAACCCAGGCGTGCGCGCTAAATGGCAGCGGCTGTATCCCCACGCGAAGCAGCGCGCGCTTGCCTTGACGGTTCACCCAATAGAAGAGCACCAGTGACTGCTCGAGACATGCTGCACGACACGGTACAAACGTCGCTGCTATAGATATGCGTTCAACGAGGAGGGTTAGCTCTGCGCTGCGCAACGCATGCCGATGGCCGCGTACCTCACGAGCGTTCCGATGCGCAATCCGGAAGAGCAGGCGCTCAGTCGCGGCCAATCCCATCCATTTGACGAGGAGCCGAACGCCGAACAAGAACATCATGAACACGCCAACGGACGGCGCCCGAAAGACTCGGTCAGATTTCATCGTCGGGAACACCCTCGACTAACTCGGCCGCAAGGAGGCACCCAACAAAGCGCGTGCAGTCTTCTTGTACTTGTGCCAAGGGTGCATGGTACTCGGTGAGCAACACAGCAACGAGTTCGCGAATTGATTTAGGCGCCTGAAGCAGGTCCCACACCCTCGCGCCCGTCTCGTCTACCCCGAAGAACCTCTTGCCCTTTGCATCCATGAGCACAACCTGCCCTCCCTGGCGTGCGCTTGACGCATACGGATGTGCCCGATACCGATCACCTTCCGAGAAAATAGCGTCGCCGGGCCGTCTGATCGGTATGCCTAACATCGGATCGGTTCACGCAAGTGCAGCCCGTCCGGCCGCAGGTTAACAGGGGTCGCACCGTTGAAGCTGCCACGCAACGGCACCATTCACGCCGAGAACCTATACGGTCGCGAACACCGATCGAGCAGTTTCCACTCGCACTATGGCGCGAGCTTCCGAGTCGAATAGCCCCCTTTCGCGACAACGGAGACCCCGTTCGCGACATTCTTGGCCGTTGGTTGTTTGCGCAATACTTGCGACCGCACCGACCCGGCAGGCTCGCATGGAGGCTTGCTGACGTCGGGCTTTTCGTTGGCACAAACCCGCGGTGGTTGGCAGTCGGCATGCGCGTTTGCAGTAACGTACCGACCTGATGCCCGCGCCTCACGCAGGCCGAGATGCCTTGCTCGATGTAGTGTACGTTAAGGCGCGGGATTGCACCATTCGATGACATGACGCTGGTGCCGTTGATCGTGCAGCAGGGCCGAACGCCGTCGACCTGCTGCCGGACGGCATGCGTCGCGACGAACGTGCGGCTGTCGATGCGCTCGAGAACGACGTTAGGCGGCTGATCTTGGGCGAGATGACGGTCAACTCGAAGTACTACGAGCGGATGTCAGATCAGCTCGACGCGCTGATTGCCTAGCGCAAGCGGCAGGCGCCGGACTACGGCGTATCTGGCTCGACTCGTCGCGCTGACAAAGCAGGTGAGCAGCCCCGGCGCAGACGCCGTAGCCGCTGGCGATCAACACGCCTCGCTCCGCGCACCGATCGACAATCTTAGGACGTGACCGATCTGGAGACACGCCGCATCCGCATTCGTGCGGTGATCGAGGTCCGCGTTGGCTCTACCGCCGCCTTGTCGGTCGGCGCTCGCGCTCGACACGGCGATTCGCGAGGTGAAGAAGGCGGATTGCCGCAGCAATCGCTTTCAGAAGCGCGAGTGCGGTATGCGGTGCAGTCGGTGCTCGGCGACGATGAGGCACTGGTCGACACAGTGTTCGCGATAGTTAGGCATCCGCATGCATACAAGTTCGCGTCGCATGGCGATCCTTGAGCGTCCGGTGGAGTTGGACTGGAAGGCTATCAAGAACCTGTGAATCGCCGCGTACCAGCCGTTAGGCCCCGAGCACGTGGCAACGCCGCTCCGTCTCGACGATGACGCCCTGCGCGTGGCACTCGTTGCCCGCCTCGGATGGATTCACCAGCAACACGCCGGGTTTGCCGATCAGGTCCGGGAATCGCGGGCCGAGCGTGTCACCGGCGAGATCATCTACTTTCGTGGCCGGAGGCTCCGCCCGGAGAAGTTGCATCGCCGCGTGCACCGCGGCGCCCCTTGCTGCCGCCCGTACCGCGTCCGCCAGCGGTCCGGCACTCCACACACACGGACGCCGCGCCGACATCCACGGCCATCCGCCGCAACCACGACCCGTGCAGATGCTCCGGACACAAGATCCGCTGGCACGTCGCGCACACGCCGCCGGTGCCCGGCTCGAAGCGCGCCCCGCACGCGTCGCAGTCGATCGTCCACATGGACTTGTGGAAAAGACGAAGTCCCAGCATCGCTCCCCTCCATCACCCTCGCGAGAATACGGCGTGCCTAACTCTGGCCGGCCGCCTGCACCGTTCCACATTCCCGGCACTTCTCCTCGCTCGCGTGCCGGAGCGGCTTCGCGCACTTCACACACGGCGGACCATACTGCGACACCACGTGGTGCCACACGAGATTGGGATCGCCCTCGGCCACCCCGGTGAACATCTCGTACCCCACGGCC
>DATEHK010000065.1:0-93863 GCA_035279625.1 Gemmatimonadaceae bacterium
GCCCCGCCGGCCGTCCGGCACGGCGCATCCGCACCGGTGCCGCGCGCCTTCGCCGCACACCGCGCGATCGCCAAGCGACGCGAGCGCACGCCCGAGGTGCACCTGCCTACCACGTACTCCACGCGACCGCGCTCGAAATCGCCGGGTGCCACCCCGGTCATCCCGTTGGCGACCGAGCGGCCGGCTTTCCCGCCGCCGGTGTCGCACACGCCGCCGCCGCCCAAGCTGCGATCGGCGCCGTCGGATAGGCCGCCGGTCGCACCCACGAACTGCTGACGCGCCGCCCCCGGGCGGCGCATCTCGTTTCGCCTAACGTTTGGCCGGCCGGCCCGTCACCGCCGCGGTCGCATCCTCGATTGCGTGTGTCGCCGCGTCGAAGCGCGTCGCCAGGTCCGCGATCTCGCGCACCGCCAGATCATGGTCGCCCGAACGAATGGCTTCGTTCACCGACGGAAACACCATGTTGGCATAGCCGTTGTCCTCGTCCGCCGCGTAAATCACGTTGCGGAACCACGCACGCGTCCGGAGTCCCGCGGGCCGCGTGAACGCGCGTTCCACCTTCAGCAGCGCTGCGTTAGTACGCGCTTCGACATCGCGCGACGGCGCTCCATGAGCCAACACCGTATCGCGCGCCGCGTTGAACGCCGTGGCCGCGTGCTCCATGCGATCGATCGCCGCGGCGAGCCCCGTCGTGTCGAGGCTCCAACCCTTCGCCTTCGCCGCGTCATCGACCCTGGGAATGTACGTGCGCATGGTCCGCGCGTATTCCACGTAGTCGTAAGGCAGGACGTCCGCATCCGCGAATCGCTCGATCATCGCCGCGCCGATGCGCGCCGCCGCCGCGTGATACGCGAACGTCGGATCGCCGAACTTCACCATCCAGTGATACGAGTCGTAGAGCGAGTGATACACGCCGCCCCCGCCGCCAAAGCCCCACTCGGCGATCGGAATCCCGAAGTGATTGTAGAAGCCGGCGAAGTCGCTTCCGCCGCCTGGATCGCCCATGCGCGGCTGCGCCGTGTCGGCCACATTCGACCGCTTGCGCCACACATCGTAAATGCTGCCGCTGCCACTCGGATCGGGAATGTGATGCACGACATCGCGCAGCGTCGAGCGTAGCGAAGGCGAGCCGCCGCCGCCAAATGCCGATCCCTGTGCCGCGACATCTTGATTGAAGTACGCGACGGCGCCGTGGAGCAATCGCAGCGAGTCGTCTTCGACGTACTCCGTCGAGCCTAGCAGACCCCACTCCTCCGCGTCCCAGGTCGCGAACACGATCGTGCGCTTCGGGCGATAGCCCGCTCGAACCGCTTCGGCCACTGCACGCGCGGCCTCCATGACGCTCACCGTGCCGCTCACGTTGTCCGCTGCGCCAGGGCCCCATGCATCACGGTGCCCGCCCACCATCACGATTTCATCCGGGAACTCACTGCCGTGCACGACGCCGAACGTATCCCAGATGGTCTTGATCGCCGCGGTCGCCGTGTCACTGCGCACGATGAGGTGCGCCGACACGGGCCCCGGCCCCGCGTGATAGCGGAACGGCAATCCGCCCTGCCAGCTCTGCGGGATGTCCTTGCCGCGCAATCCTTCCAGCAGCTTGGATGCGTTGCCGTACGACATCGGGATCACGGGAATGTGCGAGATCTCGACCGAATCGAGCGGCACGCGATGCACGCCCGGCTTGCTCGCGTAGCCCGGCGTCGTTGGATCGCCGTCGGGATTGAGCACGCTCCCGCGCTGCACACCGTTCTCGTTGCGCATGGGTCCTTGCGGATACACATCGCCGCGCGTGAAGCCGTCGTCCGCTGGATCGCTGTAGATGATGAGCCCCACCGCACCGTTCTTCTCGGCTTCGCGCGCTTTGATCCCGCGATACGACCGCCCGTACCGCGCGATCGCGATCTTGCCCTTCACCGATACGCCTAACGAGTCGAGCTCGGCGTAGTCCTCGATGAGGCCGTAGTTCACGTACACGACCTGGGCCGACACATCGCCCGTGCCGCTGTATCCGTTGGCGATCACCGGCTCTTTCACCGTCCACGATGTCGTGTCCTCGGGCACCGGTCCTTCGGCTAACCGGAGCGCGAGCGTATCCGGAGCCACACGCCACGCTTCCAACAACGTGGTGTATGGCATCCACACATCGTAGGCTCGCACGCTGGTCTCCAACCCCCAACGCTTCATTGCATCCACCACGAAGTCGCGCGTACGCGCGTCGGCCGGCGTGCCGGCGATGTGAACGTCGCTCGAGAGAGTGCGAGAATCAGCGCGGGCCTGGGCGCTGTCCGGGCGCGCCGTTGTGCTGGCCTCGAGCGCGCGCTCGTGTTGCGCCTCGGCGCCAGTGTACCCGGGCAAGGATGCTTGCTGACCGGACACGGTGCCGGCACACACGACGAGCGCACTCGCCGCGATCACGATCTGCTGTTGAAAACGAATCATTGTCACGTTCAGTGGATGTGAAAAGCGGGCGATGAATGGTTTTGGACCGGCTACGCGCGCCGAGCGCCCAACGTCGTCGCTGCCGGGTAGCTGCCTCTATCCGTGCGTCATGAATGCGTCGCGCGCTCCGGTCACCACGAACTGCACCGCCACGGCGGCGAGCATGAGACCCATGATGCGCGTCATCACGCGGATTCCCGTTTGCCCCATGAGCACCACCAACCGCTCGCCTAACCGGAGCGCGCCCCATGACAAGGCTGCGGTCAACACCACCGAAGCGTACACGACGATCCCCTCCGGCACCGTGCGCGCCTGGCTCGCGAGGACCATCACCGTCGAGATCGCCCCGGGCCCCGCGAGCATCGGCATCGCCAACGGCGTCAGCGCGACGTCGTCCTTCTCCTCGCCCTCGGCGATCTCGGTGCTGCTCTCCTGCGTGCTCCGTTGCCCACGCAGCATGTCCATCGCCACGTACCACAAAATGAGTCCGCCGGCGATGCGAAAGGCGGGAAGGGTGATGCCGAACAACCGGAAGATCAAACGCCCCGCGATCCCGAACACGATCATCAACACCGCAGCCGCAATGCACGCCCGAACCGCGGTCGTGCGCCGCTGCGGCGGCGTCTCGTTTCGGGTGATCACCAAATACGTCGGGATCACCGCGATCGGATCGACGATGAACAAGACCGACGTAAACGTGATCAGCGCGAATTGCAGAAAATCACTCACGAGGAGTCGCGCGGGGCAGGGATCGTCTGACGGCCAAGGGAAGGGCGGAAGTTAATCATCCGGCCGCCGTCGGCCATAGGCGCTGTTGAGCTCAGCTCTGCTGGAGCTCTTCGAGCATGGCGAGCAACGCTCGCTTAAGCCGCTCCTCCCGCATCGGCCCGGCGGTCACTGTCGCGCTCAAATGCGAGAGCTGCGACAGCATCTCCCGCTCGACGAACGCCGCGGGCTCGCGTACGCCCAGCGCCTCGAGCGCATGCAGCGCGACCGTATGCAGCAGCCTCCGCGTCTCGCGCGATAACCCCGCCAAGGCTTTCACATCCGTCGGCTCGGGTTCCGGCGTCGGATGCCTGCGACGCGCCGGCGCCGAGCGCATGGCCGAGACTGGCGCGAGCGTCACCACGAACGAGCCCGGCGTGTGCTCGCCGATTGCGTGCACGACGCCGCGCCGCTTCAACACGCGCAGCAGATGCAACACCGCCTGACGGACCACGGACACGCCCGCGATACTCACGTTCCCGCGCCCTGTGATGACGAGCACATCGCCCGCGCGCTCGACTTGCTTCTGCCTGAGCCACGACTCGGCGCGCGTGGTCGCCTGGGCCGGCGTCGGCAGCACCGCGCGAAGGTTCAGCGTGCGCGCGGTGCCGAATCGGGCCTCGTCTAACGCAGAATGTACGCCGCGCGTGCGCGGCCGCCCCTCGCGTCCCGCGGCCACTGCGTTAGAACGTCACGCCGACGCTGATCGGCAGCATCTGCTCGCTCGTCCCCGTGGTAAAGATGTCGTGCCAGCGCGCTTCGATGAACGTCGAGAATCCCGTGAGCTGCACGCGCAGACCCGCGCCCAGGTTGATGCCGAACCGCGTCTCCGAGAACGCATCCGCATCCGACGGCGAGAAGCGCACGTTGTAGCCGCCCACCCCGCCGATGATGTACGGCTTGATGATCGGCTGCGGCCCGAACGCGTAGGTCGCGTTGAGCGTCACCGCGATCACCCGCGTCTTTTCGGTTGCCGTCTGCGGACCGTCGGGCGTCTCCTTCACGAAATTCTTATCGCCTAACTGATGCCATGCGCCCTCCACACGGAAACCGAGCGGCACCAATGGAAGACCGAGATCGACTAACGCACCGGCGTGCCACCCCGACGATGCGACGTTGGACAGGTTGCCGACGGGAAACGTCCCGCCGCCCACCAGACCAAACCGCATCGGACTCGACGCCAATTGCGCCGACGCCGGTACGGCGCAAACGAGCGACATGACGGCTGCGACCACACTCCACACCATGCGTCTCATGCAACGCCCCCTGTTGAATGCCTGCCCCTCGGCGACCCACCGGTCGCGCCGATGTATTTCCCAACCCTCACCGGCGGGAACGTCACGCGCAAGTCGTGCGCCCGTTCAGAACCGCAAGCCGACGCTCACCGGCACCATCTGCACGTTCTTGCCGCTCGTGAAGACGTCGTGCCATCTCGCCTCGACGAACGCTGCGAACCCTCCGAACTGCAGCCGAACACCCGCCCCGCCGTTGACGCCGAATTTCGTTTCTGTGTTCGTCGGAAACGCGGTCGACGCCACTCCCTGACTCGGGGGCAACGGATGGAAAGTTGTCAAGCGCGCGCCGTACTCCCCAACGCCGCCGATTAAGTACGGCTTGATGATCGGAATTGGCAAAAGGTCGTAGGTCGCATTCAGCGTGACCGCGACAACTCGCGCTCCCGTTGTACCACCGCCGCTTCCGATTGGTTTGTCGCCAAACTGATGCCACGCGCCTTCCAACCGAAACCCCACCGGTATCACCGGCACCTTCAGCTCGACGAATGCGCCTGCGTGCCAACCCGACTTCGCGATGTCGGACAAACTCCCCGTCGGCGACGACGTGCCGCCTACCACGCCCACTCCAACCGGACTCGAGATCTGCGCGCGTGCCACCGCGGCGCCGCTGACCATTGCGAGCCCAACACCGATTGCTGCGCTTGACCACGTTCGCACCATGTGCACGCCCCGGTTGAGTGACTCGTATCTTGTTTGACACACGAACCGCCACGCGCGCACGCCACCGACGGGCGCGCACGCCCGTCGGGAATAGTGACGTTCGGTTTATGTTAGCACAAACGGCGGGCTGAAGTGTGCCCGCGTGGTAGGTCACGCCGAGACGTCGGCGCCTTCCACCTCACGCTCGCCCGCGATCACCCGAGCGCCGCCTCGAGCATCGCGAGTCCCTCGGACAACTCATCGCGCGTCGACACGAGCGGCGGCAGCAACCGCACGGTGAAATCGCCTGCCGTGCAGACAAGCAGGCCCGCATCCAACGCCTTCCGTACCGTTTCGGCGGCCGGCTGCATCACGTCCAATCCCCACATGAATCCGATGCCGCGCACGGCGCGCACGCGGCCCGACCGCGCAGCCAGCGCGCCCAGCTGCTCGCCTAACCACGTGCCGGTCTCGGCCACGTGCTGCAGCAGCGCCGGATCGCCTAACCGATCCAGCACGTGCAACGCCACCGACGCGACGAACGGACCGCCGCCGAACGTCGTCCCGTGATCGCCGGGCCGGATCGCCGCCGCGATCTCCGAGGTCATTAACACCGCGCCCATCGGCAGCCCGCCGGCAAGCGGCTTGGCCAACGTCACCAGATCGGGCACGATCCCGCCTCGATGATACGCGAACATCCACCCCGTGCGGCCTAACCCACACTGGATCTCATCGCAGATGAGCGCCACGCGCCGCGCCCGCGTCAGCTCGCGCACCTCGCGCAAATACCCGGCGTCCACCACGCGCACCCCGCCCTCGCCCTGCACGACCTCGATCACCAACGCGGCCACCGCCTCGCCGTCCAGCACGTGCTCGAGCGTCTTGAGATCGCGCTCGACCACCGACACGCCGCCCGCCAACGGACGAAACGGCGCTCGATACTTGGGCCGGTCCGTGGCCGCGAGCGTCGCGAACAGACGCCCGTGGAAGGCGCCGCGCACCGCGAGAATCTCGTGCTTTGCCGTGCCGCCCACCTCACGCGCCCACCGGCGCGCGAACTTGAACGCGCCTTCGTTGGCCTCCGCGCCCGAATTGCAGAAGAACACACGATCGAGCGACGACAGACGCGCGAGCTCGGACGCCAGCCGCGCCCCCGGCCGCGTGTGATAGAGATTGGACGTGTGCAGCAGCCCCGTCGCGGCGGCCTCGTGCATCGCCTGCGCGATGCCCGCGTCGCCGTGGCCTAACGCGTTGACGCCGATCCCGCTCGTGAAATCGAGATACGCCCGATCGTCGGCGTCGAACACGCGCACGCCGGCGCCGCGTACGAGCTCCATGGGCGGCTGCCTGTATAACCCGAGCAAGGCATCGGGTTCGACCGCCGGTAGCGACTCCGGCGTGAACGTCGCAACAGAGAGGGGAAGTGCAGTCACACGAGACTCCGTGATGGCGCGAGTACCGTGCCTCGCGCCGGATCGAGAAGCGCATCCAGGTCGCCGATGCGCACGCGCGCCACGCCGCGCTCCATCGCCGCCATTGCCGCGCTGAGTTTCGCGACCATACCGCCGGTCGCAATGCCATCCGATATCGCCGCCACCGCCTCATCCATGTCGAGCAGCGGGAGCACCATGCCGTTCGCCTTCACTCCGGGCACGTCGGACACGAACAGCAGCTCGTCGGCCTCGAGGGCCACGGCGATCGCCGCCGCCGCGTCGTCGCCGTTCAGGTTGAGGGCCGAGGCCTCGCCTAACGCCGCGTCCAGGTCGCGCGCCAGCGGCGACACCACCGGCAGGTACGACCCCGCCAGCACATGACGCAGCAGCGCCACATCCACCCACGCCGGCTCGCCCACCAACCCCAGCGCCTCGTCGGCGATCCGCCGCGCGCCCAACAAACCGGCATCCTCCCCCGACAGCCCGAGCGCCGGCACGCCGGCCGCCGTGAGGCGGGCGGCCAGCTCCTTGTTCACACCACCCGACAGGGCCATCCGGATCGTTTGGATGTCCGCCTCGCGCGTCACCCGGCGCCCCCGGACGAACTCGGCCGGCGCGCCTAACGTACGCTGCAGCCTCGACACCTGGTCGCCGCCGCCGTGGATCACGCACAACGCGCCCGGCGCGGCCGCCCACGCCGCCCGCACCACCGACGGCAGCCGCACATCCTCCTGCGCACGACCCCCGAGCTTCACCACGCGCATCACGCCGGCAACCCCATCGCCTCGTCCAACCCGACCAGCAAGTTGCCGTTTTGCACCGCCTGCCCCGCCGCGCCTTTCACCAGATTGTCGATGGCCGCCACCACGATCACCGTCGGCACGCGGACCCCCTCGGCCATGTGCGCCGTGATGCGCGCCACGTTGCGGTGCAGCACATCGCGCAGCGCCGGCACGTCCGCCGTGATCTCGACGAACGGCTCGGGTGCATAGTGCGACCGCCAGAGCTCCAGCGGCTCCGACAGCGGCTCGCCTAACGGAACGGTGATCGTCGCCAGAATGCCGCGCGCCACCGGCAGCAGATGCGGGGTGAACACGAGGTCGGCGTCGCAGGCGAGCGCCTGCATCACCGCGCGCATCTCCGCCAGGTGCCGGTGCGTGTTGCCCAACGCGTACGGACGATAGTCGCCGCTCACTTCCGCGAACATCAGATCCTGGCGCGGCGTGATCCCCGCGCCGGTGACGCCGCTTGCCGCCACCACGTTCACGCAGCCGCCCGGCGCGATGAGGCCGCGCACCAGGAGCGGCAGCAGCGCCAGCAGCACGGCCGTCGGATAGCACCCGGGGTTGGCCACCACGCTGGCCCCACGCACCTGGTCGCGCGCGAGCTCCGTTAGGCCGTACGGCACGGCGTACGGACCGCCGCCGTTGCCCGGGCGCAGATCGGACGAGAGATCCACCACCTTCGCGCCCGCCGCCTGCGCCGCATCCACCCACTGCCGCGACGCGCCGTGCGGCTGCGCGCTGAACACCAGCTGCGCGCGATCGAGCGGCGCGTCGTCCGGCGCCAGAAACGTGACCGCCCGATTCCCGAAGCGCGCCGTCGTCCCCCGTTGCTCGTTCGCGCACGCGAACGTCAGCTCGGCCCCCGGATGCCGCGACAAAAGCGCGCACAGTTCGCGCCCCGCATACCCGCTCGCGCCAAGAACGCCCACAGAGATTTTATGCACAGGTTATGCATAAACAAGCATCCAGGTGCTGTCAATACCGCGCGGCGGTCACGCGCGACGCGCCAAGCCCTGGCCCCCGCAGCCCGGTCCGCTGTATCCTCCGGCATGGCCAACAAGCGCGACCGGCAAGCCACCATCCGCGAACTCATCGAAGGACGCCCCGTCGAGAGCCAGGAAGAGCTGCGCAAACTGCTCCTCCATCGCGGCTGGGACGTCACGCAGTCCACGCTCTCGCGCGACCTCCGTGAACTCCGTATCGCACGCGTGCCCCTGCCCGATGGCGGCGCACGCTACGAGGTCGCCGCAGGTTCGGCCGATGACGGCTCTCCTCCCCTCGACGCCCTCCTCCCGCACTTCTTCACGCAAATCGACGGCGTCGGCGAGCTCATCGTGCTGCACACACTGCCCAGTGGCGCCCAACCGATCAGCGAAGCGCTCGACGCCGAAGAATGGTCCGAAGTCATCGGCACGATCGCAGGCGACGACACGATCCTCATCGTCTGCCGCTCCAGCACCGCCCGCGAGAAGGTGATCCGCCGCCTCAAGGCGCTCGCCGAACCCTGATCCGCACGCTCCACACACCGTTGCCCGTGCGTCTTGACGCGCCCCGCGCGCCAGACTAAATATGCAGAGCCAAAGCATATTTATCCTGACCGTCGGAGTCGCCATGATTCGCACCATCGTCCTCGCCTACTCGGGCGGACTCGATACCTCGATCATCGTTCCCTGGCTGCGCGAACACTACGGCGCCCGCGTCATCTGCGTCGCCGCCGAAATCGGACAGGGATCGGAGCTCGCCGGCGTGCGCGAAAAAGCCATGGCGTCCGGCGCCGCCGAGTGCTACGTCGAAGACCTCCGCCACGAGTTCGTCTCCGAATTCGTTTGGCCCACGCTCCGCGCCGGTGCCGTCTACGGTCGCAAATACCTCCTCGGCACGTCCATGGCGCGGCCGCTCATCGCCAAGCGCCAGGTCGAAGTCGCACGCGCCGTGAACGCCGACGCTCTCGCACACGGATGCACGGGCAAGGGGAACGATCAGGTTCGCTTCGAACTCACCTACGCCGCCTTCGCCCCGGATCTCCCGGTCATCGCACCGTGGCGCGAATGGAATATCCGGAGCCGTGAAGACGCGATCGCATACGCCGCCGCTCATCACGTCCCCGTCGCCGCCACCCGCGAGAAGATCTACTCTCGCGATCGCAACCTCTGGCACGTGTCGCACGAAGGCGGCGTCCTCGAAAACCCGACCTCGGTTCCACCCGACGACATGTTTCTGCTCACCACCGATCCGGCCGCTGCGCCTAACGTACCGGAAGACGTCGTCATCGAATTCGCCGCCGGTACGCCGGTGTCCGTCAACGGCCAATCGCTCTCGCCGGTCGACCTCGTCGAGAGACTCAACACGATCGGCGGACGCCACGGCGTCGGCCGCATCGACCTCGTCGAGGATCGCTTGGTCGGCATGAAGTCTCGCGGTGTATACGAAACCCCGGGCGGCACGCTGCTCCATGCGGCGCACTCCGAGCTCGAGCAGCTCGTGCTCGATCGTCGCACCCTCGCCGCCAAGGACGTCATCGCGCCGCGCTATGCGGACCTCGTGTACGAAGGCCGCTGGTGGACCACCGAGCGCGAAGCGTACGACGCATTCGTGAACTCCACGCAGCAGCGCGTCACCGGAACCATCACGCTGCGCCTGTTCAAGGGCGCCGTCACCATCGCCGGTCGCTCGAGCGATCATGCTCTCTACGACGAGCGCTTCGTCACGTTCGGCGAAGACGACGTCTATCGGCAGAGCGACGCCGCGGGCTTCATTCGCCTCTACGGCCTGTCGCAGCGCGTGCGCGCCCTCAAGGATCGCGAGCTCGCCGACGCCGCCGTCGACAACTCGCCCGTCGTCGAAGGAGCGCCCGAAGCGCTCGCCATCGCATGACGTCGCTCAAGCTCGTCGGCGCTGACGCCACCGCGCACAAATTGTGGGGCGGTCGCTTTGCCGGTGACACCGCGCCGGCACTCGATGCGCTCAACCGCTCCATCGGTGTCGACTTCCGTCTCTGGCCGTTCGACGTGCGCTTGTCCAAAGCGTGGGCGGTCGCGCTGTGGAGCGCCGGAGTCCTAACGGTGCAGGAAAGCCAGCGTCTCGAGCGTGGACTCGACGCCGTCGCCTCCCGCCTCCGCGCCGGCGCCACGCCCGTCGCCTCCGACGAAGACGTGCACACCATGATCGATCGCCTCCTCCACGAAGAAGTCGGCGATCTCGCATCCAAGCTGCACACCGGACGCAGCCGCAACGACCAGGTGGCCACCGCGACGCGCCTGTGGGCGATGGACGCCTGCGCCGTCCTCGATGGCCACGTGCGCGAGCTCCAGCACCTGATGCTCGGCCACGCCGACACGCTCGTGCACGACGACGCGCTCATGCCCGCGTACACGCACATGCAGCGCGCCCAACCGATCGCCGCCGCCCACTGGATCCTGTCGCACTTCTGGCCGCTCGAGCGCGACCGCGGCCGGTTGGCCCGCACCGCGCGCGACACCGCCTCTCTTCCGTTAGGCGCTGGCGCCGTCGCCGGCTGCGCCTACCCGGTCTCCCGCGTCCTGCTCCAGGGCACCTTGGGCTTCGACCGCCTCACCCAGAACAGTGTCGACGCCGTCAGCGACCGCGATTTCGTCGCCGAGTTGATGTTCACGATCGCACTGTTAGGCACGCACCTGTCGCGCCTCGCCGAAGACCTGGTCCTGTATGGCAGCAGCGAATTCGGATTCGTGCAGTACGGCGACGCCTTCACCACGGGCTCGAGCATGATGCCGCAGAAGCGCAACCCGGATGCGCTCGAGTTGGCACGCGGTTCGAGCGCCCGCGTCCTGGGCGACCTGATGGCGCTGCTGGCCACCCTCAAGGGCCTGCCGAGCGGATACAACAAGGACTTGCAGGACGACAAACGCGCGCTGTTCGACGCCGTCGACACCATGCGCCTCGTCCTCCCCGCCGTCGCCGGCGCGCTCGGCGAGCTCACGTTCCGCACCGATCGGATGCGCGCCGCGCTGTCGAGCACGATGATGGCCACCGACCTCGCCGACTACCTCGTGCGCAAGGGCGCCACGTTCCGCGAGGCGCACATGAGCGTCGGGCGGCTGGTGCGCGAGAGCGAGGAGCGCGGCGTCGAGCTGCATGTGTTGCCGCTCAAGTCGTTTCTCACCGCGCACGCCTTGTTCGCCGACGACGTGTTCGATGCGCTCTCGCCGGCCGCGTCCGTCGAGCGACGCGACGTGGAAGGCGGCACCGGGCCTAACGCGCTGCGCGAGCAGATGGCCGCCGCGCGCGCCGCGCTGGCCTAGCGGGACATCGTTAGGCTTGGCAGCAACCGAAGCGGGGGACACCAGACGGTGTCCCCCGCTTTCACGTGGCCTGCCGAAGCCGATCGCTCATTCCCGCTTCGTGACGTTCTCGGCAGCCGGGCCCTTCTGCCCCTCGACGATGTCGAACTCCACCGCGTCGCCCTCAGCCAGCGTCTTGAACCCGCTGCCCTGAATCGCACTGTAGTGGACGAAGCAGTCCTTCTGGCCGTCGTCTGGAGTGATGAAGCCGTACCCCTTGGCGTCATTGAACCACTTCACCTTGCCTGTGACACGCATGTCCAACTCCGGAATGGTTTCTCGTGTCGAGGGACCGGACAGTCGTGTCCTTACCCTGACCGCACGCGACGGACGCGCGGGCCCCAGTGCCGCGTCGCCACACGTTTGACACGCCTCGCGCTACCACCCGTACTGACCCTCCGAACGCATACAGGAAGACCCGGGCGCGGTGAGCCGCCCGGGTCTGTACGGAGATTCGGGTGGTGCGGGCACGAATATACGGACGCCGGCCTAAGCCAGCAATACCGCTCGCCCCGGCAAACACGGCCCATGAGTCATTGCCCAACTTGAGCCGACGTCACGTAAAACTCGGTGTTGCCGAAACACGATGTCGGCACACCTCGGTGCTCCTCGAACGTGAGCGCAATGCGCTTCCCCATGTTCTGCTCGATCTGCTTCGCCACCGCGTCGTCCCGCACTGTGAATCGAAAAATCTGCGGCATCGTACCGGGCAGATTCGCCATCGCTAGCTCTCCCTCCCACGTCTTACACACCCACCCTTCCTTCGCGATGTGCTGTACGTAACCCGACCGCTCGCCGTGCCCATATGCGAAAGCGAGTGCCGACCAGGTGTACAAGACGAACATCAAGACCGGAATAACGATCACCATGGCGACGTACCGCTTCCACTTGAAGCGGCGCCTCTTTGACGCGGGAGCCTGTGTCGCCACGTCTTCCGTGTTGTACGCCCGTGGGGGATGTTCGATATCGTCGCCCATCTGGCAGCTCCAATGGAGTAGAGGTTCTGCGACCGGTGCACGCCAGACGCACCCGTCGCCAAGTCGACATCCCTTCGCACAGCAGCCCCGTTAGCTTTCGCGCATGACCTTCGCGCCTCGCCGACGCACCGCCACAACCTTCGTGGGCGGCGTACCAGTCGGCAGCTCCTACCCGGTGGTCGTGCAGTCCATGACCAACACCGATACCGCGGACGCTCAAGCTACCGCGGCGCAGGTCGTGGCGCTCGCCCGCGCCGGGTCGGAGCTCGTGCGAATCACCGTCAATACGACCGAAGCAGCTGCCGCCGTCGAAGAGATCGCGCACCGCGTCGTCGATGCCGGTGTCCAAGTCCCCATAATCGGCGACTTCCACTACAACGGGCATCTGCTCCTCGATCGCTATCCGGCCTGCGCGCACTCGCTCGCCAAGTACCGCATCAATCCCGGCAACGTGGGCGGCAAACGCCGCGACGAAAACTTCCGTACGATAGTGCAGATTGCGGTCGCTAACGACAAGCCCGTCCGCATCGGCGTCAACTGGGGTTCGCTCGACCAGGATCTGCTCACCACGCTCATGGACGAGAACGCCCGGAGCGCAACCCCGCGTGACGCGCGTGACGTGTACATCGACGCCATGCTCGAGAGCGCACTGCGCTCCGCTCAGCTCGCCGAGGAAACGGGTCTCGCGCACGATCGGATCATCCTGTCCGCGAAAGTGTCCGGCGTGCGCGACTTGATCGACGTGTATCGGCTGCTCGCCGCTCGCTGCGACTACCCGCTGCACCTGGGCCTCACCGAGGCCGGACTCGGCATGAAAGGGACGGTGGTGAGCACCGCCGCCCTCTCGATTCTGTTGGGCGAAGGCTTGGGCGATACGATTCGCGTGTCCCTCACGCCGCGCCCCGGCGGCGATCGCACCGAAGAGGTGCTGATCGCGCAACAAATTCTTCAGTCGCTCGGAATGCGCACCTTCACGCCGCAGGTTTCCGCGTGCCCGGGATGCGGCCGCACGACTTCCACCTTCTTCCAGAAGATGGCCGAAGACATCCAGACGTATTTGCGCGAGCAGATGCCCATGTGGCGCACGCGGCACCCCGGCGTCGAGGAGATGCGCGTCGCGGTGATGGGCTGCGTCGTGAACGGTCCGGGCGAGTCGAAGCATGCGAACATCGGCATCTCGCTGCCGGGCACGTTCGAGGAGCCCAAGGCACCAGTGTACGTGGACGGCAAGCTCGCCGTCACGCTCAAGGGCGATCGCATCGTCGCGGAGTTCCTGTCGATCCTCGAGGAGTACGTAGCGCGAACCTATCCCGCGCGCGCGGATTCCGTCGCCACGGCAACCTAGGTCGTTAGGCGCGGCGCTCGGCTTGCGCGGAACGCTCGCCTAACGCCGCGAGCATTTCGCCCAATTCGGTCATGATCGGTGCCGCAAACCCCGCCGCCTCGAGCCGTTGGTGCACGGCGTGGAACCACTGCATCGTGGTGTCGCGGCCCGCGCCATCGATTGCGTGCGCCCACACGGTGCCGGGGAAGCTGGTTCGCGTGAGGTCGGCCAGCAGCGTGCCCGCCGAATGCGCCACCACGGCCGCGATCACCCAGCGCCCACGCTCGTCCGCGGCCGCGAGCCGATTGACGAGATCCGTCCGGCGTTCCTCGGGCGTCATCTCGACGCCGTCGGGGTCGTAGCGTCGTTCCACCACCGCCAGGAGTGCGGCCAGCACCGGCGCGCCGAACTTCTCGCCGATGCGCGCCTCCAGCATCTCGACCGAAAACCCGTCGCGCACGTAGTCCTGCACCACATCGCGCAGCACGCCGCTCACCACCGTGTCGTCGTCACGATCATAGCGCGACAGGATCACGGCAACGTTAGGCGCGGCCGTGAGATAGGGCAGACGCGTGCCACGGCGTACTTGCTGGTCGTGATGCTTGGCCGCGAACGCCAGCGCGTGGTTGATGCGATCCGAGTAGCCGGTCATCTACGCGCGCACCGCGGAATGCGCGAACCGCTTGACCAATCGCTCGAGTCCAGCCACGTCGTCATCGCCGAACGCCCGCACCGTGTCGGCATCGATGTCGAGCACCGCGATCAGCACGCGCGCCTCGTCGAACACCGGCACGACGATCTCCGACCGCGAGCGCGCATCGCACACGATGTGGCCGGCGAACTCTCGCACGTCGGGCACCACCACCGTCCGGCCCGTCGCCGCCGCCCGCCCGCATACCCCGCGCCCGAATCCTATCGTTAGGCAGCCGAGCGTCCCTTGGTAGGGGCCGACGACGAGACGGCGTCCGGGCTCGAGCACCTGGTAGAATCCCGTCCACAGGAAGCCGAGTCCGTGGTGGACTACCGCCGCCATCGTCGCCATGACCGCGACGCGGTCCGAGATGCCCTCGAGCACCGCGTCCAGATGCGCATCGAGCTCGGCGTACGCCGCCGGGCGCGCCACACCGCGTAGATCGAGGGTCACCTCAGCCATGGATACGACGCTCCGGCATCGCGTTAGGCGCCGCTGGTGAGGCGCGCCAAGAACAGTCGATCGAGAACGAACAGCACACCGCCGTGCGCCGCCAGTGCCGCCGCGATGCCCAACACGTCGAGACGCTTGAGTAGCGTGACAGCGGCCCATAGGAGAACCGCAGCTCCGGCCAACAACCAGAGCTCGGCGATGATGGCCAGTCGTACGTGCGTCACGAGCCGAAGGGCGCCGGCGAAGTCCCGTTCGCCGAGGCCACGCCACCGGATGAGTGCGAAGCACGACTCCGCCGCTCCACACAGCGCCATCGCGATCGCGAACCACCTGGCGAGCGGTGCACGGTCCCGCCGCAACCGCAGTGCGGCAATCACGCCGGCGCCAACCACCAAACTCACCGCACCCCATATGAGAAGTTGGAGCAGATGCACCCGCTCCACGGCGTACAACGCCGGCGACCACACCTCAAAACCTACGCCTGACAAACCCGAAGACCCGTATCACACGTGCAATCTACGACGCGCGACTTACGGAGCAACGATGAGGGCCGGCTGCCGTTCGTTGTTGGCGCGGGTGAGCACCACACTCGTGGTCGCGGGCGACTTCACGAGGAACGACACGATCGCGCCCGATGTGTCGTTTGGATTGGTCACGCCTAAGCAGAACGTGGCGTCGCAGGTTGGCTCACCGATTCCGAGGGTATCGCTCGCCAACGGCGTCACCGCACCCGAATTCGCGTTCACCTCGGCGATCGTCGGCGTGCCCGTGTTCGACTGGTACACTATCGATTTTCCGTCGGCGGACCAGACGGGCGAGAAAGCGCCGCCGGCTTCGTGACTCAGCTGGACGGCCGAACCTCCCGTTGCCGCAACGACGAACACCTGAGATGTACCGGTGCGGGTCGACGTGAATGCGATCTGCGAACCGTTAGGGCTCCACGTCGGCGATTCCTCCGGCACGGTTACGTCTGATCCCGTCGCGAGTTGCGTCGGCGTCGGAAACCCGGTGTCCGAGAGCGCCGGCGCCGGCACGATCCAGACTCGAGGAAGTCCGGTGCGATTGCTTGCGAACGCAATCTGGTCGCCGTCCGGACTCAGGTCGGGCTCGAAATCGTTTCCCGCATTGTTAGTCACGCGATGCTGCACCGCACCGAGCGTGTCGGCGATATAGACCTCCTGATTCCCGTCGCGGTCGGAGGTGAACACGAGGAGGCCTGCAGCGCTATGCGGATCGGTGTCGTTGCCGACGTCGCTGGTCACCCGGAGCGAGCTGTCATTCCGGAAGAGATAGAGCTGCGATGGACCGTCCACGTCGGACACGTACACGAACGTCGGGAAGCTGGCCTTGGGGGACGTGGACGATCCCGCGCATGCAGCGAGGATTCGCGTGCACACGACGAACGCGGCGATCCCCAGCGGTCGCAACGTTCTCATCAGTGGCTGCACGTCTCGATGAGCCGCTCTGCGAGGAGTTCTTCGAGCAGCTGATGCACCGTTTTTTTCGCCTCGCTCGGGTCGACTTCATATTCGCCTACGAGCGTATTCGCGATTTGCTCTTCGCTGCACTGCTGCTCGAGCAGCGCCCAGATCCGTGCGCCCGCATCGTTCAACGAGAAATAGCGCTTCGTGTGCAGGTGCAGCAGTACCGCCCCGTCGCTCAGCGACGCCGATAGAGTATCGGCGGCAATGCGATAGTGCATCAGGCGACAGCTTCCATGATGGTGGCCGGAATGCGTTGTAACTGTTCCGGCGAGTGCTGCAGTGAGAAGCAAGGCACAGATTCAACCATCGTGCGCAACATTGCGAGATTGGCGCTGCTATACGTATCGGTCACCAGCAAGAATGTTGATTGGCGGACCAATGCAATCAGCGCGGCCGTTGGGGCGAGGGGTGACAACCGATCTGTCGTCCCGCGCTCAAGTACGATGACGCCGGCCACAGCTGCATGGCGCGCATAGGTCGCCTCGACAGCCACACGGTGACGGTTGTCCTGCCAGTTGACGAACGGCTGATACTGGTGCAGCTCGGGAAACCAGGCCGCGAGCTCGATGCTCACGTGCAGCGGTTCCCGCCACGCGTGCGCCACCGCGCCGGCCGAACGCTGTTCCAGCACCACACCGTCGTCGCCTAACACCGGCCAACCGTGACGTGTCAGGGCATACGTGAGTGTCGACTTGCCGCACCCGCTCGCCCCAGTGAGGAGCCATGCACGACCGTCCGGGGCGAGCACGCCCGCGGCGTGAACATGGTAACGACCGAGTTCACGCAGCTTGAGCATTGCGCCCACGCGCGCCAAAGTCTGTCGTGTCGACTGGGGGGCTGTACGGTAACCCGGACCGCCTCTTAACCGGCCATGTGCGAGGTGAAGCTCCGCGCGATGCTCGGCATATACGAGGCGAGATATCGAACCCCGTGTCACGCCATCGACCGGGCCGCAGCGCCAATGTGTTTCGCCTAACTCTGCCGATACGCAAACGGGGGCGCACTTTGCAGCCGCGCCCCCGTTCTGTGATTCACGTGCGGAAATCAACGTCGCCACCGTGCTTCAAAGCCGGGGCTGTCCGGCGCCGCCGGGCTGAACAGTCGGGCTCTGAGCTGGCAGGATGTTCGGACTCGGGCTGCCGCAACCGAGTGGAGTGCACGAGATCCCTGGTTGCATGAGGACGAACGCGGCCGCTCCAAGAACGTTCTGGGTCAGAACTGTGAGCGATTCGTGCGTCGTGAGGCGAGGTGCGACCCATGGCCTTCGACGACCATCTTGTGAATCGCGCAAGTGCCCGACGGTCTGCCAGTTCATCGCATCGCATGCCAGTGGGGAGGGTCAATTCGCAGCGTAAACTGCTATCAACGCTAGACGCACCGCGGGGCGAGGCCGCCACACCAGACCTCGCCCGTCGCCCGCCTACGGTTGCGAAGAGCCGATTCCGTAGGTGACAAAGCTCCACGCGGAGTTCGCGTCGCCAGACACGCTTCCATCGCCAAAGAACTCTGCAGGCCCCGTTGTGAACGTAGCGATCTGGGCCCCTTTGGGAAGTTGCGAATACTTGGCCTTGAGCTTGCGCCCGCCGTCCACGAACAGGACCACACTGTCGGTCCCGAACTTTCTCAGAAGATAGGTGTGAGCAGTCGATGCGCTCAAAGCAACCTGCGACACGCCGGCTATGAATTGCGCTTGGGGAATATGAAAGGCACCACCGAGAAATGCGTACCGGACGAAGCCAACGTCCGTATTGGTAAGTCCAACGGCGGCCATTCGCGTACCGTCCAGAAAACCAAAGACAGTTTCCGGCCGCGCCGTACCCGGATTGGTCGCCAGTTTAGCAACGCGAGCCTCCATGTACGCTGGCGTCGCCTGGGCAAGGGAGTCACGTCTGAAAAGATAGTAGTCCTTCGCGTTGGTCACCTCGAGGGAATCCACACCGGCCGCCTTCGACCAAACCTCGGCAGCCTTGCCGAACGGCGACATGGTGCCCGTGCGCCACAGGGGCTTAGCTTGCTGGTCGGCAGCAGAGTCTGTGGGAGCATTATAGAAGAGGGA
Source organism: Gemmatimonadaceae bacterium (assembly GCA_035279625.1). Taxonomy (GTDB): domain Bacteria; phylum Gemmatimonadota; class Gemmatimonadetes; order Gemmatimonadales; family Gemmatimonadaceae; genus JADGGM01. The sequence goes on from DATEHK010000065.1 coordinate 18,664, forward strand.
CCAAACGGTCTGATTTGGCGCCGGCCAATCCGCCCCAACTATTAGAAAGAATGTGAAATTGGTTACTTGAAGCGGAGAAGTGAACGCAATGGTACGCCGCTGACTCACGGTGTCGGTGCTTGCCACGAGTTGTTTGGCCGAAAGTCGTTCCGTCCAATGAACATACGGCTGGTTAGGCGCGGTGAATGTTCCAGTGCCGTCGAAGGTCGCAACCTGCATCGCGCAGGGGGGCGCGCAAGTTCCCGACGTTTGTGTAACCGTCGGCCCGCTAATCACCGCCAGGAAGACGCCGGTTGTGTCCGCCGGAACTGGACCGGCTTGGTTGCTTCCGATGGGAAACGAAAGAAAGTTTCGCACGCCAAACTTCATCGTCCACGTCTTCTTCGAACCGACGGTCGTCACCGTTGCGGCGGCTGCATACACTCGAACGTTGACGTTTTGAGTGCCATAGATCTGCCCGTCGATGCCGGGGGCAACGCCCCCCCCGCCACCCTGCAACGGCGTCAACGTGACGTTGCCGTTCTCGTCAACTGAACCCATCACGACGCCCAGGTTACCCGTCGGAAGTACTGTCGGCGTCTGCGCCGGCGGCGTCACACCCATAATCGAATTCGAACGATCAGTGCAACCGACTACAGCCACCACCGCAGCCGCAACACTCGCAGCGCGAATTGCCGAAGTCATACCAAGGCGCCGAGACATCGTCTTCCCCCGAGCGCCTGCTTCGGCGCTCTTTCATTGGATGCCTCTGGGCCGCTATCCCTAGCCGCAGAAGCAAGGTTTTGGGTCTGTGACGTAGCCGCGCTAGAACCGCCCGCCGCTCCGCCCTGCATGTCACATTAGACGAGTCTAACTTAGCGGCGGTCACGCCCGGCGAAACAACCGCCGGTAACGGCCCAAGTATTCGTCCAACCGGCGAATTTTTCAAGAGTTGCGAGCGGCTATCTCATGCTGAGACTGCGATCGGCTCACCTCGGTTCCACATTAAAATCCCTCGAAGTCGGGCGCCTCGACCCCGAATCAATCCCGTTAGTCGCTCCAGCGCGCGAATCGGCGTGCGCGCGATGCGAACGACGATGACCGGTGATGCCAGTGTTGCCGTCGCGCTCATCGCCCCGGTGCTCGACAGCGGTGCGCTGAGCAGTACGCAATCGTATCGACGCCTAACGTGCTCGAGCAGCTGCAACACATCCGGTGTCATTGCATCCAGTGCCTCGTGCGCCCCAAACGCACCGCTCGGCAACACATCGATCGTGCGATCGCGATCGACTACCACGCTGCGCACCGTAGCGGCCCACTCGACGCGACCCGCCAGGACGTCAACGAGACCGGGCGTGCCGCGCACGCGCGTCACCGACGACAACGATTGTCGCTCGACGTCGGTGTCGATGACCAACACCGTGCGCACGTGACGGGCCGCAACCGCACCGAGATTCGCCGCCACGACGGCGGTCGTGAGCGCATCCTCGCCGACGATGGACAAGAGCGGGAGATTGTCCGAGCGATCGGCAACCTGCGCGAAGAGGAGCCGGTACGCCTCCGACGCGAGTTCGACTAACGGTGGCATCTCCAGGTCCGCGCGACGCCGGCGCACCGGCGCAGCCGGGGCCGCGCCGACTGCGGCCAACACGGACGCGCCGGCGATCGACTCCGCTTCGTCGATGTCGGACACCCTGGGCTCCCGCACCTCGAATACAAGCGACACGGCAAAGCCGACGACCACGCCTAACGCTGCCGCCGCGGCGATGATCGCCGGCACCGACGCGCCGATCGCGGCCACCGACCGCTCGCGCGCATCCGCCGCATCCATGTCGCGATCCACGTCCCGTGCCTGCACCAGCCACCGCCGCGCGGACCCCAGTGCCGCCACCGCCGAGTCGCGCGTGTTCACGAGCGCTGCGGTATCGGCCACGGCAGCCGGCGGCCCCGAACCCATGCGATCCAGCGCCGTCTGCAATGCCGACCGCTCGACCTCGGCCTCCTGCTCCATTTGCTTCCCGATCTGCGTTAGGCGTGCCGTGAGCGCGACGAAAATCGGATCGACCCCGCGCGGCGCGCCGAATGCCGCGCGGCTCGAGTCGATGCGCGCGAGCGTATCGAGGAGGGCGGCGGCACGCCGATCCCCCTTGAGCGCGGGTGCCGAACCTAGCGCACGGTACGACGCGGCCAACGGCGCGTCGTGGGCGCGACGCATGAGCGCCGTTAGGCCGGTGAGTGCGGTGGACAGTGAGTCGCGACCTCTGTCACTCAGCTGCGCACTGTCGGACACCGACCGCCTGGCCGACTCGCGCCCCGCGAGCAACGACGAGTCTGTCACGCGAAGCACGGACCCGGCCATCCGAATGTGGGACAGAATCGCTATCGTATCGGGCCGTGTCCGCATGGGCGGCAGCGTTGCCCGAACCGCACGCCGCTCTTGCAACGGCGCCACCACCGCTGCCACGAGAACGATGATGAACACCCCCAAGCCGATGGCGCTCACCAGAAGGGGACGCCGGTACACGTTGCGCGCCCGTCGCCGAATCCATGTCGGCGCGCGCACTGTCGATGCGATCGCCAACGACGCGGCGGGCGCCGCAGTGTCCGCGTCTTCCTTCTGCATCGCGGCCACCTGCTTCCGCGGCCCGTCGATCACGTTTCCCGACTCGGACATCGCTCCCCGTTCAGCCATCGACCCTTGATGGACGCCCACCCGGTGTCCGCCGTCAGCACTTCGATTTCTCTACGGCTCGCCGAACGGATCACCCGGTGGCGCCACGAGAGACTTGGTTGGCGCGGGTAGCTCGCGACGATCCACCCAGCGGCCGAAATCGCTTGCTATGGCGAACCAATGCGCCCGCTCGACGAACGGCCTGGCGGCGTGTGCGCGGCGCGATGCGACGTCCCGCAAGGTCGTGATCTCGAGCTCGGCGATCGCCCTCACTTGCTCGGCAGCGTCGTGGTCGGATGCCAGTGCCAACAACTTGTCCGCCACGGCTCGCTGAGCCACGCGCTGCAGCGCCGACAGTTTCGCCGACGACGCCGCTCGCGCATTCCATGTGTCGGCCACCAGCGAGTCGATCGTTTCCTCGAGCGACAGCGCGTTGGGCGAATCCGCCGCAAAGCGAACCAGGCGGGCCGCCCGCTCGGGCTCCAGCACGTCGTCAACGATCATCTGTGCAAGCGTACGTGCGGCTCCGAGCTCGTCGAATGCCGGCTGCGTTCGGCTGCCGAACAACTCCACCGACGACTCGTACGAATAGGGCCGCGGGCCTAACAGAGCCAGCACCGTGTCGGGAATCGCCAATTGTACCGGCTCGAGCGCGCCTAACAGTTGGTGCAGCGCCGAACGCTGCTCGGCGCCAGGCAATGGACGCGTTTCTTGTTGGCCGTCGCCACTCAGTGCGTTCGCATACTCCATCCCGCCGATCGCCTTGGCTAACGAATTGATCGCGAATCGATGAAGGAAGTACACCGGCACGAATCGCTCTTGCAACAACGCCACCGGCTCACCGGGCCGGATGTTCCGCAGACCGAACGCCGCCATCGCCGCCCGGCGCACCGCCATCTGGTCGCGCAAGAACGCACCTGGCGACGCTTGGTCATCCCAGAGATTGGTGCGGGGATCCGACGCGAAGTCAGGGCGCGCATCGGCGTCGGATAGGAACAAGTAGCCCTTACGAAGACCGTCGGCGACGATCGCATGGAGCGAATCAGTCTCCGATCCGCGCGGGAAGATCCCGTAGCCCCAGTGGATCGCCCACTCATCATATGGGCCCGGCCCCGACGCGTACGCCTGGCTGATGTCGATGCTGCCATCGGACGCCAGTCGGACGCGCGGAGGTGGATAGTCCATCACTGATCCGCGATCGTAGGTCGATGCGATGTAGTTGTGCGCCAAGCCTAACGTGTGACCCACCTCGTGCGCGGCCTTCTGTCGTGCGCGTGCGAGAACGAACGCCGTGTCCGCGGCCGATGATGCGGCGCCCATCAACCCCGCGTACAGATTGTAGTCCGTGCGCTCTCGATGCGAGTCGAGCCGCGCCACGCCCTTGATGATTTCACCCGTGCGCGGATCGCCGAGGGATCCGCCAATCGACCACCCGCGCTCGTTTCGGTTCTCCCACATCACCACGTTGTATCGCGCATCCATAGGATCGACGCCATCCGGCAAATCCTCGACGCGAAACGCGCCTTTGAGCCCTGCGTCATCGAACGCCTTGATCCACCAGCTCACGCCTTGTTTCACCGCGGTTCGGATCGGCTCAGGGATCCCGCGGTCGACGTAGTACACGATCGGATTCTTGATTTGGCTGTTCGGATCGGCAGGATTCACACGCTCCAGCCGGTGCCGCGCGATCCATCGCTGATCGAGCGAGCCCTGAATCGGTTGACCGTAGTCCTTGAACGTGACGGTGAAATATCCGACGCGTGGATCGAGCGCCCGCGACTCATAGCCGGAATCGGGCAAAGGCATCAGGGACACATGCTGGCGTAGCGTGATCGCCTCGGGGTCGGGAAGAATCGCGGACACGATGTCTCCCGGTGCGCCGCTCGTTAGAGCGAACGTCAGCGACGCATCGATCTCGGTATTTTCTGGAAACGCTTTCGTGTACGGCGCGAAAATGGTCGACCGATCGCGCGCCAGCGCGTATGCACCTTGCTTGGTATCGCTCAGTGTCGCCGCGACGTGCACCCAGTCTCGAAAGACCATGTCGCTCGCGTCGACGAGCACGCGGCCGTCAGCGTCCTCACCGACGACCGGCAGCGCCGCGACCGTGCTGGGAGGGAACGATTCTCTCACGCTGCGCGCGTTGTCCTGGTTAGGCGAAGAGCTCCGGTAGTTCCAGTTCTCCAGAACCAACAGCACCTTGTTCCCAGCGCGATCGAATCGCGCGACGTATGCGCCGACGTCGGCCGCACGATCCAATCCGATCGGGTTGGAGCCCAAACCCGTCGCCAGCGAAACGAACAACAGCGCTCGCGTCGAGTCGTGAGGGACTTCGAGCAACACCCTGCCGGCTCTACTATCGACGTCGAGTGGCAGAAAGCCGTCCCAGTGCTTCATGCCGGCGGTTTTCGCTGCAATGCTTTCTCTAGTCGTGTCGCGAGTCGCCACGCGCGACAGCGGCTCTGCCGAAATGCGCGACGGTTGACTTGCACACGCCAGCACGCTCAACCACGCAACGGTTGCAACGAGGGTTCGCGCCATAGGAGACACAGGAGAAGAACGGGGAGGGAACGGTGCCCGAGGCCCAGCCAGCACGCGCAAGAAACTACACGGGGGCGAGGGTGACGTCACCCTCGCCCCCGTGCACGGCGAAGCCGCGAACTACTTCGTGCCTTACTGGACCGTAATCGAACCTTTCATCCCTAGCGCGAGGTGGGGGACGCAATGAATCGGATACGTTCCCTTCGGAACCTTGGCGAAGGAGATGGTTTCGCTATCACCGGCATTCATGAGGAAGTTGCTTTGCAAGGGCGCCATCTGATTGGGCATGTTCGCCGTCAACTGCGCTGTCGCTCCAGCAGGAATCGTCGTGGAATCGAAGGCGACGTCGTGCGGGCCGCCCGACACCATCGTGAACTTGACGCCATCGCCCTGCTTGATCGTGAGCGTGGCAGGTTCGAACCGATAGCCCTTATCGTCACCAACCATCTTCACATCCCACGTTTTGCCGGTGATCGGTGCGGCAGTCGCCGATGAAGCCGCCGCGCCGCCTGCTGCGGGAGCGGCGGCAGGTACCGCGGCGCTCTCACTCGCTGCCGGCGCGCTTGCCGCCGTTGAGTCCGAGGTCGATGCCGCGTTCTTCGAGCCGCCGCCACACGCGCCAAGGACGAATGCGCCGCCGATCAGCGCCACCTGTCCGATGAACCGCATTGCTTGAGGCCTCCAGTGCCGAGCTGTTACAAAGTTGCTGGGATTGGCTCCGCGTCCCTTGACGCCGAGCATTGTGAACTTATTCACATGGATTCTGAAAGGCAAACCGCATGGCGGTTCGGGGCATTGGGCACGCCAAAAGCGTCGCGAGACAACCAACAGGCGTCAAAGCGAAACGGGAGCGCCGCGCAAGCGACGCCCCCGCTGAAAGCGCTTAGGTCCGAGCCCCTACTTCACAGTAACGGTACCGGTCATTCCCGGATGAATCGAGCAGTGGTAATTGAACGTGCCCGCGGTGTTGAACTGGCGACTGATCGACGTATTCGAGTACGGAGCGTCCACGGTGCCGAGGTTCGCCGGAGTTCCAGGCGGCGTCGGCGTATTGAACGTGACGGTGTGGCCGAGAGACTGGAATACCCACGTGACGGTGCCGCCTACCTTGATGGTCACCGCCGGCGGAACGAACTGCTGACCCGTGGTCGCTGTGACCGAGCCAGTCAGCGGAATGGCTGCGACGGTAACGGTGCCGCTCCCGTTTTTCGTCACGCCGCCTGACGTGAGTGACGCCGAGATTGTGACCGGCCCGCCGAGCGCGACGGACGTGACCAAGCCCGTGCCGTTCACCGTTGCTGTCGCTTCATCACTCGACGACCACGTGGGCGAGCCGAGTCCACTCATGGTGTGACCGTTCTGATCGAGCGGCGTTGCCGACATCTGCGTGGTCGTGCCGGGTGCACCAAAAATGGTTTGAGTGTCCGGTTGCACTTGAAGGCTGGTGAAGACTGGTGGGTTGGGTCCGACGCCGCCACCACCGCCGCCTCCGCAGCCGACAACCGCTACCGACGCGAGGATAATGACCATATAGGCGCGCATAAGTCCCCCGAGCCTGAGAGTGAAGAAACATGCAACGGACAATTAAGGTTCAATCTTGAACGAACGTCGGCAAGGACTAACGGGCGCACCAGAGGCTTTCTGGCCCGACTTTGCCGCTACTACTTCGCGAAGAGACCGCCTAGCGCTTTGGCGTCTCCGCGCTCCATCGCCACCTCGGCCGCGAGGCTGACAGGGTCGCGAAAGATGCTCGCTACCGCCAGCGTCTTGCCTTTGCTCTGATAGGCCAGCGCACAGTCGCGCTTGTCGATCGAGCCCTGCAATTCGATGCGATCCCAACTCGACGCGTGACCAACGTACGCGATCGTCACGTCGTAGTGAGCGCTCCAGAAAAACGGAGCCGCACGAAAAGGTTCCCGTGCCCCGAGCAAGTTGCGCGCAGCCGCCTGACCCTGCCGCTCCGCAACCACCCAGTGCTCGACACGGATCGGCTCGCCGCTCCAGGCATCCGGCCATCGCGCGATGTCACCCGCGGCAAACACGTCGGCCGCGCTCGTTTCGAGCAGTTCATTCACGGTGACCCCGCGATCCATTGCCAATCCGGCCGCCTCGGCGATGGCGACGTTAGGCCGGACACCGATACCCGCCACGACGAGGTCGCCGGCGAGTGCTTGTCCGTTGTCCAGCACGACGCCATCGGCGCTGAACGAGGCCACCGTGCGCTGAAGATGAAACACCACCCCGTGTTCCTCGTGCAGGCGCTTGACGAACTTGCCTAACTCTGCACCTAACACCTTCTCGAACGGCACCGCCTCCGGGGCGACGACGTGCACGTCGAGACCACGCGCCCTGAGCGACGCCGCCACCTCGAGGCCGATGAAGCTCGCGCCGATCACGATCGCGCGTTTGGCGGAAGCTGACGCCGCGACGATTCGCCGGCTATCGGCCAGAGAACGCAAATAGTGCAAGCGTGACGTATCGGCACCGGGCACGTTGAGCCGGATCGGACTCGCACCGGTCGCGAGCAATACTCGATCGAACTGGTGCTGCGCGCCCCCGTCGAGCGTGATCCGCTTGGCCTTTGCGTCGAGCGACATGACGGTGCCGCGCACGACGTCGATGCCGTGCGATTCGTCGAAGCCTGGCGGCCTCAGCGGAATCCATTCTTCAGGAGCGTTACCGGCCAAGTAGTCTTTCGAAAGATTCGGCCGATCGTACGGCGAGTCGACGTCCGCATCGATCACCGTGATGCGCCCGTCGTAACCTTCGCGGCGCAGCATCTCGGCTGCCGCGTTTCCCGCGGCGCCGCCGCCGATGATGCCTATGCTCTTGGGGCGAGCCGTGCTCCGTCGCGATGGGTTGGGCGTCGGGGACAACGGCTCGCGCTCGACCTTCTCCGTGACGTATGCCTTCCCGCCGCGTAGCTCGACACGCCAACATGCCACCGGGTTCAGCGCCGGCGCATGCAGCGCTTCACCGGTGCGCACGCTAAAACACGCGTGGTGCCAGGGACAGTGTACGCGATCGCCGTCCAACAACCCCTCGGCGAGCGGTCCGCTGTAGTGCGTACACACCGCGCCGATCGCGACCACATCGTCGCCGCGACGCACCACCAGCACCGCTTCGCCGTTGGCGTGACCGAGTAGCATCACGCCATCGGCAAGAGCGGTGAGGGAGATGCCTAACGTAAGATCCGGCCCATCCAATTTCTGCTGCTCACCGCTGCTCATCGCGCAGGCTCCGTGACGTGTGGTCGCAGAGTTACGGGCCGACTGCCGGCAGTTCAAGTCGCCGAGCAGCAAGCATCGGAACCCCTACTGTCCGATCTTGGCTTGCAGATTCTTCGCCGCCGCGAGATGCCCCTCGAAAGCCGGCACGATTTTCTGCACGAAGGCCTTGAGCTCCGCGTTCCGAATGGCGGGAATCAACGTGTTGTTCAACGCATCGATGACCTGCTGGTGGAACGCGACTTCGTGCGCCAGATACGCCTTGTCGAAATCCGCGCCGTGCTTGGACTGCAGATCCTTGAGCGCGGCCGCGGCGGCAGCGGCGCCCGGATCGGGGTTCGGCTTGGTCGGCTTCACGCCCAGCTTTTTCGCCAGATCACGACCCTGCTGCCGAACGGCCGTGTGATCGCGCGCGAACTGCTTGCCCAGGGCGCGAACGTCCGGCGAGCTGCCACGCTTCGCGGCCAGGCTGCTCGTCTCAATGTCCTCCGTGTTTGCCTCGTCGAAGATCGCGACTATCGTCGCATCATCGAGCGCCCGGCGACTCGTCGCTGACGCTGCATTAGGCTTGTGTGGCTTCGGCGAATCCGTGGCCGGCATCGCAAACGCGGATGCGAGTCCTACGACCGCGGCAATGGATACCATCCTCAGCATGACATCCTCCTCTTCGTGCTGGATTGTTGTCCCGAGCCCACTTGCCCCGGGACTGTCGTGTAGAGAAGATGATCGGCGTTATGACAATTTGTCAACCAAATAGTGTAGATATTGTGTTTCGTTGTGTTTTCTGTTATCCTGTCAGATACGACAAGGACCACCAATATGAATAGCGTAACACGTTGGAACCGTAAGTTTTACGCCAGTACTCGCGGTCGGATCGTCGCACTCCTGAGACGCGCCGCACTCACGGTCGACCAGATCGCCCGGGCTCTGCATCTCACTGACAATGCCGTGCGCGCGCATCTGGCATCTCTTGAGCGCGACGGACTCGTCGAGCAGGACGCGCCCAAACGCGGATCCGTAGGCAAGCCGGCGCACACATATCGAGTAACCGACGAAACGAATCAGCTGCTCTCTCGAGCCTACGTCGTTGTGTTCGCTCGCTTGCTCGATGTTCTCGCCGAGCGGATGAGTCACACCGAGCTCGAAACCCTGATGCAAACCGTAGGCAAGAGGCTCGCGGAAGAGAACGCCCGCACCAGCGGCACGCGGCGCGAGCGCGTCGATCGGGCGGCCGCGCTACTCGAAGAATTAGGAGGAGCCACGGCCGTCGAAGAGCACGACGGTGTCTTCCGCATTCGGGGCTTTGGTTGCCCTCTTGGCGCGGCTGTGCGCGGTCACCCCGAAGTTTGCGGTTCTGTGGAGAGGCTGCTCAGCGAGGTAGCAGGTGCGCCAGTACGCGAGTGCTGCGAGCACGGAGAGCGCCCGCAATGCTGCTTCGAGGTCGCCGCTCAGTAGCGGTCGGCGGCCTAGGCGCCGTCGCCGGCGCCGCGACCTTCGCGGTCCGTTCACAAGGTGGACGGGCCGCTTTTTCTTGCGCGAGGACTCTGCGACAATGCATGTGTTGAACAGCCGTCGCGCGTTCGGCGGCGTTTCCTCGGACTAACGATGGCCGGCATCTCGGTACATCGCTTCATCTAAAGGAAGTCTGTCGTGATTGTCATACCAGCTATCGATGTCCGCGATGGCGCCGGCGTCCGCCCTGCCGGTGGACTGCGCCACGGGGAGCGTCTCGAACGCGTTGACGCAGTCGAGGTCGCATTGTCGTGGACTGCTCTTGGCTTTAGCAGATTACACGTCACCGACCTGGACGAGGCTGCCGGTCGCGGCCCCAACACCTCAGTCGTCGACACGCTGCTCCATCGTGTGGACGCGGCGATCCAAGTGAGCGGCGATGTGCGCACGACCACTGACGTCGATCGTCTTCTGCAGGCGGGCGCGGACCTGGTCGTCGTCGGCGCTCGAGCAATCGAGGACCTCCAATGGCTCGGAGATGTCGCCAGCCAAGTTCCCGGCCGCGTTGCGGTCGCCACACTCGTACGCGATCGTCACGTGGTCACACGAGACCGCGGACGCGTGCTGCCTCGTGACATCATGAGCATTGTTGAAGACTTGAACGAGTTACCCGTCGCCGCGGTGATCGTGACTGTCGCACAGCGCGACCGGAGAGTCGAAGGCACCGACCTTTTTCTCATGGAAGATCTGACGGAGCAGTCGGTTCACCCGGTGATCGCTGCCGGCGGCATCACCACGATGGCCGAGCTGCGCGACCTCGATGCGCGAGACGTCTCGGCCGCCATCGTGGGTTGGGCACTCTATACGGGCCGACTCGACCCGCGCGTGCTGTCAGACGAGTTTGCGACGCAATGATTGAACGCACGCCTTTATTCGCACATTTGCGTTAGGCTTACATCCAACCGCACCATGCGCGCGGAGCCATCATGTTCGACCTGTCCCAGCTCGATTTTTCCAAGGACGCCGGGTTCGTGACGGTGGTGGCGCAGGACGCAGGTACCGGGCTCGTGCTGATGGTGGCGCGCGCAGATCGCAATGCAATCGTTGAAACGCTCACTACGGGAGAACTGCAGTATCACGCACGCGCCGATGGACGCTGGCAACGACGCCCGTCGGGCAGCAGCCGTCAACGTGTCGTCTCGTTGGCGTGCGATTGCGACGGCGACGCGTTGCTGGCTCGCGTGGTGCCTGCCGGGCCGACCTGTCACACCGGTGCGTCGTCCTGCTTCACCGGTCCGGAAGGGGATGGCGCACCGCTGACGAGTGGAGCGGTTGCCGATGCCGCGACCGTGGCCGACTCGCAGCCGACGCGCGTGCGTCTCCAGAAGTTAGGCGAGGAAGCCGCGGCGCTCATCGCTGTGTGCGCACGCGATGACGTGACCGTTGGAACGTCCGAGGTCACCGACTTCGTGTACCGGGCGCTGACGGCGCTCTGCGCAGCCGGCGGATCGCTTGCCGACGTTCAGCGACTGCTCGGCCAACGTGCGGCACCGGCATCGAGTCCACTCGGCGCGCGTACGCTCGCCGAGTGAGTCGAATCTGCAGAGACTGGCGATCCGCCCGCGACCTGGGTTTCTTGACTCGACGATGACCCGCGCCATCACGCCGCTTCGGGAAGCGGCCACTCGCCTGGCCACGTGCCTTGGCTCCGAACGTCTCCGCGCCGACGTGGTGCTCGCCCCATTCACGACGTTCAAGATCGGGGGTCCGGCGGATCTCTTCGTCGAGGTCGCAGGCGCCGACGAATTGGCTGCCATCGTTGCCGCGGCGCGCGAGGCGGATATTCCGTGGTTCGTACTCGGCCTTGGGGCCAACATCCTCGTCGGGGATCGCGGGTTTCGAGGCCTCGTAGTCCGGAACGCCGCGTCGCGCGTGCACTGGTCCGCTGACGGGCAGGTCACCGCCGAAAGCGGAACGGTGATGCGCGACTTGATTCTCGATTCGGTGCGACGGGGATGGTCGGGTCTCGAGCACTACGTCGGTATTCCGAGCTCGTTAGGCGGCGCCGTGTGGCAGAATCTGCACTTCCTGTCGCCCGCACCAGAGCGCGCCCGCACCATGTTCCTCGCCGAAGTGTTCGAATCGTGCCAGATTCTCGCCGAAGACGGTGCGCGCCGAACAGTCGACGCGGCGTACGTTCAATTCGGCTACGACGACACCGTGTTTCACCATCGTCGTGACGTCGTACTCGCAGCCACGCTGCATCTCGCGCCTGGTGATCCGGCCACGATGCGTCGTGTCATGGAAGAGAATTTGAGCTGGCGCGGCGCACGGCATCCCTGGCTCGACTGGTTTCCGAGCGCTGGGTCGATATTCAAGAAACTGGAAGGCGTAGGCGCCGGCCGTTTGATCGACCAGTGCGGTCTCAAGGGCTACCGTCACGGCGACGCGCAGATTTCCACCATGCACGCCAACATCATCGTGAATCTCGGCCGCGCGACCGCCGCTGACGTGCGGGCGGTAATCGCCACGGTGCAAGAGCGCGTGCACGAGAAGTTCGGATATCGCCTCGAACCCGAAATCGGATTCATCGGCGAATTCTGACCCGGCCGGACTAACGGTCGTTGGCCATTTCTTCCCATCGGCCGACCGCGGCATCGAGTTCCCGCTTGGCGACATCGAGCTCGCTGCTCAATTCGCGCGCCCGCTCGACACCAAACGTCGACCCGTACAACGACGGATCCTCCAGCAGCGCGGTGAGCTCGGCAACTCGTGCATCGATGCGCATGACCTCAGCCTCCGCCGCATCCAGAGCCCGGCGGGCGGACCGGTTTGCCCGCTCATCGGCGCGACGTAGCTCTCGTGACGCCGCTTCCCGACGCTCTTCTCGCGTCGGTCGCTTCGATTCGCTCCTCGATGACATGGCCGCGCGGTCCCGCTCGGCCGTCCACTGCTCCCAGTCGGCAAAGCCGCCATCGTAGTCTGTGATGTGTAGATCTTGCAGCGACCACACGCGCGTCGCGAGACTGCGCAGCAGCGCGCGATCGTGACTCACCAATACGATCGTCCCGTCGTATGCTGACAGCGCATCCTCCAACGCTTCGATCGACTCCACGTCCAGATGATTCGTCGGCTCATCGAGCAGTAGCAGGTTGGCGTGTGCGAGCATCAGCATGGCGAGAGCCAGGCGCGCGCGCTCGCCACCCGACAACGTCTCCGTGCTCCGTTGGACCGCGTCGCCGGTAAAGCCGAATCGCGCGAGATGACTGAGGATGGCGCCGCGACCCCAGTGTGGGCGCAGGTTCTCGATTACCTCCATCAGAGCGCGCCCTGTCGGAACTTGCGTGAGCTCTTGTCGATAGTACGCTGGCGAAATCGACCCGCCTAACCGGACGCTCCCGCCTTCGAGCGCCGTTTCTCCCATCATCGCGCGCAACAGCGACGACTTGCCCGCGCCATTTGCGCCCACCAGGCCGACGACATCGCCGCGACGCACCGACGCCGTGAAGTCCTCGATGAGCGTCCGACCGCCTTGCGCCAGTCGCGCCCGCTCGGACACGATCACTTGGTCGCCGCCTCGCTCGCCAGCCGTCAGACGGAACGCCATCACGTCCTCTTCTGACGGCGGTGAACTCAGCCGCGGCATTCGCTCCAGCCGCGTGCGCCGCCCCTTTGCTTGTCGGCTATTTTGTCCCGCGATGTTGCGCCGGATGTAATCCTCTTCGTTAGCAATTATTCGCTGTTGCTGCGCGAAGGCCCGCTGCTGCGTGAGTCGCCGCTCTTCGCGTTGGCGCACAAAGGCGCGGTAGCTCCCTGTGTAGGAGAACGCGCGCCCGTCCTCCATGTGCAGCACGTGATCGACGACACCGTCCAAGAAGGCACGATCGTGGCTGATGAGAAGGACGGTTTCGCCCGCATCGCGCAGGTACGACTCGAGCCAGGACGACGTCTCGAGGTCGAGGTGATTCGTCGGCTCGTCGAGTAGCAGCACGTCGGCCGGCGTCACCAGCTGTCGTACCAGAGCGACGCGTCCGCGCTCGCCGCCGCTCAGCGTCTCCACCGCCTGAGCGCGTGCACGCTCCGGATCGAAGCCAAGACCGTGGAGCACTGCGTCCACACGCGACGTGTAGGTGTACCCGCCTTCGTGCTCGAAACGCTCGAGGTCTCTGGCGTAGGCATCGAGGACGTCATCCGTCACCCGATCTCCCAGGTCGCCGATCCGCTCCGCCTGTTGGCCTAACGAGCGCTCGAGCGCGATCAGCGATGCGAACGGCGCGGAGGCCGCGTCCCAAACCGTGCGCGCCACGCCAAAGTCGCGGAGCTGCTCGAGGAGCGCGAGTCGAAGCCCGCTTGATCGGCTCACGACACCGTTCGACGGTTGCATCGTGCCCATGACGAGCCGGAATAGACTCGTCTTCCCCGTTCCATTGCGACCGATGATTCCCCAGCGCTCGCCGGCGCTCACTGTGAACGTCACATCCGTGAGCAGCGTGTCCGCTCCGAATGTGATCCCCACCGACGCCATCGAGATCTGCGTCATCGGTGCCCTGACTCCCTATCGATCACGGGCTGACGATCCATGACGCCCACTCCGACTCGGCGATTCCCACTGTCAGTCGGTGCTGACAGCGCACCAGCGGAGTGCGGAGCAGCATCGGCTCTTCGGTCAGCACCGTGAGCCATCGCTCGTCCGGCAAGCGGGCCGTGCGCAGTCCCAGGTCGGCGTAACGGCGTGATTCCTCATCGACCAACGCAAGGACTCCGAATCGCTGTACGAATCGCGTGATTTCTCCACGCGATGCAGCGCGCTCGGCGAGATCGACGAAGTGCACCCGCACACGGCGCTCCGAAAAGAAACGCTGCGCCTTTCGCGTATCCGCGCATTTTCGCGTTCCGAAGATTTGCACTTCCATGTCCGCCTACCCGGGAGCGAGAATATGTGCGTGACCGGAATCTACACGATCGACATCTCGCGCCCAGACGCGTGAGCACGCCGCTTCGCTACCGCGCGGCATGGTGGGTACCAGGTCGCCACCTTCGAACGCTCTGGTCGAGGATGATGCGAACGCGCGAGCGTGTGCCGACGAGACGCGAGCGATGGGACACACCCGACGGTGACTTCGTTGAACTCGATCGCCTCGGCCCTCGCGACGGACAGCCTCGCCTTGTGATCCTTCATGGATTGGAAGGATCAGCACGCTCACACTATGCGCGCGGTCTTCTCGCGGCCGGGAGACGCCGACAGTGGGCGGCTGACCTTCTGATCTTCCGATCATGCGGCGACGAGCCAAACCGTTTGTTGCGTTCCTATCACTCGGGCGAAACTGGCGACCTCGATTTCGTCGTGCGAAGGTTGATCGAAGCCAACCCGAGGCAACCGCTGGTCCTAACGGGCATATCGCTTGGTGGCAACGTGCTACTCAAGTGGCTTGGGGAATCGGCCGACCGCATGCCACCGCAGATCCTCGGTGCCGCAGCGATCTCAGTTCCATTCGACCTGGCACTTGGCTCACGATACCTGCAACGTGGATTCTCACGCCTCTACGAAGCGTACTTTCTCCGAAGCCTAAAAAAGAAGGCAATCGGCAAGGCGGCCCGGTTCCCGGGTTCGCTCGACCCCGCGGCGATTTCGCGCGCTGCGACATTGTGGGACTTCGACGATGTCGTGACCGCACCCATAAACGGCTTTCGCGACGCCAAGGACTACTACGACAAGTCCAGCTCGATTCATTGGCTGGCGAGAATCCGGGTACCGACGCTCCTCCTCAACGCGAGGGACGATCCGTTCCTACCGTCGTGCGTGCTGGATGAAGTGCGAACCATCGCACAGTCGAACTCTGCGCTGCACGTCGAGTTCGTAGCCAAGGGCGGTCACGTCGGATTCATTTCCGGTGTGGCACCCTGGCGCACATCCTACTACGCGGAAGCGCGCGCGATAGAATTTCTCGACGCCGCGTTGGGCGGTGGCACCGCGCCGCCATGACCGCCTCGCCTAACGTCACGCCCCCGAAGGTGCCGATCGATTGGCACCGCGAGCGCGCGGAGGACAGCGGGCGAGGCGCCGCACTGCTATCCGCCGCCGGCCGACGCATCGGACGCTATCGCTTGATCGCGTTCGGCCTCTTCGCAACCGCCGTCGTGTGGCGCTTCGCAACAACGCCGCCGGCGATCTGGCTATGGTGTCTCGCACTCGTCGCCACCTTCGGCGCTTTTGTCGCGCTGGTCGGCGTGCATCGCCGCAACCGCGCTCAGCTTTCAGCGCTCGACCACCGGCGCGTCTATCACGAGCGCGCGGTACGGCGGATCGCTCGCGACTGGACATCGATACCGGTGCCCCGTGTGTCCGTCGACCTCACCGAACATCCGTACGCTTCCGATCTCTCGATCACCGGAAGCATGAGCGTCCTACAGCTTCTCGACGTCGCGTCCTCCGCTCCTGGTCGACCGACGCTGCTCGACTGGCTTCTCCGGTCACCGCCACCGGCCCCGGTGATCGCTGCGCGGCAACGCGCAGTCCAGGAGCTTGTGGCACGCGACGATCTTCGCGTGGAGCTCGGTGTCCTCGCGATTGGAGTCGGCGAGTTGAGCCCTCAGACACTCGAGAAGTTTTTTGAGTGGTGCGAGGCCGAAGGCACGCTGGCCGACCACGGCGGGCTCGTTTGGTCCGCGCGCATGCTCACTGCCATGATCGCGGCCGCCTGTCTGGTGCAGGCCGCCGGGTTTCTGGCCCATCCGTATTGGTTAGGCATTGTCGTCCTGGCGCGCGGATTCCGCTCGCTCGTGCGCCGGCAAGCGCGCGATAGCGGAAACGCCCCGGGCATCGCCTTCGCTGCGTTAGGCGCGCATCGTGCCATGTTGACTCTCGCGGAGAATGGCACGTTCGAGGCACCGTTGCTCGTGTCTCTGGCAGCCCGGCTCCGAGACGATTCGGGCGCTGCCACTGCCCTCGGCCGCGTCGAGCGCATCGCGGCGTGGGCGGAGGTCCGCTACTCGCCAATGTTGCACTTCGTACTCGACTGGCTTCTGCTCTGGGATTTCCACGTCGGTGTTGCCTTCGACGCGTGGAAGCGCTCCGCCGGCCGGCATGTCAGAACCTGGCTCGGCACACTCGGCGAATTCGAGGCGCTCACTGCGCTCTCGACTCTTGCTCACGACCAACCGATGTGGACGTTCCCCGAGATTCACGAGGATGATCCCGTGACGCTCGAGGCCGAAGGCCTCGCTCACCCGCTGATCGCCGACACCCAACGCGTCGCCAATGATGTCACGGTCGGTCCGCCCAACACCTTCCTCCTCATTACCGGATCGAACATGTCGGGCAAGAGCACGCTGCTTCGTGCCATCGGCGACAACTGCATCCGCGCTCAGGCTGGCGGCCCAGTTTGCGCCACGCGCTACCGGGCACACACGGTGCGCATCCAAACCAGCATGCGGATCGAAGACTCGCTCGCAGACGGCGTGTCGCTCTTCATGGCCGAGCTGCGTCGGCTAAAGCGCGTCGTCGATGCAGCTCGAACCCACGAGCCTGGAAAGCCGCCTGTGCTCTACCTATTCGATGAGGTACTTCACGGCACCAACTCGTCCGAACGCCGCGTCGCTGCCCGAAGCGTCCTTGGCCACCTTCTCGTTGCTGGCGCCATTGGCGCCGTGACGTCGCACGACCTGTCTCTGGCCGCTGACGGACAAATCGAAAAAGCTGCGCGCTGTGTTTCGTTTGCCGATTCCATTGACCGCAACAGCGGCACACCCGTTTTGCATTTCGACTATCGATTGCGCCAGGGACTCGCCGCGTCCACGAACGCGCTCGCACTTCTCGACATCGTCGGCTTGGGTTCAAGTTCAGCGCCCTAGCATCGCGCACACCGGATCGCCCTGCTAAGATTCCTGAACTTCGACTCACGTCATGCGCGTACTATTCCTCTCCGTCTTCATACTCGGCCTAGTGCTTGGCGTTGTGAGCATGATCGCCGGCATCGACCGTGAGCAGCGCCGCGGTCGGTGGGTGAGATATTTCAATCTCCCCACCGTCGGTACTGCTGCTGTTCTGTTCGGCATCGTCGGTTACCCTCTCGCCAAGTATACGGCGATGCATCCGGGGGCCGTCGTCGCGATCGCCACGGCGGCTGCGGTAGCTGGAGGTGCGGGGATGGTCGGCGTCATCGCAGGCTGGGCAGTGCCGAGCGCCGCACGCGATGTTCCTGACGAGCGCTATATCCTCCAAGGACACCTCGCCCGAGTCACGAGACCGATCGATGGCGCAGTCAATGGTGAGATCGCGTTCGAGGTCGAAGGCCGCCGTCGGATGGCAACCGCCGCCAGCCTCGACGGAACGGCCATTGCCGTGGACGCTGAAGTCGTCATCGAGCGGCTCGAAAACGGCGTCGCCTATGTGGAGCGCTGGACCACCATCGCTAAACAACTCGAGCTGCCATCATAGCTAGGCTTGCGTGCGTTCGCGGTTGTCTCGCTTGCGCGCGCAATCGACACTCCGTATATGGTGCAAATTCGAGGTGCGCCCATGTCGGATGCGTTGCTCTTCGGGATCGTTTTCGTCGCGTTCGTCGTCCTGCGTATCGTCGCGGCGACGATATTCTTCCTCTGCCTGCTTCCCGACGGCGATCGCTGTCCGAACTGCGACACGCCCACCCTTCGGGTGCAATCGCGCGGATGGAACCTGCTCGTGCCGTGGTTCCGCACGAGCTGGTGCTATGCCTGCAATTGGGAAGGCTTTCTCCGGAAAGGAGCGCTCTCACCGCAGCCGGACACGCACGCGCAACCCCGCCATGACGTCAAGACCTGACGCCTAACGGGCCGACGTCGGGCGTCCGCTGGCCCACATACCCAACCACGCCGGCCAGTTGCCGCTCATCTCCGCGAAGTCATCGAAGTAAACCAGACCGAGCGATTCCAAGTACTCGGATAGCGATACGATGGCGTCGTCCGCGCGGAGGGGCCCGATCGCGACGATGTCGCCTTCAACGCGAAACTCGTCCGGTGTGAGTGCAAAACGTTCGTCAATCGCATTGCGCACCAAGCCCGCACGCTCAAACGATGCCCGGCGAATGAGCATCGTAGGAGCATCGATAGATAGTAAGATCGGCATAAAGCAAGTCTGCCGACGGTCGCCTTGCGTGTCCACCTGCGCCGGGTACATGGCCGCACAACGCGATTAGCTTTCCGACATGACCGCGCAATCAACGCACAGCGGATCGTCCTCGGTGGCCGGGGCGGAGTTGGATCTCGACGTCATTGTCGTCGGTGCCGGCCATGCAGGAACCGAGGCGGCCGTCGCGGCGGCGCGACTCGGCGCCAAGGTTGGACTCATCACGGCGGCCCTCGAGACGATCGGCCAGATGTCTTGCAATCCCGCAATTGGTGGAATTGCCAAGGGCACGGTCGCTCGCGAGGTAGACGCGCTGGGCGGCATTATGGCCCGCGCCACCGATCTCGCCATGCTCCAGTTTCGTATGCTCAACAGGAGCAAGGGCCCTGCCGTATGGGCGCCCCGCGCCCAGTGCGATCGCGGCCTGTATCGCCGAGCCGTGCGGACGCTCCTGGAAGAGCACCCCACCCTCCACACGATCCAAGGCACCGTTGCGCGACTGCTCATCGACACGGAAGCACGCCGTGCGTTAGGAGTCGAGACGCTCGAGGGACGCCGCTTCAGTGCGCGCGCCGTGGTCATCACCGCCGGCACCTTCTTGCGCGGCCGCATCCACATTGGGACCGAGACCAAGCTAGCGGGCGGACGCGCCGGCGACGCGCCGGCAATTCATCTCGCCCAGCAGCTCGAGGACCTCGGCCTCGAAGTCGCGCGGTTCAAGACCGGCACTCCGCCGCGTGTCGACGGTCGCTCAGTCGACCTGTCTCGCCTGCAACGCCAGGACAGCGAGGTCGAAGCGTTCGACTTTTCATGGTCACATTTCTGGAGCGCGCCGCGTCGCCGGGGATCCGCGACAAGGCATCCAGACCAATTGCCGTGTTGGATTACGCATGCCGGCGCCGAAGTGAAGCAAATCATTAGTGACAACATCAACCGCTCGGCGATGTATGGCGGTGCAATCGCATCGCGCGGCCCACGATACTGCCCCAGCGTCGAAGACAAGATCGTGAAGTTTCCGGACGTCGAGCGCCACCAAGTTTTTCTCGAGCCGGAAGGTCATGACACGTCGGAGCTGTACGTCAACGGACTCTCGACGTCGCTCCCAGCCGATGTGCAGCTGCAGTTCTTGCAGGCCGTGCCGGGATTGGAGCATGCGCGAATGACGCGCGCAGGGTACGCCATTGAATACGACTACTATCCGCCCGTTCAACTCGATGCCGCGTTGCAACTAAAGGCGTTGCCTGGTGTGTATCTCGCGGGACAGATCAACGGCACCACTGGATACGAGGAGGCCGCCGCCCAGGGCATCGTCGCCGGCATCAACGCGGCGCTCGCGGCTCGGGGCAGCGGCCCGTTCCTGCTCGGCCGAGAGACGTCCTACATTGGCGTCCTCATCGATGACCTCGTGACGCGCGGCGTTGATGAGCCGTATCGACTCTTTACTTCCCGCTCGGAGTTCCGCCTAACGGTGAGACAGGACAATGCCGTGCGTCGCCTGTCGCAGCGCGCCATCTCACTCGGCATGCTGTCCGAGCACGAGATCGCCACGGTCGAACGCCGGCTCGCCGAGGAGGACGAGGCGCTTCGCCTGGCGCGGGAAACGAGCGCCGAGCCCGAGGACGTCGAGGCACTGCTCGTCGCCGCCGGCAGCGCACCGCTCGTACAGGCCATCCGCGTAGCGGAGCTGGCCAAGCGTCATGGTGTCTCCCTCGACGCGCTACTACGGTCGACGCGTGTCCGCGGCGCGCTGTCGCCGGAGGCCGTCGGCTCGGCCGAACTGGAGCTCAAGTATGCGGGGTATTTCGAGCGGGAGCGCATCCAGGTCGCCCGTATGCAGCGCATGGGTGGTTTTCCGTTAGGCATCGGCGTCGCGTACGCCGAGATGCAGTCACTGTCGTTCGAGGCGCGTCAAAAATTGAGCGCGATACGTCCTCTGACGCTGGCTCAGGCGGCGCGAATACCTGGCATCAGTCCGAGTGACTTGCAAAACCTGGTGCTCGAGGTGACGAGGCGCCCGCCGTCGCAGGCCACAGTCTCGAGCCCCGACGAAGACTCGGCACCGGCGATTCTCACCGACAGGTGATTGCGGGCATCGCCCGCATTTATTGGCGAATTGCTACTTAACCGCCGGATTCTTGCCAGGCCACCGAACTCATCACCGGAGGTATAAGATGAGAGTCGTCGCGTTCGTCGTGTGTCTTGTCATCGCCTGCCAGTTGCATGCCCAACAGGACGAGAGAACCGCATCCAACGCCCACGCATCCAATCCGACGATCACCGCGAGCGGACACGGTGAAGCCCGCGTTACGCCGGATCGCGCCACACTGTCCATCGGGGTCGAAACGAAGGGCGCTACGGCGGCGCAGGCGAGCGCGGAAAATGCGCGCAAGCAGCGCGCAGTCGTCGCCGGCATCAAAGCGTTAGGCGTCTCCGACGCGCAGATATCGACGGTTGACTTCAGTGTCTATCCGGAGCAACGCGTGCCCACGGACAAGCCCGATGAGATACCGCGTATCGTTGGCTACACCGTGACCAACACCGTGCGCATCGACGTACAGCGGCTTGATCAAGTCGGCCCACTCATCGACGCGGCACTCGGCAAGGGCGCGAACGCGATCAATTCGCTGTCCTTCTTCTCGTCCGACGAAGACGAAGCGCGCCGATCGGCGCTTATGGCGGCAGTCCAGCGCGCCCGTGGCGATGCCGAAGCGATGGCGAAAGGGGCCGGTGGCCGGTTGGGCGACATAATCGACGTCACCTCGCAAACCGGAACCGGCCCCGTTCAACCCTTCGCCGCTCGCATGTCCCTCCAGGCTGCGTCCACTCCAATAAACCCCGGCACACAAACTGTTTCTGCGGACGTAGTGGCAAGTTGGCAGTTCATTCGGGAATAGCGGATGATTGATACTAAAGTGGCGCTTAGATGGCGCCATATTGACGCGTAAAGCTGGTGAGAAACCTAGCCAATGTTTCACGTGAAACGCCCCTCCGCGACTGATTTGTGTTTCACATGAAACACGAAGGATGGTCTACCGAACGGCGGCGACTGATTATATTGGCGGCTCGCGACAGGCTGTCTTAGACCCTTAGATGGACGGAAGCGACTGGTGGCTAGGGTCATCGCGATAGCGAATCAGAAGGGTGGCGTGGGGAAGACGACCACAGCCGTGAATCTCGCCGCAAGCTTAGCTGTGGCCGAGCAACGGACGCTTTTGGTTGATGGCGATCCGCAAGGGAATGCGACAAGCGGTGTCGGGCTAGATGGCGAGCGAGTGCAGCGCACGGTGTACAACGCGCTGATCGGTGAGTGCTCCCTTTCCGAAGTTATTCTCAGATCAATCCAGTTCGCGCACCTTGATGTCGCTCCAGCCACACCGGACCTGGCTGGTGCTGAGGTCGAACTTGTGGATCACGCGCGTCGCGAGCTTGCAATGCGAGACGCAATCGCGCCGATTCGCTCTCGCTATGATTTCATCCTGATCGACTGTCCGCCGTCGCTTGGCGTCCTCACGGTTAATATGCTGGCGGCCGCTGACGCCATCCTCATTCCCGTCCAATGCGAGTACTACGCGCTCGAGGGGCTGTCGCAGCTGCTGAATACGGTGCATATGATTCAGCGCGGACTGAATGCTGACTTAGCGATCGACGGGGTCTTGCTCACGATGTACGACGCGAGGTTGAACCTGTCGCGGCAAGTGGCAACGGATGCGCGAGAGTATTTTGGCCCGAAGGTTTTCGACGCCGTGATCCCTCGAAACGTGCGGCTCGCCGAGGCACCCAGCTTTGGCAAGCCAATTATCCTATATGACGTCGCATCCGCTGGTGCGCAGGCGTACGTCAGCGTAGCACGGGAGCTCCTCGAACGATACCGACGCAGCGGCGACTTCACGTCGGCGACGCTTCTTGCTCAGCCTCAGCCGGTAACGCAGCAAGAACAGCCGGAGTGAAGCTCGACTGATATTTGTGGGCTGACTGACGCGTCGAGAGAATCTGTCGAGGTTGCAAATGAGCGGTCCGCGGGCAATCCCACCAAGGCCTCAGTATGTCCACTGAAAAACCGCGCCGTCTGGGACGCGGACTCGAGGCGCTCCTGGCATCTCGCCCTGGAGCAAATGCCGAGTCTGCTAGTCGACAATCGCTCCAACGGATTGCGGTATCGCAGATACATCCGAACCCCTATCAGCCGCGGACAGAGTTCAAGCCTGGCGAGCTCGCTGAGCTGGAGGCCAGCCTTCGGGCGAACGGATTACTGCAGCCGATTGTCGTCCGCCCGAGGCAATCGGGCGACGGGTACGACCTGGTTGCTGGTGAGCGCAGACTACGCGCGGCGGCGAAGATCGGTTGGGATGATATCCCGGCCGTGGTGAAGGAAATCGACGACCGGATGCTATTGACACTGGCGTTAGTGGAGAATCTCCAGCGCGCGAACCTGAATCCGATCGAGGAGGCTTTAGGCTATCAGCGTCTTATCAGTGACTTTACATTAACGCAACAGCAAGTCGCCGACGTGGTCGGAAAGGATAGGACAACTATTGCTAATATCTTGCGGTTATTGGCTTTACCGGAATCCGTTCGCCGGATCCTTCAAGAAGGCCACATCACCCTAGGACATGCCCGGGCGCTTCTGGCGGTAACCGACGAACGACAGGTCAAAGCGCTCGCCAACGAGATCGTCGCCAACGGGCTCACGGTTCGCGATGTCGAGCAGCGTGCGCGCGGCGGCCAACCTACTCGGCCTCGGCCTCGCGCGCGCAGCGGCGCGAGTAAGCCAGAAGCTCCGCCTGCCTTCCGTCGTGCGAACGATGAGCTTCGCCGCCGTCTCCAGACCGATGTGACCATCTCACAGCGCGATTCGGGACGCGGCGCAATCGAGATCGTCTTTTATTCCGCCGACGATCTTGATCGATTGCTCGATCTCATACTGGGTAGCAGCCGAGACGCGATGTGACGAAAGAGCCCAGCTCAACAATGTCTGACCGCGGGTACGGCAACATCTACACGCCGCACGCCGGATCGATGATCATTCAGGTGCAGCGAGAGAGCGGGCTCGCGAATCGCACGATCATCCTAACGCAGCGCCAGGTCCGCCTGCTCCGGCGGGGCGCCTACGCCGCGGGCACAACCCTCGCGGTCGTCATTCTCAGCTGGTTTTTTCTCGCAACTCAGGCCGCTCGCGTTCCGGGTCTCACGCGTCGCGTGCAAGCCCTCCAACACGACGTCATTCGCCTCGACACACTGCAGGCCGCGCTCACCGCGCTCGAGAGCCGGTTTCAGCAGGTACAACACATGCTCGGCGCATCGACGCCGCAAGGCGGCGAGAGTGTCGCAACCCGCGCTGCGACTGCGGCGGCCGGCGACACGAGCAGCACCTCGCTCCCCAGTCAATGGCCGCTTGCCGTCGCCGGCACCATCGTCGCCCGCGATGACACCACCTCGTCGACGCACGGACTGGATATCGAAGCGCCCGCCGGAACACTCGTTCGTGCCTCCGGTGCAGGTTCGGTCGTCGAGGTCAGTGTCGACTCGTCGGGCAGCGCTACAGTGCGCATTGCCCACGCCGACGGGTATCAGACCACGTACGGCGATGTCCACGATGTCCGCGTGACGCAGAATAGTCGCGTCGCCGCCGGCGCCGTGATCGGCGCGTTAGGCAGTCAATCCAGTTCTGTTCCCGCGCACCTTCATTTCGAAGTGCACCACAACGGCACGAGCGTCGATCCCATGTCGCTCATGAAACAGGGACCATCGAATGGCGATCTTCAATAAGGACGCGCGCGCACCTGATGAGACGCGCGGCCCCACACTCGGCGGGAGCTCTTCGCTGTCCATTATCGCCGCGGGCACGAGTATCGACGGCGACATAGAGACCGAAGGAGTCATTCGCGTCGAAGGCCGCGTCGAAGGCTCCATCCACGCTGGACGTCAGGTGCTCATCGGCCGTCAAGGCGAGGTGCGCGGCGACATCGCGACTCGCGAAGCCGTAGTCGGTGGCAAGGTCGAGGGAACGATCAATGCCAGCGAACGACTCGAGGTCCAAAGCACGTCTGTCATTATTGGAGACATCAACACTCGGGCGATTGCCGTAGTCGAGGGAGGCCGGATCAACGGCACCGTCCGCATTACGGACGCTAAAGAGCACGTTGAGCCCGATGAGGCCGAAGCTCCGTCGTTAGCATTCGGACGCTAGGATCTACTGCTCGCCAGGCCAATATCACTACTTTGAAGGCGACAACCCACATCGGGTTGTCGCCTTCTTCATTTTTTACACGCCCACAACGCAATGCACTTCAGGGTCTTATGCCACCTGTACACAGACGCGTGCGCATGTTCTCCACAGTCTTCCACATTTGTGCACTCACCGCCTGCGGAGCCGGCACGGCATCAGGGAAAGGTGCTGACTCGAGCACGTTCAAGGTCGCCCTTCTTACGCCCGGACCGATTTCAGACCACGCATGGAACGCAGGTGCATACCAGGGTCTTTTACGCATCCGCGACAGCCTCGACGCGCACGTCAGTCACATTCAGGTGAAGTCGCCGGCCGACTTCGAGGAGAATTTTCGCGCCTACGGCGCCCAGGGGTACAACCTCGTTTTCGGGCACGGATTCGAGTTTCAGGACGCGGCGTCTCGTGTCGGACCCGAGTTTCCGAACACCGTGTACATCACGACTTCGGGGAACCGCGCCGGACCGAATGTGGCGCCGATGATTTTTGGGTTCGAGGAACCCTCTTACCTCGCGGGCGTCATAGCGGGTACGCTATCGCACTCGCGCGTCGTGGGCGTGATCGGCGGGACCGACCTACCGCCCGTGAAGAGCAGTTTTCTCGCCTTCACGGCGGGCGTGCACGCTGTGGATCCGCGCGTTACTGTCCTGACGTCCTACATCGGCAACTGGGATGACGCGAGCGCCGGCAAGGAACAGGCGTTAGCGCAAATCCAACGTGGTGCTGACTTCATCTTTCAGAATGCGGATGCTGCGGGACTCGGTATTTTTCAAGCCGCCAAAGAATCCAGCCATGTATACGTGTTTGGTGCCAATTCCGATCAGAGCGGCGTCGCCCCGAGCGTCGTGATCGCAAGTGTAGTGATCGACCTGCCGCACGCATTCCTAACGGTGGCGCGCGAAGTCAAAGCGCGAACGTTCAAGCCCGGTATTTTGTACTTGGGAACACGCTCCGACGTGACCAAACTCGTAATCAATACGGCGCTCGATTCGCTGATCACGCCGTCACTCCGCGCTACGCTCGACACCACGCAACAGGCGATCGTGAGCGGCCGGATCCATCCGCCGCGCATCGAGTTCGTCGACTCGACCCGCACGCACTGACACGATGCCCGCACTCTCGGAGATAGCGCAGTATTTGGACGATCTGCTGCGCGTCGCGGAGATCCCCGACTATCCGAGTGCGCTCAATGGTCTGCAGGTTGAGTCCGCCGTTGACATTGTGCGTATCGCCGCCGCAGTCGACGCACGCGAACGTACGATCCGCGACGCAGTCACCGCGGGCGCCAACCTCCTGCTGGTTCACCACGGACTTTTCTGGAGCGGACTCGAACCGCTGCGCGGGCCCGCGTTGCGGCGCGTGCAATCATTGGTTGTGGGCCGGCTGGCACTTTACTCGGCGCACTTACCGCTCGACGCCCATCCCACTTTCGGGAACAACGTCCTCCTGGCCAAAGAGCTCGGCCTAACGCCGGCGTTCGGTTTCGCCCGGCATCAAACGGTGGATATCGGGGTAGGCGGCGAATCAGACACGCCGACGGCAGACATCATCGCGCGTGCGGCGAGCATCGCCCTACGCTATGGAGGCATGGTCCGACACACGACGTGCGAGCCCGGGCGTATCACCACACGATGGGCGGTGTGCACGGGAGCTGGCGCCTCGCGCGACACGATCAAAGAAGCCGCCGCACGCCGGGTGGACACCCTAATTGTCGGAGAAGGTCCGCACTGGACGGCGATCGATGCCGAAGAGTTGGGCATCACGATCATCTATGCCGGCCACTACGCCACCGAGACATTCGGCGTCCGAGCGCTCGCCGAACACGTGAGCTCGACGTTCGAGATCCCGTGGACGTTCTTGCACGCTCCCACGGGGCTGTGACCGCGCCGCCGGAATCGCTTGCCCTCGAGAACATCTCGCGCCATTTCGGCTCTGTTCGCGCGCTCGATGGGGCGTCGCTGTCAGTGCGTAACGGCACCGTCCACGCGGTCCTCGGGGAGAACGGCGCCGGCAAGACCACGCTCATGCGCGTGGCCTTCGGCCTTGTCCGTCCGGATGCCGGTATGATTCGCGTCCGCGGGCGCGCAGTCACGATCCCGACGCCGGCCGCCGCAATTGCGTTAGGCATCGGCATGGTTCACCAGCACTTCAGTTCCGTTCCAGCCTTGACCGTCGTCGAGAACGTCGCGCTTGGCGGACACGGGGTGTATCGGGCAGCGCACGTGCGCGCCCGCGTACGCGAGGTGTGCGAGCTTGTGGGGTTCGAGCTCGATCCGGATGCGAGAGCCGGCGATCTCTCCGTTGGGGCGCAACAACGACTCGAGATCGTCAAGGCGCTCGCACGCGGTGCGACGACGTTGATACTCGACGAGCCCACCGCCGTCCTCGCACCTCGGGAAGCCGACGATCTTCTCGGGTTGCTCAGGCGGTTCGCCGCCTCTGGTGGAACCGCGATACTCATCACGCACAAGCTTCCCGAGGCGCTTGCGGTCGCGAACGACGTCACGGTCCTTCGCCACGGTCGGACGGTGCTCGCGCAACCGGTGCCCGCGACGGACTCGAACCTCCTCGCCGAGGCAATGATCGGCGGCGCACCGCCTGTCGACACGCGACACGAACGATGCACGCCAGGCGCCATCGTCGTGGCGACGCATGCACTTGGGGTACGCGACGCTCGAGGCGTCCTGCGCGCGAGAGACATCAACCTTGAAGTTCGGGCACGCGAAATCCTGGGAATCGCCGGTGTCGACGGCGCCGGTCAGCACGAACTGCTACTCTGCATGGCCGGCCGGCTCGCGCCTGGGACGGGAAGCATCGAGCGTCCAGCGGACGTCGGGTTCGTCCCGGAAGACCGGCACCGCGACGCTCTTGTTCTAGACTTCGACGTCGCGGAGAATCTGGCTCTTTGCGGCGCCGGTGATGCACGTGGTCGTATCCCTTGGGCGACCTTGAGAACGCGCGCGGCCGCTCTCCTAACCGAATACGATGTCCGGGCGCCGTCCTCGGAGACGCCGGTCGGAACACTGTCGGGCGGCAATCAGCAGAAGCTCGTGTTGGCACGAGAGCTCGAATCGCGTCCCCCATTGGTGATAGTCGAGAATGGCACGCGCGGGCTCGACATCGCGGCCACGGAGGCCATACACGAACGGCTCAGGAACGCTCGCGATCGCGGCGCGGCAGTCGTGGTCTACTCGAGTGACTTGGACGAGGTTCTCGGACTGGCCGATCGGTTGATTGTCATGTTTGACGGCCGCGCCCGCGAAGTCACCATGGACCGCGTTGCAGCCGGCCGCGCAATGTTGGGCGCAGCGTGAGCGGGCCTAACGCCGCCGGGGCGCGAACACAGCTTGCTATTCTCGCCGCATGCCTCGTGCTCGGCATGTCGCCCTGGTTCAGCGCGACGGTGGCGGCGCCGGCGATGATTGTCGAATGGCACCTCCCTTCGGCCAGTGGACCGTGGTTCACGATGGCGGTGCAACTCGGATTTGTTGGTGGAACGTTGGTGGGCTCGGTGTTCATGCTCAGTGATCGCTGGCGTGCCGAACGCCTAGCCGGGTGGAGCGCCGCCCTCGCCGGTATCGCAACAGCGCTCATCGCGGAAAGCGTTCACGGCGCAACGGCAGCCATCGCACTGCGCGCCGTCACGGGCGTGGCGCTCGCAGGAGTGTACCCGCCGGGCATCAAGCTCGTCGCCGGTTGGTGGCGCTCGAACCGAGGACTCGCCATCGGAGTGCTGGTGGGCGCGCTCACGATTGGCTCAGCATCGCCTCACTTGGTGACCGCATTGGCGCCGCATCAAGACTGGCGACGAGTGCTGCTCATTTCCGCCACAGCATCGTTTGCATCCGCAGCGCTGTTTTTGTTCTCCGTTCGCGAGGGGCCATACCAGGCGCCATCGGCACGAGTGAGCTTCGCCGGTTTGAGACGTGTGGTCGCCGATCGCGGAGTGGTGCTGGCGACTGCCGGCTACCTTGGCCACATGTGGGAGCTGTACGCGATGTGGAGTTGGATCGCGCTCTTCTGGGTAGCCGTTTCGTCCCAGCGCGCGCTGCCCGCTGCGGTGTCGAACCTGATGGCGTTTCTTGCGGTTGCGGTCGGTGCTGTCGGTTGCGTCGCAGCCGGATCACTCGCCGACCGGTTTGGCCGGACGACCGTCACGATGGCGGCTATGATGATCAGCGGGTGCTGCGCGTTAGGCATCGGCCTCGCGTTTCGCGCCGACGCCTCTCCAATGGTACTCGGCGCATTGACCCTGATTTGGGGCGTGAGCATCGTCGCAGATTCCGCACAGTTCTCGGCGTGTGTGACCGAACTCGCGCCGCCGGAATACGTCGGCACGGCGCTCACTGTGCAAACGTGCCTCGGCTTCCTACTGACAGTCGTGAGTATTCGCGTCGTTCCAGTCTGGGTATCGGCTTGGGGGTGGTCGTACGCATTTGCCCCTCTGGCCGTCGGGCCTTTCCTGGGTACGATCGCGATGTTCAGGCTGCGCGTCAGTGCGTATCGTTCGCGCCTCGCCGGCGGACTCGGTTAGGCACCGAGATGAGTGCCCCAGTGCGGGATCGTCTAACGGCCCTACTCGGCGGCTGGCGGCAAGTGCGTCCCTCGATGGCGACCGGCGCAGCGACGGCCGTCATGGCCGTCGTATCGCTTGCCCTTCTTGGGTTGGCGTTGCGCCTCGCCGGGTTCGATGCATCGCTTGCCCTTGGTGCACTGTGGCGCGGGTCATTCGGCAACTGGTACGCTCTCACATCGTCTACGCTTGTCCGCGCCACGCCGCTCGTATTGACTGGCCTCGCCGTTGCCGTCGCCTTTCGTGCCGGCGTATGGAACATCGGGGCCGATGGCCAGCTGCTTATTGGCGCCGCAGTTGCCACGGGGGTTGGTCTCTCATTCGGCGCTGCTCCGACTTGGGTGCTCCTACCGCTTGCTCTGCTGGGTGGCGCCGTTGGAGGTGGCTGTTGGGCAGGAATCGCGGCCCTGCTGCGGTTGAGGTTCGGCGTGCTCGAGGTGATCAGCACGATCATGCTGAATTTTGTCGCGGTCGACTTGGTGGGATACCTCGTTCGAGGTCCGCTACAAGAGCCGAGTCATTCATATCCGCAAAGCAATCCGATTCCGGCGGCCATGCACCTGCCAATACTGCTTCCGGGAACGCGACTTCATTGGGGGTTTGTCGCCGGCATCGCCGCGGCAGTGCTTCTGTGGTGGGGAATGCGATCTACCGCTGCCGGGTTTCGCGTTCGCGCGATAGGCGCCAACGCCGACGCCGCGCGCGTCGCGGGATGCATCGACGTTGCGCGCACGACGACGAACGTCTTGTTCCTCAGCGGAGCGCTATCGGGTTTGGCAGGCGCGATCGAGGTTAGCGGCGTGACGTTCGCGCTGTACGAGAACATCTCACCCGGATACGGCTACACTGCGATCGCCGTCGCTTTGCTGGCTGGACTCGACCCTCTTGGCGTTCTCGGGACGGGAATCTTGTTTGGCGCACTCGAGGCCGGAGCGCTCTCGATGCAGCGCGAGGCTTCCGTGCCGTTTGTCGTGGTTACTGCAGTCGAGGCCGCACTCGTGCTGCTCTTCCTCGCGCTGAGCCGACGCGGCCGCGCGACGAGCATCATCGGTCGGATGGCGGGAACGCGCGTGGAAGAAGCATCGTGACCGGCGCGATCACGAGTTTTCTCGAGGCATCGGTTCGCACCGCGACACCGCTCGCGTTAGCCGCTCTGGGTGAGCTCCTCGTCGAGCGGGGCGGCGTCATCAATATCGGCCTCGAAGGCATCGTCCTTGGCGGTGCGTTCGGGGCGCTTATTGGCGCCGGCAGCAACAGCCTGACGATCGGTTTCGCCGGCGGCTGCACGGCGGGCGTCGCCGTCGCCGCGCTGTTCGCACTGTTTGCCGTCACGATGCGCGCCGACCAGATCATCACCGGGACGGCGGTAAACCTGCTCGTGCTCGGCCTAACTGGAGCGCTGTATCGCGGATTGTATGGCGCGACGGGCGCGGCGCTCACGATTCCGACGACAGGTTCTGTCGCCATTCCACTGTTGGCGCGGATTCCGGTCCTCGGACCCACACTCTTCGATCAGCCACCGCCGACGTATCTCGTCTACCTGACGGCGCCTCTGTTGTGGTGGTGGTTGTATCGCACGCACTCCGGGTTGGCGGTGCGCGCGATCGGCGAACGTCCTGAGGCCGTACGCGTCGCCGGAGTCGATGCACAGAGGCGTCGCTGGATGACGCTTCTCGTGAGTGGCGGCCTCGGAGGATTAGCCGGTGCGACGCTCGTCTTGTCTCAGTCGGGAACGTTCGCCGAAGGCATGTCGGCGGGGCGCGGATTCATCGCCATCGCGATCGTCGTGCTCGGGCGTTGGCGGCCGATGGGGGTGTTGATCGCATCCCTTTTGTTCGGTGCCGCAAGCGCGCTCCAGTATTTGTTCCAGGCGATGGGATGGCGCGTTCCGTACCAGCTCTTTCTTGCGCTACCCTATGTGCTCACCCTGCTCGCGCTGGCTGGATTTGCGGGCCGGAAGATCGAGGCCCCAGCCGCGCTCGGGCGCGCCGCGTGACGCTTCACATGCGAGCGATCGCCTAACAGCCGGTATGCACGCTGGTCCAGCGCACATGCCACGACCCATCAACCCGCCGCTCGAGCATGGCGTACGCACTCGTGTCCTGGCCCTCCCGCAACACAACAAGCGCCACGTGCGCAGGTGAGGAGAGTCGCAACGCACCGAGGATATCGGTCGTCTCGATGGTTTCCTCCAATCCGCCCGTGCGCTCGTGATACGCGACCCGGAACGGGGCGTCGGGTGTAGCACTGTTGCGTTCGGCAATCAGGAGTGTGTGCTGCTCGAGCGGCGACGCCTCCTGGTTAAGCCGCCTAACGAGCTCGGCGATTACGGCGTCGATGCCGGGGGCCACCTGGAATCGGAACGCGTAGCGAACCGAGAACGGGATGCCGCGAAACGTTGTGCTCGTGTCATCCGGCAACGCAGACGCAAGTCGTGTGAGATCCGCCGCGAGACGCGCCGAGTCCGCGCTCGACATCCCGTCTAGTGAGTCGAGCGCCACGCTCGTGACGTGCTGCTGGACGAACCCGATCGTCCACCCGGCGGCGCGAGTAGTGTCGACGATGCCAAGCGTCGCGGTCGGCCACTCAACGCACTCTTCTCCGGCCCATTGCTTGGTTCCTGCGGAAATGACCGGGACCGCATCGATCGCCCCATCGCGCCCGAGGAGCACCACCGAATCACCGCGGAGCGTCGACGCGTCTAGTTGCAGCGTATCGGGTACCGTGCTGTCGCTGTAGTCCGGAAACACGACATAGGCATTCGCCGCCGACGCACCGCGGGCCAGCATCACCGGACCAACGGAGGAGTCCCACTGCGTCGTAACGGATTGTGTGACTGGTGCGGCCGCCGATGCGGCTGGGTTAGGCGGAACGACTTGCGCTGGCGTGGACGGCCCAGATCGCTTGCACGCCGAGAGAAGCGCGAGGAGCCACAGTGTGTGTAGTGCGGAAGGAATGGCGGCACGTCGAGGCGCGAACATGGGTGCAATCTTCGTGTGCCCCGCGCAGGCGTCAACAACGGCAACGACGACTCGTTCGCTTCAGCGCGAACGCGGAGGCAGAAAGCGACCGACGAGATCCCAGTGCCACGCCTCGCGGCGGACGCCGGTACGCGGGTCCTTGAGCGGCTTGTATTGGAGACGTTGAGGCGAGAGCCCAACTTCACGGCCGTACTCGAGGAGCTTCTGACGATCGGTCGAAACCAGGTGCGCCATTGGCTGCCCCCGGTACACATGCCGGTGCAGCCACAAGCCGCCATCCATCGCGTACATCATCCCTTCCTTTCGCCTTTCGAACTCTTGATACCAGCCCGTCACTGCCGTGCCTCGAGAATGCTGGCTAACGATTTCTCGTCAGTTGCAGGCGACGACCGACTCCACGGTGGCAGGAGAAGGCGGCGCAGCGGTGCCGATGAAGATGGCGCACAGCGACGACGAGGCGCCCGTATGGCTCGCAGTTGCCGACCAACCTGCGGTGCTCGCTTCACCAACCGTCACCGTCGTGCCGGGGGACGGCTGAAAGTTGATAGCGGTGAGGTCGGTCGAGTAGACGTCGTTCGTGTAGTAGTACGCCTCTTCCGCCGTCGCGAGGTTGCGTAAGTCGGACTTCATCATGGCCGTGTACGCCCTGCCTTTCGTCGCGGCGAACTTAGGAATCGCAATCGACGCAAGGATGCCAATGATGACGACCACTATGAGCAGCTCGATCAGCGTGAAGCCGGAAGCGCGGGAGCGGGACATAGGACGTTCCCCATGAGCGAATATTGGAGCCACGAAGTGTGGCTCGGGGTGTCCCTTGGGCAATGGAGGTGCCGCTGCCGGTGTCCGCACCTAAACTATTGTTATACATGCTATTACGAGGTCGTGTCCTGGCAGGAAGGCCAGTTTGACCGCTCGATTTGCCACGCTTCTGGCAGACTGCAAGGCCGTGTGAGAAGGTCTTAAGCGTTGCTGACATGCCAATCATCATGGAGCACAGCCGATGACATTCTTGAGGGTAGCGGGCGCCAGCACCGGGGCATTGCCGTAGTAAATCGCGCAGATCGCAGTGTCGCCAGCGTAGCTGGCCTTCGCCGCCCAACCGAGCGTGTCCGCGGATACCATGCTGATCGACACCTGCGGACTGCCAGTGTACTGAATCTGCTGTACATCCATGCTGTACGTGCCGGAAATATTCCAGAACGCCTCTTCCGTCGTCGCCAGATTTCTCAGGTCCGTGACCATGGTCGTGAGATAGAAGCGCCGCTTGTAATCACGATACCGCGCGATCGCCAGTCCGACGAGAATCCCGATCACCACCATCACCACTAACAACTCGATCAGCGAAAAACCGCCTGCCGCCCGCCGAGGCGATCGGAGGGGTTTTCGCGGGGACATCGTGAGCTGTTGACGCGCTTGTGGAACGCGAAGGGACACGGGGCGTTCTCGGCAGCCGGGAACGTGGAGAGCGACAATGTCGATTAAGACGATCTGGCCCGCCCAATGTCTCGCGAGGCAGTCATCCCTTCGTATCCAGCCAATTGTCCCCCACTCCAACGTCTACGACCAACGGAACCGAGAGCTCCGCTGCGTGCTCCATCTCGTGGCTGACCAACCTGCGCAGCGACCCTACCTCGTCAGGCGGCGCTTCGAACACGAGCTCGTCGTGCACTTGGAGGATCATTACGGATCGCGATCCGCTCGTGCGTAGCACCTCGTGGATTCGAATCATCGCGATCTTGATGAGATCCGCCGCGGAACCCTGTATCGGCGAATTGGTAGCAGTACGCTCCCCAAACTGGCGCACGCTGAAATTCCTATCGCGGAGTTCCGTGATGTAGCGTCGTCGTCCGAAGAGTGTCTGTACGTATCCGTGTTCGCGCGCGAAGGCCACCATGGAGTCGAGGTATACTCGAATGCCGCGGAAGCGTTCGAAGTACTCGCTGATGAATCGACGCGCTTCCGCGGCCTCGATGCGAAGGTGGCGTGAAAGTGCGTTAGCACCCTGACCATAAATCGTCGCGAAGTTGATCGTCTTGGCCCGCGCTCGCATGTCGGACGTTACGTCTTCAATCGGAACGGCGAAAATGATGGACGCCGTTTGCCGATGGATGTCGCCGCCGGCGCGAAACGCGTTCACGAACGCCGTATCGTTCGAGAGATGCGCGAGCAGGCGCAGCTCGATTTGCGAGTAGTCGGCCGCGACCAATTTCCATCCGATGCGCGGAACGAAGCCCCGTCGGATGTCGCGTCCGAGTTCACGGCGAATCGGGATATTTTGCAAATTGGGGTCGCTCGATGACAAGCGCCCCGTACTCGCCACTGTCTGATTAAATGAAGTGTGAATGCGCCCGTCCGCTGGATGGACGAGGGCGGGCAGGGCGTCCAAGTATGTGCTCTCGAGTTTCGACAGCTCGCGATACTCCATCAGCAGTGAGGGCAACGCGTGGCCCTGCTCCGCCAACTGTTGGAGCACGGAGGCATCGGTAGAGGGACCGCTCGTCGTGCGCTTGAGTACCGGCAGTTCCAGTTTCTCGAAGAGGATCTGACGCAGCTGTGGATTCGAATTGATGTTGAACGGCTCTCCTGCTGCCTCGTAGACTTCCTGCTCCACTCGCTCTCGCTCTCGTTGGAATCGCTCTTTGAGCGAGGCGAACCAGGACCGATCGATGGACACGCCGTGCCATTCCATTTCGGCGAGCACGTTCACGAGCGGCATTTCGATGTCGTGCACGAGCTTCGTGAGCGAATACGATTCGAGTTGAGGCTCGAAGACGGCGCGCAAGCGGAGCGTCATGTCGGCATTTTCGCACGCGTAGTCGCGCGCCGCATTGACCGCGCACTCGTCGTACGGTATCGCGTTGCGTCCTTTCCCGCAGAGATCCTCGTACGCCGTCACCCTGTGATCGAGGAACTCGAGCGCGAGCACGTCCAGGCCGTGTGCACGCCGACCAGGATCCAGCACGTAGCTCGCGATCATGGTATCGAAGTCGATGCCGGCGAGCCTAACGCCAGCCCGCCGAAGCACCAGCGTGGCGTATTTCGCGTTCTGCGCGGTCTTGCGAACGGATGGGTCCTCGAGCACCGCGCGAAGCGGCGCCAGTTCGAGCGAGGTGAGTGGAGGAAGATTTCTGATTGCGGCGGCGGCGGCGTCAGCGGACGTCGTTTGGGCGTCGTCGGGGAGCAACTCCTGTTGCGCGGGGCGATGAGCGCGGTGGCGAAACGGCAGATAAAATGCCTCACCGGGCGCGACCGCGATGGACAGGGCGACTAACGTGGAGCGCAGCGGGTCGACCGACAGCGGACTGTCCGAATCGACGACGGTTTGGGCATCGATCGCGATGTAGGGCGTAGCACGGACGCGTTTACATAGCGCTACGACTCCCTCTACCGTGTCCAGCGTTGTGTACTGTGCACGCTTGGCGGCTGGGGGCGTCGCTGTCGCGTGCTCCTTGGCGAGCGAGTGAAACTCGAGTTCGACGAAGAGGTCCTTGAGGCGGGCATGATCGGGGCTCGACACTGCTAAAGCCGAGAGATCGAGCGAAACCGGTAAATCTTCGCGGATAGTTACTAATTCTTTGGACAATCGTGCAGCGTCGGCCTGCGCGAGGAGCGCCTCGCGGGGGCGTTTCTTGGTGATGGATTCCGCGTTGGCCAGGATGTTTTCGAGCGATCCGTACGTGGCAACCAGTTCAACAGCTGTCTTCTCGCCAATGCCTTTCACGCCGGGAATGTTATCGGAGGAATCTCCTACGAGCGCGAGATAATCGGTTACTCGATCTGCCGGGACGCCGAGTCGATCGGAGGCATTCTCGGTGCTGACCCATTGTTCCTCGACACCGGCCGGACCGCCGCGACCCGGGTTGAGCAGTCGCACGCCAGGGCGAACGAGTTGCTGGAAGTCTTTATCGCCGGATACGACGACGACTTCGAGACCTGCGTTCACACCGAGTTTCGCCATTGTACCGATGACATCATCCGCCTCAAATCCGGCAAGGGTGATCACCGGAATGTTGTAGGCGTCGAGCAGACCTGCGATTCGCTCCATGCCGCGGTCAAAGTCGGCCTGGAGTTCTTCACCGAGTTTCTCGCGGGTCGCTTTGTAGGCGGGGTAGCGCTCGTGTCGAAAGGACAGTCCGGAGTCATGCACCCAGCCCAGGTAGTCGGGTCTGTGAGTTGCGAGCAGACGTTGAAGGAAGTTCACGACTCCCCAAGCAGCCGACGTGTTTTCGCCGCGGCTCGTGGTGAGCGGTCGGGAGATCAGGGCGAAGAAGGCGCGATAGATAAGGGCGTAGCCATCGACGAGAAAAAGACTCGCTGGTTCTTTAGTCGGCATGCGCGAAAACTCGCGCTGCCGACTCGGAGAAACCAGGGACGAGCTTCGCGCGCGGCAGCGGCAGGCGTACCCTCAGTAGAAAAAAAGGCGAATCCGCGTTGCGATGGTGGTCGCAAAGCGGATTCGCGCGAGCCCGGTCTCCAGACGCCAACGCCTGCCACATAACGCAGGCAGGCGAAATCGGGGATCGAATGGCCCGTGAGTTTTAGGAGCGCCTAGCTCACCCGCTGCACGTTGGCGGCGTGTAGTCCTTTGTCGCCAGTGCGGATTTCGAACTCGACCTCCTGTCCTTCAGTGAGCGTCTTGAAGCCGTCCATTGCGATTGCCGAGAAATGCACGAAGACGTCTTCACCGCTCTCCTGTTCAATGAAGCCATAACCTTTGGCATCGTTGAACCACTTCACTTTCCCTCTGGCCATTCGAGCAGCCTCCTGCGGGGTGAAACGGATCCTGCACGGCGTTGTGCGGGGCAAGGCCAGCGGCGGCTTTGCGGGCGCCTATATAGTTTCGACCTGCGATTTTGTCAAGAGAAACGCCATGCGGCACAAGAAGATACATATTGCCGAGTGGAAACTCCGGTGCCGGCCGTGCGTTAGGCATTGCGCTACCGGCTTTGCCAGGGCGCGGCTCGCAGCGGACTCGACGAGGCGATCAGGCTTTGCGTATGTGTCCCGGTCCACTATAGCTGAATAGCGCCATAATAGCGCCGATATAGCGGCTCGACCTCGCTTGCAACCAGAAAGTGTTTGGTTGGTTACGCGGGAGCTGATCGATACTCATTTTTCAACATTATTTCTGGACCAAGGTGATCATCTGGTCCCAGGAGCACGCCTTTCAGGGACTTTGCGGGAGTGATTGAGCCCAGGCGGCGCGGATGGAGCGCGGATGGAGCGCAATTCTATGCTTGCTGGGTCATAGCGGTGCCATTAGCTTCGCCGGCGTGAGTCGCGAGAATCTCTCCGGGACGACGCTCGCTGGTTACACGCTCCACGATATGGTCGGCGAGGGAGGAACGGCGGTAGTGTACCGCGCCGATCATCCGCAGCACGGCACTGTCGCGGTGAAAGTGTTGCGCGAGAAGTTGCGCAATGACAAGACGGCCGTGGCGCGATTTCTTCGCGAAGCGACGTACGGAACGAAGGTAATTCATCCTAACGTCGTCCGGACCATCGAGATCGGCGAGGCGCGTCCGGGGCTGCACTTCCTCGCGACCGAATGGGCGCCCGGCGAATTGCTCGAGAAGTATGCGAAGCGGCACGCGCCGCTTCCGCCCGCCGAGGTTGCGAGCATCATCCAGCAGATCGCCGAAGCTGTACATGCCGCGCACTCTGCGGGCATCATACATCGCGATCTGAAGCCCGACAATCTGATGTACGATCCGCCGACGAGGCAGGCCAAGTTGCTCGACTTCGGCATTGCCGCGCAGACGGATCTCTCGCCCGATGAGCGCCTAACGCGCGCCGGATTTTTCGTGGGTACGCTCATGTATGTGGCGCCGGAAGCGTTGTCGGGTCAATTGGTGACCGCGGCGGCAGATCAGTATAGTCTCGCGACGATCGCGTACTACCTGCTTTCCGGTTCGCTCCCGTACACGGCGAAGTCGCAGCGCGAGATGTTCACGCAGTTGCTATCGCAACCGCCGATTCCGCTGCTGGCGTCTCGCAAGGGCCTTGACATTTCGTCGGGCATCGAGGCGGTGGTGATGAAGGGTCTCGCGCGCAATCCGGCCGACCGGTATCCGGACACGCTGTCATTCGCGACTGCGTTGCGTGCGGCCGTCGATGCGCCACCGGCCCGTAAGGATGGTTTGTTCCGACGCGTGCGCTCGCTGCTTCACCGGGACGACCCAGAGACGCCTCGTCTCTAAGCGAATCACGCTCCGTGCGCGACGGAGCTCGTCTTTGGCGACGCATCCGACTGTGCGGACGGTCGCACGGCGTCCTGATCGATCGGCAACCAGACAACGAACGTAGAGCCCTTGCCGTAGTCGCTCTCGAGAGCGATGTCGCCGCCTAACAGACGGGCGAGACGTCGAGAGATTGCGAGGCCGAGGCCTGTACCGCGACGTATCGAATCCCCGCGCGGGCCGGCGTTCACCTGCTCGAATTCCCCAAAGATGCGTTCGCGCTCGGACGCGGCGATGCCGATGCCGGTGTCGCACACCTCGACGGCAATCCAGCCGGCGTCCGTCGACGTCGACCTTTCGACAAACGGCGGACTGCCTGGCTGAGGCGCGGCGTGGGCGACCGGCGTCGGCAGCGACAGTTGTGACGTGACCGCCGTTATCAAAGGCCGCGCCACGCCGACGTGACTAACGATTGATGCAGGCGGCGCCGGCGCGACGTAGCGCGCGCGAATGGTGATGCTGCCTGCCGGCGTGAACTTGGTCGCGTTGCTGAGCAGATTCATCAGGATCTGCCGCAGATGCATCGGATCGGTTCGCACTCGGGGCAACGTGGTGCTCACCGCGATCGAGAAGTCGAGCCCACGCTCTGCGATGAGCGGTTCGACCTCGCTGGCGACCGTTAGGACGAAGGCGCGTACATCGATCGTTTCACGATGTACCTCGAGACGGCCCGCCGCCATTTTCGCGAGGTCCAGAATCTGATCGACCAGCAGGCGCAGGTGATTGGCGGACGAGGCGATGCGCTCGACTGGCGACACCTGACGCTGTCCGAGCTCGCCGTAGACGCCATCGCGCAGCAACTCGACAAATCCGACGATCGCATTGAGCGGTGTTCGGAGCTCGTGTGAGACATTGGCGAGGAACTCGCTCTTGGAGCGGTTCGCGCGGAGCAATTCGGCTGACAGTCGCTCAAGCTCCGCCGAGCGTTCGCTCAGGCGAATGCCCTGTCGGCGCTCGTGCAGGAGCATGACGATAAGCGCGCTGAGCGTCGCCAAGCCGATGCCCCACACGAGCGGACGAATGTTGGCGTAGCTCGAGCGGCGCGTGACGATCACACGCCATTCCGCGCCGCCAGGGACCGTCAACGACGATGATGCCGTGTCGACATTGGACTCGTGTGCCAGCGCTCGATCCGTTGATACGACCGTGTCATTCGCGACCACGAGAACGAGTTGTCCGCGCACGCGAGGTCGTGCCTGCATCACGCTGGCTAAGATTGCGTCGGTGGTGATGGTTCCGCCGGCGAAGCCGCGAAATCCATTGCCGACATAGATCGGTTCGAGCATCAGCACGCCGCGGCCTCCCGTGAGGAGAGGACCGGGTCTTGTGACTTGGCCTCTGCGCGTTGCGCGAGCTTGCGCCGCGAGGCGACCGATCTCGAGGCTTGTCACAGTGTCGACGTCGAGACCGGCGGCGAGCGGTGCGGACGCTGTGCCGAAAAGATGTTGCTCGCGCACGCGTCCCGCCGTATCGGTGATCCAGATTCGACGAAACGAGTTGGCGTACTGCGTCATCGAACTGACGAGCGATTGAAACTGCTCGCCTTGCACGACGCGCGTCGTGTCCAAGTACAGGCCGCGAATGGACTGCAGTGCCTCGGTGTGGACCGCGAGGAAGCCGCCGACGAGCGCTGCGGATTCGGCCGCCTCGACCTGGACCTGCGCGCGATTCGACGTCGAGAGCGAGCGGTCGACCGCGTAGAGACCGGCGAGCGCAAAGATCAGCGCTAACGACAGGGCGATCGACGACGCGCGGAGACGAACGGCTCTAGTCGACAGGTGCATATGCGTCAGGGAGCGAAATCGCCGCGCGAAGCAGGGTGCGCACCGACTTGATTGACGTAGGATGAGCGCGCCGGTAAGCTACGGCCATGACCGAACATGAACGACTCGTGACGCTGCTTGCCACGCGTTCGGCACGGCGTGGACAATTCGTTCTTGCATCGGGCCGCTCGTCAACACTGTACATTGACGCCCGGCTCACGACAATGAGTCCAGATGGGTTGGCTCTCATTGGGTCGCTTGGGCTCGCCTTGCTCGATGAGCGCGGTTGGGA
Source organism: Gemmatimonadaceae bacterium (assembly GCA_035279625.1). GTDB lineage: Bacteria > Gemmatimonadota > Gemmatimonadetes > Gemmatimonadales > Gemmatimonadaceae > JADGGM01. The sequence goes on from DATEHK010000065.1 coordinate 59,708, forward strand.
TGTCGACTGCGTCGGTGGCCTTACGCTCGGCGCCGATCCGATTGCGTACGCGATCAGCTACGCCAGCGCGTGCACAGGGCGGCCGCGGCGTGCGTTCACCGTGCGCAAGGAAGCCAAGACGCACGGTACGGGAAAGCGGATCGAGGGTCCGTTCCGTGCCGGCGATCGGGTGGCCATCGTGGAAGACGTCATCACGACTGGTGGCTCTGCACTTCGTGCTGTCGATGTGGTCCGGGCCGAAGGTGGTACCGTAGCCGGCGTGCTAGCGTTGGTCGATCGCGAGGAGGGCGGGCGCGAAGCGATCGAGGCGCAAGGCATTTCGGTGGCGGCTCTGGTCCGCGCGCACGACATCATCGCACGCCTCGGACCCGTGACGCCGTGAGTTTGGCGCGGTCGTATCAGTCCTGCGGCCTTGCGTTAGGCGCAGAGCCCACGGCGTGCGTCGCGGCGGACGTCGAGACGGCCACTGGCGTCCGCATGAACAGGGGATCGAACGTCATGAGCGTGTGCACGTGTGGGTGCACGAGATCCTCTCGAAAACGGCGCAGCATTGCCTCTCCGTTGTAGCGCTCTCGGAATTCCAAAGCCGTCATCCCGAGGAGCGTTCGGACGTGTCGCCCGAAGCTTTGGGGCGAGGAATACTCCATTCGATCCGATACACTCGCCACCGACAGTCCGGGGTTCTCGAACGCGCGCGCGGCGCGGACCAGGCGCGCCGAGGCGAGATACCGTTTAGGCGATGGAAGATCAGCACGAAAGAAGCGGCTCATCAGTGTGGTGGGAAGCACCATGAGCCGCACAGCGAGTGCGCGCACACTCGTAGCGCTCGTGGTTTCGTCGAACAGGGCGGCGAAGAATCGCCAACAGCCATCGGTGGCGCCGATCAAATCGAGCGAGAGCTGTCCAAGCGCGAGTCGATCGATGTCGCTGAAGAATTGTGTCGACAGGAGATCGCGTAGCTCGCCCCAGCCTTCGGGATGTCGCACATCGACCAACGATTTGACGCCGGACTGGCCGAGTCCGAGGACTGCGCGGGGTGTATCACGTCGCTCATGGGAAAGGAGCGCGACGGCCGTGACGCGCGGGAATTCACGCACGAGGCGCGCGACCGCGCACAGCTCTTCTTCGCCGCATCTTGCGACAGACAAGACGACAGCACCCGCGCGCTGATCGCGGAGGTCATCGAATACGTCGTCGAGCGAATCGCGGTGCAGCGCGCGATATCGACCTTCGCCGGCAGCGTCGACTCGAGTGCGCTCGACGGGCAACAGGACGGTGGTGACCGGTTCCAGGGGCGCAGGTGTGTAGGCAATCGGTTGCACGGGAGTCCTCCCAGCGTAGCGATCGTTCGAGTGCGAATCATGAATGCGAAGGACGATCGCGCGCCGCGTCAGCGGAGCGTCACCGGATGGGCGAATGGCGAGAGCAGCTCCGGTACGGTATCTTTTCCGTTGGTGCGAGGCTGGCCGGACGGTCGCGTGGGGCGTGAGCTCCCCGAGGAAAGTCCGGGCTCCATAGGGCAGACCGCCAGTTAACTGCTGGGCACTGTGTACAGTGACGGAAAGTGCCACAGAGAACAGACCGCCGGCGGATGATTGCTGGTAAGGGTGAAACGGTGGGGTAAGAGCCCACCGCGCATCTGGCAACAGATGCGGCACGGCAAACCCCGGTCGGAGCAAGGCCGAATAGGCGGCGAGAGATGGCCCGTCTCGTCACAGACGCCGCGGGTAGGCTGCTTGAGGTCGTGAGTGATCACGATCCTAGAGGAATGACCGTCCGGACGACAACGTCCGACAGAACCCGGCTTACAGGCCGGTCTCGCTCCACGCAGCCTCTCGTGTTGAAGTTGGCGCGAGAGGCTGCGTTTTCTCTGCACGCCTTGCGATGGCGACGGAGGCAGGCACTTACACCGGGAGGGTCATGATTCGTCTGATCGGTCTCGTCGGTGCGCCCTTCGCGCTCATCTGTGTGGGCTGCTCGACGGCGCCTAACGTAGCGAAACCGGCGGCGCCGGTGCCGGTCGCCGGGAAACACGATTCCACTGTGCGGGTCGTCGCGCGACATTGGGCGCTGCACCGGTCTCCCGGGAGCTGGCGCTATCGCATCGAATCGAACGCTACGGTGGTGCTCGCGGGCGATTCGACCGCGCCGAGCGCGCCGATCCACTCGACCGCGATCTACTCACTCGGCGTCGACACGGCCGGTGCGAGCGGCGGATTTCACATCACGGGTCGCGTGGACTCTCTGGTGCTGGCGGCCGGCGGGCGCGTTCCGAGCCGGCCGGTCGATTCCACGGCGTCAGAATTCACCGCACAAATCGACTCGACATCTGGCCTAACGGACGTGACGATGGGCGGCGCCGAGCGATCGATGTGCGCGGGTGGTGTCAATCCGGTCGTCGTGGCGGGGTTGGCGCTTTTCGTGTCGGCGCCTGCGAACGTCGAGCAGGGATCGGTCTGGCATGACTCGACGTCAATGACGACTTGCCGTGGGAATGTCGCGGTGGTGTCGAAACTGCAGCGGACATTCGAACTTGTAGACACGGTGACGTGGAATGGCCAGTCGGTGCTGCGAGTGAACGTGACGGCAGCGTCCGCAATCGCGGGGGAAGGTCTGGCGTCGGCCGCGGGCGACAGCATCTCGGTGACAGGCACCGGAACATCGTCGGGAACGCTGCTGATGGATCCGACGTCCCTCATGCCCGTGTCGTCGACAACGACAGGCACCACGGCAGTGACGGTGCACAGCCGTCAGACGACGCTTCCATTCAAGCAGCAGGTGACCGAGACTGTGACGCTGCTCGAGCATCACGGCCTCAAGGAGCCGTGAGTATCGCGCGTTAGTCGATTAGGCGGAGCGGCATGATGAGGCACATGTACTGTGCCGGGTCATTCCACCCGACGGGTTCGATGGTTGCCGCGCGCTCGGGCGCCTTGAAAGTGAGGCGAACCTCGTCGGTCGGCATGTTGCGCAAGATTTCGAGCATGTAGCTCGCGTTGAATCCGATGTCCAGCGCGTCGCCTTCGTAGGTGATGGGGAGTTCGTCCTGCGCCTCTCCCAAGTCCGGTGTTTGCACGCTGAACTTTGCCATGCCGGAATTGAAGGACATTCGGATGCGATGCGTCTGATCCGACGCAACCACGGACATGCGCTTGAGCGCTTGAGACAACGCGTTCTTGTCCGCGAGCGCGATGCGATCGTTGTCACGCGGGATGACTTGCTCGTACGGCGGGTACGGTCCCTCAATCAGCCGCGTGTACACCGCGGTGATGGGTGAGCGAAAGCCCAAGTGATTCTCGCCGCGCGCGATTTCGAGATCTTCTTCCGCGGGAAAGAGGCGTCGCAGCTGCTCGAGCGCCTTGGGCGGGATGATGAGATCCTCGGATCGTCCGTCCCTGCCGGCAACGGGCACATCGATTTTAGCTAGACGATGGCCGTTGGTTGCGACCATGCGCATCTTCTCGCCGCGCAATTCCCACAACACGCCGTTCAGAATGGGCCGGCTCTCTTCAGTCGAGACGGCGAACGCAGTGTGGGCGATGAGTTTTTGGAGCTCACCCGATTTGATGCGCCAGCTCTCGGAGAAGCGAACGACTGGGAAGGTCGGGAATTCATCGCGGGGCAACCCAAGTAGGCGGAACCGCGAGCGTCCACATTCGAGTGTGATCTTCTGCTCGCCTACAGCGCTGATCTTCACCGGAGCCGACGGCAGCTCTCTCACGATCTCCGCGAGTTTCTTGGCGGGGACCGTGATTGCACCCTGCGTCTCGACGTCGGCGGTCACTTCTGTCGACACTGCCATGTCGAGATCGGTGCCTGACAATCGAATCCCGCGTTCGTTAGTCTCGAGGAGGATGTTGGACAACACCGGCAATGTCGTTTTCGCGGGTACGGTCGCGAGCACTGCCGACAAACCATCCTGAAGTTTTTCGCGCGCGATAGTAAAGCGCATTCGGATCCTCTGATCCCTGGATGCCCGCCGGGCTTTGGGAGTGAGTGTTAACTTGTGGTGTTCTTTCTTCTACAGCTGTTCTTGATAGATCAAAGAGTAGTAGCAGTAGTAGGGACTGTGGAATCCGGGAAAAGCTATCGAAAGTCTGCGCGGTGCAGCAGTTATCGTACTGAGAAAGCTGTGGGAAACCAAGTCGTCACAGCGCGTCGGTGGAAAGAGCGGCGACACGTGTGGGAGATGCCGGAATTTCCCACGGCGTGCACATCATCTGTGAAGATCCGAAAGGCTTTTCCGCAGCGATTCCACGCGCGCGTTGAACGGGGCGTCTTGAGAGACCAACGACTCGATGCGCTCGAGGCTGTGAATAACTGTGGAGTGATCGCGTCCGCCGAAGGCGTTGCCGATTTCTACGAGCTGGAGGCCGAGGAATTCGCGAATGAGGAACATTGCCACTTGTCGTGGCACCGTGAGTTGCTTGGTGCGGCTCTTGGAGCGGAGGCCTTCGACGTTGACGCTGAACTCGCGCGCGACGATTTGCTGAATCGACAGTACGCTGAGCGCGTGCTTTTCGTCAGCGCTAGGCTCGCCATTTAGTCGCAACTTGTCACGAAGTGCTTCACGCGCCAAACTGACCGATACTTCGCGGTGTTTGAGGGACGCGTAGGCGAGGAGCCGGATCAAGGATCCCTCGAGCTCGCGGACACTGGATCGAACGTGTTCGGCGATGAAGCGAATGACGTCTTCGGGGATGGTGAGCTCGAGGTGATCGAGGCGCGCCTTGTTTTGAAGGATCGCGATGCGGTGTTCGAGATCGGGCTGCTCGATGTCAGCGACCATTCCCCATTGAAAGCGGCTGACGAGGCGGGCCTCGAGGCCAGGAATCTCTGACGGCGGGCGGTCGCTGGTGAGGATGATTTGTCTACCGGCTTCGTAGAGTGCGTTGAACGTATGAAAGAACTCTTCCTGCGTCGCTTCGGTGCGTTTGAGGAAGTGGACGTCGTCGAGGAGGAGGAGATCTGTTTCGCGGTAGCGGCGTCGGAATTCCGGAGTCGACCGTTTTTGGATGGCCGCAACCAGCTCGTTGGTGAATTGTTCGGTGCCGACGAAGCAAACGCGCGTTGATGGAGCGCGCTGCATGATCTCGTGTGCAACCGCTTGCATGAGGTGCGTTTTGCCGAGTCCGGTATCGCCGTAGATGAAGAGGGGGTTGTAGACTTTTCCGGGCGCCGCGGCGACCGCTTGAGCGGCCGCGGCGGCGAGCTCGTTGGACTTGCCGATGACGAAATTGTGGAACGTGTAGCGTGTGCTGAGTCGGACGCCGGCCGCCGGTGCGTCGCCGGTTGCTTGTCGCGCTTGATCGGGCGGCGGTGCGACAAAGAGGTCCATCTGCGGCCGTGTCTTTCGTTCTTCGTCGACGCGAAAGACGATGTTGATGGGGTGGCCTAACGCTAGTGGCGCGAGACTGGCGAGAAACTGCGCGTGCTTGGATTCATTCCAGTCGGCGGCGAATCGATCTGGTGCAACGACTACAATGGTGTCGCCTTCGAGCTCCAGCGCTTCGGTCGGCTCCAGCCAGGTCCGGTACGTTTGCTCGGGAAGCTCGAGGCGTGCGCGATCGAGCAAGCGGGACCAGGTTTCTGTTGCCGTGAGTGTCATGCCGGGGTGCGACTCGGAAGGGGACGCGAAGCTAGATTCGCCGTGTGGAAAAGTCAATCCGACGAAAAGCGACAGTTGGGATGGGTGCGAGCGGGCGATTTGCGTGATGAGCGGAGAACACGTTGGCGTTGACCCGTGGTCGAGTGGTGGGTAGCTTTCGAGTTCTGTTGTTGCGCAAGACCGGAAACGCTTTTGGAGTGGGAACATGGGCAAGCCAACGTATCGTCCTCGGAATAAGCGTCGTATCCGCACGCACGGATTCATGGAGCGGATGTCGACGAAGTGGGGGCGTGAGGTATTAAGCCGTCGTCGCAAGAAGGGTCGTAAGCGGTTGACCGTTCGGCTCCCGTCAAAGTACGCGGGCGCCTGAGCGTCGGCGGTTCTCGCGTCCGCGCCGGCTGACGCGGAGCGTGGAGTTGGAGCGAGTAACGCGCGAGGGGAAGCGTATCCGAACCGACAGCCTCGAGCTTCGGTGGATCGCTTCCCCTCTTGGACATCCGCGGGTTGGGTTCATCGTGCCGAAGTACGCGCAGACGGCGGTAGCGCGCAATCGGCTCAAGCGGCGATTGCGAGAGATCGCGCGACTGGAGATTTTGCCGCGGATGGGCTCGGTGGACGTCATCATTAGAGCGCGCGCCGTAGCATATCGTGTCTCGTTTGCCGAACTTCGGCATGAATTGACACGTATGGGAGATAGGTTGGTCTCCGGAGAGCGTGAGTGATGCGGTGGGTGCTGATTTTTCTGGTACGCGGCTATCAAGTCGCGCTCTCGCCACTCTTGCCGTCGACGTGTCGATTCATGCCGAGTTGTTCGGCGTACGCCGTGGAAGCGTTAGAGCGACACGGAGCGCTGCACGGCAGCTGGCTCACGATCCGCAGGCTTGCGCGGTGCCACCCATTTTGTGTGGGCGGCTATGACCCGGTGCCTTGAGGCCGGTTGCAATCTGAAATGGACAAACGCTTCCTGATTTTTGTTGCGATCGCGCTGGTCATTTTCGTGGTGACACCGCGACTCTTCCCGACGCCGGCGACGCCAAAGAGAGCGGCGGCAGACTCGACTGCGGCGCTCGATACGACGCATCGCGCGGTGGCCGAGTCGAGCACCGTTGCAGCGACGTCACCGACGCAACGCGCGCCGGCGGCCGATACGAATCCCATCGGGTCATCGTCGGCGGGTGCCGATACGATCGCGGTTCGAACATCGAATGCGACCTATCGGTTCAGCACTCGTGGAGCGGCGCCCATTGGCGCGCGGATGGAAGAATTCCGCGCGTATTCGAAGGGAGATGGGAAGGTCGAATTGGCGCGAGACGGCGCGCCGCTGTTGTCGTACGCAGTGATCGCGCAGGGCGGCGATACGCTCCACCTGGATCGTACCGTGTTCGCGGTCGACTCGACGGCGCGCGGTGCAGGCGGCCTTCCGGTGCTCACGTTCCGTGGTGCGTTAGGCGGCGACACGGCGATGATTACGTACACGTTCTCGCCCGACAGTTATCTGGTGCGCGTACGGGGATCGGTCCGATCGGCCGGAGGGTCGGGAGCTACGCGCGCGCTTCTGATCTCCTTGCCGTCGGGATTCCGATCGACGGAAGCCGATTCCGCGGAGGACGAGCGACATCTGTCGTACGTGGTGAAGTCGATGCGGGACGATCCGCAGACGATCGACTTCTCCAAACTCGACTCGACGGCGGCGCGGACCGAAAACGGTCCACTCAATTGGGTTGCGGGCAAGAACAAGTACTTCCTCGTCGCGTTGTTGGCCGATACGACGCATTCGCCGTTCGTCGGCGCCGTCTTCGAGGGCGTGCCAAGACCGGCGAAGACGATGGCGACGCGAGCGATGGGACGGGTGGTGCAGGCGCTGCCACAGGACGGCACGTTCGCGTTCACGGTCTACATGGGGCCGCAGGAGTGGCGCAGACTCCTGTCGTTAGGCCGACAGCTCCAGAACGTGAATCCACACGGGTGGGTGTTCCGGCCGGTCGTGCAGCCGTTGATCACGCTGGTGATGCGGCTGTTGTTGTGGGCGCACGACGTGTCGCGGATCAACTACGGGTGGCTGGTGGTCATCTTCGGTGTCGCCGTGCGCGTCCTGCTCTGGCCGCTCAACCAGAGCGCGATGCGCGCCCAGCTCAAGATGCAGCAGATTCAGCCCGAGCTGCAGGTGATCCAGAAGAAGTACCGGAGCACGCCCGAGAAGTTGAATTCGGAGATGATGCGACTGTATAAAGAGCACGACATGAGCCCGTTCACGTCGTTAGCCGGGTGCGTGCCGATGCTGATTCCGATGCCGGTGCTGTACGCGTTGTACTTCGTGTTCCAGGACACAATCGAGTTTCGCGGCGTGTCCTTCCTGTGGATGGTGGACATCTCGCAGCGCGATCCGTACTACATCCTGCCGATTCTCATGGCGCTGTCGATGTTCGTCCTGTCGTGGATCGGACTGCGGGCATCGCCGCAGAACTCACAGGCGAAGATGATGGCGTACACGATGCCGTTAGTCATGGTGTTGTTCTTCTACCGGCTGGCGGCGGGGTTGAATCTCTACTACGCGGTGCAGAACATGGCCGCGCTGCCGCAGCAGTGGCTGATCGCCCGAGAGCGTGCGAAAGCCGGGCTGCCGGCGACGACGGCTGGACCAGCGGCCGGAGCCGGGATCAGGGCCACGTAGCCTCTATGTTAGGCGGAGCCCGAGGCAGTCGATGAGCGCGATTCTGCCGGGCGCGGACGACACCATCGCGGCACTGGCGACGCCGCCGGGGCGAGGCGCCCTCGCCGTGGTGCGGATGAGCGGGCCCAAGGCGCAGGAGATCGCGAGCCATGTGCTGGATCCGTGGCGCCCGGCGCCGCGTGTGGCGTACCGAGCGAAGCTTTCGGATCCCGTGACGGGACGGCTCATCGAGCGGCCGGTCGTGACGGTGTATCGCGGTCCGCGCTCCTATACCGGTGAAGATCTCGTCGAGCTGAGCGTGCACGGCGGGCACGTGGGGCCGGCGCGAGCGTTAGGCGCGCTCCTGGCCGCGGGCGCGCGGGTAGCACTGCCGGGCGAATTCACACGCCGGGCCGTGGCGGCCGGCAAGCTCGATGTGCTGCAAGCCGAGGCGATCGGCGACTTGATCGACGCCGAGTCGCAGGTGATGCACGACGCGGCGCTGTCGCAACTGGACGGCCGCCTGTCGCGGCGGATCGCCGAGCTGCGTGAGGCAGTGATGCGCGTCGAGGGCATGATCGCGTACGACATCGACTTCCCGGAGGAAGACAGCGGGCCGATCGATCCGGCGCGGGTGAAGGAGGCGACGGCGGCGTTGATCGAGGCGTTGGAGCGGCTCTTGGCGACGGCGGCGGCGGGCGAGGTGATCCGACGGGGCGCGCGGGTGGTGTTGGCGGGGGTGCCTAACGTCGGGAAATCCTCGTTGTTCAACGCGCTGGTGGGCCGGGAGCGCGCGATCGTGACGCAATACGCCGGCACAACGCGGGATGCGATCGAGGCGGTGGTGGACCTGGGTGCGTGGCCGGTCCGGCTGGTCGACACGGCGGGACTGCGCGCGACCGAGGATCCGATCGAGCAGTTGGGCGTGGCGATGACGGAGCGGACGATGGCGGACGCGGACGTGGTGCTGGCGTGCGGGGACAGCCGGTCTTCGTTAGGCGAAGCCGTGACGGCGGCGGGCCGGTTGACCCAGGCGCCGGTGGTTTCCGTGCGGACGAAGGGCGATTTAGTAGAGGAAGGCTACGAATCTAACGGATCGGCCACTGTGGTCGTGAGCGCGCTCACGGGCGCCGGGCTGGGCACGCTTCGCGCACGGCTCGAAGATCTCGTCCGCGTGCGGGCGGGAGACGACTCGCGGGATACTCCCCTGCTCACTCGCGAGCGACATCGCGTGGCCATCGCACAGGCGCGCGCCGAGGTCGGCGCCTTCAGCGACGCGTGGTCGAGAGAAGACGCTTCGAGCGCTGTCCCTGTCGTCATTGCCGCTGTTCACCTTCGCGCCGCCGCCCTGGCACTCGAGTCACTGATCGGCGTAATTGACGTCGAAGACGTACTCGATCACGTATTCCGAACGTTCTGCGTCGGTAAGTGAGCGCCGAGGGCGATCAAGCGCTTGCTGCCGCCTCGCCGGCGTCGAGGATCTCGGCGGCCTCGGCGCGGAGACACCACGCGAGACCGCGCGTCGACACCGCGTGCTCCACCATCCGGCTGCCGACGTAGTACCCGGATCGTTCGGGCAACACGTATCCGCCGGCCATCGTGCGAGCTTCGGCCGGCATGCCGTCGCCGAGAAAACGCAACCGAAGTCCCAGCGCCGCGCGATCGAGATCCTCTGCGACGTCGGAGACGATGGTACGCTCGAGATCACGCACGCGCGCGTATTGCCGTCTGTCGTAGCCGAAGTATTCCCACTCGGCGTGCCCCGGGCTCACCGCGCGCGCAGTTTCGACGGCCAGCCCTTCGTTCACGAGTAGCTCGCGCAGCGAGGCGCGCCGCGCCGTGTCCCAGTACGAGTAGTAGCCGCCCGCAGCCTGTACGAGGCGATGCAGCTCGCTTCGACCGTGTGGCGCGGTGTAGCGAACTACGTGGGCGATCTCGTGCGCGAGCCACGGACGAATGAGCTCCGGGTCGAGTCCGAGTCCGTGCGTTTCTGTGCTTGCGACTGCAGTGAAATGTTCCAAGCAGATCACTGCGATGCCCTTACCATCCGCGACAAGCTCGCCTGCGTTGGCTGCTCCGACGCCGACCATGAGGACGACGTCCATGTCAACATCTATGTCGAGCAACTCGGTGCAAGCAGCGATGGTGTCTCGTGCGAGCGACAAGACGTCGGTGCGCTCCAACATCCCCAGTAGGTCGTGCCGATTCGCCTGGACGGTGTTTCTCACGACCTCCGCGAAGTGCTCGCTCTCGGGATCGAGGACGTAGTTGTGCCAGTAAGGCCCGAGCACACGGCGATTGGCATCGAAGTAACTGTGGTAGGCAGCGATTGGATCACTGTTGTCGAGCACGGCGAAGAAATCGGAAACCAGATCGATCAGCATGGCACCGAAGGAAGAGCCGGGACTGGTTGGGCGCGGCGAAAAAGTCGTCGGGACGCGGCAAGATACCGGTGACCGGAAAGTGCTACAAGAGGAATCAGACCCGTGGCACGCAACTTTCCTTATCCTCGTCGCGAGAGGAGGCAGGAGCCCGAGGATGACCACGCTGAAGCAAATCGACCTAACGTGTCCCATTTGCCAGAGCCGCTTTACGTCGCACGCGGTGCTGTCGACTAATTCGTTCGGCGGCAAGCGGACGGACTTTCACGAGCGAGCGGCTGGAGCGCAGCCACTGCCGTATCTGATTCACATCTGCGCGCGATGTGGGTATGCGGGTGGCGAGCGCGACTTCAGCGATGATGCCGACGTGAGTCCGGTGCTGCGCGAGCACGTTTGGGACGAGCTCGCGCCCAAGCTGCCCGAGGTGGGCGGCACCATTCCCGGATCGGCGAAATACGAATTCGCCGCGAAGGTCGCGGCGTGGCAAGGTGCAGAGCCGCGGCGCATCGCCGATCTCTATTTGCGGGCGGCGTGGTGCTGCGTTGACGAAGGCGACATCGAAGCGGAGCGCTTTTTTCGCCGTCATGCCGCGTGGCAGTTCGAAGCCGCGCTTTCGAGCTACGACGGAGCAGAGCGCGAGGAACGCGCGGTGCTCACCTATCTGGTGGGCGAGTTATGGCGTCGTGTGGGCGACGCTGCGTTAGCCAGCGAATGGTTCGATCGTGTGGAGTCCGAGGTGATGGATCCCGCTGCCCAACGGTGGGTGTTGGATGCCGCGTGGCAACAACGGAGTTGTCCGCGCGACTGGTTCGAGTAATCGCACAGTGCCCGTCCGGGTGGAAGTGGAATCAGCGCGTGCCGAATATGCGGTCGCCCGCGTCGCCCAGTCCCGGAAGAATGTAGCCCAGCGCATTGAGCTCTCGATCGAGGGCGGCCGCATACACGGGGACATCCGGATGCGCGCGATGCATTCGCTCGACGCCCGCGGGCGCCGCGACGATGCAGACAAACCGAATTCGAATGGCGCCGGCGCGTTTGAGCGATGACACGGCAGCGACGCCACTTCCTCCCGTCGCCAGCATCGGATCGAGCACGAAAAAGTGTCGCTCGGCGGCGTCGCCCGGTACCTTGAAGTAATAGTCCACCGGCTCGAGTGTATCGTGATCGCGATACATTCCGATGTGCCCCACGCGAGCGGACGGGACCAAGCGCAGCACACCTTCTACCATGCCGAGTCCTGCACGGAGGACCGGGACGAGTGTGAGCTTCTTCCCGCTCACTCGACGGCCGTGCATCGATTCGAGCGGCGTATTCACATCCACGTCCTCGAGCGGAAGATCACTCGTGGCTTCATATGCCATGAGCATGGCGATCTCCTCGATGAGCTCCTTGAACAGCTTGGTAGTCGTCGTGCGATCGCGCGCAATCGAGAGCTTGTGCTCGATGAGCGGATGCCGGCTGACGATCAAATTGCCGAGCGCAGGGGTGGTGTGCATGGGCCGCAAACTAGTATCTTCGGCCGAATGAAAGAATATCAGGCGGTGATTCTACGACTGACGCGGCGATCGCAGGAGGATGAGGATGCACTCACCGATCTTCTCAACGAACGGAGCCGTGGCGGATGGGAACCCGCTCTCATGACGCAGGGCGGACAGCGGCTAACGGTCGTGTTTCAGCGACTGTCACCGGGAGAGTCTCGTGTCGCGGGCTGAAGGGGCAGAGGTCCGAGTGACGAATGCCGAACATCGGCCGCGACTCGAGGCGGCCGAACGAATTCTGCGTGCTGCGGTGCGGTGCATCGTGTCGTCAGGCGCTGCCGCGCTAACGATGCACGATGTGGCGGAAGAAGCAGAAGTGAGCAAAGGGCTCATACACTATCACTTTCACGACAAGGACACGCTGCTCGCGCGCGTGGTCGAGTGGATGGGTCAGAATCTGGTGTCGCGCGAGCGTGCGGCGCTGGAGAATTCCGCGCCGCGTCATGCGATTGATGATCTGTGGGCGTGGTTGTCGGCGGAGCTCGATCGTGGGCACTTGCGCGTGCTCCTCGAGTTGGCGCAGTGGCGCAATCCCCTGGTGCGTCGGGCGATTCACGCGGCGAATTTGGCGCGGCGCGATGCGTCGGCCGCTTCAATCGAACGACTCTTCGCCTTACTGGCGCTTCGTCCGCGAATTCCAGCGCGACTGCTGGCCGACGTGGTGGTGCCGTTTGTCGACGGTCTCGCGATGACGATGGGCGTGGACCCCGAGTTCAATCCGCGGGCTGCTTTCGACGTGCTCTGGCTGTCTCTCTTGACGCTCACGGACTGACGCGGACAGCCGGGCGCCATCGCGGTCACTTCCGGTGCACGGGCAGTCACGTGTAGCTTCGCCGCCATGAAGCGCCGGACACATCTGCGGGCGCGCGTGATCGGCGCGTTGGTCGTGTTGGCCATCGGTGGATGGCTCGCGATCGTGGTTGCCGTGGTCGTGGTTGGAGCTCGTGACCAAGCCGCGCCGGCGACAGCGATCGTAGTACTGGGCGCCGCGCAGTATGAGGGGCATCCATCGCCGGTGCTGCGTGCCCGGTTAGACCACGGACTCGAACTGTATCAGCGGTCTCTGGCGCCGCTGATCATCGTGACTGGCGGGATGGGAGCGGGCGACACGACGAGTGAAGCGCAGGTGGGTCGCCGGTATCTGCTCGAACACGGCGTTCCTGACAGCGTCGTGGTGATGGAGACGCACGGACTAACGACGAGCCAGTCGATCCATGCGGTGGCCGGGATTGTGTCGGCGTTGCCTGGCCGGCGGGTGATTTTGGTCAGCGATCCGTTCCATATGCTCCGGCTGTCGATTTTGGCGAGAGCGCTTGGACTAACGCCGTTGACCTCGCCGACTCGAACGAGTCCGATTTCGAATCGGGCGAGTGCGCGATGGAAGTACGTTTTCACGGAGTCGTTGAAGGCGCCCGCGGCTTATGTAATAGAAAGAGTGTCCAATTAGCGGAGTGGGCGTCATGGCGCGTTACGGGCTCATTGGTGGCGCTATCATGTGCCTACGTCCAGCCATGTCAGGCGCGATCAACACGGGTTTGTGCTCGGACTAGTGGGTGTTGGCAGATCCCACTTGAGGGTAGTTCGCGGAATTTGACGGTTTTTAGACGGTGGAGTGCCGCCGGACACCACGAGCATCGTGGATTGCGTTGGTCACGGGCCGCGGTGGGGCGTTGTGGCGTCTCTCCCTCTTGCGTTCGTGGCAAGAAACACAACACATTGTCGCCGCCGGCTGTCGTTACAAGCAGCACGGCAATCTTTCGCCGCGGGAGATCCCTGGTGGCGAGGGGAGCTCCGGACCGGTTGGTCCCCCAGTCGCGGCGTTGTTAGACCGCAGGTGGCTACCGCATGGCGTACCGTTTGGGCTCTTGTCGTCAAGCTTTCGCTCCACGCGTCGCGCAGCGCAGTGCTGAGGTTTTCGCACGCGCGTTTTCAGCATCTGTTTCTACTTCGCGTCCACTCCGTGCCCTGGGCTGCCGGGGTTGTTTCTCGTTCCTTCGTGGTGGTCGCTCCGAAGGAAGGTGCGGCAGCTGACGGAATGCCGGATCGGTAGACGTCTAGCGAGTTCAGGTTGTTCGCAGGTCGAAGAAATCGTCGAACTCACCTTCTCTCGGGAGATCGGTGCATGCGTTTACCCAGGCTTGTCGTTGCCATCGCGGGTGCGACGCTCTGTGCTGGAAGCGCCGCCGCACAGGAACAGGTCAAGACGACGAAGGCCAAGGCGGCGATGGAGCCGAGTTTCACGAGCGTGACGGACCAGATGCTTTTGGACGCGCGGAAGAACGAAAGCAACTGGGTGACGTACGGGCGTGACTATTGGAATCAACGCTGGTCGCCTCTCACGGAGATCAATACGTCTAACGTCGGGTCGTTGCGCATGGCGTGGATGTACCAGACGGGTATCTCGCGACTGGGTTCGTTCGAGACGAGTCCGATCGTGATCGGTGGCGTCATGTATCTCACGACGCCGTACAACACCGCGATGGCGGTGAACGCGCGCACAGGGAAAGAGATCTGGCGCTACGAACACAAACAAAGCATCGCGTCGCCGATTTTCTGCTGCGGGCCGAACAATCGTGGCGTGGCGATTTCGGAGGGGACGGTGTTCATGGCGACGCTCGACGCGCACTTGGTTGCGCTCGATGCGAAGACCGGCGCCGTGCAGTGGGACGTCCAGGTGGAAGATCCGGAAGCCGGTTACAGCGAGACGATGGCGCCGTTGATCGTGGGCGACAAAGTGATCGTCGGCATTTCCGGCGGAGAATATGGCATTCGTGGATTCGTTCGCGCGTACAACAAGAGCAATGGTCAGCCGTTGTGGACGGCGTACACGATTTTCGACAAGGGATGGGAAGGAAAGTTCACGACGACGACGAACGAGGGCGAAGACCTTCATCGCAACGTCGACGCCGAGAAGGCGGCGATGGCGCAGTATGGTGACGCGTGGCAGCGCGGCGGCGGCGGCGTATGGATGACGCCGTCGTACGACCCGACTTCGCATCTCCTGTTCTTCGCCGTGGGGAATCCTTCGCCCGATCTCGACGGATCGGTGCGGCCGGGCGACAATTTGTGCTCGGACTGCATCATGGCGGTGGACGTCAACGACGGCAGTGTGAAGTGGTATTACCAGGAAGTGCCGCACGACGTGTGGGACCTGGATGCCGTTAGCCCGCCGGTGGTGGTCAAGCTCAAGGATGGGACGACGGCAGTCGCGCAGGCGGGCAAGACGGCGTGGGTGTACGTGTTGAACGCGGCGACGGGGAAACTCATTCGGAAGTCGGCGCCGTTCAACCGCCTCGAGAACATGTTCGCGCAGCCGACGGCGGATGGAACGCGGATGCTGCCGGGGGCGAACGGCGGGTCGGAGTGGTCGACGACGGCGGTGAATCCGACGTTGGGCTACATGTATGTGTTAGGCATCGAGCAGCCGATGCACTACATCACGCACAGCGCGCCATTCGAGAAGGGGAAGCTCTGGTTAGGCTCGGCGTTCAAGGCGGTGCCGGGCGAGCGGCAGTACGGGACGTTCAGCGCGGTGAACCTGAACACGGGAAAGATTGCGTGGCAGGTGGAGACCGAGCAGCCGATGATCGGCGGGGCGATGGCGACGGCAGGGAATCTTGTGTTCGTGGGCGAGGGCAACGGCCACTTCGACGCCTTCGACGCGCGGACCGGCAAGAAGCTGTGGATGTTCCAGGCCGGCGCGGGATGCAACGCGCCGCCGGTGACCTACATGCAGGACGGCAAGCAGTACATTGCGGTCGCGTGCGGCGGCAACTTCCAAATGGGTTATCCGTTAGGCGATGCGGTGATGGTGTTCACCCTTCCGGGTGCCGCGCCGAAATCACCGAAGTAATCGAGTGCGTCGGCCGGCGTGGGCCATGGGAACGATCGTGGCGCGCGCCGGCTTGGCCCGTGTGCGACCGGTTGTGAGGCGGGGAATCTGATGCAGCGATCGGTGGTTGGCCTAACCGGCGGACTGATGTGTGTGCTGGGGGCATTTGCCGCGGGTCGCTCGAGCCAGGATGCGGCGGCGCAGCCGCGTCATGCGGCGCTACTGAACGGTGCCGATTGGGCGGCGTACGGCCCGCGGGAGAAGGAAGCGTACCTGAGTGGATTCATCGCGGGGGCGGGAGCCGAACAGACTCGCGCGCTCGCGGCCTTGGCTGGCGACTCACTCGACAGCAGCGCGGTCTCGAGCAGCGCGATCACGCGGCTGCGGGATGGGAAACAGCTCCGTTTTTCGTATGCGCCATCGGTGTATGCGGCAGAGATCGACGATTTCTACTGGTGGGTGGACCATCGGCAGATGCCGATCGTGGATGTGTTAGTCACGATCAATCGTCACATGAAGGACCGGTAGCGATCCAGTACCGGTGGCGACATGCGATCACGCTCAGCACATCGGGAGGTGGGGCCACAGAGGTCATTTCTCTCTTCGCGCCGCTTTTGGCCAGCGGCGGGGCCATTGGGAACAATGAGTTGTCGATTCAGCGATTCCGTGATGCGAGCTCCCCACGGTCTAGCAGAACACTCAAAACTCGACAGGGAGAAGTAGCTATGAAACGATCCGCACTCTGGTGTATCGCTCTGCTATTCGCCGGCGTTAGCACCGCCCGCGCGCAGGGTCTCACGATGCAGATGAGTAACGGATGGGCATTTACGTTCACTGGCAACGTGAATGCGTTTCTCGTGTACACGAACGGAAGCGTGGATTCCGCGCTCGGTCCGATCGACGGCGGTCTGGTGGGTCCGGATCGGGTGACGCGCATTCGCACGGGGTTGTTGCCGGGCTTCGCGAACTTCGAAGCCTCCGGTAAGGAAGGCGATCTGGACCTCAAGGTGCACTTCGGGTTCGCGCCGCAGATCAACAGCAACAGCCTGCACGACAACTTCGGCGCGCAGATCGACATGCGCGAGGTGTATTTGACGTTAGGCGGAGGGTGGGGGCAGATCCTCGCCGGCCGCGAGCTGGGACTCTTCCAGCGGCAAAACATTCTGACGGACATGACGTTGTTCGGAACGGGCGCCAGCGGCGGTACGTTAGGCGCGGGCGGTACGACGTTGGGCCGCATCGGATTCGGGTACGTCTACCCGAACTTCAACGCGCAGATCACGTACAGCACGCCCGCCGGCAAGCCGACGCAGTTCGCGATCGGCTTGTTCGACCCGAGCGTGGTGTGCGGACCGAATCCGTGCGGCGCTGCGGGAGAAGCGAATTATCAGGGGACGCGACTGCCGCGCGTCGAAGCCGAGTTGAGCTGGACCGGCAACATGGGTTCGAGCTCGAGCGGGCAGATGACCAGCGCCAACAAAATCATGCTGTGGGTGAACGGCACGTGGCAGAATACGCAAATGTCGGCGGTGTCCGTTCAGTCGCCGGACACGAATCCGAGCATCAACTCGGCCGGCATCGGCGGCGGCGCGAAGGTGGACGTGAACGGATTCTCGCTCGTCGGATCCGGGTACTATGGTAGCGGCATTGGAACGACGCTCATGTTCGGACAGCTGGACGGGAGCGCGATCGATCCGGCGCTTAAAGCCCGCAAGTCATGGGGATACCTGGCACAGGCGCAGTACAGCCAGCCTGGAACGCACTGGACGATCGGCGGCAGCTGGGGCGAGAGCCACCTGGACGAGAGCGATGGCGATCGGGTCTCGCTGGATGGAGATCCCGATCCTCTCGTGAAGTACAACAGGGCTGCGGACGTGATGCTGACGTACCAATGGACGAAGTCGCTGCGTTGGGTGCTCGAGTACACGTGGGCCCGTGCAGCAGCGTACTCTGGGTCGCAGAACACGTCGAATCAGGGCGCCTCTGGGTTCATGCTGTTCTTCTAGAACAACGGACGTATGAGGAGCATCGCGGGCGGGTCCACGACGGATCCGCCCGCGCTGTCTTTTGTGCGAGCGGTCAGGCGCTCGTCGCGTTTGGTGCATCAGACGGGCTGGTCCGGCTTGACATGATCGGCAGGCATCTCCAGTTTCTGCTCCCCCGACGAGAAACAGGGCGTTTGGGAGAGATCCGCTGCGGATCATGGACCGTAGGGCTTTAGAAAATCGGAGGCGATGCAGGGGTTGCCGATTGCTCGAGTGTTGTGCAGGATACGGGTTGGATGGATGTAATAATTCATTCGTAATCACCCCCGACCACGAGGGTAGACGGCAGGCAGTCCCCCTACGCCGGCGAGAATGAAGAGAGTAAGCGCGCGATTGGTCGCGCGCGGTGTGAGCAATAGATCGCACGAATCGAGCGAAGACCGTTTTCAACTCACGCAAGGTGCGCGGCATTGTGAGGTGCGATGGTCTGTAGCGAGCGAAGTCCTCCTCGATGTGGCACGCTGTTCCGCTGTTGCCCCAGCGGAACTAGCCCCAGTGCGGCCCCAACCGCGAGGCCTGGCGGCACAGCGTGCGGATGCGCGGTCATGCTCATTCCTCACTCTCCACAAGGGGCAGCATCATGAATCGCTTTACCCGCTTCTCTTCTTGGGCGGTCCTCGCCGGTGCGTTGACCGTTGGCGTAGCCACGGCCACCGCGCAGCAGGAACTGATTGAGGCCTCCAAGAATTCGGGCCAGTGGGTCATGCCGGGGAGGACGTACGATCTGCAGCGGCACAGTCCGCTCAAGCAGATCACCACGGCAAACGTCAAGGACCTGCAAGTGGCCTGGACGTTTTCGACCGGCGTGCTTCGCGGGCACGAAGGCAATCCGCTCGTCATTGGGCACGTGATGTACGTACAGTCGGCGTTTCCTAACAAGGTGTTCGCGCTGGATCTCACGAAGCCGGGCGCGCCGCAGATCTGGCAGTTCACTCCGGAACAGCCGGCCGACGTTATTCCGATCGCATGTTGCGACGTCGTGAATCGCGGTCTCGCATACAGTCCCAAATACGATCGCTTGTTCATCGAGCTTCTCTCGGGCGATCTCTTGGCGCTGGATGCCAAGACCGGCAAGCAGGTGTTCCGCGTGAAGAGCGCGGACTACAAGAAGGGCGAGACGATGACTAACGCACCGCTCGTGGTTGGCGATGCGGTCATCACGGGTATCTCGGGCGGCGAGTTCGGCGTTCGCGGCCGCGTGACGACGTTCAGCGCGGTAGACGGTCACGAGTTGTGGCGCGCCTACAGCACGGGGCCTGACAAGGACGTGATGATCACTGCGAACACGCTCAAGTCGCCGTATCCGACGGACCAGGGCACGGACCTCGGCGTGTCGACGTGGCAGGGCGATGAGTGGCAGCGCGGCGGCGGCACGACGTGGGGATGGTATTCGTACGACCCTGAGCTCAATCTCTTCTACTACGGCAGCGGAAATCCGGGCGTGTGGAATCCGGATCAGCGTCCTGGCGATAACAAGTGGTCGATGTCGATCTGGGCGCGCAATCCGCAGACGGGTGAAGTGAAGTGGGTGTATCAGATGACGCCGCACGACGCATGGGACTATGACGGCGTCAACGAGATGGTGTTGTTCGACAAGGACGGCAAGAAGCTGCTGGCGCACTTCGACCGCAACGGCTTCGGCTACACGTTAGACCGCGCGACGGGTAAAGTGCTCGTCGCCGAGCCGTACGGGCCGGTGAACTGGGCCACCAAGATCGATCTCACGACTGGTCGTCCCGTCGAGGATGCTTCGAAGCGTACGAACGCGAAGGGCAACACGACCGGCATCTGCCCGGCCGCGATCGGGTTCAAGGATCAACAGCCGTCGTCGTATGATCCGGAAACCGGATACTTCTTCGTTCCGACCAACAACATCTGCATGGACTACGAGGGCGTCGAGGTGAAGTACTCGGCCGGACAGCCTTACGTGGGCGCCATTGTGCGGATGTTCCCCGGCCCCGGCGGCAACCGTGGGGCGGTGATCGCGTGGGATCCGATGAAGGGCAAGATCGTGTGGAAGGACAAGGAGAATTTGGCGGCCTACGGTGGCACGCTGAACACGGCTGGTGGCGTGGTCTTCTACGGTACGATGGAAGGCTGGCTCAAGGCTGTGGATTCCAAGACGGGCAAGCTCCTGTGGGAGTTCAAGACGCCGTCGGGAATCATTGGCAGTCCGATGACGTACACGGGTCCTGATGGCAAGCAGTACGTGGCAGTGCTATCAGGCATCGGCGGCTGGGCCGGCATCGGCGTGGCCGCGGGCATCGGTGCCGAGGATCCGACCGCCGGTCTGGGTGCGTTAGGCGCATTCGGCGACGCGGGTCATTACTCGAACCAGGGTGGCGTGCTCACGGTGTTCACGCTGCCTGGCGCCGCGAAGTAGTAAACAGCGGCGACGTGGAGGGCGTGATCGAACCCGGTGTCGGAGCGAGTGTGCTCCGGCACCGGGTTGATCGCGTTAGGATGTGTTCGTCACACTCTTGCAAGAAGGACAACATGCAGTGCACGCGGCAGAAGTGGTTGTGTGGGGTTTGCCTGATCTTCGCCGGGTTGTTCGCGGGCGCCTGGGCGAGCGCGTCGGCGCAAAGCGACAAGACGACGCCGCACAGCTCGGCGCAGTCTGCAGATTTTCCGATCACGCAGGCGTGGAAGGACTTCAAGATGCTCCGTGTGTGCGGCGATCCCGAGAACATGCCGTTCTCGGATCGGAAGGAGCAGGGCTTCGAGAACAAGATCGCGCAGGTGATCGCCAGTGCGTTAGGCGACTCGGTCGTGTACACGTGGTGGCCGCATCGACGCGGCTTCGTGCGCAACACGCTCAGCGCCTCGGAGTGCGACGTGATCATGGGTGTGCCGGCCGGATACGACCCCGTCCTCACGTCGAGTCCCTACTATCGGTCGACTTACTACATCGTGACGCGCGCGGACCGGCATCTGGACATCGAGTCCCTGGATGATCCGCGGCTCAAGACACTCAGGGTGGGCGTCGGGCTCATCGGCGATGACTACACGAACACGCCGCCGGCGCAGGCATTGTCGAGTCATGGAATAACGAAGAACGCTCGAGGATTCAGCTTGTTCTACGACGAGGACACGCATCCGCAGGACATCGTGCGCGCGGTGGCCGACAGCTCGATCGACGTGGCGCTGGTTTGGGGTCCAGTGGCCGGGTACTTCGCGAAGCAGTCGGCGGTGCCGCTAAGCCTGAAGGCCCTGCCTGACTCGGACAGCGCAAGCGGTGTGGTGTTTGCGTACAACATGGCCATCGGGGTCCGGCATTCGGATCGTGATCTCAAGGCGGTGCTCGATTCGGTGCTGACGCAAAAGCGGGACACCATTCAAGGCATCCTGCGCAGCTACAACGTGCCGACGGCTGAGGTCAAGCACTGAGCGGCAGTCGGCTTCGTCACTCATTCACTTCAAGTCGGTTGAAACCACTGGAACCCGACGCCGACGCGATACCGGGATCAATGAACCTGCCGAACGAATACTCTCCGAGGAATCGCAGCGACGTCGTGGCGCGTCGTGCCTCGAATCTCTCTCTGTTTGCCGTGTGTCTTGTGGCAGCGACGGCATTCGCGTGCTCGAAGGATGGCAAGACCAATTCGGCGAGCGCTTCGACGACGACGCCGGCGAAGACCGGAGACACGGTGACCGTCGCCGCGGGCACGTACTGCGACACGCCTAACGACTCGGCGGAGGTGTGGAACAACGCGAACCATCATCGGAGCGATCCGCTGGCCGTGTCGCAGCAGGAGTACGACGGCTGGAAGATGTTCCATGTCTACTGCTACCGATGTCACGGGACGGATGCGATGGGCAGCGACATCGCGCCCAATCTCCGTCATTCGTTAGGCCCGGAGGGTGGTGTGAACAGGACGTGCTTCATCACGACCGTATGGAACGGCAGGCCGCCCAAGGGCATGCCGACGTGGAGCACGCTCCTCGATTCGACCCAGATCTACAATCTCTATGCGTACGTGACCGCGCGGAGCATGGGTGGGCTTGCGCCGGGGCGGCCGCACGTGGGGACCGTGTCGAAATAGCGGGGACTCGGGAATAGGGAAAAGGGAAGAGGGTGCGAGGCGGGCACCCTCTTTCGCGTTTGTGGGAGTATCAACGGGAGAGCGCGCATGCCGGGATTCAAGGCAGCTGTGTTAGGCGTAGGGTTGGCGGCGGCCGTTTTGGCGGCCAAGGCGCGACCGACGGCGCGCGAGGCTCCGTTAGGCGTGGGCGCGGTGGCGCGGGCGACCCGGGCGGACACGGGGCAGCGCCTGACGCGCGACCAGGTGGTCGAGGCGTTGGCGAAGGCGACTGACAAGGCGCCGGCGGATTTCAGCGGCGACGATCTGTCCGGACTCGACCTCTCGGGCATCGACTTCAAGGAGGCGAATCTCAGCCACGCTCGCTTAGTGGGGACCCGCTTCGTGCACGCGAAGCTCTTCGGCGTGACGCTGAGCGGCGCCGTCGCGCAAGGCGCGGACTTTTCGAGCGCGGTTCTCGACGTGTCGGTGATGCGCGGCACGGACCTGACGCGCGCGACGTTCCGTGAGGCGAGCCTGTATGCGGCGATCATGATCGGCGCAAATCTCACCGAGGCGGATTTGACGAAAGCGAGGGTGATCGCGGCGCTCAACAACGCGACGCTGGTGCGGGCGAAGCTCGACAGCACGAATTTCGGGGCGGACCGCGGGAATCAGCCGATGGGACTCATGTTCACCAACCTGACCGACGCCGATCTCACGGGTGCGGATCTGACGGGAGCGAATCTGCAGAAAGCATCGTTCGTGCGGGCCAACCTGACCGGCGCCGATCTCACGCGTGCCGACGTTTCCTATGCGAATTTCGACCAGGCGATCGTGTCGCGGGTCCGTGGCAAGGCCACGATCGTGGGCCTTGCCACAGCTCTCAATGTGCCTAACGGATGGTGAGTCAGCCGAGTCTTGCCCAGAAGGATGCGGGCCAACGGGATCGAATCCAGCCGTCGAGCCCAAAGCAGCGCCCGGCGTGCGTATAGAGGAACGCGATCATCATGGCGAGCAGCATCACGTGAAAGCCTTGCTGGCCCGAGCTCATGTGTTGCACAGCCAAACCATAGAACATGACCTGCAACATGCCGCCGAACGCGCCGAGCGATGTGAAGAGACCCAAGGTGAGCGAGAGGCCCACTGCCGCTTCGCCGATACCGGTGACGTGCGCGAAGATGTGCGGGTTGGCGAGGACGGTGTGCAGCAGAAAATCGCGATACCATCCGATTGGGTTATCGGCGGCATATTTCGCGAGCAGCTTCGGCATGACCGCGATCCATCGGTCGTTAGCGGCGGGAACGGGTAGGAAGCCCCACGCGAGAGCGATGGTGACCTTCGTGAAGAGGCTCTTGACGAACCAGATCCCGACGACAATGCGTAGACCCGCGAGCGCCGCTTGCGGCTTTCGCATGGCGGAAGCGGGTTCGGTACGAGACGTCATCGCGATTTTCCCGTGAAAGAAGTCCAGCCGCGACGCCTGGGGTCGTTGCGGCGATGAAGAGCCAGCGAGGCGACGGCTTGCACATGCGAAAGAGCGCGGCGTTCAGTCGCGAGTACAGGCGCACGATCCGGATCGTTGTCGCAGCTGCAATGACCACGATCGTCATGCGTGCGAACGGGCAGACCGCTGACTCGGGCGCGTCGTCGTCGCCGTTCCACGTTGCCGTGCAGGCTCGTGGCCCGCTGCACGAGTTGTGGGAGCACAGCGTTTCCGCCAAGCAGGAGCGCGTCGCGTGTCTGGGCGGCCGCATCGATCATGACGTAGTCTACATCACGCGCGTGGAGTTGTTGGCGCCGTCGCGCGCCGACTCGGCCAACATCTCGGCGCGCGCGTCGCTGCGCGAGTGCGCGGCGCCAACGTGGCTGGGCACGGTGCACACGCACATCGCGACATTCCATGGTTTGCCCTACACGATGTTCTCGGCGCCCGATCGCTACGTGATGATGTTGTGGCGTGAACGATGGAAGGCGCCTGGAGTGTTCTGCATCCTCTACTCGGATGTCGACGCGAACTGCGAGCTCGGCAACACCGTGAGCGGCCACGTTCAGTACGAACTCACGAGGGGCCAAGGCATCGGTTCCTAACGCGAGTCCGGCGTTGCGTTAGACGGCACGTCGCGCCACACGCGGGCGCCGCTGTTGGCGAATGCGCCGCAGTACACGGCGCCGGCGTCGGGAACGTCGTCGCGAAGGCGATCCGCGAGCTCGCGCGCGGCGTCATCGCCATCGACGATGCCATAGACGGCGGGTCCCCAGGAGCTCTGCCCAACGCCCTCGGCCCCCAACTCGGTCATCCGCTCGATGACCGACGCGCTGGGTCCAGGCGAGAACGCCCCGCCCTGCGCCGGCGCGAACCAGCGGCCGTTGATGCATTGAATCTCGGTGAGCGCATGGCCGAACGTCGCAAGATCGCCTTCGGCGAGTGCGGGCAAGAGCGCCATGAGCACCAAATGTGAGACACGCATTACGCTGCGCTCCGGCGGCGGCGGCAAATGCGCGAACGCCGCGTTTTCATCGGCGCCGCTCATTCCGGCTTTCCCACGAGGGACCGCGACAATGCACCGCCAACTCCCCGGCATGTCGAAGCGCGCGAGACGCGGTGCGGGATCTTTGCTGCCGGCGCGACGGCCGCCCTCGAGCACGAAGCCGCCCTGCGCGAACAACCAGGTCCCGATGGCCGATCGTTGGGCGCGTCCCGTGATGCGGGCGAGCTGATCGGCGTCTCCAGGCAGATCGTACAACACGCCTAACGCACGGGCGACGGCCAACGCGAGCTGCGTGCCGGATCCGAGTCCGGAGTGGGCCGGGATCGCCGAAAGAATGCGAATGTGCGCGCCCGTTTCGACGCCATGGTGCGCGAGGAATCGGCGACCGAATTGCACTGCGCGCGTCGCGGCGGGCGACGGCCCCTCGCTGGTGAGCGCCGGCGCGCGAGACGCTTCGAGGAGCAGCGACGGACTCGGTACGGCGGCACCGATGCCGCCGAATCGTCGTCCGAGTCCGCCGCGGAGGTCGAGCATGCCGAAGTGGAGACGCGCCGGCGCCTCGACGAATACGGCAGGGCGCGTCGTATCAGCCGGCACGGGACGACGGCGATTCACGGAGTTTGTCGCGCACGAATTGCGTCAGGAGCGCCATCGCCTCGTGTTCGCGCGGTCCGGCGGTTTTGTCGACGATGACTTGCAGGCGGCGAAAGTCGCCGAGGATTTCATCGGCGGGCAAGAAGTGGGTGCGGGTGGACAGAATCGCGGCCTCGAGGACGGCGTTGCGCGCGCGGTTGAAGCCGACGAATTCGCGCTGCGTGCCGTGGTGCACGACGCGGGTTTCGATGCGCGATCGCGGCGGCGTGTCGTCGATGGACACGACTTCGACCTCGCGCCACGAGCAGGCGGCATCGAGCACTACACCGCGCACTCGTGCGGCGGGGTGCGTCGCGAACATCGCGGTGTCGATCGCCGTGCGCGCGAAAATGAGCACGTCATCGGTGAGGTTGATGACGGCGGCGCGCGTCGCACGGACGTTGCGAAAGGTGGTCGTCTCGAGAAACGGCTTGATGACCAGTGCGTCGTCGCCCCAATCGACGCCCATGGGGGCGATGTTGACGCGTCCGTGGTCATCGACGGTGGTGAGGATGGATTCGATGATCACGGCCGGCACTCGCGCTCGACGAGCTCGGCGAAGGCCTGAGCGAGGCGCCGCGTGACCGGGCCCGGCACTCCGTTAGGCAATTGTGCGTCGTCGACGCGCGCGATGGGCGCGAGCTCGCGGATGGAGCTGGTGAGGAACGCCTCGTCGGCGTCGGCCAAATCGCGCGGGGTGAGGACGTCTTCGCACGCGACGAGGCCGATCGTGGCTGCCAGCTCGAGCACGGCCGTGCGTGTGATGCCGGGGAGTACGCCGCATTCGCGCGGCGGCGTGTGGAGCGTCGAGCCGGCGACGACGAACACGTTGCTGGCCGTCGCTTCGCACACGTGGCCCGCCGTGTCGAGGAAGAGTGCATCGTCGGCGCCCGCGCCGCGCGCGTACGCGAGGGCCACGACCGACTCGACGTACGCGAGCGTTTTCACGCCCGCCGTTGCCGCGAATTCGTTGCGCCGGGCGGGCGCGGTCGACACGCGGACCGATCGGGCGGAGAGAGGCTCGCGCGGCGCGAGCGGGGTGACCGTGAGCACGACCGTCGGCTGGGCGGGCACCGGCGGAGCGAGGCCACGCGGGCCGATGCCGCGGGTTACCGTTAGGCGCAGCGCGGCGTCGGCCCAACCCAGGCCGCGCAGGACGCCCGCGGCCACGGACACGGTGTGTGGCACGTCGGCGGCAACCGGAATGCCGAGGACGGCGGCTCCCGCGGCGAGCCGGCGGAGGTGCGCGTCGAGACGAAACACAGAGCCGTGATACGCGCGCATCGTCTCGAATAGTCCATCGGCGAGTGTGAAGCCGCGGTCGAGCGGCGAGATGCCGGCGGCCGACGCGTCGACGCGACGGCCGTCGATCCAGACGAGCGGCAGCGCGGCATCGTTAGGCACGCCCTCCGTCGTGGCTTGCGGGGCCGTCACCGGACGAGCTCCACCGGCGGTGGGACAAACTCATCGGCGCAGGGAGCCGCGAACGCGAGATCGGCGCGGTCGGGCAGCGCGTCACCTCGCGCGTTACCGCCGCGCAGAAACCGGTCGAGCAACCGATAGCCGTGCTCCGTGAGCGCGGACTCGGGATGGAACTGCACGCCGATGACCGGATGCTCGCGATGCTCGACGGCCATGATCTCGCCGTCCTCGGAGGTGGCAGTCACGCGGAGCACATCGGGCAGCGACGCCGGAGCGATGACTAACGAGTGATAGCGAGTGGCGATGAACGGCGATGGCAGGCCTGCGAACACGCCGGCGCCATCGTGATGGATGCGCGACGTTTTTCCGTGCATCGGCGACCGTGCGCGCACGATCTCGGCGCCGTACGCCGCGCCGATGCATTGATGTCCCAGGCAGACGCCGAGTATGGGGGTCGACGCGCCGAAGCGGCGAATCACGTCCGTCGAGATTCCGGATTCGGACGGCGAGCATGGACCCGGCGACACGATGATGCGCTCGGGCGCGAGGGCCGCGATCTCGTCCAACGACAGGGCGTCATTTCGACGAACCACGGGCTCGCGTCCCAGCTCGCGCACGTAGCGCGCGAGATTGTAGACGAACGAGTCGTAGTTGTCGATGAGGAGAATCATGGGGGTGCCGAGAGTTAGGCGGGCACGCTCAGCACGGCGACGGGCGGCTGGCCGACGTCAGCGCATCGATGAGGGCGCGCGCCTTATCGAGAGTTTCGCGGTACTCCTGTTCGGGATCGGAGTCGGCGACAATACCGCCTCCCACACTAAAGTACACCGCGTCGCCGACCGCCTGATAGGTGCGAATGACGATACTGGTGTCCATGACGCCGCTCAGGCCGAGATAGCCAATGGAGCCGCAATAGACGCCGCGGCGGGACGGCTCGAGCTCGGCGATGATCTCCATGGCGCGGACCTTGGGCGCGCCGGTGATGGAGCCGCCGGGAAACGTCGCCATGAGGAGGTCGACGGCATCACGACCGTCGTCGAGCTCGCCTACGACGGTGGACACGAGGTGGTGCACGGTGGAATAGTGCTCAAGTGTGAATAATTCGGGGACGCGTACCGAGCCCGCGGCGCACACCCGCGAGAGGTCGTTGCGGAGCAGGTCCACGATCATGAGGTTCTCGGCGCGATCTTTGGGACTGTCCGTGAGCGCCTTGCCTAACGCGGCGTCGTGTGCGGGGTGGATGCCGCGCGGGCGCGTGCCTTTGATCGGGCGCGCCTCGACGCGGCGTGTGTCGTCGAGGCGGAGAAAGCGTTCGGGCGACGCGCTGAGCACGTGCCCGTCGTCGAACGCGAGGTATGCCGCAAACGGCGCAGGGTTGATGGTGCGCAGGCGCTGGTAGAGCGACCACGTGGACTCGCGCAATGGCGCCTCCAGTCGCTGCGACAGGTTCGTCTGGAAGATGTCGCCGGCCACGATGTACTCCCGCACGCGGGTGACCGCGTCGAGGTATCCGCGGTGCGTGAACGACGACCGGAGGCCGATCGACTCCGCCGCACCGACGTCGGCCACCGGATACGACGGCGCGCGCTGCACGCGTACCATGCGCCGGCCGGCGCGCGACGCGGCGACGGGCTCGGCGTTCCGTTGGGCGAGTCGCTGCCGCATCTCGGCCAGCCGTCGTTGGGCACGTGGGATGCGCGCCGCGCCCTCATCGGGCAGGCCGGTCGAGATGATCCACGCGCGTTGCATCTCGTGATCCCATGCTACCACGCAGTCGTAGATGCCCAACACGGCATCGGCTATCGCGAGGTCATCGTAGCGGGGAGCGGGGAGTCGCTCGAGGACTCCGCCCCAGTCGTAGCCGATGTAGCCCGCGGCGCCGCCCTGGAACGGCGGCAGGTCCGAAATGGGCGGCGCCCGAAACGGGGCGAGTACGCGGCGGATTTCGGCGAGGGCGTTGTGGGGGACGGGTGTCCGCGTCGCGTTGCGTTGGTCGATGCACTCGGCGCGTCCGGCTTTGCAGCGGACGACCAGCGCCGGGTCGGCGGCGAGGAACGAGTATCGGTCGCGGCCTCCCGCCTCACGCGAGCTGTCACGCGCCGTGGCGCTGTCCAAGAAGACGAGATAGGGGAGACCCACGAGCGCCGCGCACGCCGCGGCGGCGTCGGGCGCGGGGACGAGCTCCTCGACGAACGGGAGCGTCACGCGCCACCGGATCCCGTGTCCGGCGCGTCGCCGGCCGCGCTCGATCGTGCGGCCTCCTCCGCGCGCCGCGATCTTTGCGTTAGGCGCACATGCTCAGCGACCGGGTCGTCGGGCGGCGTGAGGTAGCCCCACGCGAGCTGCCCTTCCTGGCGATAGGTCTTGCCGAGTGTGATGGCGAGCTTGGCTTTCGCCAGCTCTTTGCCGAGGTAGAAGGCGTGCGTCGCTTCGGTGACGCCGAGTTGCGAGAAGATGTCCTGAATGTCGGTGCCGCGCACGAAGAGATCGCGATTGAGCACGACGATCGACTCGCGATCGGTGAAGATGCGGAAATTGGGATCGGTGATGTGCGACTGCAGCTCGCGCAGCTCGGCGTCGGTGAACGAGAGGATCCGATCGTCCTTGATGGTGACTAACCGGTCGTCGATGTGTTTGGGCACGACCTTGTTGCGCACCGCGTAGTGCATGAGCCGGCGCGCGACGTCGATCTCGCGCACCGAGCCGCGGGCCCATCCGATGACCTCGGTGGTGAGGACCGTCCGCACGCCCAACTCTTCGCACATGGCGATGAGGATCGCATTGACGCCCGTGGTGTCGGCGGCGGTGAGCTCGGTCAGGTTGCCGACGCCCATCATCAGGGCCGCGTCGGGATGGCGGCGGCGGGTTTCGATGTAGCGCTCGAGCGATGCGACGAAGCCGAAGCCGATCGGCTCGATGACCGGGTCGATCAGGTAGGGCACGCCTAACGCAGTGAGCGCGGCGAGGGTGGGCTCGAGGGTGTCGAGCGACGCGCCGAAAGCCGGAATCGCCACGACGCGGACGTCCCGGCCGGCGAGCGAACGCGCCACATCGAGGTTGGTCGAATTGACGCTGAGCACGAGCGACGCGCCCGCGTCGACTGCAGTCGAGATTTCGCCCGGATCGAAGCTGTCGATGCTGACGCGCATGCCGGTGGCGACGAGCTCGCGCACCGTTGGTCCGAGCTCCGGGAACGCGAGGCCCGGCGTGCAGCCTATGTCGATGTAGTCCGCGCCGGAGTGATGCAGCCGATGTGCCTCGGCGAGGAGGGCGTCGCGCGACCACTTGGGCGCGTTGTTGATCTCAGCCAGGATCTCGATGTCGTGCTCGCCGTACTCGCGCTCGAGCGCCGCGTGGCCGAAGTACTCGGGGATCTCGCGCAGGTCTTTCGGCCCCTTGGCAACCCGCACGCCCATTCGTTGGGCGATGACGTCCGTGTCGCCTTCGCACAGACCCGGGATGAGGACGAGGTCCGTTCCATGGGTGGGAGGCGTCGGGAGAAAGCGCGCGATCCACGCGGTGGTCATGAGGGCGGCCACGGTGATGTGCATGACGGCGACGTCGAACGAGAACGGCGGCGCCATGCGATCGAGCGTGCGCCGGAGAGCCGGCTCCGCCAGCCGCCCGGTGACGAAGAGCACGCGGGAGGGCCGTGAGTTTGCGCCGCTCACGATCGAACCCGCGTGCTACTTGGAATCGCCGCCGCGCACGAACTTGTTCGGCGTTCCCTCGAGAGGCGATCCGGAGGGGCGCCAGAGCGAGCATTCCTCGATGCGCTTGGCGAGTGCGAAGTCCTTGTCGGTGATGCCGCCGGCGCTATGCGTCTGGAGCTTCACCCAGACCTTGGCCCAGGAGACGCTGAGGTCCGGATGGTGATAGGCCGCTTCGGCGACGTACCCGATGGCGTTGACGAGCATGAGCGTGGTGGGCCAGCCATCGGTTTTGTACTGGCGACGGATCCAGCCGTCCTCGTAGTACCAACCCGGAAGCTCGCGGAGCTTCTCGGTGATCTGGTCATCGGTATAGGGGGTGTCTTTAGCGACCATGTGGTGCTCCTTGCCGAATGACGGCCGCAGCAGCGGCGCGTTCGTTGCCTAACGGGAGCGTCGGCCTACATCACGGCGCCGCCGCCGATCAAGAGCGTTTGGCCGGTGAGGTACGCGCTGTCGGGTGACGCGAGGAACACGGCGGCACGCGCGACGTCCTCAGGCGTGCCCCAGCGCGCGAGCGGAATCGTGCGAGCGACCTTGCGCCGCCGGACGGCGTCGAGTCCGCCGCCGAACTCTGTGTCAATCCAGCCGGGCGCCAGGACGTTCACGCGGAGGTGCGGGGCGACGCTTCGTGCGAGCGACTTGCTGAATCCCAACACGCCACCCTTGGCTGCCGCGAACATTTCCGGATTGCGTCCTGCCATGCCGGTGAGGGCGTGATCCCAGCTCATGTTCACAATAACGCCACCGGTGGATTGCTCGCGCATGATGCGCACGGCTTCCCACGACGCGAGGATAGTGCCTCGGAGGTCGACCGACAGCAGCAGGTCGAGCTTCTTGGTGTCGGGCAGATTGGCGGCCCGGCCGGTGAGGATGTCGGCGCCGGCGTTGTTGATCCAGACGTCGATGCGTCCCAGGGCGCGATTCGCATCGTCCGCGAGGTCGGCGATCGAAGCGGCGTCGGCCAGGTCCAACCGGAAGACGTGCGCGTGGTGGGTCGCACGCTCGATTTCGGCAGCGACGGCCCGTGCTTCGCGTTCCTCGCTGCGATAGGTAATGGCGACGTTGGCGCCGGCCTTTGCGGCGGCCAGTGCAATGGCCCGTCCGATGCCGGTGGACGCACCAGTGACGACGACGTTGGTTCCGGTCAGTGCCGCCTCGGCGCTGCCGGGTCGTGAGCCGCCAGCGGGAGATGGACGATCACTCAACCGGTTGCCTCCGTGCGTCGGGTTCCGTAGAGTAGCCGGAGAGGCAAACATACTGGCGCTACGACGCGTCACAAGGGGATTCCTGGGAGGTATTCCGGTGCGGCTCTTGATCAGTGTCACGAACGAGGATGAAGCGCGAGCCGCGCTCGAGGGCGGTGCGGACATCATCGATGCCAAGGATCCGAGCGTCGGTCCTTTGGGCGCGGTTGACATAGTGACGCTGCGAGAGATCGTGCGCGTTGTTGACGGACGGCGGCCGGTGAGCGCCGCGTTGGGCGACGCCGTGGACGAGAAGCAGGTGTCACTCGCCGCGCGCCGGGCGGCTGCGGAGCGGCTCGCGTACATCAAGATCGGCTTCGCGGGGATAGCGGATGCGGATCGGGTGGAGTGTTTGATAGGGTCTGCGGTGTATGGCGCCGGTCTGGTGAGTTCCAGTGCCGGTGTTATTGCCGTGGCCTATGCGGACTGCGGGCGACCAGGTGTTGCTAGCCTGTCGCCATGGTGGCTTGTAGAAGCAGCCGAGAGAGCCGGTGCTGTGGGGGTGTTGCTCGACACTGCTGTTAAGGCATCGGTTGCGTCGAGGGAGGATGAGCAGCCGGGGCTTTTCGCGGCGATGTCGGAGGGGCAGGTGGCCGAGTGGGTCCGGCACGCGAGATCGGCGGATCTTACGGTGGCAGTGGCCGGAGGGCTTACTGGCGCCGAACTGTCCGTAATAAGAGCGATAGGTGTCGATATTGCCGGCGTACGAAGCGCCGCTTGCGAGCGCGGCGAGCGTTTGGGCTGCGTAACGCGCGAACGCGTTGCCGCCCTCGCGCGCTCCGCAGGGCGACGCAGCTGGCCGGCGTCTCATGTTGTGTCGTGGGCAGCGCCTGGCCGCGAGACTACTACGTCGCGCGCAGGGCTTCCGTGAGGCCGTCCGCGTCGGCGATCACCACACGCGTTCCGTTAGGCACGGCGCGCTCGAAATACGGGTCGACGAGTGTCGACTGTTCCGCCACGACCGGTTTGACGAGAACGAGTCGTCGCGCCTCGAGCTCCCCGGCCACCCATGCGGCGATCGAGTCGCTCGTGACGTCCCACGAATGCGGCAGCGGATCGCGAGCGCGCAACCATCGATAGGGCGCGAGCACTGGCAGCCGGCAGTGCATGAGCGCGCCGGTGACTTCGGCGGGATGTTCCACCACGCGCGCGTGCGGCGTGCGCGAAGCGATGAGGAGCGCGTGCTGGTCGATCGCGAGAATGGCCATCCAGTGTGCGTCGTCGGCGCCCACGCCGAGCGATGTGTCGACATCGCGGACCGCATTGGCGAACGGGCCGCCACCGGGAACGACGGCGAGGCTCACGCCGCGTGCGACGGCGCTCTCGAGGGCACGCACGACCGAGTCGAGCGCTCCCGGCGTGCGCAGCAGTGCGCCGCCCACTTTCACGATCGTGTCGACGTGTGGGGTCACGGGTTGGCGCGAGCGAGCAGCAGGGCCACCGCGGCCGCGGGTGCCGCCCGGGCGGCGTCCGCGCCTAACGCAACGGCGAGGCTGACCCATGCTGCACCGATCCGGCGGGCGGCGCGTTCGGCGAGGAAGGCGCCGACGCCGGCCGTCACGACGGGTGCGCCGGGGGACGTGCTGGCGCGAATGCGCTCGAGGGCCGCGGCGGTGCGCGCCAACTGGGCGTGGGCGACGTGTGCCGCGATGCGGTCGATCGCGTGATCGTCGAGCAGCTCGCGATCGGCGCACACGATGCGGGCGAGCCGCTCGCGCGTGAACTCGCGCGTGACGGGCCGGCCGTCGGGTGTCGCGCACAGGTAGTCGTCGGCGGCGAGGTCGCCGGTCCAGACGTGCACGTCGCCCGAGAACGCGAAGGCTTCAGCGGACACGCCTGCTGTGGTGTCGCCCAAGGGCACGTCGTGGACGATGGCTTCGACAGGGGTGCGCACGGCGCCCAAGTAGAGCAACGCTCCCGACGACAATCGATCCGGATCGGTGCGGCCGCAGGCGACGACCGCACGGCCGGCTATGGGGATGACGTCAGTCGTGGTGGATCCGATATCGACGAATGTGGCATCGGGCCACGTCTGGGCGACGATGGACGCGGTGGCGTGCCAGTTGGACGCGGCAACGCGGATCGCATCGCGGCGGGCGTCGGCTGGGGACACGAAGGTTCCGTCGACGGTGTACACTGCGATGTCGTCATGGGGGAAGGCGGACTCGACGGCGTCGAGCACGAACGCGACCCCCTCGCGTTTGGTGCGAAAGAGCTGGGAGAGCTCGGCCGTCATGGTGACGGCGTGGAGCGTGCCGTGGGAGAGGGACGCGGCGCGAGCCTGGTCGCGGAGGGCGCGTACCAGGTCGCGCGGCGTATGCTGGATCTCGAACGGCAGCGAGTGCGCGGCGAGCACGCGTCCGTCGCGCGCGGCCGCGAGCTTGAGGTTGACGCCGCCTACATCCCATCCGGCGACGGCGCGGGCGGTCATGCGCCGACTCCGTTAGGCAAGCGGTGCGGCTGATTCCCGTGCTGGATCTGCGCGGCGGCCTGGCCGTGCACGCGCGCGGTGGCGCGCGTGCGCGCTACGAGCCGGTGGAGTCGCGGCTCGCTCCCGGCGCCCGGCGCGGCGACGC
>DATEHK010000066.1:0-12319 GCA_035279625.1 Gemmatimonadaceae bacterium
TACCCGCTCGCGCTCGATCACCGCCATGCGTGCCGCGTCCTCGCTTCCCGAGCGATGCGCCTCCACCAACACGGCCCACTCATCATCGTCCAGCATCGGGACGTCGCGGCGACACCGCCAACACCAGAGGGTTTTCACGGAACGTGACTCGATAATGAGAGAAGAACAGACGGCGTATGGACAACCGGCCGGAGCACTCGAGCTCCGCCTCCCTGCTAACGCGTCACCGCCGAGCCCGCAACGCGCGCCGTTTGGCGGCGGCGCGGCCCACCTCGGCCTGCCGGTAGCACCCCACCAGATGATCGTTCGCCAAACCGACGGCCTGCATGAACGCATAGCAAATGGTGCTGCCCACGAAATTGAACCCGCGACGTCGCAACTCGGAACTCATCGCGTCCGACACCGCGGTCTTGGCCGGCACGTCCGACTGCCGCCGGAACCGCCCAACGATCGGCTCACCATCCACGAACCGCCAGATGTACGCGTCGAAGCTGCCCATCTCATCTCGAACCGCCATCAGCGCCCGTGCGTTGCGCACCGTGCTCTCGATCTTGAGCCGATTGCGCACGATGCCCGGATCCTGGAGCAGCTTCCCCATGCGCGCCGGCGTGTACCGCGCCACGCGCTCGAAGTTGAAGCCATCGAGCACCTCGCGATACCGATCGCGCTTCTTGAGAATCGTCTCCCAACTCAGCCCCGCCTGCGCACCTTCGAGCACCAGAAACTCGAACAGCGTTCGGTCGTCGTGCACCGGCACGCCCCACTCGGCGTCGTGATACGCGATTCCTAACGGCGTGGCGGCCCACGCGCACCGCGTGACGCTCGCGGTCACGGCGTACGCGCGCCGGAGCCGGTGCGCATGGCGCGCCACGCCCCGCGAACGAGGATGATGCCGACGACCACCGCGACCCCGGCGAGCACCGCATTGCGGTGGCACCGCGCGCATCCATCGCCGCCCACCTGGGCCACCGCGATGCAGATCCCGGCCACGATCAGCACCATGCCTAACGCGCCGCCGAACACGCGCAGCGCGTGCGCGGTGGGGTGCGCGGCACCGGGAAGCGGATCAGGCGTCACGGCGCGAGCCCCTCATCGTGATGCCACCACGCCGATCGCCGCGCCCACCACCGCGCCGATCCAGAAGACCCCCTGCTTATACCACGGAACGTGCGGCCGCTCGATCACGGCGACGTGGTCGGTGGTCACGCGCGTCGTCTGGCCGGTGATGAGCGCCGTGGCCTGGCCGCTGTCCACGCGCACGATCTGAAATCGCGCCACCATCGCGTCGTGGTCGCGCGGATCCACGGCGATGCCCCGCGTGCCGCGCTTGACCCACGACATTTTGTCGGTCGGAATGGTGATCGTACTGTCGGTCGCGTTCACAATCTCGAAGCGGAAGGCGCCGCTCTGCGCGGCGGCGGGCCGCCCAACGCCTAACGCCACGATCGCCAGCGTCACGAGGATCGCCCGCATCCTAGAGGCCGAAGAGATTCTTCACCAGCCGCGTGATGTCGTTGTACATCACGATCACGAACAGCAGCGCGATCGTGGCCAGCCCGAACCGCATCAAGTACTCCCGCGTCTGCAGGCTCAACGCACTGCCCTTCACCGCCTCGGCCACGTTCACGAGAATCTGCCCGCCATCCAGAATCGGCACCGGCAGCAGATTGAACACCGCCAGGTTGACCGAGAGCAGCGCGATGAGACCCAGCACGCTGATCCAGCCGGACTGCGCCGCCTCATAGCTGGCGTTGGCAATGCCCACGGGGCCGCTCAGCTGCCGAACGGAGAGCGATCCTTTCACCAGGTCACGCAGCGTCGTGAGCACCTGCCCGGCAACGGTCCACGTCTCATGCCAGCCCTCGACCGCCGCCTGCCTAACGGAGGTTGGCCGGTGCGCGATGTCCAAGCGCCGGTAGACGCCGAGTGCGCCGATCGGCTTGCTTCCAGGATGAACGGTCTGCGAGTCGGGACGGACGTCGACCGAGATCGACGCGCCGTGGCGAACCAACGTCAGCGTCATCTTCTTGCCCGGCGAGTCGCGGATGTGCCGATTGAGATCGTACCACGAGTAAACCGGCTGGCCGTCCACCGCGGTCACGCTGTCTCCCGGTTGCAGCCCCGCCCTCTCGGCAGGCGTGCCGCTCTTGGTGCTGCTCACGACTGCCGCGAAGTACGGCAGAATGGCAAGAACCAGCGAATCTCTCGCCTCCCGATACGGCTCCTGGACCGGAATCGACACGGTGCCGCGATTCGTGCTCACGGTCATCGTTGGGCCGGGCGCCGAGATCAGCAGGTTGTCGACGTCGCTCCAGTTGCCGACGATATGCCCGTCGATCGCGCGAATCGTGTCGCCGGCGCGCAATTGCGCGAGGGCCGGTACGCTCGCCAGCGGCTCCACGTCGCCGATGACGCGCGTCGGGAAGAAGGAGTCGCCGCCGGCCGCGAGGCCAAAGAAGATGGCGAAGGCCAGCACCATGTTCATCGTGACGCCGGCCAGCATGATCACGAGTCGCGCCGGCAGCCGCTTGGACTCGAACAGCCGGTTCTGGGGCACCGGCTTGGGTCCGAAGGGCGCCATGCCCTGCGGGTCGTACCACCGCGGGAGCGCGTCGCCGTCGGCCGGATTTTCCGGCGCCGGCTGCTCGGTGCCGCCCTCGAGGATGGCCATCGACGAGTCGTCGCGCGACGCCATGCGCACGTATCCGCCTAACGGAAGGGCCGCGAGCACGTACTCCGTTTCGCCCCACTTCCGGCTCCACAGTGCCGGGCCGAATCCGATCGAGAACCGGGGCGCGTACACGCCCACGGCCTTGGCCGCGAGAAAGTGTCCGAGCTCGTGCACGAAGATCACGACCCCGAACACGAGGATGATGGCGAGCCACGGCAGCACGCCGCTCAGCACGGGAACATCTCCCGTACGTGCGCGCGCGCCGCGACATCCGCGGCCACCAGCGCGTCGCGCGTGCTGCCGTCCGCGCCGCCTAACGAAGCAAGGGTCGAGTCGATCGCGCGGGGCACGTCGCCAAAGGCGATGCGTCCGTCCAGAAACAGCGCCACCGCTTGCTCGTTGGCGGCGTTGAACACGGCCGGCGCAGCCCCGGCGCGGCGCCCGGCCGCCAGGCCCAACCGGAGCGCCGGAAAGTCGGACGTGCGAACGCGCTCGAACGTGAGCGGCGACAGCTCCACCGGGTCGAACGGCGGCACGCCGGTGTCTGTTAGGCGCTCGGGATGCGTGAGCGCGTACAGCACCGGCAGCTCCATGCTCGGTACGCCTACCTGGGCCAGCACGCTGCCATCCACGAACTCCACGAACGAGTGCACGACGCTCTGCGGATGCACGACGACCTCGATCTGATCGTACGACAACCCGAACAGGAAGTGTGCCTCGATCACCTCGAGCGCCTTGTTTGCCAACGTCGCGCTGTCGATGGTGATCTTGCGACCCATCCGCCACGTGGGATGCTGGAGCGCGTCGGCCACCGTGGCCCGCGCAAGGCGCTCGCGCGGCCAGTCGCGAAATGGACCCCCGGACGCCGTAATGATGAGCCGGCGCACGTCGGACGGCTTCCGCCCCGCCAAGCACTGCAAGATCGCGCTATGCTCGCTGTCCACCGGCACGATCTCGCCTCCGCCCTGTCGACAGGCCTCTCTCACTAACGAGCCTGCCATCACCAGGGTTTCTTTGTTGGCGAGCGCGACCCGCTTGCCGGCGCGCACGGCGGCCAGCGTGGCATCGAGCCCGGCGGCACCGACAACGGCGTTGATCACGATGTCGACGTCGTCACGCTGCGCCGCCGACACCAGGCAATCGGCGCCGCAGGCCCACTCGCTGTGCGGCTCCACTCCGTTGCACACCACGCCCACGAACGACGGCTTGAACACGTCGGCCTGCTCGCGCAGTAGCGCGACGTTCCGGAACGCCGTGAGCGCCCGCACGCGGAAGCGGTCGTGGTGTCGCTGGAGCACGCGCAGCGCCGTGGTCCCGACCGAGCCGGTCGAGCCGAGTATCGCCACGCCGCGAGGACCGGCACTCATTGGATGGCCGGGAGCAGCACGTGCGGGAACGTGAACGCGAGATACGCCACCGGCAGCGCGAACAGCAGTCCATCGATGCGATCGAGCACGCCGCCGTGGCCCGGGATGAGATTCGAACTGTCTTTGAGCCCCGCCTCGCGCTTGATCAACGACTCGGCCAGGTCGCCCAGCTGCACGGCCACGCTCAGCGCCACGCCTAACAGAACGGCGATGAGGGGCCGCATGGCGAGGAACGCGTAGCGCGGCAGCACCCAGTGCGCGTAGCACCAGCTGGCCACCGCGCACACGACGAGCGCGCCAACCGCGCCTTCCATGGTTTTCCCCGGGCTCACCGACGGCATGAGCTTGTGCCGCCCAACGGAACGCCCGACGAAAAACGCAGCGGTATCGGAGATCCACGTGAGCACCAGCGGATATAACAACAATGCCGTGCCGGCGTTCCTGCCTACCGCATAGTTGTGATAGCGGAGCCCGTACGCGAAGCACAACATCCCGGCGCCATAAAGCACGCCGAACACCGTGGTCGCGGCGGCGCCTATGGGATGGCCGCCCGGTCCGCGCGCGAAGATCGCGAGTGCGAAGAGCACCAGCACGACGCCCATGCCTAACGTGAGCACCGGGGGCGCGAACTCGCCCGTGTGGTAGCCGAACACGCAGATGGGCAGAACGAACGCGAGCGCAACGCCGGCCACTTCCAAGGGTTCGTACGATGCCGCGCGCGCCAACCTGAAGTACTCGGCAGTCGCGAGCGCACCGGCCACGGCCAGCAACGCGGCCAGCACGAAGCCGCCGGCCAGAATGATCGCAATTACTACCGGAATCGCGACGACCGCGAACAGCACCCGCGCCGTTAGATTCGACACCGCAACGACAGGCTCGAGACGTGGCTCCTCTGTAAAAGGTTCAAAGGATAACAAAAGGGATGCAAGAGATCGGGAAGATTGTTCTGCCGGCGAACAGTGTTCGTCGCCTTACGCGCATGGCACCGTCCACCCCGCGCGGCCGACGAACTTTGAACGCGTGTCGATACGATCTTCCCCATCTCTTGCATCCTTTTTGTCATCCTTTGAACCCGTTCCAGACAAACTCCGACTACGCGG
The DNA here is from genome assembly GCA_035279625.1 of Gemmatimonadaceae bacterium. Lineage (GTDB taxonomy): Bacteria > Gemmatimonadota > Gemmatimonadetes > Gemmatimonadales > Gemmatimonadaceae > JADGGM01. The sequence goes on from DATEHK010000066.1 coordinate 5,139, forward strand.
ACACGCGTCCGAAACGCCGGTCCCGGTTCTGGTAGGCCATGATCGCTTCGTAGAGATGGCGCCGCGAAAAATCGGGCCACAGCACCGGCGACATGTAGAGCTCCGCGTACGCGCACTGCCACAGCATAAAGTTCGAGATCCGCTGCTCGCCCGACGTGCGAATCAGGAGATCGGGATCGGGGCAGTCGCTGGTGTACAACCGGCTGCGGAGCGCTTCTTCGTCAACGGCATCGAGATCCAACCGCCCGTCGCGCACGTCGCGCGCAATGAGCTTGGCGGCCCGCACGAGCTCGGCCCGGCTGCCATAGGAGATGAACAGGTTGAGCGTGAGCCGCGTATTCTCCGCGGTGAGCGCCACCAGCTGTTCGGCCGCGCTCGCGGCGCTCGGCGTTAGGCGAGAGAGGTCGCCTAACACGCGGACCCGCACCCCCTGCGCGCAGAGCTCGGCCGCCTCACGGGCGATGTACTCCTGGAGCAGCCCCATGAGCGCCTTGATCTCGGCCGGCGGACGCTGCCAGTTCTCCTGCGAGAACGCGAACAGCGACAACACCTCCAGGCCCGCCTCGAGCGACGCCTCGACCACCGCCCGCACCGACTTCATTCCCGACCTGTGGCCTAACGGACGCGGCAGGTTGCGCTCCCGCGCCCACCGGCCGTTCCCGTCCATGATGATCGCGACGTGCCGCGGCACCTGGCCGTTCACGCGGATCTCCGCCAGCAGATCGGCCGCTTTCATGGCACCGGTACGAGCGTCAGAGGCACGAGCCGTCAGACCTCCATGATCTCGGCTTCTTTCACCTTGAGCAGTTCCTCGAGCTTCGCCATGTGGTCGTCGTGCAGTTTCTGCAGGTCCTTGTCGGCGTGCTTCTTGTCGTCCTCCGACACCTTGTCGAGCTTCTTCGTGAGCTCGCGCGCGTGCGTCCGCGCGTGGCGAATGGCGATGCGCCCTTCCTCGGCCAACTTGTGCACGACTTTCACGAGCTCTCTGCGCCGCTCTTCGTTGAGCGCCGGCAACGGAACGCGAATCACACCGCTCTGCGACGATGGATTCAAGCCGAGGTCGGAATCGCGGATCGCCTTCTCGATGGCCGCCGTTAGGCCCTTGTCCCAGGGCGTCACCGTGAGCAGCCGCGCCTCGGGCGCCGACACGTTCGCCACCTGCGCGACCGGCATCTGCTGCCCGTACGCGTCGACGCGCACCGTGTCGAGCAACGACACCGTGGCCTTTCCGCTGCGGATGGACGCGAACTCGCGCTTCGAGTTCTCGAGCACCTTGTCCATGCCCGCACGCGTGTCCTTCATGATTTGCGCTATGGAGCTCATTGGACGATGGTGCCGACGCGCGCGCCGCAGACTGCGTCGGCGACGGCGCCCCGGCGTTGAATGTTGAGCACGATGAGCGGCAGGTTGTTCTCCGCACACAACGTGATCGCGGTCTGATCCATCACCGCGAGATTCTGCACGATGACATCGCGATAACTCAGTCGCTCGTACAACGTGGCCGTGTGATCCTTCTTCGGATCCGCCGTATAGATGCCGTCAACGCTCGTCGCCTTGATGATGACATCGGCTTTCATCTGAATGGCGCGCAGCGCCGCGGCGGTGTCGGTGGAAAAATACGGGTTGCCCGTACCGCCCGCAAAGATCACCGTGCGACCCTTCTCGAAATGGCGTACCGCGCGACGCCGAATATACGGCTCGGCAACTTCTTCCATGCGGATGGCCGTCATCACACGCGTCACGACGTCTTTCTTCTCGAGAATGTCCTGCATCGCGAGCGCGTTGATGATGGTGCCGAGCATGCCCATGTAGTCGGCGGCCACGCGGTCCATGCCCATTTTCGATAGCTGCGCGCCGCGCACTATGTTGCCGCCGCCGATCACCAGGCCCACGCCGACGCCCATCTCGGTGACGCTCTTCACTTCTTCCGCCAACCGGTCCAGCACATCGAAGTCGAACCCTATGCCCCGCTCTCCGGCGAGCGCCTCACCGGAGAGCTTGAGCAGGATTCTCGAGTAGCACGGTTTCGCGGCAGTCACCGCGCGTTACTCCTGGCCCATCTGGAAGCGCGCAAAGCGGCGCACGACGATGTTCTCTCCCATCTTCGCCGACACCTCCTTCACCAGATCACCGATCGTTTTCTTCGGGTCGCGGATCCACTCCTGTGACAGGAGCACGACCTGCTTGTAGTACGACTCGACCTTGCCATCCACAATCTTGGCAATCAAGTGCTCGGGCTTGCCGCTCTCACGCACCTGCTGCTCGTAAATGCGGCGCTCCTTCTCGATCACGTCGGAGGGCACGCCCGTTTTGTCCACCGACAACGGCGCGGCGCTCGCGATGTGCAACGCGATTTCCTTCACGAGCTCCTTGAATTCCGGATTGCGCGCGACGAAGTCGGTTTCGCAGTTCACTTCCACCAGCACGCCTACTTTGCCGTTGTGGTGGATGTAGCTGCCGATCTGTCCTTCCGACGCGGCGCGTCCGGCGCGCTTCTCGGCCTTGGCGATGCCTTTCGCACGCAAAAACTCGGCGGCCTTGCTCATGTCGCCGGCGTTTTCCTCGAGCGCTTTTTTGCAGTCCATCATGCCGGCGCCGGTCCGTTGGCGCAGCTCCTGGACGTCCTTGGCAGTGAATGATGTTGCGGTCATGAGTCTGTTCCTTCGAGCAGGTGATTCGCTGTCACGAAAACGCCGCCGGCACCGGGCCGGCGGCGTATGCAATCTATCAGTGCTGTCTCATCGACAGCGGTGGCCGAGTGGCCGGTCCGTCACTCGGGTAGATCCTCGCTGGTCTCAGCGGCGTCCTCGGTTGCCTCGGCGGCTTCTGCCGGAGCTTCCTCGCCACCCGTCTTGAGGCGTGCGGCGATTGCTTCCGGCTTGGCCCGACGACGACGCGTGCGGCGGCGGCGGCGACGTTCGCCCTCGTCGGCCGGCTCCGAGCCACGGTCGCTGCTGTACGTGGTCATGCCGCCGTCGGTCTCTTCCTCGGCTTCCTGACGTTTAGGCGCTTCGCGCTTGGCTTCGGCAATGGAGTCGGCAACCGCGCGCGTGATCAGCTCCACCGAGCGAATCGCGTCGTCATTGCCGGCGATGGGCACGGAGATGAGATCGGGATCGGCATTCGTGTCGACGATCGCGATGAGCGGGATGCCGAGCTTGTTGGCTTCGGTGACGGCGATGCGCTCTTTCTTGGAGTCGATCACGAAGATCAGGCCGGGCAGGCGCTTCATCTTCTTGATGCCCGCCAGGTACTTGTTGAGCTTGTCGCGCTCGCGGGACATCATGAGCTGCTCTTTCTTCGTGTAGTCCTGGAACGCGCCGCCTTCCTCGGTGCCGGCTTCGAGATCCTCGAGGCGCTTGATCTGGCGCTTGACGGTCTGGAAGTTGGTGAGGAGACCGCCTAACCAGCGCTCGGTGACGTACATCGCGCCGCAGCGCTCGGCTTCCATCTGCACGATGGCTTTGAGCTGGCGCTTGGTGCAGACGAAGAGGACGTTCTCGCCGCGCATGATGACGTCGCGGGCGAGCTTCTGCGCGAGCTCGAGCTGGCGCAGCGTTTTCTGCAAGTCGATGATGTGAATCCCGTTCCGCTCGGCGAAGATGAACCTGCGCATCTTCGGATTCCAGCGTCGGGTTTGGTGTCCAAAATGGACACCGGCTTCCAGGAGCTGCTCGAGATTCGGCTGTGTCATTCGGTCATCCCATTGGTTGTATCGACCGCGTCCGTCGTTGCCTCAAAGCACCACCGGGAAAACCCGGCACCAGTGCAAGGCTCGGGACGCGTGAGAGATACCGGCCGCCCAGTTAGGCGGCCGGCTGCCTAACTACTACCGCTTGCTGAACTGGAACCGCTTTCTGGCCTTCGGACGGCCCGGCTTCTTGCGCTCCACGGCGCGGGCATCGCGCGTGAGGAGGCCCAAGTCGCGGAGCTTCCGACGGTGTGCTTCATCCACTTTGACGAGCGCGCGGGCGACCGCCAGGCGTAGCGCACCGGCCTGTCCGCTCTGCCCGCCGCCTTGCAAGCTGGCTTTCACATCGAAGCGGCCCAAGGTGTCGGTGGCCGTGAACGCCTGCTGAATGGACGAGACCAGCGTGGCGCGCGGGAAGTAGTCGCCTAACGTGCGTCCGTTGACGTCCCACTTGCCGGAACCCGGCTGCACGTACACGCGGCAGACGCTTTCTTTGCGGCGTCCGATGGTGTGAATGGTGCCGTCGGCCATCACTCGGTCTCGCTCTTGAGGTTGAGCACGACCGGCTGTTGGGCGGCGTGCGGATGTTGGGCATCGGGATACACGCGCAGCTTGAGGCGCAGCTTCTGGCGGCCCAAGGCTGTTTTAGGCAGCATGCCGAACACGGCCTTCTCGATGACACGCTCGGGATGCTTGGCCAGCATGGAGGCGAAAGGCGTGTAGCGTTCGTGTCCCATGTAACCGGTGTGCCGGAAGTAGCGCTTCTGTTCTGATTTACGGCCGGTGACGCGCACCTTGGCGGCGTTGATGACGATGACGAAATCGCCGGTGTCCATGTGCGGCGTGTACATCGGCTTGTGCTTGCCGCGGAGGATCTTCGCGACTTCGGACGCCAAGCGTCCGAGCACGAGTCCGTCGGCGTCGACGACGAACCAGCGGTGCTCGATGTCGGACGGAGTAGCGGAGTACGTTTTCATGCGAGTCGGTATTGGGTGCGCCAGACTATTAGCCACAGACTCGTAAGCTACGAAAGCACTTAGGCTTTGTCAACGGAGCCTGACTACGAAACGTAGGCGCTGGGTGCCCTCGTGATGATCCTCCTCGCTCTGTCGACACGGATTGAACGGATGACACGGATCGCTCGGGCAGCGGGCGCTACGTCGTACCGCGGCACAAGTCGTTTTGCTGTTTTCCCAAAGCCCTTCCTGTTTCCTGCCGTGTCCGTATGTGTCCGGTCTCGTCCGATACCAACTCGTGGAAGGCCGCGTGTGCATCGAAGGGGACCACGAGCGATGGATCAGCCGCCCTCATCTCACTGTTCCGCTCCCAATGCTCGTCAGCTTTCTACGAGTTGGAAGCGGACGAGGCCGGACACGAACGGACACGGCAGGAAACAGCAAGACTTTGGGAGAACAACAAGCAAACCTATTTGGCTTTTTATCCGCTGTTCTCCATTGTTTCCGCCTTGATCCTGTCCCCGTGAGCGAAGCAGCCAGCCATCCTGGCTCTTAGACGTTCGCCGCCGGCGAGATCGCCGACGCGCCTTCTAGGTCATTCAACCCGAGGCAAGGTGGTGAAGCGTTTGCCCTGTGGCGGGCGGTAGACGCGGAAGCCGCGGCGATCCGTGGTGAACACGGTTGTGATCATGAGCGCTTCGGCGATCGCGACGAGGGAGGCGTCGGCGAAGTCCATCGGGATGCGGCGATACTGCTGCATGAGGCTGGCGGCCCTGCGCAGACCGGCAGTCTCGAGACCGACGATGGGGATGCCCGCCGTGAGCAGGAAATCGAGCGGAGCATGCGCGGGGCCGCCACCCCGACCCACCAGATGTGACGCCTCGGTGACGACCGCCTCTACCGTTAGGCAGCGGTCGAGGACCGCAGGGAGGTCGGCCGCGCAGCCGGCGTGCCACTGATCGCGCCGGTCGAGCACCGCCACCAGCGGCCCGGTGTCCAGCAGCACGTTCCGTTCGACCGGCCTCACGCGCGGCGGTCTATTCGCGCCAGTTGTGTCGGCGCAGGCGCGCGGCGATCTCGTTTTGCTCGACCGCTCGAGGATCGAGACTGAGAGAACCGACGAGCGCCGACACCGATCGCATCGCGGCGCCCGGATCTGATTCGGCCGGCGCCGCGAGGTAGGCCGCGAGCGCCTCGCGAACCACCTGCGCCTTGGGGACGCCGAGCGCACGCGCACGACGATCAACGTCGCGCAGAAGCTCGTGGGGGAGGCGGAGGGTGAGTTGTTCGTCTCGCATGCAGTGCAATGTAGTGCATTTGCACTACGTGGTCAACTGGTTGGCGATGCCTGAATTTCTGATCGCAGACAAGCGGGAAGCGGGAAGCGCTCGCTGACGCTCGTTGGAGGAAGCGCGCGTCAGCGAGCGCTTCCCGCTTCCCTATTCTTCGATCATGAACTCAGACGCGTCACCGTGTCAGATCTATTCCAGCTCGACCAGGGTCGCGCCTTTCTCGACCGCCGCGCCGGGCGCCACCGCGACGCGCTTCACGCGACCGGCGCCGTTCGAGCGCAACTCGTTTTCCATTTTCATCGCTTCCATGACGATGAGACCCTGCCCTGCCTGCACCTCGTCGCCCGCCGATACGAGGACGCGCACGATGAGCCCCGGCATCGGCGCGACCAGCGGTTTGGGCCCCGTTGGACCCGCGGCCTCCGCCGTGAGATCGCGAATCGTGCGCGTGCGCTCGTCCAGCCCTTCGACGTCGTAATTGTAGCCGTCAATCCAGAGAATGTAGTGGCCTTTTGACTCGCGGCGGCGCACAACCACGCGATGCACGGTGTCGCCGATCGTGACCATGCGGACCGGCGTGCCTTCGATATCCGTCAGCGCCGCGGGAATCTTGCGGCCGGTGACCGTGACGGCATCCGGCTCGACGTCCACCGTGAATCGCTTTTCGCCCATCGCGACGATGTACTTCACTCAAGTCTCCGGGAGCAGCTCGCACACGGTTTCGACGTGCGCCGTTTGCGGGAACATGTCGAAGGACACGAGTGACGCCACGCGCCAACCGGGCAGCCGAGCGACGTCGCGCGCGAGGGTGGCGGGATCGCAGCTCACGTAGACGATGGCCCGTGTGGTGTCGCGCGCCGATTCGAGCACGTTCGTCACGCGCCGGTCGACGCCGGCGCGCGGCGGATTCAGGATCACCACGTCGGCGGGTAGCGCGGCGGGCAGCGCGTCTTCCACCTTCGCGGCCACGGCGCGCGATCCGTTAGGCAGCCGCGCCGCGCACCAGGCCGACGCGTCGGCGTCGAGCTCGATGGCCACGACGCGCCGGGTATTGGACGCGAGCGCTATCGCCGTGTGGCCGGTGCCGGCATACGCATCCACCACCATCGCCGGCGCGTGCGCCAGCACGCGCTCTACTACGTGAGCGCCGAGTGCCGCCGCCACTTGGGCGTTGACCTGGGAGAACGCGGCAGCGGGCGACGACGCCGCGCCGCGCGAGGCGGCCTCCTGCGCACGCGGCGC
>DATEHK010000067.1:0-30623 GCA_035279625.1 Gemmatimonadaceae bacterium
GCCGACCGGTCGGCGATGGTGACCGGGGATCCGTCGTGCTTTCGCTCGATCGCGAGCGGCGACTTGAAGTGGCGGAGCGCGACCGCACCGGCGGAGCGCGCTACCTCGCCTACCGCTTCGAGGAGCAGGGATCGCTCGTCCGTCATGCGGCGCCCCGTATGCAGACGTTGCCGCTCGCCAACGCCGCCTTGATTCCGAAAACGGTCGCGCCGCCGTCGTGCAGGATACCGGCCACGAGGGCCGCATCGGCGCCGGTCTCCGTTAGGACGCGGCGAACGTCGTCGGGCGAGCCGGCGCCGCCCGACGCGATCACGGGCACGGACACGCAGGATGCCACGGCGTGCGTGAGCGCGAGGTCGTAGCCCGTGCGCGTGCCGTCGCGATCGATGCTCGTGAGCAAAATCTCCCCGGCGCCGCGCGCGACGCATTCGCGCGCCCACTCGAGTGCGTCGCGCCCCGTAGGCACCCGGCCGCCGCGAACGAACACCGCCCATCGCGGGCCGGCGCGCTTCGCGTCGATGCTCGCGACGACGCATTGCGCGCCGAAACGCGCGCTCAGCTCCGTGAGGAGCGCGGGCCGAACCACGGCGGCGGAGTTCACGCCGATTTTGTCCGCACCGGCGCGTAAGGCGCGCGATGCATCGTCGACCGAACGAATGCCGCCTCCCACCGTGAGTGGAATAAACAACGCTTCCGCGGTGCGCCGCACGCAGTCGAGCAGGGTGTCGCGCCGGTCGATGGTGGCGGACACATCGAGAAACACGACTTCATCCGCGCCTGCCGCTTCATATCGCGCGGCCAGCGTGGCCGGATCGCCGACGTCGCGCAAGCCGGCGAATTGGACGCCCTTTACCACGCGGTCGCCCGAGACGTCGAGGCACACGATTACGCGCTTGCGCAGCGTCACGGGTCCACCTCCAGCGACACCGCGCCCTTCGTGCCTAACTGAGAGCCGGTGTCGGCCAAGGCGTCGCGCAGGGCGAGGCCGAGTGCCTTGAACGCCGCCTCCACGATGTGATGCCGATCGCGCCCGCGCAGTACCCGGATGTGAAGCGTCAGGCGCGCGTGCTCGGCGAACGAACGCATCCAGTGATCGTAGCGTGCGCTCGGGAGCGGGCCTTCGTAGTACGATCGTCCTCCGGCGTCGACCACACACTGGACGAGTGCGTCATCCATGGCGATGGTGCGGTCGCCGAAGCGCGCGGCCGTTTCCGACCGCCGGGCCGCCACTGCCTCGCCGAGTGTAATGGCGACGTCTTCGCTCACGTGGTGGGGCAGGTCGCCCTCGGCCCGGATGCACAGGCCGAGCGCGGCGTAGCGGGCGAGGGTCACGAGCATGTGGTCGAGAAACGGGATCGTCGTCGCGATCTCGGTGGCCGAGGCGTTAGGCGATACCTCGGCGCACACGATCGTCTCGCGCGTCTGCCGTCGCGCTGTGGTCATTGGTGGAATTCCTCCTGGACGGCGCGCGGATCGAGGGCGCCGGTGTACAGGGCCATGCCGATCACCGCCGCGGCCGCGCCGGCCGACTCGAGCGACCGCAGGTCATCCATCGTCGCGATGCCACCCGACGCGATCACGGGAATCCGCGCGCGCCCAACCACGTCGCTCACGAGCGGCACGTCGGTGCCCTCGAGGCGGCCTTCCCGGTGCACGGCCGTGACGAGCACGCCGCCTAACGGAAGGCCTTCGAGCGCGGCCATCGCGTCCTCGATCTGGAGCGTCGAGCGGAAGGCCCAGCCGTGCGTCAACACCGTGCGACCGCGCACGTCGAGCGCGACGATGATGCGATCCGGATGCCTGCGGCTCAGCGTGTCGAGCCATTCCGGGTCCTCGACCGCGCGGGTGCCGACGACCACGCGATCGGCGCCCGCGGCGACGAGCTGATCGGCGCGCTCCGTGGTGCGTACGCCGCCGCCGACCTGCACGCGCGCGCGGCGATCGGCGAGGAGGGCCCTCGCGACGCAGTCGTTGCCGCCCACGCCTAACGCGGCGTCGAGGTCCACCACGTGTACGCGGCGGAATCCCGCGTCCAGCCACGTGCTCATCACGGTGCACGGATCGGCGATGCGTACGCGCTCGTCGTCGAACGAACCACCAACCAGCTGGACGCACGCGCCCTCCCGAATGTCGATCGCGGGGATGGCGATCATTGCGCCACCTCGGCCAGAAACGCGCGTACGAACTGCACGCCGGCGCACGAGCTCTTTTCGGGATGGAACTGCACGCCGAGCGCGCGGCGCGCCCGCACGACGGCGGGGAAGCGGTCGCGATCGTGCGTGGTCCACGCGGTGATCACCGTCTCATCGTCCGGACGGCACGCATACCCGTTGGCGAAGTAGGCCGCGGGAAGCGGCGCCGCGCGGAAGAGGGGATCGCGTGCGTCGTCGATGGTATTCCAGCCGATGTGCGGCACGCGGAACGCCGCGAGCCGCGAGACCCGCCCCGCCACCACGCCGAGTCCCGAGCCGGGGCCCTCGGTGCTCGATTCGAAGAGGAGCTGCATGCCAAGGCAGACGCCGAGAGTCGGAAGGCCGTCGCGGATGGCGTCGCGCATCGCGTCGCGGGCGGGCGTTAGGCATGAAGCCGCCTGGCTGAAGTTGCCGACGCCGGGCAGGACGAGCACGTCGGTGCGCAGCGCGGCCCTGGGGTCGCATGCGACCGCCACCGACACGCCGTCACGCGCCAGCGCCTTGGCCAGCGAGTGCAGATTGCCGGCGCCGTAGTCGAAGATGGTCACGCGCGTCACGGCAGCACCTCGCGCAGCGCGCCTAACGCTTGCTCGAGCATCGGCCAGGGCCCGATGGTGATGCGGAGTGCATCACCGCCGGTCGCCGCGAGCGGCGTGCCGGCCGGCGCGCGTAGCGCTTCGAACGGCCGTACCGCCACCCCGCGCGACCGGAGCGATCCGGCCACGGCGCCCGCGTTCGCCACCGGCACGAGCACGAAGTTGGCACGCGAGGGCAGCGGGTCGAGGCCGAGGCCCTGCAACGCGTCGACGAACGCGGCGCGCAGTTCGATTGCGTCGGCGATTCTCCCTCGCACCCAATCCATGTCGCTGCCTAACGCAGCCAGCGCGGCGCGCTCGGCGAGCCCGTTGATTTTGTAGGGGCCGCGGGACTTCTCCACCTCCGCCACCAGCGCCGGGTGCCCGACCGCGTATCCGATGCGCAATCCGGCCAGCCCGAACGCCTTCGACATCGTCCGCGCGATGAGCACGCGGTCGCTCTCCTGCGCGAGGCCCACCATGCTGCGTCGCGCGAACTCGGCGTACGCTTCGTCGATGATCACGACGCCCCGCGCGCCGGCGACGATTCGCTCGATCGAGCCGCGGGAGAACGGCGTACCGGTTGGATTGTTGGGCGAGCACAGGTACGTGATGCCAGAGTCCGATGCGAGCATGCCGTCGGCGTCCACGTCGTATCCGTTCGTCAAGGGCACGAGCACCGGCTCGAGCGCGTTCATGCGTGCGAACGCCGGGATCATCGCGAACGAGGGATCCGGAATCGCGATTCGGTCGCCGGGTTCGCCGAATGCGCGGATCGCCGAGTCGAGAACATCGTCGGATCCACAGCCCGTCACGACGCAAGACGGATCGACGCCGGCATACTCCGCCAGCGCCAGCTTGAGCGACTGCGCGTACACCTCCGGATAGCGTGTGACGGCGGCCGCGCTTGCCTCGTGCAGCGCGCGGCCGGCTGCGGGCGGCATGCCCCAGAGGTTGGTGTTGTCGCTCAGGTCGATGGCGCACGCGCGGCGATCCGGTGCGTACAACGCGAGGTCCGCGTAGCTCTCGCGCGTGCGAAGCGCGGCGGCGGTCACGTTAGGCCTCCGGCCGAGCGCGCCGCGATCGCATGGCCCGGCAGGCCCTCGCCGGTCGCGAATGTCGCGACGTCGGCGGCGAGCGCGGCGGCCGCGCGCGGCGTCACCCGCTGATACGTCGTCCAGCGAACGAAGTCGAGCGGCGAGAGTCCCGAGTACGATCGCGCGAGGCCTCCCGTCGGCAACACGTGGTTCGCGCCCGTCATGTAATCGCCGAACGACACCGAGGCGGATGCGCCGACGAACACGGTGCCGGCGTTGCGCACGCGCTCCAGCACACTCTCGGCGTCCTCGAGCACGAGCAGCAGGTGCTCGGGCGCGTAGTCGGCCGCGAACGCGATCGCTTCGTCCATCGACACGGCAACCAGCACGCCGCCGTTGGTCGCCAGCGCGCGCGCGATCACGTCGCGCCGCGGTTGGGCGCCGAGCGCAGCGCCGATCGCCGTCGTTAGGCTCAGAGCCGTGCCGTCGCCGATCACGACGGCAACGACGCACGCGCGCGGATCGTGCTCCGCCTGCGCCAGCATTTCCAAGGCGACGCGCCGGGGATCGCACGATTCATCGGCGAGCACGAGCAGTTCGCTCGGCCCCGCCGGCGAATCGATCGCGACCGCGCCCGTCACCTGCAGTTTCGCCTCGGCGACGTACGCGTTGCCCGGCCCAACGATACGATCCACGCGCCGAATGCTCTCGGTGCCGTACGCGAGTGCTGCGATCGCGCCTGCGCCGCCGACCGCAAACACGCGATCGACTTCCGCAATCGCCGCCGCGGCGAGCACGAGCGGCGACGGCTCGGATCCGCGCGGCGGCGAGCAGAGCACGACCTCGCCGACGCCGGCCGCGCGTGCCGGTATGGCGCCCATGAGCACGCTGCTCGGATACGCGGCGTCGCCGCCTGGTGCATAGACGCCTACGCGCGCCAGTGGATCCGGCCTCCGGCCCACCACGACTCCCGGCTCCGTCTCGCACGCGAACGCCATCGGTCGCATCGACGCGTGCGCGTGCGTGATGTTGCGCGCCGCCCGCTCGAGCGCACGACGCATGTCCACGTCCAGCGCGTCCAGCGCGCGCACCATTCGCGAGCGCGGTACCTCGAGTGCGTCGAGCGATACTCCGTCGTAGCGTTGGGCGAGCTCGCGCAGCGCCGCGTCTCCGCGGTTGCGGACGTCGGCGATCACCCGCGTGACGCTCTCGCGGACGTCCGGATCGCTCGACGTGGAGCGCTCGCACAGCCACCGGTACACGGCCGGCGAAAGGTCGCGGACGCGACCGGTATACCGCATGGGCACGGTCATCGTCGCACTCATGGCATGAGCCTCTCGATGCGCGTCACGAGGATGCCCTCGGCGTCGAGGGCTTTGAGTTGGGCGACGATGCGATAGACGCCCGACGCCGGCACCACGGCGTGCACGGCCACGTGCTCGCCGCTGTTCATGATGTCGACCACCGTTGGGCCGTTGAGACCGGGCAGCACCTGCCTAACTTGCGGCAGCCGTGTGCGCGGCACGTTGGCCATGAGGTATCGCTGGCCGCGAGCGCGCAGCACGGACTCGAGGGCGCCCACGAGATCGTCGAGCGCGCGGCGGCACCCGGTTCGACGGGCGTCGCGCGCTGTCACCATGTGTGCCGACGACTCGAGGATCGTTTCCACTTCGTGCAGGCCGTTCACGCGCAGGGTCGATCCCGTGGCCGCGAGATCCACGATCACGTCGGCGATGCCAATGTGCGGCGCGATTTCGGCGGCGCCCGATACCGGCACGATTTCGACCGTGCGCCGCGCGGTCGCGAAGAAGCGGGTCGACAATCGGGGAAAGCTCGTCGCGACGCGCGCGCCGTTCGGGATCGCGTCGACCGCACGGATGCCGCTGCTGTCGGTGGCGGCCACGACCAATCGGCAGCGCCCGAATTCGAGATCGGCGAGGGTGTCGAGCGCGCGATCGGATTCGGCGACGAGGTCGGCGCCGGTCACGCCGGCGTCCGCTGCGCCGTCGGCGACGAATTCGGGAATGTCCTGGGCGCGGACGAAGATGGCTTCGAACAGGTCGCCCAGGGTGGAGGTGAGCGCGCGTTCATCGCGCGCGCGGACGTCGACGCCGGCGTCACGAAACAATTCGCGCGCGTCGTCGGCCAGTCGGCCTTTGTTGGGCAAGGCGATGCGTAGCATGGTCGTTAGGCAGCAAAAAAAGGCCCGTCCAGTACTGGACGGGCCGCAGCGTGACGTGAGCAGTGGATGCTTACCGAGTCATCCGCATGCGCGCCTCGCCCCGACCCGTCGGGCCGTGGTGATGAAGCGCGTGATGGTGGGTGACGCGAGCAAGACGCATAAGCCGAACTTAGACGGTGTCTGGGCCGATGTCAAACGAGAATGGCCCGATACGGCGGGCTTGACGCCGGCGCCCGCCGGGTGAAGTTTAACGGCGTGCGCCCGGAGGCGCCCGCGGGTCCGCGCGAAGGACTGAGTCCACTCCTCCTAACACGGTGACTGCACGTCATCTCCGTGCTGGCCAGCTTGCGGACCGCCGGCTATCGGCATGGAGGATGTATGACCCCGCAGTTACCCGAGCGCCCGAATCTCGAGCAGCTCAAGCGCCAGGCGAAGGACCTGCTGCGCGCCGCCAAAGCCCGTGACGCCGTCGCGCTCGCGCGGTTCCGCACGCTCCCCGCGTTCGCGCACCAACGGGACGACGATGCGCTCGCCGCGTCGGTCGCGCTGCACGATGCGCAATCGGTCATCGCCCGCGAGCTCGGCGTCCCATCCTGGAACGCGCTCGTGGCGCGTGTCGAGGAGCTGACGCTCGAGTTAGGCGCGGCCGTGACGCAGTTCATCGAAGCGGCCACCGAGGTGCGCGCCGAGCGCGCCGCGCGGCTGCTGGCGCTGTTCCCGGCGATCGCGCACGCCAACTTTCACACCGCGCTCGTCATGGGCGATGTCGACGCGGTGACGGCGCGCCTGGCCGAGCATCCGGCGTGGGCCACCGAGCCCGGCGGCCCGCGGAACTGGCCGCCCTTGCTGTACGTGTGCCACACAACGTTAGGCTTCGGTCCGCCGGCGCGCGCGGATGGCCTCGTCGCCATCGCTCGGCTGCTGCTGTCGCTGGGCGCAGACCCGAACGGGCGGTTCCCGTGGCTGCACCACGGTGTGCGCCGTCCCGTGCTGTGGAGCGCGGTGTGCGTCGCGCATCTGCTGCCGTTGGCCGACGCGCTGCTCGCGGCAGGCGCGAATCCGAACGATGGCGTCACGCTGCCCTTGGCGGCGAGCGGCGGCGATGTCGCGTCGCTCGATGTGCTCCTGTCGCACGGCGCCGATGTGAACCAGCGTTGGGCGACGGACGACTCACCCGCGCTCTACGCCATCCTCGCGTGGTCCGACGTGCCGGAGGGCGCGCGCTGGCTGCTCGACCACGGCGCCGACGCCGACGCCGAGTTTACGCCTAACGGAGAGACGGCGCTGCACGCGGTGGCGCGGCGCGGCAGTGCCGACCTGGCGGCCGATCTCGTGCGTCATGGCGCAAACCCGTCGCGGCGCGGGCGCGATGGCCGCACGCCCTACGCCATCGCCGCGATGGTCGGCAACCAACCCGTGGCCGCGTGGCTCGCCGCCAATGGCTTTGCCGGCGAGCTCTCGGAGATCGACGGCTTCGTGGCGGCATGCAGTCGCGGGGATCGCGCTGTTGCGCAGGCGATGCTCGAACAGAACCCCGCGCTCCGCGATGCGATCGGCGCCGAGCACTACGCGGCTTTCTATCGGGCGGCCGAGCGCGGTGACGCGCGGGTCCTCGAGACGATGCTCACGTGCGGATTCGATCCTAACCACGCCGACGACGAGATCGGCAAAACAGGTTTGCATGCGGCGGCGATGGGCGGGCAGCCGGATGCGATCCGCGTGCTGCTCGCGCACAGGGCTTCGGTGTCGGCGCGCGACTCGGAGTTTCACGCCACGCCGCTCGTGTGGGCGGCGGAAGGCCAGCGCTCGCACGGGCCTAACGGCCACGACTATGCGGCGGTCGGCCGATTGCTGCTCGACGCGGAGTCGCCCACCGAGTGGGATCCGGGCGCGGAGCCATCGGAGGAGATCGTGGACATCGTGCGGGAATGGAATCGCATGAGGGACGGCAAGGGAAGCGCGCGCTGAATGCGCGCTGAGGGAAGCGCTGCGCTAGGGGAACGGGAAGCGGCGGCGACGCCGCCTGAGGGATGGAAGGACATCAGTTGTCTGTTGGGTGGGAGCACTGTGTGCGGTGTGCAGCCCACGGTACTCTATTCGCGCGGACAATTGAAGTTGTTCCGCCCCTCAGGCGGCGTCGCCGCCGTTTCCCGCTTCCTCCAGCACAGCGCTTCCCTTAAGCGCGCATCAGCGCGCGCTTCCCTCGTTCCTCCATTTCCGCCGGCGTCAACTCCTCCACCCACGCCAACACGACCCAGACATGGCCGAAGGGATCGCGCACGCTCGACGAGCGCGCGCCATAGAACATCGTCGTCGTCGGCTGAATCAACTCGCACCCGGCGTTCACCGCGCGCTTCACGAGTGCCGCATCGTCGTCGGCGAAAATGTGCAGCCCTGCGGTGCAGGCGCCGACCGCTTTGGGCTCGGCATACAGCTCGTGATCCGGGTCGCCGAGCATCACCACCGACCCGGCGATCGCCACCTCGGCGTGCAGGATCCCACCGTTAGGCGAAGCGATGCGGAACAGTTCCACGGCGCCGAACGCGCGCGCGTAGAAGGCGATGGCGTCCGCCGCGCCGTCGATGTAGATGTGCGGCACGATGGCGTCATGGTATCGTTCGGGGCGTCGGGTCATGCACGCAGAACGCTGCACAGCCGGTGCCGGTGGGCACGCCGACCACGACGCGGGCAGCATGTCCAACGCGAACAAGGGTTCGCTTCGCCACGCGCAATATTCTTGCAGTGCTCTCCCTCGATACTGCTCTCGGGAGAATTGCATGCGCATCGGTATTCTCGGGTCGGGTTTGATGGGAGGAAAGCTGGGAGCGATCTTCGCCCGCGCCGGTCACGACGTGGTATTCAGCTATTCGCACGAAGACGCGAAGCTCGAGCGCTTGGCGCGTGAAGCCGGCCATGGCGCGCGCACGGGTACGCCTGCGGATGCCGCACACGCCGCCGACGCGATACTCCTCGCCGTGCATTGGTCGCGCGTGAACGATGTCGTGAAGAAGGCCGGCAACCTTTCCGGCGCGGTGATCGTGAGCTGCTCGCTCCCGATGAACGCCGACGACACCGAGCTTGTCGTCGGACGCACGTCGTCGGGCGCCGAGACGTTGGCGAAAAAGGTGCCGAAGGCGCACATCGTGTCCGCGTTCAGCACGGTGCCGAGCGAAGTCCTGTTCAGTGTCTACAAAGGACGCGCGAACAAGAAGCGGCCGAGCCTGGTCTACTGCGGCGACAATGTCCGAGCGAAGAAGGTGACCGCGCGTTTGATTCGCGACGTCGGATTCGATCCCGTGGATGCCGGACCACTTCGCATCGCGCGATACACGGAGCCGTTCACGCTACTGCAAGCGCAGCTCGCGTACGAAGGCACGCGCGGACCGGCGCTGGCGTATTCGTTGGAGTGGCGGAGGGAACTGGCTCGGTGAGGGGAGCGCGCGCTGGTGCGCGCTTCCCTCAGCGTGCGTCAGCGCGGTTCGCCGCTTACAGGCAGCGTGAGCGTAAACGTCGATCCCACGTCGACCGTGCTCTCCGCCACGATGTCACCCTTCATCGTGCGCGCCAGATCGCGGCTGATCGCCAGGCCTAACCCGGCGCCCTCGGGCGCGCTGGTCAGCGTGCGGCCCACCTGCACGAACGGCTCGAATACCGCGTCGAGCTGGTCGGCGGGGATGCCGCAGCCCGTGTCCGCCACGTGCAGCGCCACGCGGTCGGCGTCGAGCGCCTCGCAGCGCACGGCCACCGATCCGCCGCTCCCCGTGAACTTGATTGCGTTAGACACCAGGTTGACGACGATCTGCTCCGTCTTGAGACGGTCCGCCCACATAACCAGGTGAGACGCGCAGCCCGCGGCTTCCAAACGCACGCCTTTCGCCGCCGCCTGAGGCGAGAGCATGCGGACCACGGCGTCGATGACGTCGTGGACCGCGACGGTAGCGAGATCGTACGTGATCTGGCCCGCCTCGACGCGGCTGAAGTTGAGGATGTCGTTGATGATGCCTAACAGATGCTCCTGGCTCCGCTTGATTCGGCCTAACTGCTCGGCTTGCTGCGGCGTCACCGGGCCCGAGAGCCCCATGACTAACAGGTCCGCATAGCCGCCGATCGCGTTGAGCGGCGTGCGCAGCTCGTGCGACATCGCGGCCAGGAACTCGGTTTTCACGCGGTTGGCGTTGTCGGCGCGCCGCTTCGCCTCGCTTGCGTCGCGCGTGCGGGCCACGAGCTGCTTGGACTGCCGCCGCAGCTTCGCCGCCAGCTGACGCAACTCGTCCTCGCGCAATGCCGCCTCAGCGAGCTTGGCTTCCTCGGCGGCCACGCGACGCGCGTCGTCCAGCGCGCGCTCCTGCGCCGCGAGGCGCTCTGTGAGATCGCGCGTTATTTTCGCGAATCCCACCAGGTGTCCCGAGCTGTCCCGCACGGCTGTGATCACGACGCTTGCCCAGAACCGGGTGCCGTCGCGCCGCACACGCCAGGCCTCCTCCTCGTAGCGTCCTGTCGTCGTCGCGATCTCGAGATGACGCTCGGGCGCTCGGGACGCGATGTCCTCAGGCGGATAGAACGTCGCGAACGAGTGCCCGATGATTTCCGACGCGACATATCCCTTGATGCGCTCTGCGCCCGAGTTCCAGGTCACAACGCGTCCCGCGGGGTCGAGCATGTAAATCGCGTAGTCGCGCACACCCTCGATGAGAAGGCGGAAATTCTGTTCGCTGATGCGCAGGGCTTCTTCCGCGCGACGCCGCTCCGTTAGGTCGCGCGTGACCTTGGCGAAGCCGACTAACTCACCGTCCGAATCGCGGAGCGCCGTGATCACTACGTTGGCCCAGAACCGCGATCCGTCTTTCCGGAGACGCCAGCCCTCGTCCTCGAAGCGGCCCGTGTTTGCCGCCGTGCGGAGCTCGAACTCGGGGAACCCCTCGGCCACCAACTCGCGCGGATAGAAGATCGAGAAGTGCTTCCCGATCGCCTCCGCAGGCGTGTACCCCTTGAACCGCTGCGCGCCCGAGTTCCAACTCCGGATGAACCCTCGCGTATCGAGCGCGAAGATCGCGTAGTCCTGCACGCTCTCCACGAGGCGCTGGTAGAGGGTCTGCTCGGGGAGTGGATGTGCCGGTGCGGCCTCGGCGACTTCTCCAGGCACGGCGCGGGAGGGTTCCTCCGCCGCCTTCTCGGGCGCGGGGTCGGGCTTGGGATTCCTCGAGCCCGTGGTGTCCTTCATCTACTGCTGATACCCGCGGAGAAGACGGTCATTCCTACCGACGGAGTTGGGGACTTGGTGTCGTTCCTAACGGGTGCTACTGCCGAAATCGCGGCAAGAACGCGGCCATCCGCCGAGTTGGCTAGGCCGCTCCTGCCGAATGCTCGGCTCGATGCTGAGACGCGACGCCGGCGGCCACAACCCATGCTCCGGCCGTGATCATGGTCGACATGATCAAGGGCGTCCACTGCAGGCGGCCTGCTTGAGCGCCAATCACGCCCGGGCCCCACACGAAAATGGTAAAAATGCTGAGCGCGGTTGCCTCGAGCGTCGCAGCCAACGCTGGCAGAACGGAGAAAAGAACGCCGAGCCCAGCCGCGACCTGGGCAGCACCGGTGAAATAGGCCACCCCGCGATGAAATGGAAGCCATGCCGGCACCAGCGAGGCGGTGGCAGTCGTATAGAAGATGTGGGAGAGCCCGATCGGGATGAGCGCGAGACCGAACAGAATGCCTGCTCGACGCAGGCCCTTGGCACTTGGCTCGGCGCGCCCACACAACTCGTAGAGCGTCCACGCGCCAGCGAGGATCACTGCGATCTCGCCTAACCCAAGCCAGCTGACCTCTACGAGCGGCGCGTGCGCGACGACCGGGATCTTGAGCAGCACCAACCACAGTGCCACGAACGCGACCAACACGCGCGACGCGTTCCCTGCGAGGCGAGGGACGAGGAGCGCGACGCCCGCGAGTAGCTCGAGCGCCGCACAGAAGAATGCGAGGTTCGCGCGCCACGGAACTCCTGGGGGCACCGGCTGCCATTGCATCGCGAAGTCCCCGTAGACGAGACCGAGCACACCCATAGCGATGAGTCCGATTGCGAAGACGACCCGCGCCGCACGCTGGTAGCGATCCATGGATTAGTTCCGGGAAAAGAGGGCTCGGTGGTGGGTGCCGCTGGTCGGCGCGAAAAATGGGCACCAGGACAGCGCTTGGCTACACGTGCTGCGCCGGCTGTCACGGCGCTCTCTTGCATCGGCGCATTCGGTCCGTAGGTTTTTTGTGGTGTCGATGAGCGACGACCGTCGCTTACGACCGGCAAGTGCGTATCGAATGTTTCTTCGTGTGCAGAGCACGAGAGCGTTCCTTTGTTCGCATTCTCCCGAGGCGAGGGCGCGTTGTCGGAGCGAGGCATGACAAGCGAGAAGCCGGCGACACCACGACACCTCCGAATCACCGCGCGGTTGGCGGAGTGGTCTCGCGCGCAGCACCTGACGGCGGTGCTGGCGCCCTGCATCGTCGTGCTCGTTTTCGCAGCACTCCTCTACGCGGGGCAAGGGGCGCAGGTCGCGGGACGCGCCGAAGTCGCGCACACCCACATGGTGATCGAGCGCGTGGAGCGAGTGCTCGCCCGCCTAACGGACGCCGAGACGGGCCAACGCGGCTACTTGCTCACGGGTCGCGCCGACTATCTGCAACCCCATCTCGCATCGGAGCGCGATGCGACGATGGCGTTGGACTCGCTGCGGGCGCTCGTCGCCGGCAAGCCGAGCCAGATCGCGCGCCTCGACACGCTCGCGGCGTTCGCCACGCGGAAATTTGCCGAGCTCGACACGACGATCACCTTGGCGCGCACCGGCCGCCGCGATTCGGCGGTCTCGCTCGTCAAGACCGACGTCGGCAAGCGGTACATGGATGGCGCGCGCCGCATCGCGTCGGAAATGGAACAATCGGAGACGACGCGTCTCGCGGCGCACAGCGCGCGGCAGGCGCGGCTCTCGGCGATCATCGAGTTGGTGATCGTACTTGGCACCGTTGTGGCGGTGCTGGTCGCTCTGCTGTCGAACACGCTCCTGTCGCGCCATGCGGCAGCGCACGAGCGGCTGTCCAGCGAGCTCGACGCGTCTAACGCGCGACTCGAGGAGCAGGCGCTGGAGCTCGAGATCCAGAATCAGCAACTGCAGGAGCAAGCGGTCGAGATGGAGCAGCAGCAGCAACATCTCCAGGAGCAGGCGACCGAGCTCGAGACGCAGTCGGAAGAGCTGACCAACGCGAACGAAGAATTGCTGACCGTGAACTCCGAGCTCGAGCGGGCCGTGCTCGACGTCGGACAGCAGTGGGAGGTCGCGCAGGCGGCGCGGCGCGCGGCGGAGACCGCGAGCGCGGCCAAGTCCGAGTTCCTGGCGACGATGAGTCACGAGCTGCGCACGCCGCTCAACGCGATCAGCGGCTACGTGGATCTCTTGAGCATGGAGTTGCGCGGCCCGGTGACCGATGCCCAACGGGAGGACTTGGCGCGCATCAAGAAGAGCGGCCAGCATCTCCTGTCGCTCATCAACGACATCCTGAACCTGGCGCGGATCGAGTCGGGGCGGTTGGACATTCAGTTAGGCGACGTCCGCCTCGCCGACGTGCTGGCGAACGTCGAAACGCTCATGGCGCCGCAGATGCGGGCCAAGGGACTCACCTACAACGAATCGCGCGGCAGCGAGTCGCTCTCCGTGCACGCGGATGCCGAGAAGCTGCAGCAGATCCTGCTCAACCTGTTGACCAACGCGTGCAAGTTTACGCCGAGCGGCGGGAGCGTGCAGGTGCTGTGCGAGGACGCGCCGTTCCCGCACGGGAACGGGAACACGAACGGCCAGCGCGTCGTTGCCGTCCGCGTCGCGGACACGGGGCGGGGCATTCCGCAGGAGAAACTGGCGAGCGTGTTCGAGCCGTTCGTCCAGATCGACCGCCAGGCGACTCACGGCAGCCAGCAGGGCGTTGGGTTAGGCCTGGCGATCAGCCGGCATCTGGCGCGCGCGATGGGCGGAGATTTGAGGGCGACGAGTGTGGTGGGGGAGGGGTCGACGTTCACGCTCACGCTGCCGGTAGCGGGGAAGCGCGCGCTGGGGCGCGCTGAGGGAAGCGCTCCGCTTGGGGAACGGGGAAGCGGCGGCGACGCCGCCTTAGGTGAGGAAGGACATCAGTTGTCTGCGGGCTGAAGTGCCGGCGTGCGGGTGCGCCAATTCTCACGGCACGCCTACCGTTGATGTTGTTCCGTCCCCAAGGCGGCGTCGCCGCCGCTTCCCTTTTCCCCGTTCCCCAAGCGCGCGCCAGCGCGCGCTTCCCTTGCGCTACTACAGGAGTCGTATTATCTACGATCCTGTAGAAGCGCAAGGGGAATCCATGGACCGGCTCGACCTGCCGCAAGGCACTCTCGATCTTCTCATCCTCAAGGCTCTCTCGCTCCAGCCGCAGCACGGCTGGGCGATCTCGGAGCGTTTGCGGCAAGTGTCGCGCGCGGTGGTCGACGTGCCGCAAGGCTCGCTCTATCCCGCCCTGCATCGCCTCGAGCGGCGCGGATGGATCTCGGCGAGCTGGGGGCCGTCGGACAACAACCGGCACGCGAAGTTCTATGAGCTCACCCGCGCGGGGCGCAAGCAACTGGGCGCCGAGGTCGATGCGTGGCAGAAGCTGACCACCGCCGTGTCGCTCGTGCTCGAGATGCGGTGACCCATGCTCGGACGACTCTGGAGTGAGCTCATGTATCGCGTGCACGCCGTGGTGAGGCGCGGCGCGGTCGAGCGCGACCTGCATGCGGAGCTCGAGTTTCATCTGCAGCGCGAGGCCGACAAGTACGTGCGCGCCGGCATGCCGCGCGACCAAGCCGAGCGGCGCGCGCGGATTGCGTTAGGCGGGGTACAGCGGATCAAGGACGACGACCGCGACGCGCGCGGCATCGGCCTCCTGGAAATCGTGGTGCAGGACCTGCGCTATGCCGTGCGGTCGCTCCGCCTCACGCCCGGCTTCACCTTCGCCGTCGTCATCACGCTCGGACTCGGCATCGGCGCCACGGCGGGCATCTTCAGCGTCATTGACCGGATCATGTTCCGGACGCCGGCGCTCTTGCACGATCCCGGAAATGTGAGTCGCGCGTATTTCTCGTACGACTTCCGCGGCTCGCCCGTCATCAACACGCCCATCGAGTACCGCCGCTATCTCGACTTCACCCAGTGGACGTCGTCGTTCTCGCAGATCGCGGCGTACCAGGATGTGTCGGCCGCCGTCGGCGTTGGGCAGGATGCGAGCGAGATGCCGGTCGGACGCGCCACCGCGAGTCTATTCTCGTTCTTCGACGTGCGCCCGGCGCTCGGCCGCTTCTATTCCTCCGCCGAGGACACGCCCCCGCTCGGCGCGTCGGTCGCCGTGCTCGGCTATCCGTATTGGCAATCACACTACGGTGGCCGTCGCGACATCCTGGGCTCGAGCATCCAGATTGGCGCGGGCACGTACACGATCATCGGCGTCGCGCCCCAAGGATTCGCGGGCATGGAAGTGGGTGAAGTGCCTGTGGCGTGGATTCCAGTCACAGCCTACGGCGGCTTACGGAGTCGAACGTTCGCCGACAACTACAACTGGGGTTGGCTCAATACCGTTGTGCGGCGCAAGACCGGCGTGTCGCTCGCCCAAGCGACGGCGGACGCGACGACCGCATACCGGCGCAGCTGGCTCGCGCAGCGCAGCATGGATCCATCCTTGGCGCCGGTGGACGCAGGCCGGCCGTACGTGTCGCTCGCGCCCACTCCGTTAGGCCGAGCGCCCGATGCCGGCGCGATGGGGCGCATGCCGGTCTGGGTGGGGGCGGTCGCGTTGCTCACGCTCATCGTGGCCGCGGCCAACGTGGCGGGATTGATGCTGGCGCGGGCGTTCCGCCGCCGCCGCGAGATCGCGCTCCGCCTGGCGCTGGGCGTGGGCCGCGCGCGCCTCGTCGGCCAGCTGCTCACGGAAGGCCTGCTCCTCGCCTTCGCCAGCGGACTGACTGGGTTAGTCATCGGGTGGGCGGTGGCGGCGGGGTTCGCGCGGCTGTTCGGCGAATCGGTACCGTTGGGCGGCGGCCTCGTGGGCACGCGGACGATCATCTTCTGCGCCGTCGTCACGCTGGCGGCGGGTCTCGCGACCGCGCTCGCGCCGGCCATTTTTGGCGCCCGCGGCGATCTCGCCGGCGCGCTCAAGGCGGGTGCGCGCGAAGGCACGTATCAGCGGTCGCGCGCGCGCACGACACTCGTCATCGTCCAGGGCGCGCTGTCCACCGCCCTCCTCATCGCCGCCGGCCTCTTCGTGCGCAGCTTCGCCAACGTCCGCGCCCTGCCGTTAGGCTACGACGTCGGCCACACGCTGCTGGTCGAAGTGAACTTGCGCGGCATGAAACTGTCCACGAACGAGCAGAAGATGTTGTTGCGCCGCTTGACCGACGAGGCCGCGGCGCTGCGCGGCGTGCAAGGCGCAACACAGATGGTGAGCACGCCGTTCTATAGCTTCGAATCGTCGGGCTTCACCGTGCCCGGTATCGACTCGGTCGAACGCCTCGGACCGTTCGGCATGCAGCTCGTGTCGCCCGGATATTTCCGCACCGTCGGGACGCGCATCCTCGCCGGCCGGCCCATCGACTCGACCGACGGCCAAGGCGCTCCGCTCGCGATCGTGGTCAGCGCCGAGATGGCGCATCGGTTGTGGCCGGGGCAAAATGCGTTAGGCAAGTGCGTCAAGATGGGCGCCGACTCCATGCCGTGCTCGACGGTCGTCGGCGTCGCCGAGAACACCATCACGCGCGGTATCTCGCACGACGCGGAGGCCGGTTACTATCTGGCGGCCGAGCAGGTGGATCGTGCGACGTACGGCCTGTACGTCCGCGTCGCCGGCCGCGATGTCGACTTCGTTGCCCCGGTGCGCCGCCACCTGCAGGCCGTAATGCCGGGCGTCTCGTACGTGAGCGTCATCCCGTTTACCACCGTCGTGGGCAGCGTCGAGCAATCGTGGAAGATCGGAGCGACGATGTTCACATCGTTAGGCGCGCTGGCGCTGGTGCTGGCGGCGATCGGCATCTACAGCGTGATCGCCTACAACGTCACCCAGCGCACGCACGAGATCGGCGTCCGTATCGCACTCGGCGCCCGCGAGTTCAATCTCACGGGGCTCGTCCTCCGCGACGGACTGCGGCTCGGCGCCATCGGCATGGGAATCGGCATCGTGATCGCGCTCATCGCCGGCCGATGGATGACACCGCTCTTGTTCGACGAGTCGCCGCGCGATCCGGTGGTCGTTCTGGTCGTGGCCGGCGTGCTCGTGGGCGCGACTGCCTTGGCCAGTGCAATGCCCGCGTTGCGCGCGGCGCGCGTGGACCCGAACGAGGCTCTGCGCGCGGACTAACGGCAGCGGGATGCGACCCGCATCATGCGGCAGGGATCGACACCGCTGTGCTGTTTTCAAAACAACAAACCACTCTCACCACAGTGATCGTGCTCAGCTTCGCGCAGCCGAGCGATCCTTCAGGTTCCTTTTCGTTATCCCTTGTGACAGAGCGAGGAAGCCCTCCACGCGGGACGCCGATCAGCCTCGAATCCGAACTCCGCTGGAAGCGCGACATGCGGGCTCACGATGGCGCGCCTGGAGGACTTCCTCGCTCTGGTTCAAAGGATAACGAAAAGGAAACTGAAGGATCGCTCGGCGCGCGGAACCGCGCGCGGCTGCTCGTGGCGAGATGCGTATTGTTGTTTTTGAAAACAACAACGGCCAGATGGTCACCGACCGATGCGCACGCCCGCGCCTCGGAGCGATCGATTCGATCCGGCAGTGTTCGCCGTGTCCGCGCGCAATGGCGTAGTCACTCG
Source organism: Gemmatimonadaceae bacterium (assembly GCA_035279625.1). GTDB lineage: Bacteria > Gemmatimonadota > Gemmatimonadetes > Gemmatimonadales > Gemmatimonadaceae > JADGGM01. Next base: position 17,836 of record DATEHK010000067.1, read on the forward strand.
GCCCCCGCCTTGACTCACGCACGCGGAGCGATCCGCCGATGGTCGCGCCGAATCCCGGAATTCCCGGAAGGCCCTGTTGTCAAGGATGAGAATCCGTTCTCACCATTCAGTGCCGTCTTGAATTGACGTGCCCGCCGGGTTACGGTGAGCAGGGGAGGGAACTACCATGACCGACAACGCCACGACCGAACGCGCAGTCCTCGCCGGCGGGTGCTTCTGGGGCGTCCAGCAGCTCGTACGCCGGCAATCGGGTGTCATCTCGACGCGAGTCGGGTACTCCGGCGGCGACGTGCCTAACGCAACCTATCGCAACCACGGCACGCACGCCGAGGCGCTCGAGATCATCTTCGATCCGAGCAAGACCAGCTTTCGCAAGCTGCTCGAGTTCTTCTTCCAGATCCACGATCCCACCACGCGCAATCGCCAGGGCAACGACCTGGGCACGAGCTATCGCTCGGCGATTTTCTACACGAGCCCCGAGCAGGAGCGCGTGGCGCGCGACACGATTGCCGACGTCGACGCGTCGGGATTGTGGCCCGGCAAAGTGGTGACCGAAGTCGTGCCCGCGGGCCCGTTCTGGGAAGCCGAGCCCGAGCACCAGGATTATCTGGAACGCATTCCGAACGGCTACACGTGTCACTTCGTGAGGCCGGGCTGGGTGCTGCCCAAGCGCAGCGAGAAGGTCTCGTCGCCCGCCTGATTTGACAGGCCGGGCGCGTCCGTTAGGCGCTGGTTGAGCCGCGGCTCTTGCGGCGTAGCGCCAGGAGGGCCTCGAGCTCGATCAAATGCTCGCGGTCCTTGGGCCGTCCGGTGGCGCGTTTGGCGGCGATCAATGCTGGTAGCGTGAGCGAGCGGAACCGCGTCCGCCCGATGGTCACCGCCTCGGATGCCGAGTGCGCGTCGGCGTAGGCTCCGACGCCCGGCACGCGGTCCATGATGTCGATGTCGCCGGCATCAGTCGTCAAGGTCAGGATCGGCGACGATTGCACCGCTCGCACATCGAGCACGAACGGTAAGCCGCGATCGACACCGCGAAGGTAGGCATGCCAGCGCCGCAGTACGGCAACCAGTGCGGCAATGTTCGCGCGCTCGGCGTCGTAGCAGATGTCGATGTCGTTAGTCAGGCGGACCGAGCCCTGAATGGCCGCCGCGACGCCGCCGATGACGACGAACCGCACGTGCGCGGCGACGAGCGCGCGAATGATTTCCTCGAACACGGCGTTACGACGCGCGAGTGTGCCGCCGCACGCGCCGCGGCGTCGTCGCCTGTGCACCGCGCCTAACGCGACGCCGAAACGCCACCATCGCGTCCAGCAGTCTCAGTCGTTCGGCGGGTGAGCGCCGAAGATTCGCGTCGAGCAGCGTGAGATCGAGGCCGTAGTCCTGCGCTGCGCGAATGGGATTCCGGCGGCGTGCCGGACGCCCGCGCTTCTTGGGCGCATACAGCACGGCCAGCCGGGACAGGCCCGCACTGAGAGACGCGAGCAGCCGATACACATCCACGGAGACCGAGACCGGTTCGTTCTCGCCCGCGATCCCGACCGGCTTGGCGGAGCCGTCGTACCGGTGCAGTGTGCGCTCGGCGACGTGGTACGCACGGGCGAGCGGCATCCCGGTCTCGGCGTTGAGCGCGCGCGCCACGACGAGGCGCCGGGCGGACGCCAGCGTCAACGGGAGCGCCGCGCCAATGGCGGACGCCGCGTTCTGTACCCACTTGGGGTCCGCATCGATCGCGAACGAAAATTCGCCGAGGGTCATGGTCATAAATATACCTGGTAACTAGACATATTTAAAGCGCATGAGTCACGGCCGCCCCCGCTGTCACTCGGCGTCCTCGGCTGCGTCCTGCCCCTGCGCCAGGATCGCCGCGAGCCGCTCGAGCACGCCGGCCAGGTCCGGCCGCTGCTCCAATGCCGGCGCGCACGGATCGCTGCCTAACCGGCCCAGCCGCTCGAGCGCGTTCCGGATCGTGAACGCTTTGGGGTCGAGCGTGTCGTTCACTTCGTCCCATTCCAGCGGCATCGAGACCGTGGCCCCCGGCAGCGGGCGCACGCTGAACGGCGCCACGATCGTCTGGCCGTGCCGGTTCTGGAGATAGTCCAGGTAGACCTTGTCGCCGCGCTTCGTCACGTGCCGGATGATGGTCGCGTAGTCGTGACTCTCGCGCAGCACCAGGCGCGCCAGGAGCTCGCCTAACGTTCGCGACTGCGCGTACGTGATCTGGCGGCCCAGGGGCAGCATGATGTGGAGGCCCGTCTTGCCCGTCGTTTTCACGTAGCTGGGCAGCTCGATCGCCTCGCACAGACGCCGCACCACGATCGCCGTGCGCACGACGTCGGAGAACGGCGCCTCTTTGGGGTCGAGGTCGATCACGCACCAGTCCGGCTGCTCGAGCGACCCCACGCGGCTCGCCCAGATGTGCAGCGGGATCGATCCCATGTTGGCGATGTAGAGCAGCGTTTCTTCGTCGTCGCATACGAAATAGCGGATTTCGCGCTGCGTGTCCTCGCTCCAGATGGGAATCGTGCGAATCCAGCGCGGCGCGAATTCGGGCGCGTCCTTCTGGTAGAACATCTTGCCGTCGATGCCATCCGGATAGCGCGTCAGCACCACCGGCCGATTGCGCAGGTACGGCAAGAGCCAGGGCGACACCGCGCGATAGTAGTCGATGAGATCGCCCTTCGTGTATCGCTCGGCCGGCCAATACACTTTCTTGAGATTCGAGAACGCGACCGTTTTCTCGACCGGCTGTGGCGCGGGCGCAGGCGGCTCGCTCGCGCCGTGGCCTGCCAACGAGTCGCCGGCCGCTCGAGCGTTAGGCGCGGACGTCCAGCCCTGGCGGTCGCAATCGCGCGGATCCTTGTCCGGCCGCAGTCGCAGGAACGCCGGATGCCGGATCACGCCGTCGGGCGTCCATTCACGGAAGCGCACTTCGCACACGTACGTGGGGTCGACCCACGTCGTGGTCTTGGTGTCGGGGATGTCGCTACCCGGCCTGGGCTCCGCCCCCGGCTCGACCGCCGGGCCGGCGCATGGCGGATCGCGCCGCACGAGCGGCTCCAGCATCGCGCCGATCTCGCCTAACAGTGCGTCGTCGAATCCGGTCCCGGCGCGGCCGGCGTAGGTGAGCGTGCCGTCTACCATGTCGGCGAGCTGCAGCGCGCCGAAGTGGCCGCGTCCCCCTTTGGGCGCCGTGAACCCGACGATCACGAAGTCGCCCGTCTTCTCGGCTTTGATCTTGAGCCATGCATCCGAGCGCCCGCCGCGATAGCGCGCATCGGCGCGTTTGGCGATCACGCCCTCCAGGCCTAACGCCGAGACGTGCTCGAGAAACCGTTCGCCCTCGCGCTCGATGTGGTCGAGCACCCGCAATGCGCCTAACTTCGGCATCGTCTCGGCCAACAGCGCCTTGCGCTTGGTGAGCGGCAGCGGCCGCAGGTCGAAATCGCCGAACGCCAGGAAGTCGAACACGTAGAACGTCGCCGGCAGCTCCACCGCCGCGCGCCTGATGTCGAGCGTCGACGTGAGCCGGCCGCGCTGCTGCAGCCGCGCGAAGCTCGGCTTCCCCTCTGCGTCGAGCACCACCACCTCGCCGTCGACAATGCAGCTGTCTAACGGAAGCGCCGCCACCGCGCGCGCGACTTCGGGGAAGACCGCCGTGTAGTCGTTGCCGTTGCGCGTCAACAGCAGCGCCTCGCCGTGCTGCTTGCTGGCGAGCAACCGGTAGCCGTCCAGCTTGAGCTCGAACAGCCACCCGTCGCGCGTGAAGATCGTATCCGACGGCTCGGCCAGCATCGCCTCGACCGTGCGCGGGTCCACGGGGGCGCGCTTGGCCTCCGTATCGTCGAGCTCGACGCGCACCGATTCGGCCTTGCGCTTGGCGCCACCGGCCTTCACTTCCTCCACCGTTAGGCCGGACAGCACCGACTGCTCCGGAAACTCGTCGCCGGGCTGCTTGACCCACGCGTCGCGCTCCTTGATGAGCAGCCAATCGCGCTCGCTCTTCTTGATCTTCACGAGCGTCCACTTGCCATGCAGCTTGTAGCCCTTGAGCTCGAACAACAGCTTCCCCTTCTCGAGCCCTTCGCGCCAATCCTCGAGCGGCACCCACTCGCCGCGGTCCCACACGATCACCCCGCCCGCGCCGTAGTTGCCCGCCGGGATGATCCCCTCGAAATCCCCGTACTCGAGCGGATGGTCCTCCACCTTTACGGCCAGGCGCTTGTCGTTGGTGTCGTACGACGGCCCCTTGGGAACCGCCCACGAGCGCAGCACCCCGTCCATCTCGAGGCGCAGGTCGAAGTGCAGCCGAGTGGCCGCGTGCTTGTGCACCACGAACAGGTGCCCCGGCACCGGGGACACCGTGCCGAACGGCTCGGGCGTGCTGTCCGTCGACCGCTTCGCCCGGTAGGTGCTGAGATTGTCAGGCTTCGGCTGTTCGTCGTCCCCACTTGCCATGTGCACCCCAGATATCGGAACTTTCCCTTCGGGACCAACTATTCCCTTTTCCCCATTCCCCTGTCCCCGCCTTTCTATGCCTGCCAGACCTATAGCTGCCGCCACGATCTCGTTCGGCCTCGTCTCCGTTCCGGTGAATTTGTATTCGTCGTCGGAGTCCAAGGCCAGCGTCTCGTTCAACATGCTGCACAAGAAGTGCGGGTCGCGTCTCAAGCAGCAGTACGTCTGCGCCAAAGATGGCGACATCGTCCCGCGCGACGAAACGGTCAAGGGCTACGAGTTCGCGAAGGATCAGTACGTGGTCCTGACCCCCGAGGAGCTCAAAGCGCTCGAGGAGAAGGCGACGGCGACGATCGATGTCACCGAGTTCGTCCCGTTGGCCAAGGTCGACCGCGAGTATCTGGAAAAGGTCTACTACCTGGGACCCGACAAGGGCGGCGATCGCGCATACCGCCTTCTCGCCGCGGCGCTCAAGGACACGGGCCGCGCGGCGCTCGGCCAATATGCGGCGCGGGGTCAGCAGTATCTCGTGCTCCTGCGGCCGCTCAACGGCGTGCTCGTGATGGAGCAACTGCACTATGCCGACGAAGTTAGGCCGACCACGGAAGTCGCCGTGCCCGAGGGCGACGTGAAGCCGGCCGAGTTGGCGCTGGCCAAGCAGTTGATCGAGCAGACGGCGAACGACGAGTTCGAGCCTACGAAGTACAAGGACACGGTTCGCGAGCGCGTGCTCGAGACCATCGAGAAGAAAGTGGCGGGCCAGGAAATCACCGCCGACGCGGCGCCGGAGACGGGCGGTAAGATCATCGACCTCATGGAAGCGCTCAAGGCGAGTCTGTCCTCGTCGCCCGCCGCGGCCGCGGAGAAGCCGGAGAAGAAGGGGAGAAAGGCGTCGTGAAGTTGATCGCGGGGACGAGCGGATACGCGTTCAAGGAGTGGAAGGGCTCGTTCTACCCCGAGGAGGTGAAGGACGACGGGATGCTCGCGTACTACGCGGGCAAGTTTCCGAGCGTCGAGATCAACAACACGTTTTACCGGCTGCCCAAGGAGCACGTGCTGCGCGACTGGGCAGCGCAGGTGCCGGATACGTTCACGTTCGCGATCAAGGCGAGCCAGCGGATCACGCACTATGCGCGGCTCAAACCCGAGTGCGCGAGCGCGGTGGAGTTTCTACTCACGAACACATCGGTGCTCGCCGCCCGGTTAGGCCCGATCCTCTTCCAACTCCCGCCTAACCTGAAAAAAGACGTCCCTCGGCTCCAGACATTCGTCGACTCACTGCCTAACGATCGCCGATTCACGATCGAGTTCCGCAACGCGACGTGGTTCGAGGACGACGTGTACGAGGTGCTGCGCGCGCGGGGGGTCGCGCTCTGCATCACCGAGCAGCCGGACTTCGCGTCGCCGGTGATGGCGACGGCGCCGTGGGGGTATGCGCGGCTGCACCGGCTGGACTACGACGAGCCAGCGTTAGGCGCGTGGGCGGGGAAGCTCGCCGGGATGCCGTGGAGCGAGGCGTACGTGTACTTCAAGCACGACGAAGGCGCGGGCTCCGGCCCGCCGGCGGTGGACGCGTTCCAGCGGGCCTTCGCCGGGATCACCGTCTGCTGATGCGCACGCGCCAGACCTCCGGGCCCGCCGCTTCGTACGCCCAATCGAAACTGTTTGGCCGCTCCGCCATGAGCTGATAGTGCAGCGGCTTGGGGTCGTGATCGTTGACGAGCACCAGCGACTGGCCGCTCGCCAGCGCGTCGAACGCACGGAAGATGCTGGGATGCTTCTCCCGCGGCGGAATCGGACGCACGTCGAGCTCGATCGTGGTCATGGTCATGGCGACATACTCCTAACGGTACGTGATTGGTGAGAGCGCCGGTCGTCGTGAGTCCTCGGGGCGCTCATGCGATGTGCCGGATGCGTACCAGCACGACATCTGGCCGAGTCTCGTCGATCTCGCACGCGAACCCACGCTCGGCCAACATGGGAAGCAGCACCTGCGGGACGCGCACGTTCACCTGGACGAGGGTGCCGCCCGCCGGCAGGCTCTCGAGCGCCTCGAGCGTGCGCACCAGAGGTTCGGGTGGTTCGAGCCCGCGGACGTCGAGCGTGACTGCGTTAGGCGCCGAGCCCGTGTCGGCATCTACGGCGCTGCCCGATCGCCCGGTGCCGGCGATGCGCCCGCGATCCGCCGCGGCCGGCGCGCCCTCGCCGGCGGGACGCCAGAACCAGACAGACCAGTCGTCGGCCGCATGCGCCGTTGCCTCGTGATGAAACCCCCGCTTCCCGAGCACCGCAAACAGCGGCACGGGCTCGAACAGAGTGCGAAGATGCAGGACAGTGCCATCGGCCAGCGTGCTAACGGCGGCCATGACTTGCGAAAACGGCTCGCGTCCCCCGCGCAGATCGTCGCGGACGTCGAGCTCGACCATCGCGGCGTGTGATGGATGCGTATCGCTCGCGTGTACCGGGCTCGCGTCGCCGGGAATATTCCCGCTGCCCGATGGGGCCGGAGGCGCGTGCGTGCCGCCGTCCGAGCGAGCGCCTAACGCTGCATTGAGATCGCGCAGCAACACATCGGTGCTCACGCCGCCCATGCGAGCGGCCTGCTCGACCGTCACTAGACGGGCCATGACCCGCCGCATGGCGCGATTGCGGAGCTTCGCGAAGGCGGGCGCGACGCCGGCGAAGATCTCGACGAGCGACTCATCGCGCGCCAGCACATCGCTCACCCGATCGCCCGCCACGATCGGTCTCGGTGCGGACTTTGCGCTCATCGCGGCCCCCCAAATGCCACGTGCACGAGCTGACCGACGAACAGCAGCACGCCGGCGAGAAAGAGCAGCGCCCCACACTGTACGACGCGCTCCGAGCCCGATGCGATGCCGGCCCCCAGGAACGCTAGGCCTAACCCCATGGCGGCGAGCTGCACCAGAGCCACCCGGGACGAGTACATCTCCGCGACCGTGGGCACACGCCTCTTCCCCATGTGGCCGCGGTAGCGCGCCACCCACGCGAGCAGCGGTACGATCTTGTAGAAGAGACCAATGATGTAGAGCACGATGCCGCCGAGCAGGCCGATGGCCACATACGCCGTGTCGAGTCGGGCGTGTCCGGGCCCCGCGGCCAGCACCGCCGGGCCTAACAGAGCGCTCACGGTCAGAAAGCCGAGCGCGGTCGCGGCGAACCGCATGCCGGCATCGAGCGAGCGCTTCGCGCGCGCGCGGTAGAACGCGTACGCCTGGCGCAGAAAGCACGCGATGCCGAGCTCGAGCAAGCCCACGCCGACCCAGCGCACGGCCGTTTGTTGGACCAGGATGCCGGTCGCCAACGTCGGAACGCCAATCGCCAGGAAAGCGAGTGCGCGCTTCGTCCACCGCGTGTCCGCGCCGCGTGCGAGGAGGAACATGGGCAGCAGGCGGTGCGACACGCCGACGATCGTGATCAACGCCCAGCCCACGATCGCCACGTGCAAGTGCGTCGCGAGCACGCGCAGGCGCGCCGCCGCGATGAAACCGGTCTGGAGGTTGTGCAGTAGAATGGCGCCGAGCGTGAGCGTCGTTGTGAGAAACGTGATCGCGAGCGCGATCGCCGCCCAAGTCACGTCGCGCGCCCGCGCACGCGGCAGCGTGGAGGCCACATTGCTAACGGCGAGCACTACTCCTGCCGCTACGAGCGTGAGTCCGGCGTGGCGGAGAATCGGCGACGTGGTGCCCACGCCGCCGGCGAACAGCCCGACGCCCGGCGCGAAAGTCCAGAAGCTCGCATGTCCAACGCGCCACGATCGGATCGGCGCGCCAAGCGCAACGGGAAGGAGTTGATAGAGCGCGCCGAAGATCGTCATCGTGATCCAGCCGAGCGTGAAGAGATGCAGCACGCCGGCCACACGCGGTTCCGTATACGCGCCGCGGGCGAGGTCCGGTGCGATCCAGACGAGGCCGACGGCGCCGGCGACGAGATACACGATGGCCATGCCGAAGTGTTCGCCCGCGAGCGGGATCGCGCTCCTGGACGGCGACACGGTCCCGGCCTCACGCCCAACGGGAGCAGCAACCGGCAGCGCCGTCGGCCCTTGCCTAACGACAGAGGTCATGGCCGCGCGTCCGCGCCGGCGGCGATGTGCCGCCATCCGAGCGCCGTCGCTACGCCGCGCGCCACCTGGTCGAACGCCGCGCCGGTCGGACTCGACGGCCGCGCGATCATCGTCGGCACCCCGCCATCGCCTTCCTCGACGATACACGGATCGAACGGGATATCGCCGAGAAATGGCACCGACATCTCGGTGGCGAGCGCGCGTCCGGCGCCGCGGCCGAAGGCGCCGGTCATGTTCTCCACGAGACCGAGCATCGGTACCTCGAGCGATCGGAACATCTCGGCGGCCTTGCGGGCTTCTGCCGCGGCGACGCGGGGCGGCTGCATCACGACGAGTGCGCCGGAGATCTCCACCGCTTGTGCGAGACTCAACGGGACGTCGCCGGTGCCGGGCGGCAGATCGACGACAAGAACATCGAGCTCGGGCCACTCGACGCCGCGCGCGAATTGCTTCACGGCCTTCGACACCATCGGTCCGCGCCAGATCGCCGGCGAACCCTCGCCGAGAAAGAAACCGAAGCTGATGATCGGGAGGCCGTGCGCGGCGAGCGGCAGGATGTGCTTGTCTTTCGACATCCGAACGAGCCGCGCGCCATCTTCGATGCCAAGAAGAATCGGAAGACTCGGCCCGTAGATATCCGCATCGAGAAGACCGGCGCGCAATCCGTCGCGCGCGAGTGCCAACGCGAGGTTGACGGCCACGGTGCTCTTGCCCACGCCGCCTTTGCCGGCGCCCACCGCCACCACGTGGCGCACCTGCGTTAGGCGTACGCGGTCGCCCCACGGATCGGCCACGCCATGTCTCGGTACCCGCGGCGCCGGGGCCGCCGCCGGTGCAATGATCTCGACTGCCACCGATAGGGCGCCGCGTGAACGCAACGCCTCGGTGATGCGCGCCTCGAGTTGCGTCGGGACGCTCGCATCGGCCGTCCGGAGCGCGAGCCGCACCTTCACGCGCCCGTTGCACACGCTCACGTCGTCGACCATGCCGAAGGTGACGATGTCGCGCGTTAGGCCTGGGTATCGCACCTCGCGCAGCGCTACGCGAACGGTGTCGGCCGTCAGATGTTCTGACGTGGTTTCGGAAGCATGCGGTCCCATGCCCGAATCGTGCCCCGCGATCCTCGTGCACGACGTGACGGATGTCTCAGGGACCCACGATCGCCCGGGTCGTTTACGGTGGGAGAGGCCGGTCCTCGTCGCTGAAGGGAAGCAGGGCGCGAAGTCGGGCGACATCAGGAATGATGAGTTCGTCGTCGCCGGCGGATTGGATGAGTCCGGTTCGTCGCAGCTGCTTCAACGCTCGCGACACGGACTCGCGCGCGGCGCCAATCTCGAGCGCCAGCTCCTCCTGCGTCCGGTCGAGCGTCACCACGACGCCTGCCGGCGTGCTGCGCCCCGACCGCTCCGCGTAGCCCACCAGCAGCAGCGCGAGACGTGCGGCTACGTCGCGGAACGCAAGCGTCTCGGCGACGTGCACGAGGTGTCGGAGCCGGCGGCCGAGTCCCTGGATGATTGCATGCGCGATGTCGGGGTACGCGCGGTAGAGGTGCTCGAAATCCGCGCGCGGCAGGAAGACGAGACGCGTCTCCTCGATTGTGATGGCGGAAGCGGGATAGGGTCCGCCGTCGAACAACGGCAATTCTGCAACCGGGCGCCCTGGGCCCTCGACGTGCAGGACCTGTTCCTTCCCGTCGGGGCTCGTTCGGTAGATACGCACGCGGCCGTCCTCGACGAAATAAAGTCCGCGGCACTCCTCGCCGGTGGTGAACAAGACGTGCCCCGGACCTACGGTGCGGGAAACGCATCGCGCGGCGAGCCGGTCGAGCGCAGGCTCATCGAGCGCGGCGAAGATCGCGCTCTGCCGTAGCAATGCTTTAGCGGACATGCGACGAAATATCGGCGCGGCGTCGGACGACGCCAGATCACGCGCCGGTGCGGCCCTCGCCGGCGTGTGACAACCGTCACGCCGGCGCGTATGGGGCGCCGCCAGTTTTCCGTGAACGACGTCGCATAGGAATGAAGTTCACGCGTGCGCCAACGAAGAGGTCTAACGGATGAACGAGACGGACGAACGCCGCCGCGCACTGTGGAACGCGTTGACCATGGTCATTGACCCCGAGTTAGGACTCGATATCGTAACGTTGGGGCTCGTCTACGAGGCCGAGGTGTCGGGCGAGCTCGCGCGAGTCACCTACACACTTACGACGCCAGGGTGTCCAATGGAGCGCATCATCGGCGATGGAATACGCGAGGCCGCGATGCTGGTAGGCGGCATTCGTGAGGTAGAGACACGCCTCGTGTGGGATCCCGCATGGCATGCGGGCATGATCAATGGATAGCGACACGCCAATGGACGAGCCTAACCCGTTAGATTCGGTCGCTCGCGCCGCGCTCGCGGCACAGACTAACCGGCGCGTATTCCTGCGACGAGCGTCCGCGCTCACGCTCGCGATCCCAGGTCTCGGCGCGGCGCTCACGGCGTGTCGGCCGGAGCACGCGGCGCGCGACGAACACGCTGCCGCCTTAGGCCGTGCCCCGCAAACGATCGCGCCTCAGGACTCCGTACGCGTGCACAATCCCGACAGCGAACTCGACACGTCGCTCCATCAAGGGTCGCAGCTTTCGTCCACTGTCGCTCCGGCCAGCACGCTGGTTGCCCCGTTCGCGCGCTTCGATCCCGCGCTTCCACCGCTCTCCACTCGGCGCACGATCGACGTGCACTTCCACGCGCGGCAAGTGCCGCTCCACATCAGCGACGACACCGTTGTTGCGGGATGGACCTTCGATGGCAACATCCCCGGGCCGATCGTGCACTGTCGAGTGGGCGACACCGTGCGCTTCACGTTGACTAACGAGATGGACGTCCCGCACTCGATGGACTTCCATGCCGCGCGCATCAATCCGAAAGTGGCGTTTCGCTCCGCGGCGAAGGGCGAATCCGTGTCGTACGTTTTTACGCCGCGCTATGCGGGCGCGTTTCTCTATCACTGCGGCACGTCACCCGTGCTCATGCACCTGGGCTCGGGGATGTACGGAGCGATTGTCGTGTCGCCACGCGAGCCCTTACCGCGCGCCCGCGAATTCGTGCTCGTACACAGCGAGTTCTACCTCGGCGCTGCTGCGAAAGGTGTACGGCCGTTCGACTACGGACGAATGCTCTCCGACCTGCCCGATGTGGTGACGTTCAACGGACGCCCGAATCAATACAGCCAGGATCCGATCCGCGTGAACACGGGCGAGCGTGTGCGGTTCTGGGTGGTGAATGCGGGTCCGACACTTACCTGCGCGTTCCATGTTGTGGGGCAGCAGTTCGACACCGTGTACATCGGCGCACCGCCGTCGAGCGCGATTCACGGAGTGCAGACATTTTCGGTGGCTGCCGGCGGCGGGATGGCGTTCGAGCTCACGGCTGATATCCCGGGCGAGTTTCCGTTCGTGAATCACGAATTCGGGCACGGCCAGAAGGGCGCGACGGGGTTCATGGTTGTCGGGTAGGGCATTGGTGCCCGCGCGCGTACATGCAGGCGCGTCGGTCAGTGCGAACGCGATGATACCGTGTCATGCCGGACGGCGTTTCGCGGTCAGTCGTTAGGCGGGGCCGTATCGTCGGACTGCTCGGCGAAGAAGGCCTTCACGTTCAGGCTGAAAGGTTCCGAGGAGCCGGCCGGCCGCCACGTGAGCACGTCGTCAACCAGCATCGCACGCGCATCGCCTGGGCGCCAGACTTCGATGGCTTCTGCGTTTCCGTCTATCACCCAGTACTCGGGGACGTTGCGACGTTGGAATGCGTGGCGCTTGGTGATGCGGTCGTGACGCGCAGAGCCTGGCGACAATCCTTCGCAGACGAGAATTGGATGTGTCACCGGAACGTTTGCCGGTGCACGGCGACCGTTCAGCGCCGGGGCGACGAAAATATCGGGTTCGAAACGATTTTCGCTCTCGAGCGCGACTTCGCCCGGACCCAGGCGCACTTCACCAAGGTTTTGGCGTCGCACGTAGTCGCGCAGCAGCACGCCCAATTCGAGGGCAATGCGTTGATGGCGTCCGCTCGGCCCCGGCGTCACGAGCAGCTCGCCGTCGACCAACTCGTACCGCGGCGAATAGCCCTCCCGCTGGTCCACCAGGAGCGCGACCTCCGCTGTCGTCCAGTGGCGCTTGCGTGTGGCTGCCATGATCATAATCTGCTCGGCGACGGGGTTCTGGGGCAACTCGGCACGTGCGACGGTACGCTCCTCGCGTGC
>DATEHK010000068.1:0-10472 GCA_035279625.1 Gemmatimonadaceae bacterium
GCGATGGCCGCCGAGCCGCCGCGCGAAACCGGTACGTTCCGCGCGCCGAACCTGGTCGAGCTCGTGACACTCGACTCCACGATCAAGCTCGACATCCGCTACGCGACCTCGAACAACTTCATGGGCACGCCGTTGTACCAGGAAGCCCGGGCGTTCATGCAGCGCCCGGCCGCGGACGCCGTCGTGCGCGCGAGCACATGGCTCCACGCGCGCGGCTACGGTTTGCTCATCCACGATGCCTACCGCCCGTGGTTCGTGACCAAGATGTTCTGGGATGCCACGCCCGACGACAAGAAGATGTTCGTCGCCAACCCGGCGCAGGGATCCAAGCACAATCGCGGCTGCGCGGTCGACCTCACGCTTTACGCTCTCGCAACGGGCCAGCCGGTGCAGATGACCGGCGGCTACGACGAGATGACGGACCGCAGCTATCCCGACTACCCCGGCGGCACGTCGCGCCAGCGCTGGCTGCGCGCCCTCGTGCGCCAGGCGATGGAGATGCAAGGATTCACGGTCGACAAAGAAGAGTGGTGGCACTTCGACTACAAGGATTGGCGCGAGTACGGCATCGGCAACATCGCGTTCGACCGGATCGCTCCGGGCGCCTAACGCACTTCCATTCGCGGAGACCTCACATCATGCGTCGTGCACTCCTCGTGTTCACAGCCGTTCTCGCCGCTTGCGCGACAGGCGGCGGCGCGCCATCGCCGGCGCCGGCCCCGTCTAACGGACCGTTCGACCTGGTGATCGAGGGCGGCCGGGTGGTCGACGGTACCGGCAACCCGTGGTTCTACGGCGACGTGGCGGTGTCGAATGGCCGCATCGCGCGCATCGCGCCGGCGGGCATGCTCGCGCAGGCGAAGGCCACGCGGCGCATCGACGCGCACGGACTCGTGGTCGCGCCGGGGTTCATCGACATCCAGGCCCAATCGGTGGGCGAGCTCACCAGCGGCGACAGCCGCGTCGAGAGCATGACCACCCAGGGCGTGACGACGATGATCTTCGGCGAAGGCGAAACGCCGGCGCCCACGAACGACAACGTGATTCCGATGTACGTCGACGTCGACGGCGCGGACTCCGCCCAACGGAAGCTCATGGAGTCGTTCCGCGGGCCGCACGGGTTCGGCAACTGGCTCGACGCGATGACGCGCCACACGGCATCGGTCAACTTCGGCTCGTTCCTGGGCGCGGCCACGGTGCGCGCGTACGCGAAAGGCATGGCCGAAGGCGCAGCCACGCCGGCCGAGCTGGATACGATGCGCGCCGTCGTTCGGCACGCGATGCGCGACGGCGCATTCGGCGTCGCCAGCGCGCTCATCTATCCGCCGGGCAGCTACGCCTCCACCCAGGAGTTGGTCGAGGAGGCCAAAGCGATGGCGCCCTTCGGCGGCGTGTACATCACGCACATGCGATCCGAGGGCGACCGGCTGCTCCAGGCGGCGGACGAAGCGCTGACCATCGGTCGCGAAGGCGGGGTCCCAGTCGAGATCTACCATCTCAAGGCAGCAGGCGTGAAGAACTGGCCCAAGGCCAAGCAACTCGTGGCGAAGATCGACTCGGCCCGCGCGGCAGGGCAGGATATCGCCGCCGATCAGTACGCGTACACCGCCGGCGCCAACGGACTCTCGTCCTGCATTCCGCCGTGGGCGCACGCCGACGGCAAGCTGCTCGCTCGGTTAGGCGATCCGGCCACGCGCGCGCGCATCAAGTCGGACATGACGCAGGACGAGAGCGACCGTTGGGAAAACCTCTGTCTCGGTTCCACGCCGGCCAACGTCGAAGTGGTCGGTTTCCAGACCGACAGCCTCAAGCAATATGAAGGCAAGCGCCTCACCGAGATCGCGCAGGCCATGCACACCGATTGGGCCGACGCGATCCTCGACCTCACGATCGCCGAGCACAATCGGTTAGGCCAGATTTTGTTCATCGCGTCCGACTCGAACGTCGCGATGCAGATTCAGCAGCCGTGGATGAAATTCGGCACCGACGCCGAGGGCTTGGACCCCGACAGCGCGAAAGGCATGACCCATCCCCGCGCCTACGGAAACTACCCGCGTATCTTGGGGCGCTTCGTGCGCGAGCAGCACATTCTTCGGCTGGAGGATGCGATCCGGAAGATGACGTGGGCCGTCGCGTCGCGTCTTTCGATCCACGATCGCGGCATGCTGCACGAAGGCATGTACGCCGACATCGCCATCTTCGATCCGAACACGATCATCGACCGCGCCACCTACGAGCAGCCCAACCAGCTCTCGATCGGCATGCGCCACGTCTTCGTGAACGGCGTCGAGGTCGTAACCGACGGCAAGTCCACCGGCGCCAAGCCCGGCGAAGTCGTGCGCGGCCCCGGCTATCAACCATAGGGCTAACGGCCGCATTGTCTGCGCCTGACGCGCCGCTGGTTGGCTGCTTCGCTCATGTTTGAAACGCGGAAACTACGGAAACCGCGGGTCGTTCGCCTGCTCGCCGCCGGCGCGTCGACAATGATAAGAAGGGGTCTTCGGGGAATTTCGGGATTCGGCGTGACAGGAGGCATCGCTCCGCGTGCGCGAGTAAGGGTGGCGGTCGAGTGACTACGACATTGAAACGCGGACAACGGCGAACACTGCCGGATCGAATCGATCGCTCCGAGGGCTGGCGTGCGCATCGGTCGGTGACCATCCGCCGTTTTGTTTTTCAACAACAACAACGCTCGTCTCGCCACGGGCAGCCGCGCGTGGTTCGGCGCAGCCGAGCGATCCTTTAGTTTCCTTTTCGTGATCCTTGTGACAGAGCGAGGAAGCCCTCCACGCGGGACGGCGATCAGCCTCGAAGCAGAACTCCGCTGGAAGCGCGACATGAGGGCTCACGATGGCGCGCGTAGAGGGCTTCCTCGCTCTGTCACAAGGGATAACGAAAAGGAAACTGAAGGAAACTGAAGGCCGCTCGGCGGCGCGAGGCTCAGTGCGATCACTGTGGTGAGAGCAGTTTGTTGTTGTTGGAAAACAGCACAGCGGTGTCGATGCTTGCCGCACGACGCAGGTCGCATCCCGATACCGCTCGACCGGCGTGCATGACACCGAGGCGCGTGACGTCCGCCACTTTCCCGAAATTCCCGGAAGAACCAAAACGGTTCTTCAGGGATTTCCGGGAAAGGCTGACGCGGCCTTTTTTCCAAAGAAGCCTTGTGTACTGTCCGTTTGTGTCCGGGTGTGTCCGCTATCGCCTCGTGGAACCCTGAGGAGCGTCGCAGCGGAACGGTGAGAGGGACCCTGCTTGGGTCATCGCTCGTGCGCCCCCTCCGGTGCAGTGGGAAGGTTCCACGAGGTGATAGCGGACCAGGCCGGACACCGGCGGACACGGCAGGACCGCAACGCGTTGGGCAACGGAAAAGAAACGACGCGGTGAAGTAGCAGCTTGTCAGCACGCTCGTGGAAGGGCTTCCTCGCTCTGTTTTTAGGGAAACGGCGGAAGCCGCGGATACCCGCGGATCGCTCGCTGCTGGGGCGAGTTCGTAGGCGCTGGTCGTGCTTCGTTTCTTTTTCCCGAAATTCCCCGAAGACCCTCAAAAACAACAACGCCCATCTCGCCACGAGCAGCCGCGCGCGGTTCTGCGCAGCGGAGCGAAGCTGAGCGCGATCACTGCGGTGAGAGCAGTTTGTTCCTTCTTTGGAAAATAGCACAGCGGTGTCGATGCCTGCCTCACGATAGCGCAGCGTTAGGCCCCAGCCGTGAGCGCTTTCGACGCCACCCGCGCCGCCTCCGCGAGAACGGCCGCGCCCACGAACAGACTCTCCTCGGCCGCATAGAACCTGGCCGAGTGCGCCGGAATCGGCTC
Organism: Gemmatimonadaceae bacterium; assembly: GCA_035279625.1. Classification (GTDB taxonomy): domain Bacteria; phylum Gemmatimonadota; class Gemmatimonadetes; order Gemmatimonadales; family Gemmatimonadaceae; genus JADGGM01. The sequence continues at coordinate 3,818 of DATEHK010000068.1, forward strand.
AGACCCGTCTTCGCGCGCGCCGATGCGCAGGAAACAGCCCGGGATGCGCTCCATGTAGTACGCGAAATCCTCGCCGCCCATGTTGATCGTGCCGAGCGGGGCGAGCGCGTCTTGGCCTAACACAGCCACCGTCGCCATGCGTGCCCACGCGGCCGCGTCGGCGGGATTCACGATCGGCGGCGGACCCTGGTCGATCGTCACCCGGGCACTCAATCCGTACGTCGACGCCACACCGCCTGCGATCTTCCGCAGCTCCTCGTGCAACGCATGACGCGTGTCCGGATCCACCGCGCGTACGGTTCCCGTAAGCAGCGCCCGATCCGGAATGACGTTAGGCGCGGAGCCCGCGTGCAACGCGCCCACCGTCACCACGGCCGCGCGCGCCGGATCGAGCCGCCGCGAGACGATCGTTTGCAGAGCGCCCACCAAGGCGCCCGCACCCACGATCGGGTCCGCGCCTTCCTGCGGACGCGCGCCATGACCGCCGCGGCCGGTGAGCTCGATCTCGAACACGTCCGCCGACGCCGCCAACGGACCCGCCTCCGCCACCACCTGCCCAACGGCGAACCGCCGGTCCACGTGGCCGCCGAAAATCGCGCGCACGTCATCCAGCGCGCCCGACTCGAGCATAGCCGTTGCTCCGCGCCCCGTTTCCTCGGCCGGCTGCAGCACCACCAACACATCGCCCGAAGCCGGCGCCTGCGCGAGGAGGTACGCCGCGCCCACCGCCCACGCGGCGTGCACGTCGTGCCCGCACGCATGCATCACGTTAGGCGTGCGCGACGCGAACGGCAGCCCCGTCGCTTCCTGGATCGGCAACGCGTCGATGTCGCCGCGAATCGCCACCAGCGGTCCCTGGGGATCGCGCCCGCGCATGCGCGCCACGAGTCCCGTATCGGCCACCCGGTCGAGACGTGCCGGTCCCACCGCCGCCAACGCCGCCTGCAATCGCTCGCAGGTCCGGCGTTCTTGAAACGCGAGCTCAGGGTGCTCGTGCAGATCGCGCCGCAACGCCACCAACGCGTGGTGGACGTTCGCCGGAAAGAGCCCCGCTACCGAGTCGGGCAGCATCAGCTCCCGATCACCTCGCGACGTACCGTCAGATTGTCCACGCGATCCAGGTCCACGGTGACGCCCATGCCCGGCGCGTCCAAGGGAACGCGCACCATGCCCGTGGCGTCCATCGTCCACTCCGGCGTCACGATGTCGCGCTCCCAGTAGCGCGCGCTCGGGGACAGGTCGCCCGGCAGCTTGAAGTTAGGCAGCGACGCCAGCGCCACGTTGTGCGCACGGCCCACGCCGCTCTCCAGCATCCCGCCGCACCAGACCGGCACGTGATGCGCCCAACAATAGTCGTGGATGGCCAGCGAGGCGCTGAACCCGCCCACGCGGCCGGGCTTGATGTTGATGATGCGCCCGCTGCCCAACGTCACCATGTCCTCGGCCCGCTCGAGATCGGTGATCGACTCGTCCAGGCACAGCGGCGTGCGCAAGGATTGCTGCAGCGCCGCGTGCCGCACCAGGTCCTCGCGGCCTAACGGCTGCTCCAGCATCGTCAATTCCATCGCGTCCAGTTGCCGCAGCGTCGACGCATCGGCCAGCGTGTACGCCGAATTCGCGTCGGCCATGAGATCCACCGACATGCCCAACGCGCTGCGCACCGCGGCCACGTAGTCCACGTCCTGCCCCGGCGCGATCTTCAGCTTGATCTTGCGGTATCCGTCCGCCCGCGCCGCTTGCGCCATCGCGACCAGCGCCTCGGGATTCGCCTGGATGCCGAGCGAAATGCCGGTGGCGATCTGGTCGCGCGTTCCGCCTAACAAGCGCGACAGCGGCATGCCCTCGAGCTGCGCCGCCAATTCCCACACCGCCATCTCGACAGCCGCCTTCGCCATGAGGTGGCCGCGAAAATCGCGCGCCAAGAGATCGTGCACGACGTTGGGTGCTGCCAGATCCCGGCCGCGCACCCGCGGCGCGATCCACGTCCGCAACGCCCACCACGCCGTGTCGATCGTCTCCGCGCTGTAGTTAGGCTGCTCGCCGGCCACGCACTCGCCCCAGGCCGAGATGCCGTCCGGATGCTGCAGCTCCACGAGAGCGATGCGCCGCTCGGTCACCATCCCCGATGAAATGCGAAACGGCTGCTTGAGCGGAAGTCGGATCTCCCGCAGCACCATACGATCGAAACGCAATGTCACGGGTCGGTTGGGCCAGAGGGTGGGACTGGAGGCGGCGTACAGACGTAGTAGTTGATGTCTGCACGTTCGATGGCTGCATTTTCGCGGACGAAACCGGTCACGCGATACCCCGCGTCGACCGCCCACAGAATTGCGCACCGCGTGCTCACGCGCCAGCGGGTCGCCGCGGACAGTGACTCGGCTTGGACGTCGTCGATCGCCTCCGGGACCGCAATGCGAACGACGACGTCGCGCGGCTGGTTCGTCAAGTCGGGCACGGTGGGCCGTCCGTCGACAACCGGATTCAGAATCGGCGCATCCCGCAACGCTGCCTCGGAAACGGGTGAGGCTGCGGACTGCGTGCCGTCGATGTCCCAGGCCACGATGAAGCGATCGGTGCCCAGCCCGCGGTGCAGCGTGCTACTCGTTTCGGCGCCGTACATGTCCGGTACGTACTCCGTGACGCGTGCACCCAGCCGGTTCAGATTGAGATGCGCGTTGCGCGACACGAGCGGATCGTACGTCCAATAAATGCGCCCCACGTTCAAGCGCCGCAACATGTCGCGTTGGTACTCCTTGAGGCGTCGCCCGATTCCCCGATCGCGCATGCCGTCCTTCACCGCGAGCATGTCCGACCAGTGCACGAGCCGGCCGTGCTCGACGCCGGTCACGCCGAACACGAAGCCCACCAGGCGGTCGTTCTCGAAGGCTCCCCCCGCAATGCCGCCGATCCGCTGGGCCACTTTGAGAATCGCCGCGGGGACTCGCTCGCTGAAGTCGGCTCCCCACACCTCGTTCTGCAGGTCGACGCAGCGCACGAACTCATCGTGGGTGCGGAGTGTCCGGACCTCGATCGGTGCGCCGGACGTGCGAGGCGAGTGCGGGGTTGCGTGGTCCACTATCCAATATGCAGGCCCAAAAAGTATACCTCAAGGTATACAATGCCGTACCGCCCAACCGCACCCGCGTCTTGCCGATTCCATCGGCCGCTTTAGCTTGTCGCCCATGCCCGAGGTCACCAAAACCGGCCGGCCGCACCAACCCGTCACCAAACGCGCCACGCGCGGCGATCGCATCGTCCGCGCCTATGAACAGCTCCGCGATTTCATCATCTCCGGCCGGCTCTCCCCCGGCTCCCGCATCATCGAAAGCGACATTGCCGAACGCCTGGGCGTCAGCCGCACTCCCGTCCGCAGCGCCCTGCACCGGCTTCAGCAAGAAGGCTACATCGCCGCCGTCGGCCGCAAGAAGGAACAGCGCCTCGTCATCGCGCCGCTCACCCAGGAGGATGCGCGCGAGCTGTTCGAGATCATCGGCTCCGTGGAAGGCCTCGCCGCGCGCGGTGCCGCCGAAGCGTCCGATCACGCGCGCGAGGCGCTGGTTACGCAGCTGCGTCACATCAACGTCAAGCTCGCCGAAGCGTCGCGGCCCGGCCATCCGGATCCGCTGCGCATTTTCGAGATGGACATGAGCTTCCACCGGCGGTACGTGGAATTCGGCGCGGGCCCGCGGCTCCGTGCATTGCACGACGCCATCAAGCCGCAGGCCGAGCGTTACGTCCGCCTGTACACGAGCGCGCTGGTCGACGAGATCGGCCGGTCCGTCGCCGAGCACGATGCGATCATCGAGCGCATCGGATCGGGCAACGCCGACGGTGCCCAACGCAGCGTGGAGCGCAATTGGCGCAACGCCGCGGTCCGGTTGCGACGCGTCATTTCGACGTTGGGGGAACGCGGGAGCTGGTAGTCGGTTCGTACGCCATCGACGACAACGGAGCCGCCAGCTGCTCCAACGCCGTGCGCTCCGCGGGCACGCCATACGCCAACTCGACGCCGGCCGCAGCGAACATCAGCACCGCCGCGAGCACGTACCCCAGGAACAACTGGAGGCGCGAGCCGCTGCCGATCAGATGTCCGAACAGGGTCGGCGCCACGATGCCGCCGGCCGCTGTGCCCAACGAAAAGAAGAGGGCGATGGCCAACGCACGGATCTCGAGCGGGAAGATCTCGCTCACCGTGAGGTACGCCGAGCTCGCCGCGCACGACGCGAAGAAGAAGATGATCGACCACAACGCCGTCTGCGTGGTGGCGGTGAGATACCCTTGCGCGAACATCCAGCCCGTGAGCACGAGCAGCGCGGCCGAGATGGCGTACGTGCCGGCGATCATCTGCTTCCGCCCGATCGTGTCGAACAGATGGCCTAACAGAAGCGGCCCCAGAAAATTGCCGATGGCGAACGGCAAGAGGTAGATGCCGGTGCGCGGACCCGGCACATTGTAGAACGTGGTCAGGATGAGCGCGTACGTGAAGAACACCGCGTTGTACAGGAATGCCTGCGACGTGATGAGCGCCAGGCACAACACCGACCGGCTCCCGTACGCCTTGAACATCACGCGCGCCACGACGCCGAAACCGAACCTGTGTCTCGGACGAATGACTAACGGAGGGCCGCTGCACACCTCGAGGTTCCGGCCCAGGCTCCGCTCCACGCGCGCTTCGATCGCATCCATGATGGAATGCGAACGCGCCCCCGCCCCGTGCGTCATGAGCCAGCGCGGGCTCTCCGGGATGCTCTGGCGCAGGAACAGAATCAGCAAGCCTAACGCAGCGCCGATGCCGAATCCGAGGCGCCAGCCGAGGGTCGGCGGCAGAATGGCCGGGTCGAGGATCACGAGCGTGGACGCCGAGCCGATCGCCGCGCCGATCCAGTAGCTCCCGTTCACGATCAGCTCCGCACGGCCCCGGTAGGTCGCCGGGATCAACTCGTCGATGGCCGAGCTGATGGCCGCGTATTCGCCGCCGATGCCCGAGCCGGTCAGAAACCGGAAGGCGGCGAAGCTCGCCAGGTTCCACGAGAACGCCGTGAGCAGGGTGCCCAACAGATAGACGGTCAGCGTTAGGAAGAAGAGCTTTCGGCGCCCGTACCGGTCCGTCAGATAGCCGAACAACAGTGAGCCCAGAACCGCGCCCACCAGGTAGCTGGACGCGATCTCGCCGATCTGCGTCGCGCTGAAGTTCATGACCGCCGGATCCTGCAGCACCCCGCTCACCGCGCCGGCGAGCGTCACCTCGAGACCGTCCAGGATCCACGTGACCCCCAGCGCGATGAGAATCAGCCAATGGAAATTGCTCCACGGCAACCGGTCCAAACGCGCCGGAATGTGCGTCTGAAACGGTTCGACGATCGGGTGATCAGCCACGGCGATCTCTCATCACGGCGGACCCATCTCCGCTGGCGGCTCGGCTGTATCCTGGTGTATTCTGGTCAAGGTCGCGCCCGCTTGATTGCTGCAGGACCTGTTCCGGAAGGTGAGGCGATGGAATTGCGGGATGTCCTCTTTGGTGCTGGTGCTGCGCGGAGCGAGAGTCTCGCCGCGATGCGACCGGTTGTGCTGCTCGGACGCGGTCATAGCGGCACGCGCGTGTTGGCGTGGATGTGCGTGCACCTGGGCGTGAAGCTCGGGACGAGCAGTCCGCACATCGAGGGCGACCCCGACGATGTGACCTTCACGAATAAGATCAAGGCGCTCGCCGCGCACAACCTGGACGTGACGTCACCGGACCAGGTGCGCAACTCCGCGCTCCGCCGCTTCATGTTCGCCGTCACGGCCTACTACGTGGGACTCGGGCGACCGAGTGCGATGTGGGGGTGGAAGTTTCCGGAGACGTATCTCATCGCGCCCTATGTCGCGCGCACCTTCCCCGACGCCAGGTATTTGCACCTGGTGCGCGACGGTCGCGACGTGGCGTTCAAGAGTCATCTCACCGACAATCCGCGCCATCGCGTTGGGCGCGCCGTATTGAGGGCGTGCAATGCGTTGGGCTTGCCCGACCATCTGCGCGCGGCCGCGTCGTGGGCGTATCAGGTGGACCGGTTCGACGCGTTCCGTGCCCAACTGCCGGCGTCCAACGTGATGGACATTCGGTTCGAGGACTTGTGCATGTTGCCGCGGCAAACAGCCGAACGGCTGAGTGCGTTTCTTGGTGTGCCGATGACGGACACGTGCCGGTCGTACGCCGAGACGGGCATCGACACGCTCAAGATCGCGCAGTACCGCGACCGCGATCCGCGGCTGGTGGACGACGTGGAGCGGCGCATCGCGGCCACGCTCCGGCGCTATCGGTATTTGCCGTAAGGCACTTGGCGACGGCTGCTCGGCGCTTTCGACTCAGCGTGCAGTTAGGCGTTCCGACATGCTCGGAGCCATCGCCTAAGCCTTGGGACTGCAGAAAGAGCGAAACGCGACTCTCACCAGCGTGATCGCGCTGTGCTACGCGCCGACGCACGATCCCTTCAGTTTCCTCGCTCTGGTTACCAGGATGACGAAAGGGAAACTGAAGGATCGCGCGGCTGCTCGTGGCGAGGTGAGCGTTGTTGTTTTTGAAACGGGCCAGATGGTCACGACCGATGCGCGTGCCAGGCCTCGGAGCGATCGACTCGATCCGGCAGTGTTCGCCGTTGTCCGCGTTCAATGGCGT
>DATEHK010000069.1:0-49823 GCA_035279625.1 Gemmatimonadaceae bacterium
GGATCCTGGTGGCGGCGTGCGCCGCCGCGCTGGCGGTCGTGCCTAACGGGACGGCGACGCGCGCGGACGCGGCCGCCATACGCCAGGACGTCTCGCGACCGGCGCCCTCGGCCATGCGGCCGGTGGTCGTCGCTTCCAAACCCTTCGGGGAATCGTATCTGCTCGCTGAGATGTTCGCCCAACTCCTCGAGTCGCGCGGGATCGCCGTCGAGCGACGGCCGGGCCTGGGCGCCACCGAGGTCGCGTTAGCGGCGCTCCAGTCCGGCGCCATCGACGTCTACCCCGAGTACACCGGAACCGGCTTGCTCGCCGTGCTCCATGCGCCGCCCGTGCACGACGCGGCGGCCGCGTTCGATTCCGTGCAGCGCGGGTTCGAGCAGCGGTGGGGAATCCGCTGGCTGCCACCGTTAGGCTTCGAGAACACGTATGCGATCGCCGTCCGCGGCGGAACCGCCGCACAATACGGGCTGCGCACCCTGACCGACCTCGCGCGCGTCGCGCCAATGCTGCGCGCCGGCCTCACACCCGACTTCATCGGACGTGCCGATGGCCTCCCCGGACTCGCGCACGCGTACGGCCTCCACTTTGCGTCGGTCAAACCCCTGAACCAGGCGCTCAAGTATCGCGCGCTCGCGTCGGACAAAGTGGATGTCGTGGATGGCTATTCCACCGACGGCTCCATCGCGCGCTACGGTCTCGTGGTCCTCGACGACGACCGCCACTTCTTCCCGCCCTATCAGGCCGCCGCGCTCGTCGGCGCACGCCTGCAACGTGACGACCCGGCTGCCGTCGCCGTGCTCACGGAGTTGAGCGGACGCCTCGGTGCGCCCGCGATGCGGGCGCTCAACCAGCGCGTCGAAGCGGGTGGCGAACCCATAGCCGCGGTGGCCGCCGCGGCCCTCGCATCACTCGGCCTAACGGAAAGGAGTACGGCGCAAACGGCCGCTTCGCGCGCCGCACGCGAGTCGTTCGGCGCGTATCTCTGGCAGCGACGCGGCATGCTGTGGAAGGACACGCTGCGCCACTTGCTGCTGGTCGCGGTGCCGCTCGCGGCCGGCATCCTCGTCGGGCTTCCGCTGGCGCTCTGGCTGGAACGCCGGCGCCGCGCCGCCGAGCCGGTGATTCGCGCCGTGGGGCTCTTGCAGACCATCCCGAGCATCGCGTTGCTCGCGATCATGATCCCGTTGTTGGGCGTGGGGGTGTGGCCGGCGCTGGCGGCGCTCTGGCTCTACTCGCTCTATCCCATCGTGCGCAGCACCTTCACCGCCGTGCGCGACGCCGATCCGTCGGCCGTCGCCGCCGGTCGTGCGTTAGGCATGACGCCGGCGCAGGTGCTGCGCTGGGTGCGCACGCCGCTCGCCGCGCCCGGCATCATGGCCGGCATCAGAACGGCGGCCGTGATCGACGTCGGCACCGCGACCCTGGCCGCGTTCATCGGCGCCGGAGGGTTAGGCGATCCGATCGCCACCGGCCTAGCGCTCGACGATACGCGACTCATTCTGTCGGGCGCCATCCCCGCCGCCGTCCTCGCGCTGCTCGTCGATGCGTTGCTCGCGGTCGTGGAGTGGTGGACCACCCCCGAGCCGCTCCGCGCCGCGGCGCGCGAGCGCTCGCACGACCGGTGATCGCGTTAGGCCTTGTCGACCTTCTCCACCACCAGCGTGTAGTTCGCGGCGAGCGCCGCCAACGCGCCGATCGCTACCCAGATGGGAAGCAGCACCGCGCCCACTACGCCAACGGTGAGCGGCAACTCCATCAGCGTGTGCCCCTGGTCGTTCTTGATGGTGATGCGCCGGATGTTGCCCTCGTGCACGAGCTCCTTCACGCGCGACAACAGTCGCTCGCCGCTCACCTTGTGCTCCTCGGTGTGGACCTTCCCCTCCGACGAGGGAGGCGGAGTGGTTGGTGTCATCGCGTACTCCTGTGAAGGGTTCTTGTCGGTCATTTCTCGTTGTCCGTCGCGAGTACCTTGGAAACTTCGGCGTGCGCGAGCACGACGTCCGGGTCGCGCTGCAACGCCTCATAGTAATGCGTGCCGAATCCTACGCCTTCTTCGACCGGAGTGAGCAACGCGCGCGCCGTTCCCATGAGCCCGTGCACATCTGCCATCGTCGGCGGCTCATCCGCGTCCAGCCGCTCGTCGATCTCGACCACCAGCGCCGAGATCGGTCGGAGCCACACGAACCACGGGTCGTGAATCACCAGTTGCAATAATTCTCCGCTCGTCGACACGCGACCCACTACTCTCTCGAACGTCCGCCGCTCCGAGTAGACTAGCGTCTTGTGCAATCCGAGCAGCGCCCGCCGCAACGCGCGAAGCCGTTCTTTCGGAAGATCGTCGTTCGACACGAGTGGATGAGGTAGCGAAGCCCGAAAGATAGTTCCCAATCCGGCTACGGCATCAGGTCGCCGCACCTGCCATCAAACCACTCCGGCGGATGCGTCGTGACATCAGCCAGGTCGTGCATGATCTCGTGTCGCACTACGATCGTGTCGCTCGCGTAGAAATCGGCGATGACGATCGTGTGGAGACTCGGGTAGGTGACCGCCGCCGCGTACCCACCGGCGTCGGGAGCGCGCACGCGAGATCCGGCAACGTGGTACCAGTGCACACGCGAGAAATCGCCCTCGAGACCGGAGCATCGTTGCATACCCGCGTATACTGTGGCGTACCACGCCGGCGGTGCGAGCGGCGTCGCATCAGCTAACGCTGCGGGCGTGAGCGGTGCGGCGGGAGAGTCGCAAGCCAGAGCAGCGATTGTCAGGGCGACGGCGGCAGCGAAGCGTCTCATTTTGTCGCGGACGGTACGAGTCAAATCGTGTTGGACTTTGGCCTACCGTGCAAGCCGGATTCCACGCGCGATGTTCACTCGGACGCCATTCCGCCCGTGCAGGTCGAGGCGCGGCAACACCACTTTCGCTGCATGCCCGACAATGGAACGATCTGTTCCGTGGGCGTCGAAGACCGTGGCGAGCCCTGCCTTGGGTGCGGGCTGGCATCTCCCTTGCCCCGAGTAGCGGCGTCGCTCGACCTAGCGGGCGCTGCCGGACGGATGGCTTGTCCGGCACTCAGTCATTCGTTCGGAGGAAGGCTCAATGCACCATCCGCGTTCCGTCTCTCGCCTGTTGTCCGCCATTGTCGCGCTCGCCGCAGTGACATCGGTTGCCGCGTGCGGCAGCGACAACGGAACGGGCGTCAACACAGGATCGATCACCGTGTCGTCTGCGACGACAGGCGCGGATGTCGACTCGACTGGGTACAGCGTCGTGGTCGATGGTGGGTCAGGCCACGCCTTGGGCATCACCGATTCTGTGACCATCACCGCCGTACGGGCCGGCAGCCATCAGGTGGTGTTGTCGTCCGTCGGAACGAACTGCGCGGTGTCGCCGAGCGATACGCAGACGGTAGCGGTAGCGAGCGGCACGGCGACGCCGGTATCGTTCCAGGTGTCGTGCGTGTTGCGATCGATCGTATTCGCCTCGTTCCCGGCCGACAGCGGCGACGTGCTCACGATCAAAGATGACGGCACCGGCTCGCGCACGTTGGCCCCATCGTCCAGCTTCGACGGTCTCCCATCGTGGTCGCCTAACCGGGCGCTCATCGCGTTTGCATCGAGCCGCCAGCACACCGGACACGGCTTCGACATCTGGGTCGTGAAGCCCGACAACACGGGTCTCCAGCGGATCACCACCGAGCCGGGCGAGAACGGTCTCCCCGCGTGGTCGCCCGACGGTAGCAAGATCGCGTTCGCGTCGACGCGCACCGACACCGCGACCGGCCACGCCGAGATCTGGGTGATGAACGCCGACGGCAGCAGCGAAACGCAGCTCACGCACGATGACGCGCTGGCGAACGCGCCGGCCTGGTCGCCCGACGGCACGCAGATCGCCTTTCAATCGAACAAGAGCGGCACGACGCAGATCTGGGTCATGAACGTCGACGGCAGCAACGCGCACCAGCTTACTAACGATCAATCGAACGACGCTTCGCCGTCGTGGTCGATCGCGGGCAAGATCGTGTTCCAATCCGACCGCGATCGCACGGCGGACGACTCGGCGCAGGTCGAGGTCTACGCGATGAACGCCGACGGCACCAACCAGATGCGCCTCACCACCAGCCCCGGCTTCGACGGCACGCCCGCCTGGTCGTCCGACGGCAAAAGGATCGTGTTCGAAAGCTCGCGCAGTGGCCGCTCCGACGTCTGGGTCATGAACGCCGACGGCAGCGCGCAGGCCCGTGTGACGAACAACGGCGCCGACAACGGAACGCCGAAGTTCGAACCCTAGCAGCGGGGAAGCGGCGAAGCGATTGGCGTCGCCTTGGGGAATAGGGAAAAGGGAACGGGGCGCCGGGAGAGCCCCATGCGAAAGGGGCCTAACGCGAGACGTAGCGTTAGGCCCTTCCCGTTTCCCTGTTCCCCATTCCCCAAGGCGACGCCAGTCGCCGCGTCCCCGCCGCTGGGCTACCAGCCCGGGGTCAGCTGGAATCCCCACTGGTTCTTCGCATTCGGCCGTTGGAACGGATGCGCGTACCACAATTCGGCCACCAGATAGCCGAGCACGTTCATGCGCATGCTGACGCCCGTGCTGAAGATCGGCACGCGGCCCTGCGATGTGGTCGAGAACTCGATGTTGGGCTGGCTGGCCGACGTCCACGCCACACCGGCATCGAAGAACGGCGAGATCTCCGTGGCCAGATACGGGAAGTTGATCAGGCCTAACTGATCGGTGCCCGTGAACGGAATGCGGAGCTCGACGTTGCCCACCGCCATCTTGCTGCCGATCAAGCGATCGAACACCGGGCAGCTGCTCGTCGCCGACGCGACGCACTCGTTGGAATTGATCGAGTTGACGTCGTAGCCGCGGACCAGCTGCGGATCGCCCACGTACAGCGGGAAGAGCTCCCGGTTGTCCGCGTCCTTCCCATAGCGGCCGATGTGAAGCGCGCGGAACGCGAGCGTCAGCGGACGCATGAAGAAGTAGCGCCGGTAGTCGACCAGCAGGTTCTCCATTCGCAGCGACCCGAATGACGGATCCACTTCGAACCGGTACCGGCCGCCCGCGATCGGCGACGTGAAGCCGTAGTACGAGTAGTCGCCCACGAACGCCGCCGATAGCGACACGTAGTTCCACGTCGGCAGGCCCGACGACACGTTGCTCTGCGTCTGCCCGATTGGGATGCCCGTGGTCGGGTCGATGAAGACCTGGAACAACTGCGTGCCGTAGCTCAGGTGCGTCGCCGACACGCCGAACTCGAAGCGCTTGGTGAGATCGAGGGGATACTGCGTCCCCACGTCCACCCGATCGTAGAACTGGCGGATGAGCCGCTGTTCGAACACCGTGGTCGGAACGGGATTGCCGGCGCCGTCGTGGAGCGTCGTGTCGCGCACATCGGCGCCGATCAACGGATACACCGTGTGCGACGCGCCGACCTGCCAGTTCCACCGGTGGGCCAGGTTCGCGTAGAACACCTGTCCGCCGAAATCCTGAATGTCGCCGGCTCCGCCTAACGCCACGCCGATGATGTTGTTGCTCAGCTGGTCCGAGAAATATGCCGACACGCCGCCGCCCGCGATCGTGCCGTAGGGGCCGACGCCCACGCCCACGCCCGGCGAGCCGAGGTACTCGAGCGACATCTTCGGATTGTACGGCAGCGTCGCGTACTGCTCGGTCGGCGGCAATCCGGTGACGGGATCGTGCACACGTTCCGTGATCTCGCCCACTTCCACGGGATGCAACGGCGGCATCGCGCCCGCGATCGAGGTCGTGTCCACGTTGGGGCCCATCAGCGTCCCCATGGTTTGGTCGGCGTTGAGGCGGTGGAGGGAATACCCGCCGCGTTCGAACAGGGAGAACACGATGCGGCCTTCGTTCTTGGCCACGGACATCGTCGGCGAGAGCGCCTCGATGCCGCTCACACCCGTCGCCGCCCGCGTCACCTCGTAGATCTCGTTCGACGCGAGGTTGACGCGATAGATGTCGTCGAATCCGCCGCGATCGGACACGAAGTAGATGCTCTTGCCGTCCGGCGAGTACTGCGGATTGATCGACTTCGCATCCGGGAACACCGGCACGAGCGAGATCTTGCGCGTGTCCATATCCATGAGCGCGAGGTGCATCGGGCCGTATTTGAGCGTGTCGAGGTTCGTGAGCGGACCCGAGTCCGTCACGAACGCCACGGTCTTGCCATCGGGCGACCACGTCGGCTGGATCTGCGCGTACCGGTCGTGTGTGAGCTGCTCTTGATTGCCCGACTTGAGATCGTACAGGTAGAGATCGCTGATGCCGCCCGACATGCCGGCGAACACCATCTTGTCGTTAGGCCCCCACGAGACATCGGTGATCGCGCTCACGCCTTCCTTCGGCTTGATGCGGCGCACGATGCTCTTGTGATCGACGTCGAACACATCGACCTCGTTCTTGCCGCCGGCGAACACGACGAACGCGAACTCCCTGCCGTCGGGCGACCAGGAGCCCGACGAGTTGATGAAGCTGATGGCGTCGAAGTGCTGATCGCTGTTCGGGCCGGTGAGCTTTTTCACGATGCGGCCCGTCTCGGCGTCCGCGACGTAGAGATCGATGTTGAGCAGGCCGCGCGACGTGAGGAACGCGACGTACTTGCCGTTGGGGCTCAGTGCCGGCGACACGTCCATGTCGCCGTACTTGCTGCCCGGGCGCAAGAGACGCACGCCTAACGAATCGGGGACCTGCCGCCCCTCCATGAGCGGCTTGTATGCCTCACGGATGGATGCCAGCCATTGTGCCGACAGCGTGTCCGTGCTCATGCCCAACGTGCGCCGGATGCCGAGCTCGAATCCGCTCTGGAGCGAGGCGCGGTAGAGCTGCTGGACGACGTCGTCGCCCCACCGTCCGCCGATGTACGCCCAAAGCGCCTCGCCGTAGCGGTATGGAAAGTAGCGCGGGTCGGTGCTCAGCTTCTTGATCGTCGGAATGTCGTTGCGCAACGCCGCGTCCCGGAGCCACATCGCCGTGTTCGGGTCGTACCTGCCTAACGACATGTACTCGGCCATGCCTTCGATGAGCCACAGGGGCAGCCGGTCCAACGCGATCATGCCTCCGCCTTTCATCTTGCTGGCAATGTCGTATTGGAACACGTGCGTCAACTCGTGGCCGATGACGTGATCATCGTCGGCGTAGACGCCGGTGAAGGGCAGCACCACGCGACTGCGAAGCCCCTCGGTGACGCCGCCCGTGCTCTGGTCGATGAAGCCGCCGATGACGTTGGTCTGCTCGAAGTCCGCGTGATCGGCGTAGAGAATGATCGACCGGCGCTCGAACGCGTCCGCGAGCGTCTTGCTGTGCCGGTCGTACCAGCGCTCTGCCATTCGCGCCGCGTCGACCGAGGCGAGCGACTCGGCGGGATAGTAGTAGATGTCGAAGTGCGGCGTCTTGAGACGGCGGAAATGGAACGTCTCGTACTGCACCTTGTTGCGCCCGAAATACTGGGCCGCTGCTGTCGAAGGCAAGCTGGCGGCGAATCCGATCGCAATCATCGTGGCGATTGCGAGAGCCTTTCCAGCCGCTATGCGTACGCTCGGCACGTTAGCCGACCTCTCGTAGAGGGTGAGCGCGACCCGACTCGTCGACAAACTGCGTCGCGCAATCGTCATACCAATACCGGCAGCGCCATCGTGGTTCGTTCATCGCGGCGCGTGATGGCTGCACGTACGATACTACAGGTCAGGCTCATCGGAAGATGGGAGGCGACAGGGATCGCTGACGACTGGGGAGGCGCTATCGCTCGGGAAAAAAGGAATGATTCCGCCCAACTCTGAGTCCTCTCCTTTTGCCCTTTCCCCGCGTCCCCGTTCCGACACACCGCCCGTCCCCGACCGAGGACGCCGTAACCGTCAGCGCTCTGGCCGTGGCCCGCATGCTCTTCTATCGTTCGGCGTGCGACGTCCAGCCCATCCTACCGCGCGTTCGGTCGCGGTCGATCGCCTGATTGTCCTCGTCAGCTATCTGCTGTACTGGACCGCGACATTCATTGTTGCGCGCGCCATTTTTCTCGCATACGAGCATCACGCCACTGCACAGTTGGGCATCGGTACTGCGTTTTTTGTGTTCGCCCACGGCGTGCGCATGGATCTCTCAGCCGCTGCCTATGCGACGATAGTGCCAGCGCTGCTCATGGTGATTGGCCGCGTGGTGCCGCCGCGCTTGGTACGCGGAGCAATCACCACGTACACGTATGCACTGATCATCGTCGTTGCGCTGTTCACCGCGGGCGACCTCGGTATTTACGATGCGTGGGGCGTACGGTTGGACGCAACGCCTCTCGTCTACTTGCGCACCCCCGTTGAGGCGTTTGCCTCGGCCGAGTCGGGTCCCGTGCTGCTCTGCGCCACGGTCGCGCTCGTCTTCGGCGTGCTGTGCGTGCTCGCCTACCGGTATTTCGTTGCGTGGCGACTCGACGATGACCGGTACGAAACGACGGCGGGTTCGATCGTGGCGCTCGTGGCCGGCCTGCTGCTCATCGTCCCGATTCGCGGCGGCTTTCAGTGGACGCCGCTGAATCAGAGCAGCGTGTATTTCTCGAGTAACGAATTCGCGAACCAGGCGGCGCTCAATGTGCCGTGGAACGTCGCGCACTCGTTGGCCACGGAGAACGCGCTCGGCCGCACGAATCCGTACACGCAGATCGATGCCGCGGATGCGCGGCGCATGGTGGACAGCCTGCTGGCCGACAGCAGCGTCACACCCAGCGGAGTGCTCCGGGTGCAGCGGCCCAACGTGATCCTCATCATCTGGGAAAGCCTCACCGCAAAGGTCGTCGCTCCGTTAGGCGGAGTGGCGGGCGTCACGCCGCACCTGGACTCGCTGGTGCACGACGGGATTTTCTTCGACCACTTCTACGCGTCGGGCGACCGCAGCGCCAAAGGCCTGGTGGCCATCCTGAGCGGGTTCCCGCCGCTCCCGCACGTGCAGGTGATGAACACGCCGGCGCGCGCCGCGCGTCTGCCGATGCTCAGCCGCGATCTGGACTCCGCCGGCTATGCGACCTCGTTCTACTACGGCGGCGAGCTGGCGTTCGCGAACATCAAATCGTATTTGCTCGACGGGCGGTTCGACCATCTCGTAGGCGAGAGCGAGTTCCCGCGCGACGAACGCAACTCCAAGTGGGGCGCGCACGACCAGTACGTGCTCGGCCGGTTGTTGCACGACGTGCCGGCCATGCGGCGTCCGTTCTTTTCGGCGCTGTTCACCTTGAGCAGCCACGAGCCGTTCGAGGTCCCCATGGCGCCGGTGTTCCCGGGTCGTGATGAGAGCAGCCGGTTCCTCAATTCGCACGTCTATGCGGATCGCAGCGTGGGCGCGTTCCTCCGCGCGGCGCAGGCCCAACCGTGGTGGGACAGCACGCTCGTGGTGATCGTCGCCGATCACGGCCATCCCCTGCCCAAGATCCTGCTGCCCAACGGAACCGAGGCCGACGCGCGCCAGCGGATCCCGATGCTCTGGTTAGGCGGGGCGCTGGCGCGCCGCGACACCGTGATCTCGCGCTTCGGCGCGCAAACGGATCTGGCGCCCACGCTGCTCGCCCAACTGGGGCTGCCGCACGCGCAATATCGGTGGGGGCACGATCTGCTGGCGCCCAACGGTGCGTCGTTCGCCTACTACTCGTTCCTCGATGGCTTCGGGTACGTCGACGCGCGCGGCAGTCTGGTGTACGACGCCCTCGCCCGGCGTGTTACGCAACGTTCCGGAAATGCCGGAGAGCCGGAACAACGCGCTGGACTCGCGTTGCTCCGGCTCTCCTTTCAAGACTATCTCGACAAACGCTGAGCGCCCCGCCCAACGCGGCGCGCGCGCTACAGACTAGTGCACAATCACGACGCCCGTGTCGGCGCGCGCCGAGTCGTCGAGATACGTGTACGTCCCGCCCTTGAGAAAGATCGTGAACTTCGACTGCCCCATGCCGATCGGTCCGCTGCCGGCCAATGAATCCGGCGACAACGAGGCGATGAAACTGATGGCGTGTACCCCGTCGCTCGACGTCCACGTCACGGTGTCGCCGATGGCGCTCCTCACAGTGTCTGGCGCGAATCCGCTATTGCTGATGGTGATTGCATGATTGACCGGGTGCGGATTGGGATTCACCCCGGTGCTCGAACTGCTCCCGCACGCTGCCAGCCCGATGAGGGCTCCCGCACTCACGACAACGGCGATCACACTGCTGCGCATGGCGTTCCTCCAAGACGTGATCCAATGTGCATCACTATCCGGCATTCGTTGTCCCACGCAGTCGTGCCGGACGGGACCGAACATGTGTGGAAGCAATTCTCTTGCCGCCGTCCCCCTCGCCGCCGCGGAGTGCAGGGTCGACTACCGCAAGGACCATTCTACGGACACGCGGGTTTGTCCGGCTTTTCCGGTCTCATTGTCCACTCTGATCGCGGAAGGCACGAGCCAGCGCTCGAGGGCATTGTGTGGATGACTCCGATTGTAGCGCTCGACCATGAGTCCGCTGTATTCGCCCACCAGCGCGCCGACGGCGACGTCGCTCATCCAGTGGCGATCCTTGTAGATGCGCGACAGTCCGACTAACGAAGCGAGCCCGTAGGTGACCGGCGTGATGATACGCGCGGCGTGCGGCCAGTGGATCGCGCCCTCATCATCGACGACGGCGGCGAGAGAGAACGCGGCACTGGTGTGTCCCGATGGAAACGAAGTGCGCCCGGCGGACGAAAAGCCGCGCAACGCCGCGAACTCGTCGGCATCTGGCGGCAGCACGTACGGACGCGCGCGTCCTGCGACGCCTTTCACGAGCTCGGTCGCCGCGGCACTCAACAGCAGAGCCTCGGTTGCATGCAGCCCGACCTCGCTCACGGTGTGGTTGCCGGCAATTCGCCCAACGGCGTACGTGCCGAGACTCAGGATGACCGTGCCGGGATCGCCGAGCAGCGAAAAATCGTTGGCCACGGCGTGCGCCGTCGTGCTGGATTGGAGCGAGCGTTCCTCGACGTGGTTGCGGAACCATTCATCGGCGGGCATGAGCGCGAGCGCGCCCGCCAGTAAGCCGGTGGCCACGAATGCGTCGTGTCGCGTGAACACCGAGGGCGCCGCCTTGGCCGTGTCGCGGGCTTGCGCGGCCGCCGGCACCGCGCCTGACGTAACGGCGAACGCAACTCCTAACGCAAGGCATGCGGCGCGGCGCGCCGTGATCAGCGGCATGCGCGCACGCGCCACATGAGCGTGTTGGCCTGCTTGGTCATGAGGTCGCCGGCCCACGCGTCCTTCCCCGCCGCGGTGACGAGCGCCATCTCGCAGTCGCGCTGCAGCAGCACCTTTCCGTTAGGCGCAGCGACGGCCAGGTGCAGCACCATGGGCGTGGGCGGCGGGAGCATACCGTGGTACGATGTCGCGAGCGCCACCTGCCCGCTGCCCGGTGCCAGCGGCGTTGACGCGGTCGCGAAGCGCAGCGGCCGCCCGTTGAGTCGCCGCCACTCGAGGTCGAGCCGGAGCGTGTCCGCCGAGACCGGGTAGGCATAGGTGACCGCGACCGTCATCGCCATCCACGAAGAATTGAGCACTGCGACCGATGAGATGGTCGCTGCCTGCGGGGCCGCGGACGCCGCGGCCGGCATGATCCCAAGTGCCAGCGCGGCGCCGCACGCGCGGCGCACCCACCATCCCCCCATATGCCTAACGCTATCGCTTGCGGCCCTCGCTGCCCTCATTGACGACTCCTCGCTCCGCCGGCACCCCGTACCGTGAGAAGAACTCGAGCATCGTCGGCGATGCGTAGAGCTCCCGTGTGGGGAGATGCCCGAACAGCCAGCTTCGCCTGCCGCCCGGCCATTCATGCTCCCCGCCCACCACGGTATAGAACACCACAACCGTACCGTTGGTGCAATCGGCGTAGAAGTCCCGGATGACATGTCCGCTTTTCGACCGCTTGACCGGCGACGAACACCCGTTGTGATGCGCCCAGAAGGCCACGGCCTCGGGCGCCGACAGATACGACACCGGAGCCCCGGGCAGGCGCTCACCATGATTGTCGTACGGAATCACGTCGTCGGCGGTGCCGTGCACCACCATCACCGGCAGCGGACGCGTCGTCGAGCACGCCGAGTCAGGCATCTCGCCCGCGATCACGGCGAATCCCGACAACTTGTCGGCGATGTCGCACGCCAAGGTGTACGTCATGATGCCGCCGCTCGAAACGCCGGCCAGGAACACGTGCGACGCATCGAGCGCCGGCACCCGCGCAAGCGACTTGATCAATGCCGAAATGAAGTGAACGTTGCTCAACACCGTGGCGCGGCCGTCGGCTGTCGTATCGCCGGTCGGCCAATCGAGAAACTCGACGCCGAGGGTGCCGCTGCCATCCGGATACGCGACGGCAAAATGATGGTCGTCGGCGGCCTCGTTGAGCTCGGACTGCTGAGCCAGCCAACTTCCGTTGGTCCCGCTGCCGTGCAGCACGATCACGATCGGCAATGGTCGATCGCCCTTGCGTCCATAATCGGGCGGGAGATGCAGCAAATACGTGCGGGCCGCCCCGCCCACCGTAATCGTGTGGTACGAGTCGCCGGGCTTGAGTGCGCCCGGGACGAGGGGTCGCGCGCCGATGAGCGGTAGACACCCGGCCAAGGCGGCGATCGCGGCGGCGGCGGACCAACGCATGGCTACCATCACGCCGCGCCGCGCGAGCGCCAACCTCTGCGGCCCCGCGAACTCAAGGCGGGACGCGATCACGATCGTCGCACGAATCGGGTCAATCCCTCGAGCCTCGGGCTGGGAGAGATGAACACTGCTGCAAGTTATCGCGGAATGGCTGGGCGTGCCCGCCCGTCCATGCCGGGACTTTCCGGCGCCACAACGATGGCGCACGCGCGGTCCATGCTCAAGCGCAGCCCCCATGGTTCATGACAGGGGATTGTCAAACCACAGGATGGCGGGCCCGAGGGGTCTCTTGGGCGCGGCGCGCTCAACCGCCTAACAAGCCATACGCGAGGAGCACCAGAACAATCGCGCTGATCACCGTATAGAGACGGTCCTTGCGGATGGCGAACGCGATCAGCGTGAGTGCGACGCGCGCGATCGGCGTCGCGATGAGCAGCACCACGCCCGCCTGCATGATGGCTTCCGCATTGCCGGCCGCGACGCCGCGCACGACCTGGGCGAGCGATCGCCATGGCGATGACTGACCGTGAAAGACGTGATAGTCTGGACGCGTTGCGCCGGCTTGCATCAGAAACAGCGCACCGCCCACCAACGTGACGGCGGCGGCGATGAGCACGCCCAACCGCAGCACAGTGCCCACGACGTGTTCGGTGCGATCGTCGGCGCTCGAGTGTCCGGTCACAAGCGTATGGGGGAGGCCCATCTCAAATCTTCCCTGTGAGCGCGTTGATCAGGAGCTCGACCGCCAACGCGGCGACGAGCAAGCTGAATACCACGCGCAATTTCTGTGTGTGAACGTGTGGTAACATGCGTGCACCAACCAACGCTCCCGCGAGAACGCCGAGCATCACGGGAAACGCGAGGCCGGGGACGATGTATCCGCGGTGTAGGTAGATGCCCGCGCTCGCTGCCGCCGTCACGCCGATCATGAAGTTGCTTGTCGTCGTCGACACCTTGAACGGCAAGTGCATCGCGCGGTCCATCGCCAGGACTTTGACGACGCCCGAGCCGATGCCCAACAATCCCGACAGAATGCCGGCGATGTACATGAGCCCGAATCCGAGCGGCACGCGCTGCACCTGATAGTGCTGCGGACCATTCGCGGTCGGATACGTCGAGTCGAGCCGCAGCTTGAGCGCGATCGGGTCCGACGGGCCGCCCGTGACGTGATCGGCGCGCGGACGCGTCGAAGTCCACGCAGTGTGCAGCAGCACGATGCCGAATATCACCGCGACGGCGGTCGGCGAAACGAGGCCGGCGATGAAGGCGCCGGTGATTGCGCCGATCGTCGTCGCAATCTCGAGGAGCATCCCGACGCGAATGTTGCTGTATCCTTCCTTCACGTACGCCGCCGCGGCACCCGAGGACGTGGCGATCACCGACACCAGCGAGGTGCCCACGGCGTAGCGGATGTCGACGTGAAACAGAATGGTGAGCAGGGGAACGATGATCGCTCCGCCACCGAGTCCGGTGAGCGCGCCCAACAACCCGGCGGCGAGTGCCCCCAGGAAGAGGAGAATCGTGATGTCGTGGACGGGCATGATGGTGAGACGCGAGAAACAAGAGCAGGGCAGGCCCGCCATAGTCTAGCGAGTGCGACGGGCTCGCACTACCTGTTGCCGCCGACGCCGGCGCCGCGCCACATTGAAGCGTGAACACCGGGCAACGAAGGAGGATTCGGGTGAGCACGTTTTTGCGAGCGATCGAGATTCCAACCCACGGCGCGATGACGGCGCCGGCGTCGTGGTTCACGTCTCCCGTGCGATACGCGCGCGAGCTCGATCGCATCTTTCACCGGCGCTGGTTGTGCGCTTGCCGCTCGACGGATGTGGCGCATCCGGGCGACTACGCGGTCCGCACGGTGGGCACCGAGAGCCTAATCATCACGCGCGACGAGCAAGGCGCGCCCCGCGCGTTCCACAACGTTTGCCGGCATCGCGGTACGCGTCTCTGCGAGGAATCGCGCGGGCATTTCGACTCCGGAATCCAGTGTCCCTATCACGCGTGGACGTACGCGCTCGACGGGCGGCTGGTGGGCGCGCCGCACATGAGCGGCACCGAGGGCTTCGACAGGAGCGACTGGCCGTTGCACGCCGTGGCGATCGCCGAGTGGGAAGGCTGGCTCTTCATCAATCTCGATCGCGAACCCGAGCCGTTTGCGACTGCCTTCGCGTCGCTCATCTCGCGCTTCGAGCGGTTCCACCTTCCCACGTTAGTCCCGGCACGTCGCATCGAGTACGACGTGCGCGCCAACTGGAAGCTCATTCATCAGAACTACTCCGAGTGCTATCACTGTTCACCGGTGCACCCGGCACTGGTTCGCCTTACGCCGGCCAACAGCGGCGAGAACGATCTCTACGAGGGGCCGTTCCTCGGCGGCTTCATGGTGATCACGCAGCCGGGCGGCAGCATGAGCACGAGCGGTCGCGCGTGCGGTGTTCCGGTTGGCGAGCTGCCGCGAGAGGACCTGCAGCGCGTGTATTACTACTCGATCTTCCCGAACATGCTGCTCAGTCTGCACCCGGACTACGTGATGGCGCATACGCTCTGGCCGGAGGCGCCCGACCGGACGCGCGTGACGTGCGAGTGGCTGTTCAATCCGGCCACGTTCGCCGACGCGTCGTTCGACACCAACGACGCCATCGCTTTCTGGGACATGACCAACGCACAGGACTGGCACGTGTGCGAGCTGAGCCAGTTAGGCGTGTCGTCGAGCGCCTACACCCCGGGCCCGTACTCGGCGCGCGAGAGTCTGTCGGTGGCATTCGACGCCGAAGTACGGCGCAGCGCCGGCGATTGACTATCCGTTAGGCGTCGCGCAGCATCTCGCGCGCGGCGTTGTAGCCGCACGCTCCCATCACGCCGCCGCCCGGATGCGTGGCCGCGCCGCACAGGTACAGATGCTGGACCGGCGTCCGATAGTCGGCGTAGCCCGCCAGGGGCCGCAGGAAGAACAACTGCGGGAACGTCATCGCGCCCTGGAAGATGTTGCCGCCGGTGAGCGCGAATCTGCGCTCGAGGTCGAGCGGCGACAGCACCTGCCGCGCGATCACCGAGCGCTTGAAGTTAGGCGCGTACTCGGCCAGGATGTCGAAGCACCGGTCGGCGAATCGCTCCTTCTGGTCGTCCCAGCTGCCCTCGCGCAGCGCATACGGCGCGTACTGAATGAACATCGTCATCAGGTGCTTGCCCGGCGGCGCCACGGTCGGATCCACCGCCGATGGGATCGTGCACTCGAGGATCGGCGACGCCGACGGACGTCCGTACTTCGCGTCGTCGTAGGCGCGCTCCATGTAGTCGAGCGTCGGCGATATGTGGATCGTGCCGCGGTGCTGCGGACCGCCGGCCGCACCCGTCGACGGCAACGCGGTGAAGTTCGGCAACTCCGACAACGCCACGTTGATCTTGAGCGACGCGCTCCGGTAGTCGATCTGCCGCACCGCCTTCACGAAATCCGCCGGAAGGTCGCCCTCGTCCATGAGCTGGAGAAAGGTGACGTTCGGATCGGCGTTGGACGCGACTTGATGTCCCAGAAACTCGGTGCCATCGGCGAGCGCGACACCGCGCGCCCGCCCGTGGCGCACCAGAATGTGCGACACCGGCGAGTCCAAGCGGATCTCCACACCCAAATCGCGCGCGGCACTGGCGAGCGACTGCGTGATGCCGCCCATGCCGCCGCGCACGTAGCCCCACACGCCGCGGACGCCATTGCACTCGCCCATCACGTGATGAAACAGCACGTATGCGGTACCGGCCATCGATGGCGACGCGAAGGCGCCGATGATGGCGTCGGTGGCCAAGGTCGCCTTGAGCTGTTCGGACTCGAACCACCGGTCGAGCACCGTGCGCGCATCGGCGGTGAGAATCTCGATCGCGCGCGATGCGTCGGCGCCGAGCGCGCGAAAGTTCCATGCGAGTTTGCCCAGGGCGATGAGATCGCGCGGACGGTTGGACCACGGCGCGGGCGCCGATTGCATGAGCGTCGGCTCGATCAGGTCGGCTACCCGCTCCAGCATCGCTTCATACGCGGGATAGGCGGCCGCATCGCGCTCGGAGAATTTCGCGATCTCCCGCTGTGTCATCGCGCGATCGGGTCCCAACAACAGCGACCGGCCATCGGGAAACGGCGTGAACGATGACGGATCGCGCGGCAGCATCGCGAACCCGTAGTCGGCGAGACGCAGATCGCGGATGATCTCGGGTCGGAGCAGACTGTTCACGTACGCGGCCGTCGAAACCTTGAACCCCGGCCACACGTCTTCGGTGACGCACGCGCCGCCTACGAGGTCGCGCCGCTCGAGCACCAACACGCGCCGGCCGGCACGCGCCAGGTACGCCGCGGCGACGAGACCGTTGTGGCCCGCGCCGATGATGATCACGTCGTACATCGGTCCCACTGCACATTCTCCACGATCGGGACGAACGCAAAGGTCGACAGCGCGAGCCTCGCGCGTCAAGGTCGACGCATGTAGTTTGCCGCGGCGCGCACGATCCGGCCGCGCCCAGGCCTTCACGCCCTCCATCCCCCGCCTCGAACGTGACGCACGCCGCCGCTTCTGCGAAATCGAGCTCCGTCGCGCGGGGTGCCGCCTGGTTCGGCCTTGCGGTGCTCACGCTCATCAATCTGCTCAACTATCTCGATCGGTACGTGTTGCCGCCGCTCGGGGAGAGCCTGCGCACGTCATCGCTGCACGTGACCGACACAGAGTTCGGGGCGTTGGCGAGCGCGTTCATCCTGGTGTACATGATCGCGGCGCCGGCCTTCGGTGTGTTAGGCGATTCGCGCTCGCGGCCCCGGCTCATTGCGTTAGGCGTGGGGCTGTGGAGCGTCGCCACCGTGCTCGCCGGCCTGGCGTCGCACTATGGCTGGCTCCTGGCCGCGCGTGCAGCGGTTGGTATTGGGGAGGCGGCGTACGGCAGCATCGCGCCGGCGCTCCTCGCGGACTATTTCCCGGATCGCCAGCGGTCGCGTGTGTTCGCCGTGATGTACATGGCCATCCCGGTCGGCTCGGCGCTGGGATACGTGGTCGGCGGCGCGATGGATGCGCACTACGGTTGGCGCTCGGCCTTCTTCGTGGCGGGTGGTCCGGGTCTCCTGCTGGCGCTGCTTGCGCTCAAGCTCCTCGATCCGCCGCGCGGCGCGCAAGACGGTGTGCCCGCGGTGCCAACCGCGCGGATGCCCCGCGGGTTCGCCGCATATCTCGACGTCGCGCGCATTCGCGACTATCGCAACACGGTGGTCGGCTATGCGGCGTACACGTTCGCGACCGGTGGAATCGCCGCCTGGATGCCGACCTTCTTGATCCGCATACGGCATCTGGACAGCCAGAGCGCGTCCGTGTCGTTGGGCGCTGTTCTGGTGGTGACCGGGTTTGCCGGCACGTTCGCCGGCGGGTGGCTGGCCGACGCATTGCACCGGCGCATGCCTAACGCAAATCTGGTGGTGTCGGGTGTCACGACGCTGCTCGCCGCGCCCCTGGCATTCGTGGCGCTCACCTCGCCTGACCACGCGGTCTACTGGCCGGCGCTCGCCGCGGCCGAGGTCCTCATCTTCATGTCCACGGGGCCGATCAACACGGCCATCGTCGACGCCGTGCCGGCGGTGATGCGCGCGTCGGCGATGGCGGCGTCGATCTTCATGATCCACATCCTGGGCGACGTGCCGTCACCCTACCTCATTGGCGCGCTGGCCGAGCGCGCCGGACTGGATCGAGCGGTGTTGCTGGTGCCGGCTGCCGTGTTTGTGGCCGGCGTGTGGTGGTGCTACGCAGCTATCCGGCAGCTGTCGCAGGCGGTACCGGTCGGATGAAGCGCAGCGTCTTGCCGGAGGTGACCACGGCGCGCAACGCCTCGTAGACGAAAGGATCGAGCAGCGAATTCACGTGCTGGCCGAGGTATGTGATCGCCTTGTCCTGCGGCAGGGGGCGTTGGTGCGCACGACCTCCCGTCACCGCATCGAACGCGTCCGCGGCGCACAACACCCGTCCGCCTAACGAGATGGCTTCGCCGGCCAGTCCGCGCGGATAACCGGTGCCGTCGTAGTGCTCGTGGTGATCGTGGATGTAGTCGAGCACGACGCCCAGGTGCTTGAGCGGCGCCAGGATCTCCATGCTCACCCGGACGTGCTCGCGGACGTGCGCGTACTCGTCGGCAGTCAACTTATCCGGCTTGTTCAAGACTTCCTCGCGAATGCCGATGCGGCCGATATCCATCAATCGACCAGCCAACCGCACCGCCTCGATGGTGTCCTCCGAGAGACCCATCTCGCTGGCGATCGACGCCGCTAGTTCGCCCACGCGGTGCGAACGTCCGCGCAGATACCGGTCCTTCGCTTCCATGGCGTTGATCAGCGTCTCCGTCACCGTCACCGTGAGCGAGCGCAACGCGTGCTGTTCGCGTTCGAGCTCGGCCGTGCGGCTCGCCACTTCATCGCGTACGAGCTGATCCACCGAACGTTGATGCAGCATCAACTCGCGCTTGCGACGCACCCTCTCGATCGCATGCTCCAGCTGCGGCAGGTCGATCGGCTTGGTGAGGTAGTCCATCGCGCCGTGTGACAACGCGTCGGTCGCCGTCGCCGCGTCGGCGACTGCCGTCAACATCATGATCGCCAGGTCCGGATTCGCCTGCAGCGCGTGGGGGACCAACTCCAATCCCGTCATGCCCGGCATGCGAATGTCGCACAACATGATCGTAAACGCGTTCCTGCCTAACTGATCGAGCGCGAGCGCTGCCGAATTCGCCGTCTCGACTTGAAACCCGCGGAGTGTGAGGAACCGGCCCAGGGCATGGCAGATCGCGTCTTCATCGTCCACGATCAGCACGCGGGTTGCGCGACGCTCCTCCTCTCGAAGGTGCACGCCGGTTTCCAGACGCGGAAGCGGTCCGGACGCGCGGCGTACAGGTGCCAGGGCGGTAGCCATTGTTACTGTTGAACGAAGGCCGGGCTGGCTTCGCTACCCGAGACGGCCGACACGTGATTGATCGAGCCGCCGGCAGTGGTCACCGAAACGATGTTCCCCGTGCCGCCATACGCGCCGCTCACAGCGAGACACATCTGCGCGTTGCACGCGGGCTGTCCGAGCGAGGCCGTATCCTGGGCGAAGTCGACCGTCTCGCCGCTCCCTACCGCGACCTGACGGAGGTAGGGCGTACCCGTCGCGGAGACGAACACAATCTGGGTGCCGTCCGCCGACCACGCCGGGTCGAAGGCGCCGCCTGCCTCATGCGTCAGCTGTACGGCCTGACCGCCGGAGGCGGGCACCACGTAGACCTGCGAAATACCCGACCGCGTCGAAGTGAACGCGATCTGCGAGCCGGACGGGCTGAAGGTCGGCGCGCGCTCCGGAACCCACGTGTCGGAACCGGTCGCGAGCGCCGTCTGGTTGGCGCCAGTCGCGTCCATGGTAAAGAGGCGGAGGGTGCCGCTGCGCTCGCTCACGAATACGATGTGATTGCCCGTCGGATCGATCGCCGCCTCGTCATCGAGGCCCGCGCTGTGCGTCAAGCGCGTCTGCGAGGAACCGTCGAGGCCCGAGATATAGATTTCGGGATCGAGGTCGCGATACGATGTGAAGACCAAACGTCCCGCGGCGGTCTTCGGGTGGTTGTCCGTCGAGTTGTCGAACGTCAACCGGGTGCTCGTGCCGTTGTGGCTCCAATAGATCTGCGGCGTGCCTGACGCATCCGACGCATAGACGAAGTCGGCAATCGGGGCCGACGTCTGAGTGCGCTGCTGCTGCGGGGCCATCGGGCTCGAGGAACTCGAGCACGCGCTGGCCAGAAGAGCCGCGCAACCCACCGCGAACGCGCGCGGGGCGGGACCAACGAGTGGAGAGTTCGTGCGGGACATTGAAGTGCTCCTCGAAAAGATCTATGGGACTGCGTATGTATTTCGACGTGTGGTACGTTGACATCGAGGAGTATCGTGACCCCTGGTGGTGCCTTGAGATCGCCAGCAATTAAATGCGCCTCATGTCGCGCCCTACCGGCCGCGCGCCGGCCGATGGCCGTGCGTCGTAAGCCAAGGCTGCAGCAAGCCCTGCCTGTGCGGGGTATATTCTTGCCGGCATGACTTCACCGGCCGGCAATACACGCCGCCTACCCACGGCGCGCGACAAGCCCGTCTTCCTCGATGAGAGCGGACGACGCTGGCGCTATTTGCGTCTGTTAGCGATTGGCGTCGGCATGCTGAGCACAATGGTCGCGGCCGTCGTGGTGTACGAGTTGCTCACGCCGCCGGTGCCGGCGTCGTTCCCGATGTCGGCGGCGCCGCCGATGCGCTCGCACTTGATCACCAGCAAGACGCAACGGCGACGGCTCGACAAGCGGCTGCAGCTGTGGTTCGAGCTGCGTCGCAATCATGCGCTGCCGGCCGTGCACGCGGATCGTCTACCCGTCCACGCGCGCACGGTGATCGGCAAAGCGGCGGAACCGGGTCAGCCGATCGTCGCCGGATTCTACGTGAACTGGGACGACAACTCGCTGGCGTCGCTCGGGGCACACGCCGATGATCTCGACTGGGTGATCTGCGAATGGGGCTTCCTCATGCCGGGTGGCGATTCCCTGCGCATGAGCATCGATCGCCGCGTCCCGATCGCCATCGCCCACAAGGTTCCGGACGAGCGCGACCGTCCATGGGTGTTCGCGATGGTGACGAACTTCGACTCGGCCACCAAGAAGTGGGACACGCCGTCGTTGCGCCACATGCTCACGGATCCTGCGTCGCGCGACCGCGCGCTCACGCAGTTGACGGATAGCGTGATGCGCTACGGGTTAGGCGGCGTGACGTTGGATTTTGAAGAGGTGCCGGCGAGCCTCACCGACCCGATCGTGACGTTCGAGAAAATGCTCAAGGCGCGGCTGGCGCCCAAGGGCCGGTTCGTCACGCAGGCGGTGTCGTTCAACGACAACGACGTCCAACTGGCGAAATACGCGTCGGTGGCGGACAAGCTGTTCTTGATGTTGTACGACGAGCACTTCGGCGGTGGCGATCCCGGACCGGTGGCGAGCCAAGCGTGGTTCGTGAAGACGGCTCGGCACATGATGCGCTTCATTCCGCCCAACAAGGCAATCCTCACGTTGGGCGCGTACGGCTACGACTGGAACGACTCCGAGGATTCGGCGTCGGCCATGACGTTCCAGGATGTAATGAGTGCGGTGCGCGACGCGGCGGTGGACGGGCAGCCGGCGGCCATCCGCTTCGACTCGACAGCGCTCAATCCGTACGCGACGTGGCGCGATCCCGATTCCACCGACCACGTGGACTGGTATCTCGACGGCGTGACGGCGTACAACGAGATCATCGCCGGCGATGCGTTAGGCGCGGGCGGCATGGCCGTCTGGCGACTCGGCTCCGAGGATCCGGCGATCTGGGCGGTGATCGGGAAGCGCGGGATCGATGCGCCGGTCGACAGCCTGAGCGCGATTCCCTCGGGGTACGACCCGGAATTCCAGCCCAAGGCGGCCACGGGCGAGCTGCTCGAGCTGCGCGCCCGCCCAACGGACGGCAGCCGCGAGATCACGGTCGACCCGGTGACCCGGCTCATCACGGACGAACGCGTCACTCGGTATGCGACGCCGTGGATCATCCGCCGGTTCGGCGGCGGGTCGCCGCACAAGATCGCGCTGACGTTCGACGACGGTCCCGACGGACGGTACACGAGCTCCATTCTCGATACGCTCAAGTCGCGGCATGCGCCGGCCACGTTCTTCGTGATCGGCCAGAACGCCGAGGCGCACATCCCGCTGCTCAGACGCGAGTACAGCGAGGGCCACGAGATCGGCAACCACACGTTCACCCACCCGAACCTGCGGTATGCCAGCACCCGCATCGTGCAGTTGCAGTTGGACGCCACCGAGCGGCTGCTCGAGGCTGCGTTAGGCAGGCGCACCGCGTTCTTCCGCGCGCCCTACTTCGGGGACGCCGAGCCGACGACGTCGGACGAGCTCGAGCCGATTGCGGTCGCGACGGACCGCGGGTACATCAGCGTCGGCTTGCGGATCGATGCCGAAGACTGGCAGTCGCCGGGCGTCACGACGATCATCGACACCGTGCTACACCAGCTGCAAGCGGGCAAGGGCGGCAACGTCGTCCTGTTGCACGACGGCGGCGGCAACCGCGAGCAGACGGTCGCTGCGTTAGGCACACTCATCGACTCGTTGCGCGCGCGCGGCGACACGCTCGTTGCGCTGTCGGAGCTGGTGGGCATCCCGCGCGACGTCGCCATGCCGCCGCTACCACCGCAGACTCGGCTGAGCCGCTTCGGCGAGCTGCTTGCGTTCGGCACCGTGGGCGTGGCGGAGTGGGTGCTCTTCTGGCTCTTCACCCTCGCCGTCGGACTCGGCGTCGCGAGGCTGTTGTTCATCACGACGCTCGCCATCATCCAACGCGTCAAACGCCACCAGAATCCCAATGCGCCGGTCACGTATGCGCCGACGGTGAGCGTGATCGTGCCCGCATTCAACGAGGAAAAGGTCATCGTCAACACCATCCGGAGCCTCGTGACCCAGGAGTATCCGGGTTCGCTCGAGGTCGTGATGGTCGACGACGGATCGCCGGACCGCACGATGGAGGTGGCGCAGGCGGCGTTCGGAACGCATCCGCAGGTGACGCTGTTGCGCAAGGCTAACGGAGGCAAGGCGAGCGCGCTCAACTTCGGCATGAAGCACGCGCACGGCGAGATTGTGATCTGTTTGGACGCCGATACCATCTTCGCGTCGAACACGGTGGCCGAGCTGGTCGAACCGTTGCACGATCCGTCGGTCGCCGCGGTGGCGGGCAATGCCAAAGTCGGCAACCGCGTGAACCTGGTGACGCGGTGGCAGGCGGTGGAGTACGTGACGAGCCAGAATCTCGACCGCCGCGCCTTCTCGCTGCTCAACTGCATCACGGTCGTGCCGGGCGCGGTCGGCGCGTGGCGCAAGTCGCTTATCGATGAAGTGGGCGGCTTCAGCGAGGACACACTCGCCGAGGACCAGGACCTTACGCTCTCGATTCGCCGCCGCGGCCACTCGATCGCGTACGCCGACGAAGCGATCGGGTACACCGAAGCGCCCGATTCGCTGCGCGCGCTCGCCAAGCAGCGCTTCCGGTGGTCGTTCGGTACGCTCCAATGCCTGTGGAAGCACAAGCGCGTGTTCCTCGACCCGCGCTATGGCTCGTTAGGCCTGGTGGCAATGCCCAACGTGCTGATCTTCCAGTTGTTCTTCCCGTTCGTGTCGCCAATCGCCGACCTGATGTTCGTGTGGAGCCTCATCTCGGTGTGGCTGGTGCGTGCGCAACACGGTGCCACGTACGCGCTGACGAGCCTCGAGCAGGTGCTCACGTACTACGCCGTGTTCCTGCTCGTCGACTGGATCGCCACGATCGTCGGCTTCTTCCTCGAGCCGGGCGAAGACCGCTCGCTCACGTGGCTCGTGTTCCTCCAACGCTTCGCCTACCGGCAGGTGATGTACTGGGTGGTGGTGCGGTCGTTCGTGGCGGCCTTGCGCGGACGGGTGGTGGGTTGGGGCAAGCTGGAGCGCAAAGCGACGGTGGCGAGGGAGGAAGAAGCTCGGTTGCGGCAAGCGCTAACGTAGAAAGGGAAGCGCGCGCGTGCGCGCGCTTCCCTATTCCAGCATTCTGCCTAACCGCGGATCATCGATCTCCTCCGGCACGTGGCTCTCGTTCCGGCGCGTCACGATCCACACGACGATCGCGACGATGATCACCAGCGCGACCGCGAACCGGTCTTCGTGGCGGCGGACGTGGCCGATCATCACCACCGCGGTCTGACCGAAAATCCATCCGACGGCGGTGAAGAGCCCGCTCCAAACCCACGCGCTCACGCCGCTCCCGATCACGAAGCCGGTGAAGGAGGTGCGCGCCGCTCCGCACGTGATGGGGAGAAGAAGCCGGGCTCCGTACGCGAAACGGACCACGAGCGACGCGCGCCAGGGGTGTCGCTGCACGGCGCCCAGGAGGCGCGACATCGGCTTCTGCAAGCGCGGCCAGCGGGCGGCAACTTGGAGCGCGCGCCAGCGGCCGAGCATGTAGAGCACGACGTCGGCCGCCCAACTGCCCACCGCGCAGGCCATCGCGGCCCGAACCACGTGCAGGTGGCCCTCATGCGCCGCGAACCCGGCAACGACCGGCGCCGCCTCCTCGGTGAAGATGCTCGTCGCGCCCAGCGTCACGTATGCCCAGAGCTGCGAGAGCTTACTGAGGATGGAGTGCGGGGCGGCGATCGCGAGAACCATCTGACCTCGATGAATGCGTGGGCTCGGTTCGCGGAACTTCCACTCTGCGGCCGCGTTTGGCAACCGCCTACTGTTCCCGAAGCGCCGCCATCGGTGTTTCCGCGAAGACGTCCCTGCTGCTCGACAGGCCGACCGCCGCGGTCAGCGCCACAATAATGAGTGCGAGCACCCCCAGGGGGGCCGCCGCGGGCGAGAAGGGCGAGTCGAACAGAAAGTGCATGAGCGCCCAGGCCCCGCCTAACGAAAGCACCAGCCCTGTGGCGGCCGACAGCAGGCCGAGCACCGTGTACTCGCTCAGCATGATGCGGGCGATCTGCGCGCGCGTGGCGCCGAGCGTCTTGAGGAGCACACCCTCGCGCAAGCGCTGGCGGCGGGCCGCCGCCACGGCGCTCAACAGCACCAGCACGCCGGTGGCGACGCTGAAGAGCGCCATGAATCTGATGGCGACCGACACTTTGTCGAGAATCGAGTCGAGCGCTTGCTGGATGAGGCCCAGGTCGATGGTCGACACGTTGGGATCGTGCTCCACGACCGCGCGTTGCAGCGCCGCGCGCGCGGCCGGGTCGGTGACGCGGCTCAGGAACACCAGCGTTTGCGGCGCCTGGTCGAGCGCGCCGGGCGCGAAGATCACGAAAAAGTTGGGCTCGAACCGCGCCCACGTCACATCGCGCAGGCTCGTCACGATCGAGGGAACCTTGACGCCCTGCACGTCCCACGTGATCGTGTCGCCTAACGCTACGCCTAACTCCGTGGCCACGCTGCTCTCGACCGAGATCGGCCACGGCGCTCCGTGGCGCGAGCCCTCGCGGCCGACCCATCGCCCGGCCACGAGCTTTTCCGACGCGATGAGCGTGTCGCGATAGCTCGACCGATACTCCCGGCGCAGCGCCCAGGATGCGCGACGCGCATCGGTTTGCGCGTCGGACGTACTGTGCCCATTGATCGCGGCGATGCGCATCGGGACGATCGGCACTTTCTGCAGCACCGGCGCGTGCGCAGCGCGAATCAGTGAGTCGACGCTCCTGGCCTGATCGGATTGTACATCGAAGAACGCGAGGTTGGCGCGCGTCTCGAGCGTGCTCGCGGTGAGCCGCGCGATCAGGTTCCACTGGACCAGATACAAGGTGCTCATGAGAAATGCGCCGAACCCGAGTGCCAGCATCACGGCGCGCGTCTGATTCGCCGGCCGATAGAGATTGGCCAATCCTTGACGCACGACGAACGGCCAGTGCTCCTTGAGTATGCGACGGGTGACGCGCGACACGACCGCCGCCGCAATGGAGAGGAGCACGAGCGCGGCCCCGATGCCGGCGCTCATCGACACCCCGCGCCGCACGGTCCCCGCTCGGCCGACGGCGATGAGGACGACGCTCGCGGCGAGCGCGAGCGCGGCCACGACGCGCGGCCAATCGGAGAGGATGCGGCGCACGGGCGTCGGAGCGGCGTCGCGCCGGATCGCTTCCAGCGGCGAGATCCGCCTAACGCCAAGGATCGGCAGCAGCGCGAAGATCACCGCGACCCACACGCCGATGCCGATGCCGACCAGCATCGCGTGCGGCTCGAGGCGGGGCGTCACGGTCACCGGTACGATGCCGCCCGCCACCTTGGGGAGGGCCATCTGGGCGATGACGCCGAGGGCCGCGCCCGCGAGCGCGCCGGCGAAGCCTAACGCGCCGGTTTCGAGCAGGTACACCGCCAGGACCTGGCGCGACGTGGCGCCCAACACGCGCAGCACGGCGATCGGGTCGCGCTTCTCCTCGATGTACGCGCGGATGGCGCTGGCCACGCCCACGCCGCCTAACAGCAGCGCCACCAGCGCCACGACGCCCAGAAACCGGTCCAATTGCTGGATGTCGAACGTGAGCGACCGCTCGGTATCCTGCACCGTGCGCGCGCGGACGTGCGCGGCGTCGAGCGTGGCGCGGTGTCGATCGACCACGGCGGCCGGATCGGTCCCCGCGGGCACGGCCAGCAGCGCATCGTATTCGGCCCGGCTGCCGAAAACGAGCAGCTTGGTCTCGGGCACCCACTTGTCGGCGATGTACACGCGCGGGCCCAACGAGCTGGCGATGCTCAGGTCGCCGGGCACGTTCTTGAGCGTCCCGATAATCGCGAAGCGGGCGGCGCCTAACGAGAGGCTGTCGCCTACCCGTGCGCCGAGCTCGAGGAGGAGCGCATCGTCGACGAGGACGGTATGGCCCTGCTGCAGGTCGGCGTAGCGGCCGGCCGGGTCGGTTTCGATCTGACCGTAGAACGGCACGCCGGGGCCGACGGCGTTCACCTGCACGAGGCGCGGCGCGGGCGCGTGCGGCACGAGCGCCATCGAGGTGAACGTGGTCGTCCGCCCGACTGTGATGCCGCCGCGCGCCAGCGTGTCGAGCAGCGAGTCGACCGCCGGCGCGAACGCGGTGCGCGACGAGAGCGAAAGGTCTCCGCCTAACAACTCGCGCGACTGGCTCCGGATCGACCGGACGACGTTGGACGAATACGAGTCGATGGCCACCAGCGCGGCGACGCCGAGCGAGATGGCCGACATGTACAGGAGGAGCCGGCTGCGCGCCGAGCGGCTGTCGCGCCACGCGAGACGCGCGAGATCGCCCCAGCGCGCGCTCACGCGGCGACCTCCCGATCCTCGACGACGGCGCCATCGTTCAATCGGATGACGCGTTGGGCGCGGTCGGCCAGCGCGGAGTCGTGCGTGACCAGCACGATGGTCGTGCCCGATTCGCGGTTGAGCTCCTCGAGGAGTTGGATGATCCGGTCGCCGGTGGCCGAGTCGAGATTGCCCGTCGGCTCGTCGGCGAACAGCACGCGCGGCGCGTTGGCGAACGCACGCGCGAGCGCGACGCGCTGCTGCTCGCCGCCCGAGAGTTGGGCGGGTAGGTGGCCGGCGCGATCGGCGAGACCCATGCGATCGAGCAACGTGCGCGCGCGGTCGCCGGCGTTCCGCGTACCGCGCAGCT
The DNA here is from genome assembly GCA_035279625.1 of Gemmatimonadaceae bacterium. Lineage (GTDB taxonomy): Bacteria > Gemmatimonadota > Gemmatimonadetes > Gemmatimonadales > Gemmatimonadaceae > JADGGM01. Next base: position 27,852 of record DATEHK010000069.1, read on the forward strand.
CGAGCGGGACCGCGATGTTTTCCGCGGCGGTGAGCGTCGGGATCAGTTGAAAGCTCTGGAACACGAATCCAACTTTCTCACCACGGAGCTTGGCGCGCGCATCTTCGGACAGGGCGCCGAGCTCATCGCCGTCCAGGAGGACGGATCCGGCCGTGGGCGTGTCGAGTCCGGCGAGCAACCCGAGCAGGGTGGTCTTGCCGCTCCCTGACGGTCCGACGATTGCGACGAAGGCGCCGTCGGGAATCGTGAACGTGACGTCGCGGAGGACGGTGAGTGTGCGTCCCCCGCTGGGGTACGATTTCGTGAGCTGCCTAACGACGAGCATGAGGACGGGATGGAAGTGGAGTCTGGTCGCGCTCGCGGCCGCTGCGGCCGCCGCATCATGCGGCGGCAGCACCGGCCGCGAGCGCGACGGGACGCGTGGCGCGGCGCCGGATAGCGCGGCCCGTGACCGGGCCGCCCTATCCGCGCCCCGCGCCGACAAACGCACCATCGTGTTCCTGGGAACCAGCCTCACCGCCGGATTCGGACTCGACCCCGACTCGAGCTTCACGTCCATCATCCAGCGGCGCATCGACTCCCTCGGTCTAAGCTATGACGTGGTCAATGCAGGCGTCAGCGGTGAAACGTCGGCCGGCGCGCTCCGTCGCATCGGTTGGGTCATGCGCCAACCGGCGTCCGTCGTTGTGCTCGAGGTCGGCGCCAACGATGGACTCCGCGCGCTCGACGTCGATTCGCTGCGCTCGAACCTGCAGCGCATCATCGACACGGTGCGCGCCACGCATGCCCAAGCCCGCATCGTGATCGTCGGGATGGAAGCCCCACCCAACTTGGGCGCGCGGTACACCTCGGCCTTCCGCGCCGTGTATCCCGAGATCGCCAAAAGGAACGACGCGGTGCTGCTGCCGTTCTTGTTGGCCGGCGTGGGCGGCATCGATTCGCTCAATCAAGGCGACGGGATTCATCCCAACTCGCGCGGCGAACGGATCGTGGCCGAGACCGTGTGGCGAACGCTGGCGCCGCTGTTGGGCGCGAAGGCCGCAGGAAAAGGCGTAGTCCCCCAATGAAAGCGCGGCGCTTGACCCGACTTTTTCAGACGGCTAAACTTAAAGGCTAACTACTTTTACGCGATTTCGACGTTGCGAAGTCGCGATCGACGCGGGCGTCGAACACGCGCCGCGAGACCCTTGTTCATCACCACGATCCTTAGGTCACGTCTATGGCATTACCGGCAACGCAGATCCGCCGCGGTATGGTGCTCGTCTTCGAGGGCGATCCGTGTCGAGTGATCGACTTCCGGCATCACACGCCGGGTAATCTCCGCGCGATGGTGCAAACGAAGATGAAGAACCTGCGCACGGGCTCGAACTTCGAGCACCGCTTTCGTGCGGCCGATGCCATCGAAAAGGCCTCGCTCGAGACGCACGATCTGGAATTCCTGTACCAGGGCGGCAGCGAGTACCACTTCATGAACACCGAGAACTACGACCAGCTCGAGATGGATGACGAGATGCTCGGCGACGCGGCGCAGTGGATGCAGCCGGGGATGAAAATCGTCGCCGAGTACTACAACGGGAAGCCGATCGGCATCGAGCTGCCCAATTCGATCGAGCTCGACATCGTCGAAACGGCGCCGGTCATGAAGTCGGCGACAAAGACCTCGTCGTTCAAGCAGGCGAAGCTCGAGAACGGTGTCACGGTGAACATTCCCGAGTTCATTCCATCGGGAGTTCGCATTCGCGTGAATCCGAATACGGGCGAGTACATCGATCGCGCGAAGTGACCGTCCGTGGGCGTTGATTCACCCCTGGTGCGCGTTTAACATTTGCATCTCGCCGGCGTGGCCCCCATCGGGGCGGCGTTGGCGTCATGGTGACCGTAGCTCAATTGGTTAGAGCACCGGACTGTGGCTCCGGGGGTTGTGGGTTCAATTCCCATCGGTCACCCTGGGGCGGGGAAGAGGGAAACAGTGAAAAGGGAAAGGGGCGCGTGGAGGCCACCACCGCAAGAATCCAGCGTTCCGGACCAAAACAACAGAACGTGTAGGTCCGTAGCTCAATTGGTAGAGCACCGGTCTCCAAAACCGGCGGTTGGGGGTTCAAGTCCCTCCGGGCCTGTGGGAGATTGGCGGAAGAGGAGAACGCGGCCTAAGGCGGTATCGTCTAGGGGACCAGGACGGAGCCCTCTCAAGGCTCAAACACGGGTTCGAATCCCGTTACCGCTATCGGTCCGGCCCCATCGTCTATCGGTTAGGACGGCACTCTTTCAAGGTGCAGAGAGGGGTTCAACTCCCCTTGGGGCTATGAGGGGAAAGTGTCCGCATCGTCGCGCGTTCGTCGGGGGCTGTAGCTCAGCTGGTTAGAGTGCCGGTCTGTCACACCGGAGGTCGCGGGTTCGAGCCCCGTCAGCCCCGTTTGGCGGTTAGTCAGAGCAGGCCCTGGTGGTGAAATTGGTAGACACGCCATCTTGAGGGGGTGGTGCCGCAAGGCGTCGCGGTTCGAGTCCGCGCCAGGGCATGTCGCCAGCGTAGCTCAGTGGTAGAGCACTCGATTCGTAATCGAGCGGTCCTCGGTTCAATCCCGAGCGCTGGCTCTCCGTTCCTCCGATCTCTCCGTTAGTCCGTTAGGCCACCCGACGTATCAGCACGCGCCTGCGCGCGCAGCGAGTGCCCGCAAGTCACCGCCCTTGCGATGCGCGCGTGGAAGGGTGCCTCGCTCTGGTTCTCTCGCCTCGTAAAACCCTGAGGAGAGTCGCAGCGGAACGGTGAGAGAGACCCTGCTTGGTTCATCTCTCGTGCGCCCCTCCGGTGCAGTGGGAAGGTTCCACGAGGTGGTAGCGGACCAGGCCGGACACCGGCGGACACGGCAGGACCGCACGCATTGGGAACAGCACAGAGAAACGATGCGGTGAAGTAGCAGCTTGTCAGCGCGCTCGTGGAAGGCTTCAACGACCGTTTTTCCAAAGAACAACACTCATCTCGCCACGAGCAGCCGCGCTCTTTTCCGCGCAACCGAGCGATCATACAGTGTCCCTTTTTGTCCTTGGAACCAGAGCGAGGAAGCCCTCCACGCGCGCGATAGTCAGCCCTCAGGTGGTGCTTCTGCTGCGCCTGCCGTTAGGCATTCGCAGTCGTGCGGTCGTCGCGATGGTGGCCGCCGGCTGCGCGACGATGTCGTTCGCCGCCCACGCCCAACGCAACGGCGGGCCCGCCGGCACCATCGTCACCAGCAACATGAACGACAATACGGCGAGCGTCATCGACGCCGCCTCCAGCCGCGTCCTGGCGACGCTCCCCGCCGGCACCGGACCGCACGAAGTCGCCATCTCGCACGACGGCCGTTGGGCGGCGGTCTCCAACTATGGGTCGCGCGAAGCGCCCGGCAACAGCATCACGATCATCGATGTGGCGCACCACCACGTCGCACGCACGCTGGATTTAGGCGAGCACCGTCGCCCGCACGGCATGGCGTTTCTCCCCGGCGACACGCTCATCGCCGTCACGTCGGAAGTCAGCCAGGCCATCCTCATCGTGAACGCGATGAGCGGCGCGGTCGTACAGGTGCGCCCCACGGGCGGCCGCCTAACGCACATGCTCGCCGTGTCGGCCGACGGCCAGCGCATGATCACCGCGAACATCGGCAGCGGCACCATCTCCGTGCTCCGCCCTTTGGGCACCGACAGCGCGGTTACCATCGCCGTGGCCGCGGCGCCCGAAGGCATCGCCATCTCGCCCGACGGCCGCACCGCCTGGGCAGGAAGCGATCGCGACAGCGTCGTCGTGGTCGTGGATCTCGATCGCGCGCAGCCGGTCGACACCCTGCGCGGATTCGGACTTCCGTACCGCCTCGCGATCACGCCGGACGGCCGCAAGGCCGTGATCACGGATCCCGTGCGCGCCGAAGTGCGCATCCTGAATGCGGCCACGCGACGCCCGATCGCGACACTGCACATCGCCGCCGACAGCCTCGTGAGCACAGCCGAAGTCCCAGGCTCGCCGTCGCCGGAAGGCGTGACGATCTCGCGGGACAGCCGTTGGGCGTTCGTTACGCTGCAAGGCCGCAATCGCGTCATTGCGATCGATCTCGACACGATTCGCATCGTGACCTCGGCGCCGACGGGCACGTGGTCCGACGGCGTCGGATTCTCGCCTGTCACCAGCGCGACCGGCGGATAACAACGGGATAACGTGTCGTTGACGCGATCCTCCGAGCCCGACGTCACGAACGCGCTCCTCACGAGTCCCGGCACGGCGAAGACGCTGAGCCCGCAGGCGTGCTCGTTGCGCACCGAAACCGGCAACATCTCGATCACGCTCATCGCCGACGGCGCTGCCGGTTTCGACGCATTCTCGAAAAATCTCGCCGATCCGCATCCGCTCGCTGGCGTGGGCGACACGGCGCTGCAGGGCATGATCGGAATCGCCGCGTTCAAGGCGCCGTCGATGGTATGCACGATCGACGCCCTGGGCGCGCCGGGATTCCTCAAGCCGTCGGGCGAGCAGTTGGGCCAGACCCTGGGCGCGGTGTGCAACACGTTGTTCGCCGCCACGCCCTGACGTTCGTTAGGCGGAGCCAGGCGTCAGTCCTGGCTCCCCGACATCTGCACGGTCGCGACGGTGGGGACGACGACCGTGCTGCCGCCGCTGGTCCACGAGCAGGGCAGCGTCAGCGCGCCGGTGAGCGCCAGTTTGCCGTTCTGCACCGCGCCCGACATCGCACCCGACACCGCCTGCGTGAAGTCGCACGAGGGCATCAGGGTTTCCAGAAACGCCACCGATTGCAGTGGCGAGCGGCTCGGGTCGCCGAAGTGCGAGATGGTGACCGCGCCGCCGGAGGCCATGGTGCCGGCCACGGTGCCCGAGCCGCCGTTGCCGGTGATGCTGAACGAGCCGCTGAAGGTGCCGTTGCCGGCCGGCTTGCCTAACGATATTGTGCCTAACGTCTGCGGCAGGGTGGCCGACCCGCTGATGGTCGGCGCCGACATCGTCGTCGAGAAAAACGTGTCGTAGGATCCCGCCGCCGCGGCCACGCCGCTCGAATCGGTGAGGTTGCTGCAGCCCAAGGCGGCGAGCGCCGCGACCATCACGCCGACATACCGGTATTGCATCGTGCTCCTCCGGGAGGGTGTACCGCGTCCTTCGCTCCCTTGGACGGATCGCGACGCATCGACGTCACCGGCCTCAACCGGCATCGGTCTAACGGTACGACTCGGCCTGAATACGGTACAGCTCGGCGTACGCGCCGCCGCGCGCGACGAGATCGTCGTGCGAGCCGACCTCGACTACGCGCGCGCCGTCGAGCACCACGATGAGGTCGGCCATGCGCACCGTGGAGAATCGGTGCGACACGAGAATCGTGACACGGCCGCCGTGCTGTCCGGTCGCGCGCGCCGCCGCGGCGAAGCGCTCGAACAGCGCGTGCTCCGTCTCGGCGTCGAGCGCGGCCGTCGGCTCATCGAGCACGAGGAGGAGCGGATCGTCCCGCATGAAACCGCGCGCCAGCGCGAGCTTCTGCCATTGCCCATAGGACAGGTCGACACCGCCGGGCCACGAGGGGCCGAGCTGTGTGTCGAGCCCCGACGCGAGACGCGTGATGACATCCGCCGCGCCGGCTCGGTCGACGGCTGCACCGGCGGCCTGGGCGTCTTCCACGCGCGACACGTCGCCCACGCCCACCGTTTGTTGGGCGCGCAACTCGAATCGGTAGAAATCCTGGAACGCGCCGGCGAGCCGGGCGCGCCACGCGTCCGGCGGCACGCGCGCGAGCGGAACATCATCCACGTAGATGGCGCCCGACGTGGGCGCGTACATCTTGGCCAGCAGTTTGACGAGCGTCGATTTCCCGGCGCCATTCTCGCCGACGATCGCGACCACCGTGCCCGCGGGAAACGCGACGGACACGTCGTCGAGCACGAGGCGCGACGTGCCCGGATACGCGAACGACACGTGCTCGAGCCGGAGCCCGGCGCGCATTGCGTTAGGCACGGGCAGGTCGGCCATCGCGGTGAGGGACGCCGCGTAGTCCTCGAGCCATGCGAGACGGCGCGACCCATCCATCCACACGCCGCGCAAGAATCCGATCTCGCCCACGGTGGCGCCCACGTAGGCCGAGAGCCGCGAGCCCGCGGCGAGCACGAGCAGCACGTCGCCCGGAGACGCGCGCAGCACGAACGCGACGAACACGATGGCACCGACGTACGCCGCGCCGAACACCGCCCACGCGAGCGTATGCCACGCGGCCGATGCGTTGCGCGCGGCGGACACGGGCGCGTACCAGCGCTCCCACGCCGCGCGGCGGTCGGTGGCTAACCGACGCCCGATGTTCGTGACGCGCACTTCCTTGCCCGATTCGGCCGTCGTCGCGAGCGTGAAGAGATGTCTCGCGAGGCGGCCCGCCTGCGCGCCGCGTTCCTGCGCGCGTCGCTCGACGCCCGGGCGCCACGACGACGTGACCACCGTGGGAATCGCGAACGCCGCGAGCAGCGCGAGTGCCGGATGAATGGACACGAGCAGCGCGATCGTGACGGCCAATCGCAGAATCCACGACGCGGTCGAGAACACCGACATGTACATGTGGTCCAGCACGAACACCTGATTGCGCAGTACCGAGAGCCGGTCGAGATAGTCGGGCCTCTCGTGGTGCCCGATGGTCGCGATGGTCGCCTGCAAGCGCGCGATGTGCGACTCGAGCGCGATGGTGACCTTGTCGCGGAATCGCCGCTGGACGCGCGTGCTCACCGTGCGCAGAAACCACGTCGCGGCGGCCGAGACGCCCAGGCCTAACGCAGCGACGAGGACGAGCCCGGGCCGGTGCCCCACCACACCGTCGCCCAGGAATTTGAGCCACAGCGCGATGAGCGCGTCCGGGATCGCCGCGAGCAGCACCAGGCCGAACGACGTCGCCATGAGGCCCGGCTCGTGCTGGTAGCCCAACTTGCAGAGCCGCCACATGGACGGGATGGCCGGCGGCAGCGCCTCGGCCGTGGCGCGCTCAGGCGAGGACATCATACCTCATCCCTTCCTCGCCCTCGACCACGGCGAAGCGCTTGGCCTGCAGGCCGAACATGGTGCGGTAGCGTCCGCCTAACGCAATCAGCTCGTCGTGGGAGCCGAGCTCCACCACCCGGCCGTGTTCGAGCACGCAGATGCGGTCGGCGTGGCGCACGGTGGAGAAGCGGTGCGAGATGAGCAGCGTCGTGGAGTGGCGCGTGGCGGCGAGAATGCGGTCGAAGATCTCCGATTCGCCGCGTACGTCGAGCTGCGCGGTGGGTTCGTCGAGCAGCACGAGGCCCGCGCCGCGCGCCACGGCGCACAGCGCGCGGGCGAGTGCCACGCGTTGCCATTGGCCGCCCGACAAGTCGGTGCCGTCGTCGTAGCCGCGGGCGAGCACCGTGTCCAGGCGCGCGAGCCGCGACGCGCCGGCCGCCTCGAGCGCGGCGTAGATCAGGTCATCGGGCGCACCGGTAGGCGCAACGTTGTCGCGGAGCGGCAGCTCGAAGCGGATGAAATCCTGGAACACCGCCGCCACGCGCTCGCGCCAGGCGTCGAGCGAGAGCTCGCGGAGGTCGATGCCGTCCACCTCGATGGCGCCCGCTTGCGGATCGTACAGGCGGCAGAGCAGCTTGGCGAGCGTCGTCTTGCCGGCGCCGTTCTGCCCCACGATGGCCATCGACGAGCCGGCAGGGATCACGAGGTCGAAGTGCTCGAGCACCGGCGCGCCGCCCGGATACGCGAACGTGACGTCGCGAAACCGGATCTCTCGCTCGGGGAGGCCTAACGCAGAGCGGGTCCCCGGCGCGAGCGAGCCCTCGGGACGCATCGCGTCCTCGAGGCGCAGCACCGCGGCCACCGGTGCCGCCGATCCGTTGAGCGCCCAGTTGAGGCCGCCGAACGCGATCATCGAGACGCCGACCGCCGCCTGGGCGAACACCACCAGCTCGCCTAACGAAATGCGCCCGCTCGACGCATCGCGCGCCAGCATCCAGAACACCAGCACGTTCGCCGCCACCACGAGCACCGTGCTCCACGCCAACGGCTGCTCGCGGAGACGCGTCGCCTCGTACTGTAACTGATGCAGGAGCTTGCGGCGCGCGATGAACCGCTCGAGCACCCAGTCGGCCAGACCGAACAGCCGCACTTCTTTCGCCGGCCCCGGGTCCACGGCCAACCGATACGCGTACTCGGCGTCCCGTTGAGCGGCGCGCACCGGCGGCGTGTTCCGGTCGTACCACACGCCGCTCTCGCGGAGAAGCCAGTGCGTAGACAGCCACGCGCCGGCCAACGCGAGCGGCGCCCACCACCGGTAGCCGAACAACACGAGCGCGCACGCGAGTCCGCCGATCATCTCGCCCAGTCCGCCGGCGATGAAGTCCATCGAGATGAAGAGCGGCGGCCCCGTCATACCCAGGTCGAAGTCGCGCGCCACCACGAGATCGTTCGCCAGCGCCGGGTTCTCGAGGTGGCCCATGCCCGGCGGCGCGATGCACGCTTCCGTTAGGCGATCGTAGAGCCAGGCGGCGGTGCGGTCGCCCAGGTTCGCGCTCATCGCCTGATGGATGGGCGCCAGCACCTGGAACACGATGAACACGGCGCCGACGAAGGCGAGTGGAACGATGAGGGGCCGCCCGTGCTGGACGGCCCCCACCAATACTCCCATCGCAACTGCAAACACGGCCGGCAACGCGCCGCGCAACACCAACACCACCCACCACGCGATCGTGAGCGGGCTATCCGCCTTCGGAAGGGCTCCGAAGAATTTCCATTCGTCGCGCGCGCGTAGCCGTTCGATCAGAACACGTATCGCAGGCTGATGTTGCTGTACAACTGCGCCTTGTACGGTGCGGGAATGATGTACCCGTCTCCGCGGCCGCCGTCCGGTCCCTGTGCCAGCGCGGCGTAATTCGCGCCAACGAAGAGGAAACTATAGTACGTGCTTCCGGTGAGGTTGTCACCACCGACGGCCAGGTCGAGCAGCCAGTGCTTGTTCACGTCCTTCTTGTATCCGACCTTGAGGCCGAGCAGGTCGTACGAGCGGACCCAGGTCGAATTGTCGAACGTCACCGGCACCTTGGACACATACTGATACGAACCGTTGAGGTACAGGCCGACGTTGCTCGCCAGATCCAAACCAACGTTGAAGATGTTGCGCGGTACGCGCGGCACGTGGTTGCCGGAGTAGTCGACCGTTTGCGCGCTGTTGTTGTTGTCGCTCTTGAAGTCGGTGAACGTGGCATCGGTGAACGAGTACGAGGCCCACGGGCGCACGGTCGAAATGGGACGCGTGGTGTCGCTCAGCGCGAGGTAGCTGAGCGAGACCTCGACGCCGCGATTCCGCTGTTTGCCGGCGTTGGTCGTGAACGTGACGGCGTCGGCGGTCTCGCTGACGAGCTTGTCGGTGTTCTCGATGTCGAACAGCGAGAGCTGTCCCGTTAGGCGCTGGTCGAAGACGTTGCCCTGCGCACCCACCTCGTACTGCACGGCGCGCTCGGGCTTCAAGTTCACGTCCACAGTGCCGTCGCTCGCCACCACGTTGCTCAGGAGGGGCGGGGCATACCCGGCGCTCACGCTCGCGTACACGAGCGCGTTGCCGTGAATCTCTTTGCTCACCGCGATACGCGGATCGAACTCCCAACCGAACGATTCCGACGACACCTGCGTGGTGTCGAACAGCGTGCCGGCGTTGAGCACGTTGCGGATGTTGAACTGATTCTTGTTCAGGCTCGCGCCGGCGGTGATCGTGAAGGCCTGCGGCAGCGCGAAGCTCCACTCGGTGAACAGCGACGACGCGGTGGCTCCGTTCTCCTGGTCGGTGGGCCGCTCCGGGAACGGCGGCGCCGGGATGATGAACACGCCGTTCGACGTCAAGTTCGACTGCTGCACCGACGCGCCGAGCGTGCCGCCGACGCCGGTGCTTGCGCCTAACTGACCGGAGAAGCCGAACTGCGTCCGGGCGCCGAAGTTGTACTGGGTGACGTCGGTGAATCCATGCGCGAACGGCTGGCCCGACTGGCGGCCCACGCCGAACACCGTCGTCTGGTTGGTGAAGTTGTCGCCCAACCGGATCTGGTCCGTTAGGCCGGAGATGAAGCTGTTGACGCGGATGTGCGCATTGTTGGCCAGATATGCCGGGTTGCTCTGCGCGATACGCGCATAGAACGGCGTGCTGTCGATCTCGCCGGCCAGCTCCTCGAACGACTTGTTGTACGAGAAATACGCCGAGAGCGTCTGGTTGGTGTTCACCACCATGTCGCCCGTGGCGCGGAAGTAATCCTTGGTGGACCCGCTGTGCGGACGGAACGAGTCGTAGTCCTGGTGTCCGTAGTTGAGCGCGAAGTCGCCGCTCTCGCCGGCCGTCTCGAAGGACGTGTTGGTGCGCAGGAGGCCGTCGGTGCCGGTCACCACCTGCTGCCCGACGCTCGTCTCGTTAGGCGTGGGCCGGGCCGTGTTGAGCAGCACGGTGCCGCCCACGTAGCTGCCGTAGAGACTCGAAGCCGGTCCCTTGATCACGTGGGCGCTGCCCAACGTCGAATAGTCGATGTCGTCGAGCACGGTCGCGCCGGTGGCATCGGTGATCGGAATGTTGTTGAAGAACACCTGATAGCCGAGGCCGTTCGAGTTGGGACTGTTGCCGCTGGTGCTCGGGTAGTAGCCGCGGATCGTGATGCGTGCGCCGCCCCACGGCGTGCGCGTCTGCATGAACACGCCCGGCACGGCATTGATCGAGCTCTGGAGACTGAGTCCGTTCGACCGATCGAGGTCGTGCGAGGTGAGCACGGCCGTGGATGGACTCGGACTGTTCGCCACCACCTGCACCCCCGCGAGCTGCACGGGCGCTACCGTCAACCGGATGCGGAGCGAAAGGGCGGGATTCGACACCGGCACATCCTTGGTGACGTATCCGGCGGCCGACACGGTGACGTGATCGATGGCGCCGGTCACGCTGAGCGTGAATGCGCCGGCGGCGTCGGTGATCGTGCGCACAGCGGTATCGGGCGCGGTGATTGCGGCGCCGGCTATTGGTGAGCCGGACTGTTGGTCGACCACGGTTCCGTGGACGGAGCTTTGGGCGTGCAAAACGACTGGCGTCGCGAGCACGATCAAGGCGGCGACGAGCTTATGCATGAAGCGAGATCCCTTGTTGTGAGAGGTGAAGCGAGTGACTGCCGGCCTCGACAGGCTCGACACAGAATCACGGCATACGAGGCAGCTACGCACAGCGAACGCGCGCCGTTGTAATCTTCCTGTCAGGTTCGCCGGATTCGTACTGGTCGCGCGATAAAACTGATGACGCTTGGGACGCGCGAATTCGGACTTGAGGGGGGAACAGGCTAGCGCTACGTTGCTGCGCAGTACGACAACACGCGGGCGTAATTCAGTTGGTAGAATGCCAGCTTCCCAAGCTGGACGTCGCCGGTTCGAGTCCGGTCGCCCGCTCTGTCACGTCTACCCTCGCCGTTCGAGCCAAGGAGGCGCTCGCCATGTCGAACGCGAAGTGTGCCGGCGTCGATCGGCGGTAGCGTCAAGGTGGGAGGCGGTCAGCGCGATGCGGCCCGCAAACCAACTCGCGATCGTGCCGAACGCCACCCACTTCACCCTCGCCACGGATCCGAATGTTGCCGGAGATCGTCGAGCGCCTCCTTGGAACCGAATAGAAGGCCGTCGGTCGAGGCAAGACCAGAAGCAATCGACGCTGAGCCGCAGCCTCCCGTATCCGAGCGCCACGGCATGAGACCATGAAGTGCTCGGTGTTTGTCGGCGTCAGCGTCGACGGATTCATGGCTCGCCGGGACGGCCGCTTCGACTTCCTTCCTGCCGACGGCGGCGAAGAGCACGGATACACGGCCTTCATTTCCTCAGTGGATGCCGTCGTGATGGGCCGTGGTACGTTCGACACGGTGTTAGGCATGGATCGTTGGCCGTTTCGACAGCCGGTCATCGTGCTCACGACCCGAGCCTGCGATGCCGCGCTGCCGCCTAACGCCGCGATCGAGTTCATGTCTGGTGACCCGGCCGGTGTGGTCGCACGACTTGCTGCACGCGGCATGCGGCACCTGTACGTAGATGGCGGTATTACGATTCAGCGGTTCCTGGATGCCGGCCTCATCGACCGCGCGACCATCACGCGCGTGCCGGTGATCATTGGCGACGGCATTCCGCTCTTCGGGCGCACCAACCGCGACATCCGATTGCGGCACGTCGAGACCCGGACGTACGGCAGCGGACTGGTCACGACAGAATACGACATCGTGCGAGAGTAGCTTGTGTCGCCGCCGCCGTCGCCGGTCTCGCGATCACCGCGTCGCTTCTTTCTTGAGACGCCTCGCCTGAATGAGCGCCGTGAAATGCAGCATCAAGAACGCCGGCACCAGGTACGTCGGAATGAGCACCAGCGGCAAGCGCGACATAGGGGCGGTCGAGACGGCGCTGTAGAAGCTCGGAACGACTAACGGCCCGACGGCACCGATCGTCACAGCCACCGTCAGGTCCAGTATTCCCCCAAGGTTCCACGCGACAAAGCGCTTGCTCGCCGCAAAATCGGGACGCCGCAGGAGACTCGTGAGCACAAGCGGTGCCGTCACACCGATGGTCATGTCACCCAGCCCCGCCGGCCACGCGAAGATTGCCGGCAATACTCTATAAGTGGCCAAGGCCAGGAATCCGAAGCCGGCCCACCTCCAGCCTTGCAGTCCCGCAATGACACGTAGGTCGGCCGAACGCACAAACGCTCGCAGCGACCTGCTGCTCCGATATCCGACGGCAAAGACGCCGAGCGGCGCCAACAGGGCGATCAAGAGCGCCAGTGGTGGCGCGCCCGGTGCGGGAACGAACGCTCCGTTAGCCCCCAGGAGGAGAATGACTGCCAGCCACGCCACAAAGCATGCGGCGACGAAGGTGCCGGTGCCCAGGGCCGCCGGCACGTTGGGCTGATCGATGCGGGCTGCGATGCTGTTTGTCATGTCGAGATCGCTCTCCGGTTCATGGTCACTTGTATTTTGCAAGTGACGAGGAGAGTAATAGACTATCTTTCATTATGCAAGTCACTCACTCGAGCATGAAGCCACAGAAGAAAGCCCCCAAGACCGGCGCCGGCGATTTTCCGCGCTCGCCCTGCGCCATCGCGTGCAGCCTCGACCTGATTGGCGACAGGTGGTCGTTGCTCGTGGTTCGAGACATGTTGTTGGGGTACTCGACGTACGGAGAGCTGCAAGAGTCGCCCGAGGGAATCCCCACCAACATTCTTGCCGACCGCCTGAAAAAGTTGGAAGACGCGGGAATCATCGCGAAGTCCGCGTATCAGGAGCGTCCGGTGCGATATGCGTATTCGCTCACTGACAAGGGAACGGAGCTCGGCGACGTGCTTCTGGCATTTGTGCGATGGGGGAAGAAGCACATAGCAGGCACTCGCGTTCTCGAGAAACCGCCGCGGCACGCGGCGCGACGGCGTAGGCCGGCGAGGAAGCAAAATCAGAACCGTACCGGCTGATGTTCGCGGTTGACGAAGCTCGGAGCAGTCGCGAACGTGCGAGGGTGATGCGATTTCGCGCGGACACCATCTCGAGAACCGACCGCGTCGCGAGCGCAGCGGCGGCGTCGGGGCTGACCCTCGCCAGCGCGCTCTTGGTGCTCACGAGCCAGTCGCCGCGCCTCACGGCCATGTCCGACTCGGCTCCGAGACATGATGTGGAGCGCGCCGCCGACCATGTCACCTACGTCAGTCCCGTCGCGCATCGGGCTGTCACCCATGCCCCACCCGCGGTTCGGTCGAACGCGCGCCTCTCGCCGCGGCCACGCGTCGCGTCTCCGACACGAGAAAACGTGACGCCCGCTGCGCGCCCGGCCGCCGCATCGGATTCGAGCGCCGGTGCGCGGCCGCTGCCTAACCGGACGCCGCCGGCCGTCTCGGCGTTCCAGCGCCAATGGACGGCGCACGGTGTGTCGCCGCTGCTCTTGCCCGGCGCGCCGAGTGAGCCGGCGTCAGCGGGAGCGTCGACGCCGCGGGGTGCGACTATTCGGATACCGGTTTCAGATGTCGATCGCGATGCGCAGCTGCGTGCCAAGGCACGGGAGGCGATCGCGGCGCAGGCGGCCGGCTCGCCGCTGCCGACAACCCCCGGCGGAATCAGCATCGATGCGCCGATTCCGTTCGGCGGCCCGTCGAACGCGCAGCGCAAACGCGACAGCACCATCAACGCGCAGACGAAAGCAGTGTTGGTGCGCGTTCGGCAACGGCTGGATTCGATCGCCGCCGCGCGCCGGCGCCAGCACGCCGACTCGGCCGGCGGCGCCGAGCCACAGCGTTAGGCCTGGCTAACGCGGTCGCCGGGTTTCGTGCCCTTGGCGATCATCCAACCTTTCGACGGCTTCGCTTCGACTTCCACGCCCGTGTATCCGGCTTGGGCGAGCAACTCGCGATGCTGGTCGAGCGTCAAGTAACGCGCGCTGAGCATGGCCATCGCCGGCCGAAACAACCAATCCATGTTTCGTCCCCGATACACCTCGGCGATGATGATGAACGTGCCGCCGGGTTTGAGCACGCGCTGGACTTCGCTCACGTCGCGCGGAAGGTCAGGCCAGTAGTAGTGCGTTTCCGAGGCCGTCACGAGGTCGAAGGTGTCGGCGGCGAAGGGCAGGTGAGAGACCGTCCCGCGCTGAATGGCGACCCGACCGTCTGCGATCCGGGCGGCATTGGTGCCGCGCGCGGCCGCGACGCTTCCGGCCGAGTAGTCGATGCCGAACACGCGTCCTTGGGGTGCGAGGCACGCGAGCGTATCGACCGTCTTTCCGCCGCCGCATCCGACGTCGAGGATCGTGAAATCCTTGTTCACCGTGATGTGGCTCAGGCCCCACGTGGTCATCGGCGCGTGACTCTGGTTCATGCCCTTCGCGATGAGCCGGCCTAACCAGCGGCCCGGTTTGCGGCACTGCCCGGACATGATGACCGCCGAGACCACGCCGGCGACAATCACGAGGAGGTTCGAGAAGGAGTCGCGGCTCACGCGTCGCGTTCCGGGCGCGCGATGTCAACGAGCTGCGCCGACAGGCGATTCCATGCTGCGTTGCCCACGTGCTCCAGGAATTCGTTTTGCGCGCGTTGCCAATGCGGAAGGGCGCGCGCCACCTTCTGGCGGCCCCGGCCGGTGAGCTCGACCTTCTTGGCCCGCCGTCCCGTCAGGCCCAAGAGCCGCACGAATCCATCGCGGGCCAACGGATGCAGCGCGCGATAGAGCGACGTGCGCTCCAGCACCAGTTCGCTGGCCAGCGTCATGAGCGCGACCGGCTCGCCGTGCCGCGCCAGGGCGCTGAGGAGCGAGAACTGCGTCGTGGTGAGGCCAGTCGAGGCGAGGTGGCCGTCGTACATCCGGGACACGGCGCGACTGGCGCGGCGCAGCGTTCCGGCGGCGCACGTCTGACTCGCCGTCTTGGCGGATACAGGTTTGGGCGACATGGGCCGTCGTAGATGGTGTGCACACATCATAGGGCCGCCTCCCGTCGCGCGCAACCTGCGGCCCAAGACGCCGAGCGCCGGCTCGGTTCGTGACGCACTCTTGCGCGGGCGCCCAACGGAACGTAGAGTCCGGCTGCACATATTGGTGCGTATGCACTATCCTGGGCTCCTGCCACCGAGACACCCAATGGCCGTCCGCCTCCATGCGCTCGCCTGCGCCAGCGCCGGTCTCATCGCCGCCTCGCTCGCCGCACCTGCACAGCAGCCTGCGCCGACTGCCGACGCCGCGGCCGCCACCCGCATGCTCGGCGCGTGGCAAGGCGTCCTCGCGAGCGGCGCGTTCCGAGCACGGCTCGGCTTCGTCGTCAGTCGCGATTCCGCCGGTGCACTCGTCGGCCTTATGAAAAGCATCGATCAAGGCGTCGACGTACCCGCCACCGTCGCCGTGCGCGGCGATACCTTCTCGTTCGCCATCGCGCCGGAGCACATCGCCTACTCCGGCGTGCTCACGGGCACGTCCGGTGACACGGTGCGCGGAACGTTCACCCAGAACGGCCAGTCCATTCCGCTCACGTTAGGCCGCAGCGCCGCGGCGAGCATGGCATCGGCGCGTCCGCAGGATCCCAAGCCGCCCTTTCCGTACGGCACGCAGGACGTGACGATACCGTCCGACAGCGGTGTGAGCCTCGCCGGTACCGTCGTGATGCCTCCAGGCAAGGGTCCCTTTCCCGCGGTGGTGTTCGTCACCGGATCAGGACCGCAAGATCGCGACGAGGCGCTCATGGGTCATCGTCCCTTTCTTGTGATCGCGGACTACCTCGCGCGACACGGCATCGCGTCGCTTCGCTACGACGATCGCGGATTTGCGAAGTCCACGGGGAATTTCGGGAACTCCACCAGCGCCGACTTCGCCGACGACGCCGAAGCCGCGCTGCATTTCCTGCAACACGTGCCCGGCATCGCGCGTGACCGCGTCGGCATCCTGGGTCACAGCGAAGGAGCGCTGATCGGCCCCATGGTGGGCGCGCGCTCGCACGACGTGGCGTTTCTCGTGCTGATGGCCGGGCCGGGAATGCCGGGCGATTCTCTGAGTCTGCTGCAACTGCGCCGTCTCACCGGGACCAGCGTACCGGCGGCGCAGCTCGACCTGATGGTCGCGAACAACGCGCGCTTGTACACGGCTGTTACCGGAGCGCGCGACTCGGTGGATGCCGTCGCACGTGTGATGGCCGCCAAGCAGGCAATGCTGGCCTCGATGAGCGACGATCAGCGCCCGGCTGCGGAGGCGAGACTCGACAAGGCGATCCCGATACTCATCGCCCCCTGGATGCGCTACTTCCTGCGCTATGACTCGCGAACGGCACTGCGGAAGATTCACGTGCCGGTGTTGGCGCTCGATGGCTCGCTCGACCAACAAGTGCCGGCGCGAGAGAACCTGAGCGGTATCGATGCGGCGCTCAAAGCGGCGGGCAACCCGGATTACAAAATCATCGAGCTGCCCAATCTCAATCACCTCTTTCAAACGGCGACAACCGGCGCGCCCTCCGAGTACGCGACGATCGACGAAACAATCGCGCCGCAGGCGCTCGACCTGATAGCGTCGTGGATCAATCAGCGGTTTTCTCGTTAGGCATGTAGCCCGTGAGCCGGCGATGGCGTGAGAGCTAAATCCACGGCCATTAATCCCGCGACGGGCTTGGGAGCTCGATGGTGACACGGCCGGCAACTCCACGGAGAAACCCGCCGAATAACGATCGCGCCGGACCGATGTGCGGCGACACCGTTAGGTTTGGCATGTGCACATCAGTCGAGAAGTCCCATGAGCGTCGCCGGCGACTCGCCGGTGGTCGAGATGTACCACGCGCTGCGCGCGCTGAACCCCGGGTCGGGAGTCGAAGTCGGACGCCCAACGGGAGCCGGTTGGATCACCGGCGATGACTTTCGCGACGCGACCAGCGGCCCGTTCAATGCGCTCCTCGAGCGCATCGGCGTGCGGTCGCAGACGGACGATCGGCGAACGATCGCGGGGTCATTTGCGCTGCACGTGGGGTGGACGTCGGCAATGGCGATCGCGCCGTATCTGCGCTATCGCTGCGTGCCCGACGTCTCGCTCGCCAACATCGCCATTCGGTTCAACACCTCGGCGTTCGTGGAAGGCACACGAGTGTTCGAGCCTCGCGGCGCCGTCGTCGCCGGTGATCCGCGTGCCCAGCATGCGTCGATGACGACCGTCGCCGACGATCACTCGTTGCTTCGCGCGCTTCGCCAAGCGCTCGGTGCCCAGTCCGCTCCGATCGTCGAGACCATCCACGACTGGTCGGGGTTCGCCGAGCGTGCGACGTGGGGCGTCCTGACGTCGCTGTGGGCGTCGCATTTCATCGCACTGTGGCCAAATCACGATGACCAACGGCCGCTCGCGCGCCTGCTCGACGCGTTTTTCTCGGGCGACGACGTGATTGCCGAGATGCAGCCCGTGGTAACGGCAGTCGAATCGCGGGGCGCGGTACGTCTGCACCTGCGCCGCGCCAGTTGCTGCCGATTCTATCTCGTTGTCGGCGGCGCGTTGTGCGCGAGCTGTCCGCTCGCCTTCGGCGACGAACGATCCGGCAGCGTCCGTTAGCGTCCGCTCTCATCTCGTCGCATCTTGCGTGTCGCCGGTTTCGTCGTCGGCCGAATCGATCGCACCGAGGACGGATATGGATCACCAGACTGTCGAGATCGCAACACGCGTGCACTCTCGATCCTTCGCCATGCGGTGGGAATCCTGTTCCTCATCTTCGGCGAATTCAAGGTGGGCGGGGCGCAGGTGATCGTCAGGTCGATCGAGGTCATGGACGAAGTGAACGACCGATGCGCGGTGCCGGTACCGTTCGCCGTGTCGTTAGGCGCGCGATCGCCACCAGCGTTGGGCGGCGACGTGTGACGGTACGGGAATCGGACCGCCGCTCACCAAGGCCCGGCGCACGAGGTCGACGCGCACGTTGAGGCCTTGAAGCGCGATGGCGCCAAGGAGCACGGTGTCAGAGTGATGGGCGAAAACGACTAGGCTGGGCGTGGAACGCCCGCCGGCGTGGATCATCGCGAACCCGACGTCGCGGTCGAGCACGCGCCCGTCCGCCGTCTCGAATCGATCCGCCCGAACCGGTACGATACCGAGACTGTGGAGGAGCACGGCGGGGAGCCAGCTGTATTCGCTGCCGGTATCGACGAGTACCTCCTCGAGCTCGAGCCGACGCTCCGGTGCGCTGAGCGGCGCGACGGCGATCATCGTGCGAAGGAGTCCCATGGCCCGGACCATATCACCTCGGGCTGCTCGCGGGCTATTTTACTTTTGCGCGGCGCATCGAAACGTCGCGCGTGACGCAACCGCCGAGCGTGCGCTCGGCGCGGTTGCGCGTTCACAGGCCAGGTGCGGAGGGCGCGTATGCAGATCGTGCGCAGCGGTTCGCGGCCGTCGGCGAAGGGGCCGCCCGAGTGGTTCACCGGTGTCGTTCGCATCGATCCGGTGTTTCAGGCGACGGATCCGGCGCGTGCGGCCGGAAACGCGGTGACGTTCGAGCCGGGCGCGCGCACGGCGTGGCACACCCATCCGCTCGGCCAGGTGCTCATTGTGACCACGGGCAGCGGACGCGTGCAGCGCGAGGGCGGTTCGGTCGAGGCGATCCATCCAGGCGACGTCGTGGTCTTTTCGCCTAACGAGAAGCACTGGCACGGCGCGTCGCCGACTACGGCGTTGACGCACATCGCGATTCAGGAGGCGTTGAACGGCACAGCGGTCGAGTGGTTGGACCACGTGTCCGACGCGCAATACGATGGGCGCATCGGCTGACGAGCTGTTCGGCGGCGCCGCACGAGGCGAGCGCGCCACCCCCGGAAGTTTCGGCGAGGCGCCGGGCGGGTTTCGTTTGCCCGATTCCACGCGCGTGGGGCCGGTGCGACTCGAGATTGCCGATCTCGCGCGATCAGTGGCCTACTACACGGGTGTCCTCGGCCTGCACCCGATCGATCGTGGCGCCGGCGAGATAGCGTTAGGCGCCCAGGGAGGCGTGAAGCCGCTGGTGACGCTCGTTCAGCGCGCCGGCGCCAGGCCGGCGCCGCGCCGCGGCCGTCTCGGTCTCTATCACTTCGCGATGCTCCTGCCGAACCGAGCGTCGCTCGGCAGGTTCGTGCAGCATCTGTCCGAGGTTGGCGCGCACGCGGGCGCTGCCGATCACCTGGTGAGCGAGGCCTTCTATCTGCAGGACCCGGACAACCTCGGCATCGAGGTGTACGCCGATCGGCCGCGCGACACATGGCGTCGCCAGGGCCGCGAGTTGATGATGGCCACGGATCCCATCGACGCGGCGGGATTGCTGCAGGCCGCCGGCGCGGCGCCCTGGACCGGCATGCCGTTAGGCACGACGATGGGCCACGTGCACCTGCACGTCGGCGCCATCGACGCCGCTCGCGCATTCTATTCCGACGCGCTCGGCTTCGACCGGATGGTATGGAGCTATCCCGGCGCGCTCTTTCTGAGCGCCGGCGGCTACCACCAACACCTCGGCACCAACACGTGGGCCGGCGCCGACGCGCGACCAGCCGTCGAAGGCGATGCGCGGCTCGCGGAATGGACGCTCGAGCTGCCGGATGCCGCAGCCGTGGACGAGTCCGCGGCGAGTCTGGCGCGGGCGGGGTTCGCGTGCGAGCGCCAGGACGGGGACGTGATCACGCGCGATCCATGGGGGACGCAGCTCCGTGTCGTGCGCGTATAGTTAGGCGACTACATGTGAAGCGTTAACGGAGTGAGTACAATCGTGATTCATTCGCATTGTCTCGCGCGGGCGCGCGCACAGCAACCGATCGACGCGCCGATCAGTCCCGCAATGTACGGGCGACTCTTTCCGGATCTCCCCTCGTTCAGCGCCGAGCAGGATTTTTTGTTTGCGCTCGGCCGGGCCGGCGGCCTGTGCGATTGTGGAGACGAGGCGGATCTGCCGGCGTCGTTAGGCACGGCGGCTGCGGGCTGGCCCTTGTTCGGACAGTTCATCGCACACGACATCACCGCGGACCGTTCGCCGCCGCAGCCGCACGCGGATCCGTCGAAGTTGCGGAACGCGCGCTCGCCGCGGTTGAATCTCGAGGGACTGTACGGCGACGGACCGGTCGGTCATCCGTTCTTGTTCCAGCGCGACGATCCGGCGAAGCTCCTCACCGCGCCGGGCGGCGCCGACCTGCTGAGGAACACGGAAGGGACGGCCATCATCGGCGACCCGCGCAACGACTCGCACGTGATCGTCTCGCAGATGCACCTTGCGTTCGTACACGCGCACAACGCCTTCGTCGATCGCGTGCGAGCGTCGGGAGAACCGGAAGCGCAGGTGTTCGGCACCGCAGCCCGAGAACTGGTCTGGCACTATCAAAGCGTCGTGCTTCGTGAGTTCCTGCCGTCGCTGATTGGCGCCGAGCTCACGGAATTGATCGTGCGCGGCGACCGGCGCTACTATCGGCCGCCTAACGATCCGTTCATCCCGCTGGAATTCGCCGACGCAGCGTATCGATATGGCCACTCGCAAATCAGGCATACGTATCGACTCAACGCGGCTCACGGCGCGGTGCCGATCTTCCCGGATCTCCTCGGCTTTCAACCGGTCAAGCCCGAACATCGAATCGAGTGGCCGACGCTGTTCGATGCGGATCATGCTCCGCCGGCAGCGCGCGCCAAGAAAATCGATGGCCGATTGGCCGGAGCACTCATCGCGCTACCGGTCGCGCTCACGGGCGCCAGCGAGGTGCAAGAATTCCACTCGCTCGCCGTGCGCGATCTCGAGCGTGGCCAGGGCGTTGGACTGCCATCGGGCGAGGCAGTCGCGCGCCGGATGGGCGAGACGCCGTTGAGCGCGGAGGAAGTTGGAACGTCGCGTGTCGGATGGTCGAGCGAGACACCGCTCTGGTACTACATACTCCGCGAGGCCGACGTGCGGCAGGCTGGCAACCGTCTTGGCCCCGTTGGAGCTCGCATCGTTGGTGAAGTGTTGGTCGGTCTCCTCGACCTCGACGGGACTTCAGTCCGGCATGCGCCGAGGTCGTGGGCGCCACAGGCGACGCTCATCGAATTGCTGACGCAGCGATAGTCTTGCGGCTACAGGTAGACGACTACATATTGAAGCCGTCTACCTGACGGGCACATCGATGTCACCGAATGAGACGGCCGCCGGCCGCGGACCTCTCGGGGCCGGCACCCTGGAAATGCTCATCCTCAAGTCGCTCAACGCGGCGTCGATGCACGGCTACGCCATCGCGCAGCACATCGAGCGGCTGTCGCGCGAGGTGCTGTCCGTGGAACAGGGCTCACTCTATCCGGCGCTCGAGCGTCTCCAGGTGAAGGGCTGGGTGACGTCCAAGTGGGGCTCATCCCCGACGGGCCGGCAGGCTCGCTACTACACCATCACCGCCTCGGGCCGAAAGCAGCTCGGCGAACGGAAGGCGGAATACGAACGCATCGCGCTCGCCGTCGCGCGCGTGATGCGCAGCGCCTAACGAGGCGCCGGCC
>DATEHK010000070.1:0-11375 GCA_035279625.1 Gemmatimonadaceae bacterium
AGGCGACGCCCGTCCGCTGTCGTCATGTATCCCGCCAGCCCTTTCCCATCCACCATCATCATGTCGTTCAGCAAATCGTCCCGTTCGTACGTCCCGGTCTTTGCATGCACGTGACCCGCCGCCGGCGAGGCCACCTGAACGTTCCACAACGTGCCGTCGCGGCCGAGGACCGGCAACGCCGCGTAGTAGAGCGGGAAATCCTTTTGCGCGGCCATGTACGCCAGGAAGTGCACCATGAAGTCCGGCGTGAAGTGGGCCGAGCCGCCCGCGCCGTCGCTCTGCGACGCTCCGGAGAGGTCCAACCCGCCTTGCGTCAGAAACCGACGCTCCTCGGCAAACCCGGCTTTCGCCGTCCCCTCGTGCGCCACGAGCGCGCCTAACAGAAATGGTCCCATGCTCGCGTGCAGGTTCTGGCTCACCTTGAGCGTCACCTTCACCTCTTCCGCGAGCGGCGGCGACACGTGCTCGGCCACCACCATCGAATCGGCGTATCCGCGCGCCAGCGCCGCGATGTCTGGGCGGCCGCCCGGCGCGATCGCTCTCGCCCGCACACCCTCGGCTCCTAACGCTTGAGCAAACGACACGTCGGCGAACCGCGTCGGCTCGTCCACGGGCCAACTGAACAGGATGC
This sequence comes from Gemmatimonadaceae bacterium, assembly GCA_035279625.1. Taxonomy (GTDB): domain Bacteria; phylum Gemmatimonadota; class Gemmatimonadetes; order Gemmatimonadales; family Gemmatimonadaceae; genus JADGGM01. The sequence continues at coordinate 632 of DATEHK010000070.1, forward strand.
CCGGTTTGCCGATTGGCACCGTGCCGGTTACCACCACCACGTGCGAGCCATCCGGCGCCGTGCTGTCCGACGCCCAGTTGATGTTGGGAGACGAATCTCGGACGCTCGTCGTGGCGCGGTTCACGAACCGCACGTACGGCGTCTCGGGCGACTCATGCAGCGTGACCGAGTGGCCCGGCGTCTTCCCCGGTGCAACGGTGACGTCCACGACGTTGTCGTTCACGACGATGGGCGAAATAACGACGCCGGTGCCGAGCTCGCGATCGCCCTCGGGAAAGAGCGACGCGTCGACGATCACGCTGCCGCGCACGGCGCTGATCCCGCGCTGCCGCACCTGGTGCGCGAGCTCGCGCAGCACTTGCAGTGGATCGCCGGGTACGGCCCGGGTGTCGGGGCTGCCGCCATAGGAGTGATCTTCGTTCTCGAACGCGAGGCTGCCATCGGGCTGCACACGGTTCGAGAGATCGGGGTCGCCGGCCGCAACGAGAACGAGGTCCCCGTCGAGCGTCCCGTCCCGGTGGACAGGACCCGTGCGGTACACCCGGGTGTGGAAGCGGTGGCCGGCTCCGAGCAGCTCGAGGACGGTGCCTTCCGTTAGGAGCTTGGTGGTCGAGCCCGGGACGAAGAATTTATCGGCGTTGAGCTGGTAAATCGGTTCGTGCGTATCGAGCGACATGATCTCGATGCCGAAGAATGCATGTCGGTATTCGGGGCGATCGACGATGGCGTCGATGCGGGCGGCGAGGGCATTCTTCGGCTCGATCGGCGCGCTGGACGTTTGGGCGTAGGCGCGACCCGGGACAAGAGCACCAGTGATGGCGAGGCCGAGGCTGCATACGAGGAGCGACGCGAACGCGGTGCGGGCGATGCGGAGCGGGCGAGTCATGGGGTGAGCGCAGGAGTCATTGCCAGGACGTGCGCACGCGGTTGGCTTCGCGTGGGGGCCGGAGAGAGCACGTAGGCGGATAGTCGCCAACGAATAACTCAGTCCTGTCGAATATGCCACCATGGCTCGCCTGCTGGCGAGCCATCATCGCCCTCGATTTTGCACGGCGGTGCTCACGCCGCTCACCTACTTCGGATTGCTCGAGCCATTACCCGGGCATGGCCGTCCCTGCAACACGTGGTGCTATTGGCGGCCACGCCCGGATTCCGGCCGGTTAGGGATTCGTCGCGAACAATTTGTTGCAGACGGCGCCGAGGGTCTGGCCTAACTGAACGCCCGACTGCTTGAAATAGCCTTCGTCGGCCACCAGGAGGAAGGTGCACACCCTGTTAGGCGCCTTGTACGCCTTGATGCCGCCCGTGTATTGCAACGCCCTGTCGCCGACACCAGGCAGCGCCACCGTATCCGGAAGGAATGTCACGCCCGCGTTGAAGCTCGCGATGTTATCAGAGGTCAACGACAGCTGGATGCTACCGCCGGCCGCTTCGACCGTACACGACGTTGCGTTCCGCGTCTTCGGCACGCCGGGACCGGTCATGAGCGCGGCATTGACCTCGGGCGTGAAATACTTCGCGCACGCGGTGGCGCCGAGGCTCGTCCAATCGCCTCCCGATCCTCCGGCGCCCGGCTCCGCGGCAGCTGACTCGTTCGATCCGGACTTGTCGCAGCCACCGGGCGAGTTGGCGAGCGTCGCGGCCAGCATGAGATAGAGCGCGACACGGGTCATACGAATCTCCATTGATCCGCTCACTGGACACCTGGCGGCGCCTTGACGTTGGAATAGTCATAGCGAGCGCTAGTATGGTTCTTGTCTCCCGCGCCGAGATCCATGACGCTGTTCGCCTTGAGCACCAGACCGCGACTCTTCGAAATCCACATGTCGGTATCGACCGTGGACATCTCGGTCACGACGTGCGACCGCCAGACCGATGCGGCCTCACCGTTCACGCTCTCGTCGCGCAGGTGCGTGCATGTGTCCTTGGTCCAATCGTGCTTGTCCCGCTCCGCGTTCATTTCGGCCAAACTTATTGGACTCTTGACCCACTTTCCGTGGTTGAGCAGGTACATCTTGCCTCCCACCGTGATCGACTCGCCAACCATAGGCTTGCCGCCGTTCTCGGCCGCCACGGCTTTCGCGCTGTCCACGAAGTACAGGTGGTACGGTGTGGTTTCCATTTTGACCGACACGGCGTGCACCGTGGCACAGCTTTGCGCGCGCATCGCGGGTGCCGCGAGCACCACCGCGCCGGCCGCGAGTCCAAGGAGACGGAGACTGCGTTGCTTCGATAGAGTTCTGCGATTCATGACTGCGGGCTCCATGGAAAAGTGAGTCGGCCGAGCCAGTAGGCTCGGGTTTCGCGCTCAATTCTGGCCTGGTTCCGTTGTCCTGCCGTTATCCCGCCGTTAGCCATGGCACGCGCGCCGTGTCTACGGCGCGACACCCGCCGGCGAGCGGGGCGAACCCACGACATCCACCTTCCAACCCCGCGCTCTCAGCCGCTCGGCCACCGCCGCGAACTGCGACGGCTCGGAGATCGCGCTCGAGTAGGCCCAACGGAGTGACGGCACGTACACGAGCAATGCGCGCTGGAGGTTGGGCACCGCGATCGACTCGATCCAGATCGAATCGCGTGTCGACCCGGCGGGCTCGAGCCATTGGCCGCGGGTGATGACGCGAATCGCGCCGCGCGGTGCGCCGTAGTCCGCGAGCGACGCGCTGTCGCCCGCCGCGCCCGGAGGCGACACATAGAGCGGCAATCGATGCGCTGCCACCCACGAGGCGCCACCCGATGGGAACGCCGTTCCGAGGATCCCTCCCACCACTTTCCGGCCCGAATCGTTGGCCGCGAGCCACGCTGCCGCGCGCTCGGCGTTGAGCGGCAGGTTGCCGGGCTCCAACAGCAGCCAGCCGCCGCCCACCTTGACCGCCGCGAGCGGGCCGCCGGGCGACGCGAAGATGGCGATCGCTCCGTTGGACACGAGGTGCGCGTTGGTCAACGGCAGATCCGCCATCGGCCGCCGGGCGTGCGCGAGATATTCGGCACGTATCGAATCGCCTAACACGAGCGAATCGGCGGGGAGCGCTGGATTGTACGACACGGACAAGATGGTCATGCGCTTGTACGGCTTGCCGACGCGCACGATGTCCCATTGCGACGGCGCCCGCACGTGCGCGGCAGAGTCGTATTGCCAGCCCGTGTACCATTCTTCGACCGACATCGGTCCCCAGGGCGCGAGGCCGAAGTCATTGGATTCGTCGGCGTGGTACCGCGCCAGCGTTAGGAACCCGTCGCCGCGGCGAAAGAACGCCGTGGTCGGGAATCCATCGATCGTCGCGGACACCGACGTATGCGCCACGCCGCCGATCGTCGTGTCGCGGCGAGCGCGCAGGTCGCGCGCATCGTGAAGGTTCAAGAGCAACCGATCGGGGGTGAACGCGAAGAGCTCGCGTCGCTCATCGATGTACGCGACGTTGAGCGCCGTCCAGTGGTCGATCGTCCGGCCGGCGTTCGCCACGCTCGGCAGCGGTGTATCGCTGTAGCGTGCGGCGATCGTGTCCACCACCAGGTCGCTCACCACGGTCCACGCATCTCCGTTTGGGAAGCGACGAGTGTTGCGCCAGGTGCGCGATGGGTAGTCGCGCATGTCGGTGTTCATCTCGTAGCTGGGCGCGTCGGTGAACGGGCGCTTGCTGAACGTGGTGCTGAGCCACTGCGTGACCATGGAGTAGCGCGCCGTCTTGATGGCGCGAAGCGCATCGAGGCCGCCCATGCGCTCGATGGCCGTATCGACGATGGCGGATGGCGCGGGGTCGACGTGTGTCGAGCTCTGCGCGCCTAACGTACAGGGTGTCGCGGCGGTGAAAGCCGCGGCGAGCAGCAGCGGTGCGGATGCGCGGTGCAGGGGCATAGGATATGGCTGTAAGGGGTGGCGGATATCCGATCGGGCAGCAACCGGTGTGGTGCGGCGCCGCATCGTACACCGGGGATCCTGCAGGCGCTCACCCATAACGTCAGAATTGCGCACGAATACCGTGGTGGCCGCGCTTGAAGCAGGGTATCTTCGCGGGACCGCTATGCCATCCGATTCCCGTCCCGCCATAGCCGCCCGGGTTCTCGCCCTTGCGGTCGTCCTGGATCTCGCGCTCCACATCACGACGGCGCTCATCACGCCGTACGGCTTTCAGCGCGACGAGTTCCTCTACTTCGCGATGGGCGCGCATCTCCATCTCGGGTCCATGGACTTTCCGCCGGCGATGGCGATCCTGTCCAACCTCATGCGCGCGACTACAGGCCTGGGCCTGGTGCCGGTGCGCATCCTGCCCGGCATTGCGTCCGCCGGCCTGGTGGTCTTCGCCGTATTGTTTGCGCGCGAGTTGGGCGGGCGCGCGTACGCGCAGGCGCTCGCGGCGCTGACGATCGTGGCGAGCCCGGCGCTGCTCAGAAGCGGCACACTCTTTCAACCGGTGGTGTTCGACCAAGTGGCGTGGACGCTGGTGCTGTTCGCGCTCGTGCGACTCGCGCGAACGGGCGACGGCCGGTGGTGGCTCGCGTTAGGCGCGGCGGCGGGCGTCGGGCTGCTCGTCAAGTTCAGCATCGCGATCATCGGCGCCGGCGTGCTGGTCGCGGTGGTCGCATTGCCGGAGCGGCGTTGGCTCGCGACACCGTGGCCGTATGCCGCGGCGGTGCTGGCATTTGCGTTGGGGAGTCCGAGCATCGCGGGCCAGATGCACACGGGGTGGACGGCGATCCTCTACGAACGCGAGCTCTCGGCCCAACAGCTCGTGCACGTGACCATAGCCGGCTTTTTCGTGAGCCAGGTGCAGATGCTGGGGCTGGGGGCCGCGCTCGCGGTGGCGGGGTTGTGGGCATACTGGCGTGCGCCGGACGTGCGCGTGGTGGCGGTGTCGTGCCTCGTTGCGTTAGGCATCATTCTCTGGTTTCACGGCAAGTCGTACTACCTGCTGCCGGTGTATCCGGCGCTGGTTGGCGCGGGCGCGGCGTGGCTCGAGCGCCAGACGGCCGTGGGGATGCGCACCGGGCGCCTCGGCGTGCCGGCGCGCGCCACCGCGGTCGCGATCGTCGTCGCATACGGGGCGGTGGCGCTCCCGTTCGGACTGCCCGTTCTCGCGCCGGCCGCGATGGCGCGCTTCGCGGCGCACGGGCCAACCGGCGGCGTGACCACGAACACCGACCGCGTGCTGCGCCTGCCGCAGGACTACGCCGACATGCTCCACTGGCGCCGTCGCGTGGCCGCCGTGGCGCACGTGTACGACTCGCTCCCGCCGGCCGAGCGCGCGCACGCGGTCTTGGGCGCCACCAACTACGGCGAGGCCGGGGCGATCGACTACTACGGCCCATCGTTAGGCCTGCCTAACGCGATCTGCGGCTGCGGCACGTACTGGTTCTTCGGACCCGGCGCCAAACCGGGCACCGTCCTCGTCACCATCGGCGTCGCCGAGGCGGCGTTGCGCGGGTTCTACGGCGAAGTGACACCCGCCGGCCGCTTGGTCGACACGCTCGCGGTGCCGGAGGAGCAGGATGTCCCGTTGTTCGTGTCCACGAGACCCAAGATGACGCTACAAACGTTGTGGCCCAGACTGGACCCGCGCTGCGATTCGTGTACTCGCTAGGCGAGGTGGCGTTGCTGATACGCCCGTGTCGCCGTAGCGTACTGAGTGGCTGATTCGCATCGAATTCGCGAGTCAATATCGACTTGACCAGGCGGTCCATCCCTCAACGGCCTGACATGATGGAGATGGCCATGGTCCTTCTCATTTGCGTCGCCCGGACTGCCTCTCGTTGGGCGCTCGCACTCGCGGTGTGCATGCCGGCCGCCGCCCGGGCTGCTGCGCAGCAATTGCAACAGGACAGCGCTCCTCACGCCCCTCGACCCGCGACCGCCCAACCGGCCGGCGCTCCGGTCGTCGTCGGGTCGGACACGCTGTTTCGCCTCTACGGAACGCTCGGCCCGTTCTCGCCCGCGACCCGGGCGCAAACCGCGAGCGATCGGCTCGCCCAGCTCGCCGCATCCGCCAGGGCCGGCGATTCGATCTCCGCCGTCGAGCAGGGCGGCCTGAGCGAAATCATCTCCGGCGACCGCGTGCTGTTCGCCGTGGTCGACAGCGACGCGCACGCCGTGGGTCGCTCGCGGGAGCTGGTCGCGGCGCAGTACGCGGCCGCGGCGCAGCAGGCGGTTCGACGGTTAGGCGAATCCATGAGTACCCGCGGCATTTTGATCGACGTGCTCGAGGCCGTACTGTCCACTGCGGTGCTCGTGCTCGTGTTGTGGACGCTCGGCTGGGCCGCGCGGCACCTGCGCCGGCGCATCGACGCGCTGCGCCGACTGCGCGTCCCGGCGCTCCGCATCCAGCAGCTCGAGCTGCTCTCGGCCGGCCGGTTGGCCGCGCTTCTCGCGCGCGGCACCCATGCTCTCCGCGTGGTGCTCATCGTGGCGGCGTTCTACGTGTACGTGCCACTCGTGCTGAGCTTTTTCCCGTGGACGGCGCCCTTGTCCCGCCGCATTGTGGGCTACGCCGTTCACCCCTTTGCCGCCGCCGGCGTCGCCTTCGCGAACTACCTGCCTAACCTGTTCTACCTGGCGGCGGGCGTCATCATCGCGCGGTACCTGCTCGTGTTCCTGCGTCTCATCTTCGACGCCCTCGGAAGCGGGTCGATCACCGTCCAGGGCTTCTATCCCGACTGGGCCGGTCCTACCTACAAAATCGTCCGTGTGCTGGTGTTCGCGTTCGCCGTCACCGCGCTGTATCCGTTTCTGCCTGGCGCCAACTCCGACGCGTTCAAGGGGGTGTCGATCTTTCTGGGCGTCGTCGTGTCCTTCGGGTCATCCGGCGCGATCGGCAACCTGGTGGCCGGCGTGGTGCTCACCTACACGCGCGCGTTCCAGATCGGCGACCGCGTCCAGATCGGCGAGACCGTGGGCGACGTGACGGAAAAGACGCTCCTCGTGACGCGGCTCCGCACCATCAAGAACGTCGCCGTCACCGTGCCTAACGGAACCGTGCTCGGCAGCCAGGTGATCAATTACTCGACGCTGGCCGGCTCGCACGGCCTCATCCTGCACACGTCGGTCACCATCGGCTACGACGCGCCGTGGCGCCGCGTCCACGAGCTGCTCGTAAACGCGGCGCTGCGCACCGAGCATCTGCTGCGCGAACCGGCGCCCTTCGTCCTGCAGACGGCGCTCGACGACTTCTACGTGCAGTACGAGATCAACGCCCATACCGACCGGCCGGAGCTCATGGCCGACACCTACTCGCGGCTGCACGAGAACATCCAGGAGTCGTTCAACGAGGGCGGCGTGGAGATCATGTCGCCGCACTACACGTCGCTGCGCGACGGCAACGAGATCACCATTCCCCGGGCGCAGCAGCCGCCAGAATACCGAGTGCCGGCGTTCCGCATCCACACCTCGCACGACGGCGAGCGCACGACCTGAGTCGCTCAGGGCGCTCCCGCCTACTGCCGGCGATGCGAAACGGGCGGTATCGCCAGCCGTTGCACACAAGGTGGGCGCGTCAGTCGGACTCACGTCACACCACGGATTGCGAACTAGATGAGTGACCGCGACGGCGCAACCCAGGCCGACGGCCACGCCGGCCATCCCGAGCGTGACGCCGTTGCGCGTCATCTGCCTAACGTCGGCTGTCCGAGGGCGCACGCCGCGCTGTTGCGCGGTGGGCCGGCCCTGCGGCGCCGCCCGGCGATCGACACTTGACATTTCTAGGTGACTAACATAATGATACCGCTCCCCTAGATACGCCTAGGTATACGTGTCCAAGTCCGTGGAGTTTCGTCAGGGCGCCATCGAGCTGCTCGTCCTGAGAACGTTGTCGTGGGGCGCCCAGCACGGCTTTTCCATTGCCCGCTGGATTCAGGATACGACCGACGACGTGCTGCGACTCGAGGAGGGCTCACTCTATCCCTCCCTCCATCGGATGGAGGACAAGGGATGGGTCACGGCGCATTGGGGGACCTCGGCGAACAATCGGCGCGCCAAGTTCTACGAGCTGACGGCCGCGGGTCGCGCGCAGCTCCTCGTCGAGACACGCGATTGGCGACGCTACGCCGATGCCATCGGCAAAGTGCTCCGCGCGACTGTCAAGCCCAAGCCCATCTGACAGCGAGCACCCTATGCCTAACGATGCGGGTTCGATCTGGCGTCGCTACCGCGACATCCTGCGGCGGCGTCCTGCGGACGACGTGAGCGAAGAGTTGCGCTTTCATCTCGAAATGCGAGTCGCCGAGGCGCACAACGCGGGACTTTCCGGCCCGGATGCGCGGGCTGCCGCCCTGGAGCGGTTCGGTTCCTACGAGACGGTCGAGGCCGAACTGCTGCGAATCGATCACGCGCGAGATCGACGCCGGCGGCGAATGGAATGGCTCCACGACATTCGCCAGGACGCGCAGTTCGCCGTTCGCTTCCTCTCGCACGCGCCATCTTTCGCAGCGGCCGCGATCGCGACGCTCGCGATTGCGATCGGCGCCAACACGGCGATCTACTCGGTTGTGCACGCACTGCTGCTCGCGCCGCTTCCGTACGCCGAGCCCTCGCAACTGGTGAGCACGTGGGGCTGGGAGTCGGGCGAGCTCCTCGCGCTACGGGAGCAACTGCGGTCGGTGTCCGGCATCGCCGCCTATGGCGAACGGGGCGCCGTCTTCGACGACGGCGGTTCTGCGGAGCACCTGAACGGCGCCGACGTGTCGGCGAACTTCTTCACGCTGCTGGGGAGTCGGCCGTTGCTCGGCCGCACCTTTCACGCCGAAGAAAGCGATCCGGGGCGAACAAATATCGTCATGCTGAGCGAAGCGTTGTGGCATCGCCGGTTTGGGAGCGACTCGACGGTCATCGGACGGCGGATCCTGCTCGATGGTGTGTCAACCACGGTCGTCGGCGTGATGCCTAACACGTTCGAGTTTCCTTCGGCCGGAGTCGCGTTCTGGAAGCCGTTCGAGATCGACCGATCGAACCTGCTGATGCTGTGGGTGGGCGCCGGACACCACTTTCTCGCGCGACTTCGGCCTGGTGTGAGTCTTCAGGCTGCGCGGGGTGAGCTCACGCGCGTTGCCGTTGGGCTTCGTCGTGCGAATACAGTCTGGGACCCGGGGCCGGAGTATGGGAAGGACGCCACGATCACGCCGCTTCGTGATTCGCTCGTGGGCAGCGCGCGACCCGGGTTGCTCGTGCTGAGTGGGTGTGCCGCACTGGTGCTGCTGATTGCGTGCGTCAACGTCGCCAATCTTTTGTTGGCGCGCGCCTCTTCGCGCGAACGCGAATTGGCGGTGCGCGCGGCACTTGGGGGTGGGCGTGGCCGGCTCGTGAGACAACTGCTGGTCGAGAGCGTGGTGTTGGCGATGCTTGGCGCAATGTTTGGCGTCGCGCTCGCCGTCATGGGTGTCGGCGCCCTGGTGTCGGCCTTTCCACCGGGAATTCCAATAGTATCGGAAATCTCCGTGAACGGCGCGGTGTTCGGATTTACGGCGGGACTGACTATTCTCGCCGGATTGGCGTTCGGTATTCTGCCGGCGTTTCGCGCCACTCGAGCGAGTGCGACTGGCGGCGTCGCACGCATGGGTCGCACGGGATACGGCGCCGGTCATCAACGAGTTTCGGTGTTCTTGGTTGCCGGCGAGGTTGCGCTGGCGGTGATGGTGCTGGTCGGCGCGGAATTGCTGGGGCGGAGCCTCGAGGACATTCAGAAACTCGATCCTGGATTCCGAACGGCGCACATCGCAACGGCGCAGATCACGCCGCCACCAGCGGCGTATAAGGATGCGGCGCAAACGGACGCGTTCTATGCGACAATCTTTTCACGCGTCTCGGCGCTGCCCGGTGTGGAGAGCGTCGGCGCGACGAGCGCGCTGCCGCTCGCCAAACCGATTTATGGGGCAGGCGTGCGCATCGAAGGCCAGTTCGAGGATGCGACGCATGTCCTTCCGATGGCCACGCATTTCCAGGTTATCACACCTGGCTTCATGAGAACTCTTTCGATCCCGATCATTCGCGGTCGCGATTTCACCGACGCGGACCGGCCAACGAGTCTGCCGGTTGCGATCGTGAGTGAGTCCATGGCGCGACGATTCTGGCCAACCAGTGATCCTATCGGACAAAGGATCGGATATCCGTATCCGAGTCCATGGCTGACGGTGGTTGGAGTTGTCGGAGACGTTAAGGCAGACAGCCTTCGCGATACGAGTGGCGTTGCCGTTTACGTGCCGTACTTACAGCGCATGAAAGGGGAATGGCTGCGCTCCGCCGCCCAGCTCACGCTCGTCGCGAGGACCACCGACGATCCGTTAGTCATAGGACGACAGCTTCGCGCGCTCGTGTCGGGCGTCGACAAGCGGGTACCCGTGAGCAACGTGCAAACGATGAACGAAGTGGTCTCGCGTTCGGTGGCGCGTCCCCGCTTCATGGCGCTGCTCGTTGGCGGATTTGCCTTGGTGGCGCTTATCCTGGGCGCGGTCGGCATTTACGGTGTGATGTCCTACGTCGTCGGCCAGCGAGCGAAGGAGATGGGTGTGCGTTCGGCGCTCGGCGCGACGCGGGGCGACATCGTCGCGATGATTTTGCGCCGTGCCGCCGCGGTGGCTGGGATCGGCTCGGTGATCGGCGTCGCCGCGGCACTGCTGTCGGCGCGCGGGCTGCGTGGGTTGCTGTTCGGAGTGTCCGCCACGGACCCGGTCACCTATGTCATCGCGTCGCTGCTCTTCGCGGCGATCGCCATTGTGGCGAGCCTCGGTCCGGCATGGCGCGCGACGCGGGTGGATCTCGTTC
>DATEHK010000071.1:0-12167 GCA_035279625.1 Gemmatimonadaceae bacterium
CGCGGAGCGGATCGACTCGATCCGGCAGTGGTCGCCGTTGTCCGCGTTCAATGGCGTAGTCACTCGGCCCCCGCCTTTACTCACGCACGCGGAGCGATCCCGCCGATTGTCGCGCCGAATCCCGAAATTCGCGGAAGACCCTCAAGAACGACAATACCTATCTCGCCAGGAGCAGCCGCGCGCCGTTCCGCGCCGCCGAGCGCGATCACAATGGTAAGCGCAGGTTGTTGTGTTTCTGGAAAACAACGCAGCGATGCGTGGAGCCCGCCTAACGAACGCGCCAGCCGTCGCATCGGATCAACGCGCCGCGTCGTGCTGCACGGCCAGGTCCGGGCTGCCTTCCTTGGCCGGCTCGTCTTCGTCGTCGTGCGGACGGAGCGCGCGCAACACCGTGCCGCCGGCCGCGATCGCACCCAGGATGATATAGAGATAGAACGTGTAGAAGCGCCACCAGATGAGCGTCGCGCCGAAAATCGATGACGGGATCGCGTGGCCTAACGCCTCCTTGAACGCGACCTCGATCGAGCCGCCGCCCGCCGGAACCGCCACCACGACGCTCCCGTAGGTCAGCGCGATCGGCCACAGAATGAGCGGTGCCGCCGGCACGTGCACGCCGAACGAGTAGACGATGATCGGCAGGATCGCCAACCGCAGCATGATGTGCACGATCGACGTCAGGAGCGCGATGGCCGCCACCCCCACCCGCATGTCGCGCATCCCCTCGATACCGCGGCGCAGCTGCTCGAGCACGCTGCGGAACCGCTCCCACCGCGCCCCGTGGACGCCCAAGCGCGCCAGCCACCGGGGCGGCGTGTGATCCATGCCGCGCCGCGCGAGCACGAAGCCTAACGCACCGGTGCCTAACACGAACGAGGCGTACATCGCCACCAGGCTCGCCATCCCGGTGATGATGGCCCCCGAGCCGCGGAACGTGAAAAACATCGCGATGGCCACCATCGCCAGCGAAATCATCTCCAGGAACAACTCGGCGTAAATCACGAGGATGATGTGCGCCGAGGACATCCCCGCTTCCGTCATGATGAGGAAGCGCGCCGGCTCCGCCCCCGTACGCGCGGGCGTGATCGCCGCGCCGAAGTCTCCGCCCGCGCTCGCGCGCAACGCAACGCGGAAGGTCATCGGGATGCGAAGCGATGCGGCGCTCAATCGCACCTTCGCGCCGCGCGCGCACAACTCCAGGAGTGCCACCGCCAACAACACACCGTGCGTCGCCAGACTCACCGACACCGTGTGATCCGATGCCGGCGCGTTGACGAACACCATGTACAGCGAGACCCCGATCGCCGCGGCAAACGACACGATCGCGAGAAGCCAGCGGGCGGGCGTCATGAGCGCAAAAGAGGAGTCGCTGGGTTGCGGACGATGACGACGAGGATGGTCAGCGGCAGAATCGAGAAAGGGTACAGCAAACGGCGCAACTTCAGTAGGTCAACACGCCTTTGGCCATGCCCCGATGCGTCGTGCCCGGATACGGCACCGAGGGTCCCTTGAGCGCTTCCCACAAAATGTGATTGAACAGGTTGTCGTCCGACTCATCCTCCAATTCGAGGTTGAGTCGAGCCGACGCCTTCGCGCCCGGCCCCGAGGGCGGGTTGCGATCATCGAGACGCTGTGCCGGAGTCTGCGCCACATACGGCGTGCGATCGGGCGTCTCGGTGAACAATCCCCGGAGCGGGCGGCCGTAGTAGTCGAATTGCGATAGGGAACCGAGGTGCAGAATGTCGGCTATTGTGGCGATCACATCCGTGGTGTTCACGAACCGGTGCACGACACCGGCGTGACTGTACGCGCTGATCATGAAAAACGGCGCGCGGTGCGAATCTACGTGATCCGGACCATTCTGCGCGTCGTCTTCCACGACGAACACAACGGTACTGCCCCAGAAGCGCGAGCGCGAGAGGGCGTCCACCAAGCGGCCCAGGGCGAGGTCGTTGTCCGCGAACGCCGCTCGCGGACTCGGCGCGCCGACCCGCGCGCCCGACGTGTGGTCGTTCGGCAGACGAACGATCTCGAGGCTCGGGAGATCGCCGGAGCGCTCGTCCTGGTGGAACTCGTCGAGCCACCGATCGACGCGCGTCTGATCTTCGATCGCGAGGTCGAATCCGGGATAGAGCGAATCGGTGTGCGCAGCCAGGAACGGTTTGTCGCCTCGATACGATTCGGGGAGATCGTTGCGGCCGGTGAGATCGCGATTGCTCACCACGAACTCGCCGTAGTTCCGGAACGTGATGCCGCTCCGTTGGGCGAGATCCCACAGGTATCCGGTGGACGGCGAGGCGACGTCGTCATCGGTCAGCTTGTCGCGGTTCGTGCCTTCGTAGTCGTAGTACGGCCGGCGCTCCGAGTAGTTGGAGGTGACCGTCTTCTCGACATAGTCGCTCGAGTACGCGCCCGTCGACCAGTTGTGCCCCTGCGCGCTCACCTCGGCGTTCGTGAAGAACCGGTCGAAGATGCCGAATCGCTCGGCGAGCGCGTGATGGTTAGGCGAGACCGGGCGCGGGAAGAAGAGCAGCGACGTATCGCCGTCGGCCTGCGCGAGGTCGCCCAACACCTGATCGTACGTGCGGTTTTCCTTGATGATGTAGATGACGTGGGTGAACGGCGGGTAGCGGCCCGCGCCGCGCGCCGACGCGGGCTCGTCCCAGCGGTTGGCGCGCGACACGCGCGCGGTGAAGGGCGCGAGGGTGCCGCGCGATGCGTCGGCCAGCACGATGGTGGACAACGTACCGGTGAGCTGGCCCAACGTATACTTGTTAGGCACCTGGAAGGCCGACCGCACGGGCGTCGGACCGCCCGGATTCGCTGCCGTGCCCACGCCTTTGCCGTTGGCGACGAGGATCGTGTCGTCGGCGGCGAGAATGGCCGACGGATACCACTCGACGGGGATGCGTCCGGCCAGCGCGCCGCGTCCCGAATCGGCGGCGGCGGAATCGGACGCGAGGTCGAACACCGCCACGGCGTTCGCGTCGGCTTCGGCGGCGAACAGGTGCGAGCCGTCGGGCGACAACGCCACTGCGTTCGGCGTGCTGCCTTCCGACGGGCCGGCCGGCGGCGGGTCGCGCAGCTCGGCGATCACGGCGCGGCGGCGCGTGTCGATCACCGCCACCCGATCGGTGGTGGCCGAAACCACGTAGAGACGTGTGCCGTCGCGGCTCGCGACCATCGCCGAGGGATGCCGGGCCACCGGAATGCTGTCGGCGACCGCGAGCCGCCCCTGGTTAGGCGCATACGCCCACACCGTGCTCGCGCCCCACGACGACACGTACACCGCGTCGTCGGGGGTGACCGTCACCGCGTACGGGTATCGTCCCGAGGGCAGCCGCTGCGACACGGTGCCCGTGGCCACGTCGACCACCGCCAGCGAGTCGCTCAGATTCTCGGCCACGTAGAGCGACTTTCCGTTAGGCGCAAACGCGAGGCCGGCCGGATACCGCACGCCGTCCTGGCCGCGCGCCGGGTGCGGGCCTAACGCGACGCTGTCGGCGAGCACCGCGGTGTCGCCCTGCCAGGCGTAGCGGTACACCAGATCACCGTCGCCGCCCGACACGTAGAGCGCCCGACCGTCGGGCGCGAACGCGAGTCCCACGAAGGCCGATGGTTGGGCGAGCGTCTGCACCACGCGTCCGCTCGCGCGGTCGATCACCTGGATGCCCTGCTCGCGCCATCCCGCGAGCAGCAGCACGACGCGCGATCCGTCGGGCGAGAGCGCCATCGAGAGCGGCATCTGCCCCACCGGCGTCGCCGTGCCCGCGGGATCGAGCGACACGCCGGTGGGTAGTCTCCGATGCGCATCGTCCGGGCCGTTGACATCGCGGGACACCGGCGCGCGCTGCCGGCCGCACGCACCAGCGGCGACGCAGAGCACGAACAGCGCGAGACGAAACGGTCGTTCAGGCATCGTCAGTTAGGCATGGGTCATGGGGCCGCCGGAGGAATCGCCCAAATATCGACGCGATTCCTGGTCGGGAGCGGCACCGCGACGCGGTTGCGTCGCGTGTCGACGCCCAGGTGCGCGGCGTGGGGGAATCCGGTAATCGACGTCAGCTTGTCGGCGTCGCGGATCGTGAGCGTCGAGTCCTTCCAGCTCGTCACGAGCAGCCGGCCATCGGGAAGGATCGCCACGCCATCCATCTGGCCGCGATTGTATCCGATCACGCGCGGTTGGGCATCGCCCGGACGCCACGACAGAATGGTGCCGGCGCCGAACGACACGATCACGAATCGTTTGGCGCGCCGGTCCCACGCGATGCCGCTGGGACGCTGCAGCGAATCGCTCGCCAGCGCCACCGTGACCGCGTGGTCGCGGCCGATGCGAAATATGCGATCGCTCTTTGACGGATGACTGGACGGTTGCGCGGGATCGCGCAGCCCGCGGTCGGTGATGTAGAGCGCGCCATCGGGACCCACCGCGATGCCGGCGAGTCCAACGGGGTGGCGCGACGCGAGACTAACGGAAGGGCCCGGCGCGCCGGTGCGGGCGTCGAACGCCCGCACCGCGTCGCGGTCCACCACCCACAGCGTGTCGCCTAACAATGCGAGCCCGCGCGGCGCATCGAGCTCGGCGCCCCCGCGTCCGTTGTCGATGAAGCGCAACGAGTCGATGCTCCCGTCCGGATGCACGCGGCTGATGAATGCGTCGTGCGCGCCGGCGGAGTCCGCGCCCAGGTTGGACACGAAGAACACGTCGTCGGCCGAATCGTACCGCGCCGCGACGGGCCGTGCGAACCCGCTCGCGCTGGCAGCGCGCGTCGGCGGTACGAACGGCTTGGGCGGCGGGGTCGGCTTCTTGGTGTCGGGCGCACCGCACCCGGCCAAGACCAACGCAGTAAACAGGAATCGGCGCACGAGCAATGGTCAGAGGGGTTCGAGAGGTCGCTCCGAACAAGGGAACGCGCGGGTGCGCGCGCCGTCAAGCTTGGCCGGCCGTAACAGTTTCGCCCGGCGCCGGTCGCCGTCCAGACCCCGGCCGTTCGGTCAGGGCGCCCTGAACTTGCGCGCTGTACCCTTGGTGAACAGCCCGCTTCCGGAGAATTGTCGCATGACCACACGCGAGCGACTCATACTGTTCGCGACCGAACAAGACCGTCCAGGCCTGGTGGCCGAGCTCAGCGGATTCATCGCCGAACGCGGATGCAACATTGACGACAGCCGCGTGATCGTGTTGGGCGGATTCGCCGGACTCATGTTCTTGATTTCGGGTTCGTCGTCGCAAATCGCCGAGATCGAGAGCGGAGTCGCGACGCTCGAGAGCGAGACCGGTTTGCGCGCAACCGTGCGACGTATCCCCGAGAACACGCCAGTTACGCCGCAGGTACAGCCGCCGCCGACCTGGGTCGTGACCGCCAGCGCCATGGATCACGAGGGGATCATCCACGCCATCACGGACGTCGTGCGCGCCAACGGCGGCAACATTCTCGAGCTGGAGACGTCCACCGAGTCGGCTCCCATGTCGGGCTCGCCGCTCTTCGCCCTCCGCATGGTGATCACCCTGGCCGAACGCCACGGCTCGGCGTCTCGCTTGAAGGAAGCGCTCGAAACGCTGGCGCGGGCGGAAGCCATAGACCTGGAAACCCGGGAAGCGCAGCAGACAGCGCTCTTCTAGGAAAGTGGTTGCGCTTTGGGAATAGGGAAACGGGAACGGGGTGCGGTCGGAGATCGCGACGCCCCTTTCCCTTTTCCCTATTCCCTAAGCGTAGCGGTTCCCCGTTCGCCCGCTTCCCTGTCGTTGGTCCCTGCCCTAGAATCGCTCTCACGATCCCATCAAACCGAGGTCTCCCGTGAGCTATGCACGCTTGTCGGCGGCGGCGCTGGTCGCGCTGCTCCTTCACGCTGCGCCGTCGTTCTCCCAGTCGACGGCATACGACACGTCGATGTTCCACGCGCTCTCGTGGCGCGAGATCGGACCGTATCGCGGAGGCCGGTCGGTGGCTGTGGCCGGGTCCGCGGCGCGACCGTACGAGTTCTGGATGGGCACCACCGGCGGCGGCGTGTTCAAGACGACCGACGGCGGCGCCAACTGGGAGCCTGCCACCGACAAGTATTTCGGCGGCACGATCGGCGCGATCGGCGTGAGCGAATCGAACCCCGACATCGTGTACGTGGGCGGGGGCGAGTTCGACATCCGCGGCAACGTGTCGCACGGCGACGGCGTGTGGAAGACGACCGACGACGGCAAGACGTGGACGTCCATGGGCCTGACGGACACCAGACAGATCTCGCGCGTCATCGTCGACCCGCACAACCCCGACGTCGTGTACGTCGGTGCGTTAGGCCACGTGTGGGCGCCTAACGCGGACCGCGGCGTGTTCAAGACCACCGACGGCGGCAAGACGTGGCGCAAGGTGCTGTTCCGCAACGATTCCACCGGCGTCAGCGACCTGGCCATGGATCCGAACGATCCCAACACGCTGTACGCCGCGATGTGGCAGGCCGGCCGCAAGCCGTGGCTCCTCGTGAGCGGCGGCGCGGGAAGCGGAATCTTCAAGACCACGGACGGCGGCGAGCACTGGACCGAGCTCACGCACAATCCCGGATTGCCGTCGGGCATCGTCGGCGACATCGGCATCACCGTTTCCCCCGCCAATCCGCAACGCGTGTACGCGATCGTCGAATCGGATTCGGGCGGCGTGTTCCGCTCCGACGATGGCGGCGCGACGTGGACGCGCACCAATCAGGAACGCAAGCTGCGCCAGCGCGCGTGGTACTACTCGTGCATCTTCGCCGACCCCAAGGACGCGAACACGCTGTACGTGGTGAACGTGTCCTTCTTCAGGTCCACCGACGGCGGGAAGACGTTCAAGCCGATCACCGTGCCGCACGGCGACAACCACGACCTGTGGATTGCGCCTAACGACCCGAAGCGCATGATCGAGTCCAACGACGGCGGCGCCACGGTGACCTTCGATGGCGGCACGTCGTGGACCGACGAGGACTTCGCGACGGCGCAGTTCTATCACGTCACCACCACCACCGACTTCCCGTACCGCGTGTGCGGCGCGCAGCAGGACAACTCGACCCTCTGCGGACCCAGCCGGTGGCCGGGCAGCATCCCGATGAGCGAGTGGCACGACGCGGGCGGCGGCGAATCGGGCTACATCCAGGTTAGACCCGACAGCACCAACATCGTGTACGCGGGCAGCTACGCGTACCTGTCGCGGCTCGACCTGAAGAACGGACAACAGCGCGACATCATCCCGTGGCCCGACAACCCGATGGGCCACTCGGCCGAAGACCTGAAGTACCGGTTCCAGTGGACGTTCCCGATTCTCATCTCGCCGCACGATCCGAACACGCTGTACATGGGATCGCAGGTGCTGTTCCGCACGCACAACGGCGGGCAGAGCTGGGAAATAGCGAGTCCAGACCTCACGCGTCACGACCCGTCGACGTTAGGCGCGTCCGGCGGACCGATCACCAAGGACCAGACGTCGGTCGAGTATTACGCCACGATCTTCGCGATCGCCGAGTCGCCCGTCACCAAGGGCGTCATTTGGACGGGATCCGATGATGGGATGATTTACATCACCCGCGACAACGGGAAGACGTGGTCCAACATCACGCCGAAAGATCTGCCGCCATTCACGCGCATCTCGATCATCGATGCGTCGCACTTCGGCGCCGGCACCGCGTACGTCGCCGCCAACCGCTATCAGTTGGACGACGATGCGCCGTACCTGTACAAGACGTCGGACTACGGAAAGACGTGGACGCGCATCGACGCCGGCATCGACCGCACGCAATTCACGCGCGTGATTCGCGAGGATCCCGAGCGTCGCGGCCTGCTGTACGCGGGCACGGAGCGCGGTGTGTGGGTGAGCTTCGACGACGGATCGCATTGGCAGTCGTTGCAACTCAACCTGCCGCCCGTGCCGGTGCACGATCTCGAGATCACGCAGAGCGATCTCGTCGCTGCGACGCACGGACGTTCGTTCTATATCCTGGATGATCTCTCGGCGCTCCGGCAGCTGACGCCCGCGATCGCGTCGGCGCCGATGCATCTGTTCAAGCCGCGCGCGGCGTATCGCGTCAACTGGGGCGGCGGATTCGGCGGGGGCGGCGGGCGCCAGCATCCGGAAGGTCGCAATCCGCCGAGCGGCGCGGTGGTGTACTACTCGCTGTCCACGCCTAACCAGAAAGTGACGCTCGACTTCCTGGATGCGAAAGGGACGGTGATCCAGTCGTTCACGAGCGAGCTGGACTCGGCCGGCATTGCCGACAGCGTGCGCACCGACAGCATCAAGAAGGCGAACAACGGCAAGGTGCCGCCCGGCGCCGAGGGTCCGCGCCGCGGGGCGAAGCCGCGCGTGGCGAACAAGGCCGGGCTCAACATGTTCGCGTGGAACCTTCGGTATCCGGACGCGGTGTCGTTCGACAATCTCATCATGTGGGCCGGATCGACCGCCGGTCCGGTCGCCCTTCCCGGCACGTACGCCGTTCGCCTAACGACGAACGGCCAGTCGCAAACGCAGTCGTTCGTGCTGAAGAAGGATCCGCGCGTGCACGCGACGCAGGCCGACCTCGCCGAGCAGTTCGCCCTGCTGATCAAGGTGCGCGATCGGCTCTCGGCGGCCAACAACGCCGTGCGCACCATCCGGAACGTGGAATGGCAGATCGACCAACGCAGTGCTTCGGCGCCTAACGGTTTCGCCGACGCCGCGGGCCGACTCAAGGCGAAGCTCGACACGATCGAGGCCGCGATCTACCAGGTGCACAATCGGGCGAGCGAGGATCCGCTCAACTTCCCGATCCGGATCAACAACAAGATCGCTGCGTTAGGCGGCTCGATCGGCAGCGCCGACGCGCGTCCCGCGGCGCAGGACTACGCGGTGTTCACGCTGTTGTCGGGCCAGCTCGACCATCAGCTGAACGCCCTCAAGGAAACGCTCGACTCGGGCCTCGCGCACATTAATTCGATGCTCAAGGGAGCCGGCCAAAAGGAGATCGTACCATCGACGGCCGAGCCGCCGCGGAAGGAGGCAGCGGAAATCGAGTAGGAGGGGAAGCGCGACCCTTACGGCGAGGGAAGCGCGACCCTTGCGGGTCGCTTGGGGAATAGGGAACGGGGAAAGGGAACTGTCCAACGCGGCTGGTTCCCTTTCCCTTTTCCCTATTCCCCAAGCGACGCGACAGCGTCGCGTTTCCCTCTATTGGGTGCGCAGTACCCGTACCGGGTCGGTCCGCGCCGATCGGCGCGCCGGAATGAGCGCGGCAGCGACGCCCACCAAGAGCAGCAGCGCCGGCGCGATGACGAACGCGAGCGGATCCGCCGCGTTCACGCCCGAGAGGAGATTCCGCAGCACCCGCGTCACCGCGAACGCAAAGAGCAACCCGATTGCGCCGCCGACGCCGACCATCGCGAGTCCTTCCCGCATGAGCAGGCGCACCACTTCGTTAGGCGCGGCTCCCAGCGCCATCCGGATGCCGACCTCGCGTGCGCGGCTCGCGACCGCATAGCTGACGACGCCGTAGACGCCGATCATTGCCAGCAACAGCGCCAACGCGGCGAACAATCCGAACGCCATGGCGCCAAGCCGTGTCGGCAGCATCATGGCGCTCAGGTGCCGCGCCATCGTCGTGCCCTGCAGCACGGGCATCGACGGGTCGACGTCGCGCAGCGTGCCGATCATTTGAGCCGTGATGGCGTCGGCATCATGGCCGGCGGTAGTTTGCGCGACCACAGTCGCGTACGTGGTCGGGTTCTGGGCGAACGACTCGAAGAAGAACGGCCGCGGCTGTTCGCCTAACGACCGCACCCTGGTCGTCTTCGTCACGCCGACGACGAGATACGTGCTGGAATCCCGCCGGAACGTGCGGCCCAACGGATCCGCACCGGGCCAGAATTGCTGCGCCATCACCTCGTTGATCACGGCGACGCGGGCCGACGCCGGGTTGTCCGACGACGCGATGCCGCGCCCGCGCAGAAGGCTCACGCCGGCGGCGGAGAACAGCCCCGAATCGACGGCGGCGTAGTCGACGTCGAAGCCCGGCTCCCCTTTGGGCGGCACGAGGCCGGACACGTTTATCTCGCCGTCCTGCGTGTTCGTGACCGAGAGCAGCATGTTGTCGATGACGCCCACAGCCGTCACGCCCGGAATGCGACGCATGCGCGTTTCGATGTCGTCGATCAGAAGCAGCTGTCGCGGGCCCGCATTGTTACCGGACGGGAACCCGAGCCAGACCACGCCCGCCGGCGCGCGCCCGAATCCAGGGTCGATGTGTTCGCGCTCCTGGAGACTGCGGAGGAACAGTCCGGCCGTGATGAGCAGCACGAGCGAGACCGCGATTTCGCCGGCGACGAGCGTGCCGCGCATCGTCACGCGGCGCGCCGGGCCGCCGCCCGTATTCTCGCTCTTGATGACCTCGACTACGTTAGGCCGCGTGGCCTGGAGGGCCGGCAGCACGCCCACGAGGAGGGCGGCCGCGCCGGCCGCCGCCAACGTGAATGCCAGCACCCGGCCATCCAGGCTCACGTCGAAGCTCATCGGAAACGGCAGCGGCAAGTCGGCGTGCAACAAGGCGCTCAACGCGATCCGCGACAGGAGGAGCCCGGCCGCGCCGCCCAACACGGCGAGCACGAGCGCCTCCACCACCAGCTGCCTAACGAGTGACCACCGGCTCGCGCCGAGCGCGATGCGGATGGCGATCTCGCGCTGGCGGTCGCGCGCCTGAGCCAGCAAGAAGCTGGCGAGGTTGGCGCACGCGACCAGCAGCACGAGGGCTACGACCACCACCAGCGATGCGACCGCCGGCACTACGATGCCGTCGAGCATCGGGCTGACTGCGATCTCGGTCTCGGGCACGACGTACGTCTCCGACGAGCTCGGCCACCACCGCGGGAACTGCCGCATCATGTCCGCCGTGTATGATGCGGCAAACGCACGCGCGCGCGCCATGGAGACGCCGGGCGCGAGACGGACCTTCATGAAGAGGCTGTGGTCGTTGCGATACGAGAGCTGGTCGGAGGAGCTCGACTCGAGCTGCCCGATCATTCGAATCGGAGCGAAGAGCGCGGGCGTAATGCCCGGCATCGTGCCCGCATAACCCATGGGCGCCACGCCGACTATGGTGTAGTCGCGGCCGGCGAGCCGGATCTGATGGCCCACGACGCCCGGATCGGCGGCGAACGCGCGATGCCAGTAGTCGCTCGAGAGCACGACGACAGCGTGCGCGCCGTTCGCGATGTCGTCTTCCGGGCCCAACAGGCGCCCGACCTGCGGCGTTAGGCCGAGGAGCGGGAAGTAGTCGCCGTTGACGAGCTCGCCGAACAGGGTCTCCTCGCGATCGCCCAGGTCCCGCGGGACCGGAAAGTACTCGGCGATCGAGACCTGCGAGAAGAGTCCGCGCGAGGCATTGCGCAGCGAGACGTAGTCGGGATAGGAGAACGGCGCGTACGGGAACGACGGTTGGCGCAGGAAGATCTGGGCGACCTGTTCGCGGTGCGGCACCGGCGGGCGGCGCAGCAGGATGGCATCGACGAGGCTGAAGATGGCCGTATTGGCGCCGATGCCTAACGCAAGTGACACGACGGCGACAATCGTGAATCCGGTGCGGCGGCGGGACCGACGGACGGCGTATCGCACGTCCCACGCGACGCGTTGCGCGAGTACGGCAAGGGAGAATCCGCGCTCGGCCGGCCGCTCGGGCCGTTCGGCCCGCGCGGCGCGGCGCGCGCGCACCACGTCGCGCAGCGTGTCCGGCGCGAGGCGCTCGAGCAGTTGGTGTTCGGCTTGGGCGGCGCCTACCCGCGGCGCGAGGTCGGCGAACTCCTCCTCGAGATGCTGCGCCAGTTCCTCTACGAGATCGGCTTCGTCGCCCGAGGAGAGTGCGAGCTGCTCCAGCCGCGCGCGGATCTCACTACGCCAGTCACGCATGGCGTGTCTCGGCGATCGAGGTCACGGCGGCGACGAACTCGCGCCAGCTCTTGCGTTGGGCATCCAGAATTCGTGCTCCCTCGGCGCTGATGCGGTAGTAGCGGCGGCGGCGTTCGCCGGCTCTTTCGACCCAGCGGCCGCGGATCCAGCCGCGGGCTTCCATGCGATAGAGGAGCGGGTAGAGCGACGCGACGTGGAAGGTGAGGACGCCGCGCGAGCGGGAGGCGATGAGCTTGCTCAAATCGTAGCCGTGTCGCGGCTGGTGCTCGAGCAGCGACA
>DATEHK010000072.1:0-45765 GCA_035279625.1 Gemmatimonadaceae bacterium
CGCGGAGCGGATCGACTCGATCCGGCAGTGGTCGCCGTTGTCCGCGTTCAATGGCGTAGTCACTCGGCCCCCGCCTTTACTCACGCACGCGGAGCGATCCCGCCGATTGTCGCGCCGAATCCCGAAATTCGCGGAAGACCCGTTTTTGAAAAACAGAACAACTATGCGTGCAATGGTGCGTCGTGCTCACCGCGGCAGCCGAGCGATCCGATTTTTCCGTGCGTTTCAGATTTGATCCGTTTCAAATCGAGCGAGGAAGCTCCCCACGGGTGTTCTGGAATCGCCGTGTCAATCCGTGGGGACCGACTGGACACCGCGCTCGATGACGCTGCATCATGTGTCGTGCCGATTCTCGGACGACATATTCGCGCGCTCGCGCTCGGCGCGGCGTGCATCGCCGCGGCGGCCTGTCATGGATCGAGCGGCGCGTCGCCCAACGCGGCGACATCCGCAATGGCACACGACGCGCTCCGCGATCCGTCCAGCGCCTTCTGGTCGACGCGCGCGCCGCGACAATTCCTCGCGCGCATCGAGACGACGAAGGGCGCGTTCGTGATCGACGTGCATCGCGACTGGTCGCCCCGAGGCGCGGACCGATTCTATCACCTGGTGCAGTCGGGATTTTTCGACGACTCGCGGTTCTATCGCGTGCGCGCGGGATACATCGTGCAGTTCGGCATCGCGGGCGATCCGGTCACGGCCCAACGGTGGCGCGATGCACGCTTTCCCGATGACAGCGTGCGCCATGGCAACATGCGCGGCGTGGTGGCGTATGCGATGACCGGCCCGGACACGCGCACGACGCAGATTTACATCAATCTGCGCGACAACGTGCAGCTCGATGCGCAAGGATTTTCGCCGATTGGCGTCGTGGTGCGCGGGATGGATATCGTCGATGCGCTCAACGCCGAATACGGCGAGACGTCAGGCGGCGGGATGCGCGACGGAAAACAGGGCCCGGTGTTCGAAGGCGGCAATGCGTATCTGGACCGGAATTACCCGCGATTGGACCACCTCGTTAGCGCCACGGTCATACGCGCGCCATGACGTCGGCGGCGGCTCCGAGCTCCGCCGGCCGCGAGAGCGGCGAGGGGCCGAGCGGGGGCAGGCTGATCCGGCGGCTTTCGCTGCTCGACTCGATTTCGTTAGTCGTGGGGACGATGGTCGGCACCGGCGTGCTGCTCAAGGCGGCGGTGATGACGCAGCTCCTGGGCAGTCCGTGGGCGGTGCTCGCGGCGTGGCTGGCGGCCGGCATCCTGACCATGTTCGGCGCGCTGTCCTACGCAGAGTTAGGCGCGATGATCCCGGAACCGGGCGGGGAGTACGTGTTTCTGCGCGCGGCGTTCGGCGACGCGGTGGCGTTCCTGTACGGCTGGGTGCGCTTCACGGCCGGCAGCGCGTCGATGGCGGCGCTCGGCGTCTCGTTCGCGACGTTCGTGAGGCCGCTCGTTCCGTTAGGCGGCGAGTGGGTGCGGGCGAGCGGCACGCTCTTCGGCGCGCCGGTGCACTGGACGTTCGGGGCGCCGCAACTGGTGGCGATCGTGCCGATTGCCGTGCTGGCGGCGATCAATTGCGCCGGCGTTCGGGCGGGCGGCAAGCTGCAGGTGGCGCTGGCGACGATCAAGGTGCTCGCCGCGTTGGGCATCGTCGCCGGCGCATTCGCCGCGGCGCGCAACGGGTCGTGGGCGCATTTCGCCCAACATGCGCCGGGCGGTGCGATCACGGCATCGGCGTTCGGCGCGGCACTGGTGGGTGCGGTGTGGGCATACAGCGGGTGGTCGTACCTGCCGATGGCGGCGGGCGAGATTCGCAATCCGGAGCGCAACGTGCCGCGCGCGCTCATCGGCGGCACGGCCATCGTGATCGTGCTCTATCTGGCCATCAACGCGGCGTATTTCTACGCGCTCCCGGCCGCGGCGGTCGCCGCGGCCAACTCGACCGTGCACCGCGGCGCGCCGGCGGTGGCGGCGCTCGCGGTGGGCAGCTTCCTCACGTCGGACGCCACCAAGCTGGCGGCACTGGTGTTCGTGATCGCCACGTTAGGCACGTTGAATGGCGGGCTCCTCTCGAACTCGCGCGTGCTGTTCGCGATGGCGCGGACGCGGCAATTCTTCCCGATCTTCGGCCGCGTGACGCGCCGGTCGCACGCGCCGGGCTGGGCGATCGCCGCGTTCGCGGCCTGGGGCTCGGTGCTCGCGACGTCGGGCACGTACGACCAGTTGAGCGACCTCGCGGTGTTCGGCTTCATGATCTTCTTCGCGCTCACCACGGTCGCGGTGTTCCGGCTGCGCGCGACGCAGCCCGGCCGGCCGCGGCCGTATCGCGTGACGGGATACCCGCTGGTGCCGTTGGCCTACGTGTTGGGCACCACGTGGATGATCGGCAACACGGTGGCCACCGAGCCGGCGCAGGCCGTGGCGGCGCTGGTGTTCCTTGCGTTAGGCGTGCCGGTCTACGCCTGGTTCCGCTCGCGGCGCACCCGGGCCGACGCGGCGTCCGCGGCCGGAACGCCGCCGGGGCTGTCGCGTTAGGCGGTCGGGATCTCGGCCTTGTGCTTCTGCGCCCAGGCGTCGAACGTGAGCAGCGCCGGGTTGAGCGACCGCGCTTCGCGAAGATCGCGCGCGTCCATGAAGCGGTCCGCGAACTCGGCGTCGATCTGGAACATGTTCCCCAGCTCTTCGGCGCCCGGGAAGCCGAACCGGCGGTAGACGTCGGGCGGCACCGCCACGTAGCGAATGGATTTGCCTAACGCTTTGCCGAGCGATGCCGCCATCTGCAGGCCGGTGAGGCAGCCGCCGGCGATGCCGACGCGCCGGCCGATGTAGGGCGCGCCGCGCGTGAAGATGCCGTAGGCGCACTTGCCGATGTCTTCGGCCGCGATGCCGCACAGCTGGGCCGTCGCCATGGGCAGCGCCAGATCGAGCACGCCGTCGGCGCCGGGCTTGGGGCCCAGGCCGAAGTGGATGAAGTTATCCCAGTAGAACGACGTGATGAGATACGTCGTCGGAACGCCCAAGGTCGCGAAGTAGGCGTCGGCTTCGGCCTTGGCGTCGAAGTGCGGCACCTTGTAGTGGCTGAGCAGCGTCGGGATGCGGTTGTCGCCTAACGGAACGAACTGCCGCGTGTCCTCGAGCGTCGACCAGATCGCGTGCGCGACGCCGGCCCGCTTGGCCGCCTGCGCCATGGCGCTCGCCTCCGCCTTCTCGCGCTCCGGCGACATGTGCGCCCAGAAGAACGACACGCAATACGCGCCGTGCGCGCCGGCGAACGCGCGCTCCAGGCTCGCGCGGTCCCCCGGCTCGGCGGCCACGACTTCCGCGCCTAACCGCGCCAGCTCGCGCGCCTTGGGCGAATCCGGGTCGCGCGTGATCGCGCGCGCCGCGAAGCCGCCCTTGGGGTCGGCGAGAATCGCGCGCACGAGTCCGCCGCCCTGCGAGCCCGTGGCGCCCATCACGGCAATGATGCGCGGTGCCGTCTTGCGCGAAGGCGTCTTGCGCGAAGGCGTCTTGCGCGCCGGCGCCTTTCGTGCTGGAGCTTTGCGTTGGGCCGTCGCTCGGCGCGCCGGCTTCTTCACGGCGCCACGCGTCTGCTTCGCCGACGACGCGCGCTTGGCTTTCGTCTTGGCGGTCGCTCGCTTCGCGGCCGGCTTCCGCTTCCGGGTGCTTCCGCGTTTCTTCGCCGCCATGACGCCCTCCCCTGTCGAACGCGTGGGTTCCGCTCCGAACGTCGCACCGCCAAGGCCGAAGGCGGACGATGCAGCATCGCTATGATCGGGTCAACGTGCTGTTCGTTTTCGCACACCCGATACCGAAAGTGAACACCGGGTCGCGCGCTCGACGTCGTCGAGATCGGATAAGCCGAGCCGAGCCAACGGGTTGCGTGTAGTCGTGCGTGGCATGTGTTTTCCCTAGGAGCTTGTTCCGCTCAGCGGCCGGACCCGGGATCCCTTCACCACCGATGCAATGTCTGCGTTCTCGAACGACGTTCGGTACGCGGCGCGCCGCCTGGTGCGCGCTCCGGGATTCACCATCGTGGCGACGGTCACGCTCGCGTTGGCCATCGGCGCCCTCACCGCCGTGTTCTCGGTGGTCAACGGCGTGCTGCTCGAGCCGCTCCCGTTAGGCACGCCCGACCGCGTCATGCGAGTGGCCACCGTGGGGCGGGACGGCAAGCTGAACGCCACGTCCGATCTCGACTACCTCGACCTGCGCCGCCAGCTCACCGCCCTCACGTCTTTGACCGAGTATTCGGACGCCGCCGCCAATCTCACCGGCGATGGCGACCCGGTGCAGGTCACGCTGGCCAGCGTCGGCGCCGACTTCTGGCGCGCGATCGGCGTTCGGCCGCAGCTCGGCCGCGGCTTTGCGCCTAACGAAGACGCACGTCAGGCCGCGGCGGTGGCGATCCTCAGTGACCACCTCTGGCGAACGCGCTATGGCGCCGACCCGCGCGTGCTCGGTCGCACGCTGACACTCGATGGCACGCCGCGCACTATCATCGGCGTGGCACCGGCGTCGCTCACGTTCCCAGACCAACCGGACATCTGGGTGCCGCTCGTCTTCAGCGCCGACGACCTGAATCCCGATGGGCGCGGTTCACACTGGCTGGAGATGGTCGGACGCCTTGCGCCCGGCGCCACGATCGCGGCCGCCAACCGCGAGGTTGTGGCCGTCACGCGCCGTCTCGAGATCCAGTATCCGGAGTCGAACACCGGCATGAGCGGCACCGTGATGCCGCTGCAGAACGCGATGGTAGGCAACGTCCGCCCCGCGTTGCTGACGCTGCTCGCGGCCGTGGGCTTCGTGCTCCTCATCGCGTGCGCGAACGTGGCGAATTTGCAACTCGTGCGCGCGTCCACACGCGAGACCGAAATCGCGGTGCGCACCGCGCTCGGCGCGGGACGCTGGCAAATCGTCCGGCAAGTGCTCGTGGAGAGCGTGCTCGTGTCGCTCTTGGGCGGCGTGTTGGGCGTGCTCCTCGCGCTGTGGGGCGTGGCGCTGCTCGTGCGCTTTGGACCGCACGACTTGCCGCGGTTGGGCGAGGTCCGCGTGGACGGCACCGTACTGGCGTTCACCATGCTGGTGGCGTTAGGCACCGGCGTGTTGTTCGGCATGGCGCCGGCGATCGCCGCGGCGCGCGCGAGACTCACGTCCATGCTCAAGGAGAGCTCGCGCGGATCGAGCGGCTCGCGCGCCAGCCGGCGTGTCCGCGGCGGGCTGGTGGTAGGCGAGTTGGCGTTGGCCATGCTGCTGCTCGTCGGGGCCGGACTGCTCGTGCGCAGTTTCTCGCGACTCATCTCGGTGAATCCCGGGTTCCACCCCGATCGCGTCCTCACATTCGGCATCTCGGCGCCCCCGGCGAAGTACGCGGACCGGCATTCGCTGCGCACGCTCACGTCGGGCATCCTCGCGCACATGCGCGCGATCCCGGGCGTGAGCTCGGCGGCGATCGTGGCCGGTCTTCCGTTAGGCGGTTTCACCATGCGCACGAGCGTGCACATCGTCGGAACGCCCGTGGAGCGGCCCGCGGAGCGCAAGCGCACGTACGTGACCATCGTCAGCCCGGACTACTTCCGCACGATGGGCATCCCGCTCGACGCCGGGCGCGATTTCTCGCCGCACGATGGGAGCGGTGCGCCCATCGTGTCGGTGATCGATGAAACCCTCGCCAAGAAGTACTTCGCCGGACGCAACCCCGTCGGACAGCGCATCACGGTGGGGTGGACGCAGGACACTGCGTCCGCGGCCGGCGGTGATACGACGCAGGTGACCATGGGCGGCGAAGTCGTCGGCGTCGTCGGCGATGTGCGGCGCTTCAATCTGTCGACCGCGGCTGATGCCGAGGTGTACATCCCGATCGACCAACCGACGTTGAATACGTTTTCGGTAGTAGTGCGGACCAGCGGCCCGCCTAACGCAGTGGAGGGCCAAATCCAGGGCGCGATGCGCGCCGTCGATCCCGATCTGCCGATCGACCACCTGCGCCAGCTGCGCGAGCTGGTGAGTCTGTCCGTGTCGCGGCCGCGCTTCTACATGTCGCTCATTGCCTCGTTCGCGGCCATCGCACTGGTGCTGGCCGCGGTCGGCATCTACGGCGTGATCTCGTATACGGTGAGCCAGCGGTCGCGCGAGTTGGGCATCCGGATCGCACTCGGCGCGTCGGGTGCGAACGTGATGGCGCACGTGCTGCGCCCGGGGATCGCGCTCGCCGCGGGCGGCGTGGCCATTGGCCTCGTCGCGTCGCTCGCACTCACACGACTCATTGCCAGTCTGCTCTTCGGCGTGACGCCGGCCGATCCACTCACGTTTGCCGGCGTATCGGCCGTGCTGCTCGGCGTCGCCGTCCTCGCGTGCGTCATCCCGGCGCGCCGCGCATCGCGCGCCGATCCGCTGGTCGCAATGCGCAGCGAGTAGCGCCGGCCACCGGGACCTTGCGCGGTGCGTGTGCGGCGTCAATCCATTCGCCAGCGGGCGGGTGGTGTGGGCGCCGCGCTATTCACGCACGGGGGAGGCGAACGCATGCGAATCCGGAGTTGGTACGCGCTGGCTGCGTGCATCGCCGTAGTCGGCGCCGCCTGCACCTCCGCGCTCTCACCCAACAGCGTGTGCGGCGGCTCGATCTTTCTCGTCGTCGCCAATGGTCGAGCATCCACACTGTCGGTGGGCGATTCGTTGACACTGGTCGCGCAGCAAGGCGTGCTCGGCCCCGGCATTGGCGGCTCGGGATGCATGATCCAGAACATCCCGTCGAGCAGTGTCTCGTGGAGCACGAGCGACTCGAGCGTGGTCACCGTTGGGCCTGCCGGTACGGCGCACGCCTTGGCCCCGGGCACGGCGGACGTGACCGCCACGCATGGCGGGCTCAACGCGAGCTTGGCGCTCAAGGTCGTGCAATAAAGTCTGGCCGACCGCCGTTCCCGGCCCTATCATCGCGAGCACAGCTGGAACCGTTCTCGACCGTTCCGATACTCCGAGGTGCCCGATGAATGGCTCACTGAACCGCGAATCTGTCGGCTGGGGAATTCTTCCGATCCGTCTCGCGATCGGGCTCGTATTCGCGATGCACGGCGGGCAGAAACTGTTCGTCTACGGAGCCACCGGCACCACCATGGCGATGTTGCACATGGGCATACCGCTTCCAGCGGTCGCGGCGTGGGTCGCCATTCTCGTCGAGTTCATTGGCGGGCTCGCGGTATTCTTCGGAGTATGGGCGCGTTGGCCGGCGTTCCTGCTGTCGATCGAAATGTTGATCGTGATTCTGTTCGTGAAACTGCACTCCGGATTCTTCTCGCCGCGCGGGATCGAGCTCGAGCTGATGTTGCTGGCGGGCGCGCTCACGATCGCGCTGTTGGGCACGGGTCCGGCGTCGCTGGCGCCGGGCGACCGCGTGCGGTCGCCGGAACCCTGAGTCCGTCCGTTAGGCAACACCGCGGCCGACAGTCAGGCGACGCCGGAAGCCGGCGCGCGCTTCAGTGGGCTATGCGGCCGAGGTGACGCCACCGCACCGTATGCCGGTCGGGGTCCAACGACATATAGACGAAGACCGGCCGACGCTCGATGTCGGACGCGGCGATGAAGCCCCGGTACCGGCTGTCGAAGCTGGTGTCGCGATTGTCGCCTAACACGAAATAGTCGCCTGCCGACACGACGAGCGGCCCCCAGTTGTGGAGCGATGGTCCGTACTTCGTCGTGTCGACGCCCGGCGCGAGGAACTTGCGCTGCCACGCGAAGTCCGTCTCGAAGCCATCGGTGGTGCCGGTAGTCGCGTATGGCTCGTACGGCGCGTTGCCGTTCACGAGCAGGCGGCCGCTGGACATGGCCAGCGTGTCGCCCGGCACGCCCTCCACCCGATACACGAGCAACTGACCGTCGTGCCGGAAGATGATCCTCTCACCGCGGGCGGCGGCGTGTCGGATTGGGAGCGCCCACACAAAATCTCCCGGCATCAAGGTCGGCGACATCGATCGAGAGACCTCCTTGAATGCCTCCAGGCCCCGCAAGCGTGTCGCGATGTCGTGGCTCGTCACGACCAAGACGACGACGAACGCCCCCGTGATCCAACCACGCCACCGTCCCGCGCGGCGCACTTGCGATGGCGCGGCACCCGGTCTACTCACGTTCGTCCCGGTACCTCCGACTCGGCGGAGATGCTCGAGCCGAGGTCATGCAGCAGTCCATCTTTGAGACCGTAGATCCAGCCGTGCACGGTGAGCGCTTGTCCGCGCGACCAGGCGTCGCGCACCGCCGTTGACTGCGCCGCGTTCGCGACCTGCTCGAGCACGTTGAGCTCGGCCAGCCGGTCGCGCCGCGCGTCATCGCTCTCGAGCGTGGCGAGCTCCCGATCGTGCTTCCAGCGCACGTCCTGCACGTGCCTGAGCCAGTTGTCCACCACGCCTAACTTGTCGTCGCGCAGAGCGGCCCTCACGCCGCCGCATCCGTAGTGCCCGCACACGATGATGTGGCGCACCTTGAGGTGCTCCACGGCGAATTGCATCACCGAGAGGCAATTGAGATCCGAGTGCACGACCACGTTGGCGATATTGCGGTGGACGAACATCTCGCCCGGCAGCAGGCCGACGATCTGGTTGGCGGGGACGCGGCTATCGGAGCAACCGATCCACAGATATTGCGGGGCTTGTTGGGCCGCGAGGCGGGTGAAGAAGTCGCGGTCCTGCCGCGCCATGTCGGCGGCCCACGCGCGATTGTTGTCGAACAGGTGGCCAAGGCTGCGCATGCAAGATCAGGAGAGAGGGTCGCTCACGCCGGCCGGGGGCGCGGCGCCGATACGCAGGAGCCACACGATGCCGACCGCCACGACGAGCGATGCAAGGCCGGCGATCGCTCCGATGAGGCGCGATGCACCGGCCCACGCCACGGGTGCGATACCGCCGGTGATGCCGACGACGACTGCCCAGCATCCGGCGATGACGCGCGCGACGCCCCAGTCGCCGACGATCGCCACCGGCACCACGATGCCTAACGCGCCGAGCACGATCTGCATGTAGGATTGGAGGCGCTGGGCCGACGTCGTCGCCTGACTGAGTTGGTCGATGCCGCCGATCAGGCCGTTGGCGACCAACGCGAGCACGAGCACCACGCCGAGACCGAGCACCAACCGGCGCGCCGGCATGCCGAGGGCCATTTCCAGACTCCCATCGTTGCGGGTTGCCGCCGCAGCGGCTACGCCGCAGGCGGTATCGCAAATGATAGAGTGACGCCTCGGACGGCGATAGTCTATTCCGCAACACGCACCGGCTCCTCGGCGCCGCGGGGCCAACCCGCCGGCCCGAACCGTCTGTCAGGGCCCGACGCGCGCTCCGGCGAGCGTGGCCACCGCGCCCAACGTTGTCTGCGCGGCGTTCAAGCCTAACCGGAAATCGTCGTCGCTGTACGTCGAGAACACATCCGTGGGCTGGTGCCACTGCGGATCCCATCCCGCGCCGATCTGCATCCCGCGCTCGTTCTCCCGGACGCTGATCGCCGGCACCAGATCCTGGAACGGCGCCGAATCGGTGTTCGTCATGTGCGGCCCAACGGCCGCGGGATAGTCGGTGGCGTACTCCTCGTTCGCATCGCGGAACGCCCACGCCAGCTGCTCCGACTGTGCGGCGAACTTGGATTTCGACTGGAACTCGATGTTGACATCGGCTTCCGGCCGTTGCGTCTTGCTCACCACGCCCTGTGCGTTAGGCATGCCGTGATCGAACATCTCCATGTCGTGCTGGATCATGCCCATCCACTTGGGCTCGGGGTATTTCCCCGACCCCGCCGGATCCTCCTTGCCCTGCAACGCGGCGCGCTGGGCCACGTACGCGCGCGAGCCGTTGAGCCCCGTCTCCTCGTTGTTCCACAGGATGAACCGGATCGACACGTCGGTGTGCACATCCGGCATGCTGAACACGCGCGCCAGTTCCATGACTAACGCAGTGCCCGAGCCGTCGTCGTTCGCCGCTTCGCCCCAGCCGATGCCGTCCATGTGCCCGCCCACGATGTACATCTCGTCGGGATGCACCGTGCCGACCTTGGTGCAATACACTTCCTGGCGCTCGCCCGCCGTGCTGGGCTGCGAATCCAGCGCGCGCAGCGCGGGATCGGGCTGTGTGAGCGAATCGTTGTTCACTCCCGTTGGGCCCCTGTTCCCGCGAATGCGCGAACCGCCCTGCCCTTCTCCGCGCTCCCGCGCGCGCTGAAAGGCCGCGAGCTGCTCGGGCGTGGGACGCTCGCGCGGCGCCGGCGGCTGATAGTCGTACGTGATGCGCTGCGTCGGCGTGCAGCCGTACCTCTTGAGCTGCGCTTCGATCCAGTCTACCGCCTGGCGATTGCGGTCCGTCCCCTGCCGGCGGTCGCCGAACTGCGCCAGGCCCTTCACCGTTTCTTTGTACTTGTCCAACGTTAGGCGAGAGACCATCTGCGTGATCTTCGGGTTCGCAGTGTCGCGCGCCGGTCCGCCCTGCGCGGACGCCGAGGCGGCGCCCACGGACACGAAAGCCGCAACGGCGGCCAGTCGGTGAACCACGATTCGCATGGACACGAGGATTCGAGTCGAGGAAATTGAGGCCGAGAGTCGGCATCTGGGAAACGCACGCACACAGATTACGATGATGCACGCGCCAGCGCTGAATCGAGGCGGACTGCCTTGAAGAATCCGGGGTGCGCGTAAGAAAATGTCCGGCTGCGCGTCGCCCGAACGTCGATCACATGCACGACGCCGCGGCGCCACATGGGCTGCCGATGGCCCAACCACAGACCTTGGGAGACGGAACGATGAGCGACTTCATCTATCTCTTCCGCACGACGGAGGAAGCACGGCGCACCGCGATGGGCACGCCCGAGCTGGCGCAGCAAAGCATGCAGCGCTGGCTCGGCTGGGTGCGCGAGCTGGACGCGAAGGGCCATCTCAAGAATCGGGGACAGCCGCTCGAGAACGGCGGCAAAACGGTGCGCGGCAAGAAGAAGGTCATCACCGACGGCCCGTTCGCCGAGGTGAAGGACCTCGTGGCCGGTTTCATGGTTGTTCAGGCGGCCGACCTCACTCAGGCTGCCGAGCTCGCCAAGGGATGTCCGATCCTCGAAGGCGACGGCACGGTCGAAGTGCGGCCCGTCATGGCGATCGACTACTAACTGCACCCGGCGCGCCGGAGGCTCGGCACGGCTCCGGCGCGCCGTGTGCCCAGGACGTTCAGTGGAACTCGACGAACATCTCTTCCGGCGCGAATCGGCGCGCATGATCGCCGCCCTCACCCGCATATTCGGCGTGCACAATCTTGCGTTAGCCGAAGATGTGGTACAGGACGCATTCTGTCGCGCGCTCGAAGTGTGGAAGGTGCGCGGCGTGCCGCAGAATCCGTCGGCGTGGCTCATGGCGACGGCCAAGAATCGCGCGCTCGACGTGATCCGCCGCGAACGCACGGCGAGTACGTTCGCGCCCGAAGTCTCGCGCTTGTTCGACAGCGAGTGGACGCTCGCGCCCGTGGTCGCGGAAGCCTTCGCCACCGAAATCATTCGCGACGAACAATTGCGCATGATGTTCTCGTGCTGCGATCCGCGGCTCAACGAGGACGTGCAGATCGCGCTCGTGCTCAACATCCTGTGCGGCTTTGGCGCGCAGGAGATCGCGGGTGCGTTTCTCACCGGCCGCGCGGCGGTGGAGAAACGGATCGCGCGAGGCAAGGCCTCGCTCGCCACCTCGCGGCGTCTGTTCGACCTGACGGATGGCGACGTGTCGGCGCGGCTCCCGGTGGTGCAGCGCGCGCTCTATCTCCTGTTCAACGAAGGCTACCACAGCGTGTCGGCGAACGCCGTCGTGCGTACCGACCTGTGCCGCGAAGCCATCCGCCTCACGGAACTCCTGTTAGGCGACGCGCGCACCGCCACGCCGCCCACGGGTGCGCTCGCCGCGCTCATGTGCCTCCACGCGGCGCGCCTGCCCGGACGGCTCGATGGCGCCGGCCACCTGAGCGCGCTGGCCGACCAGGATCGCTCCACCTGGGACGCGCAACTCATCGCGCACGGATTGTTACTCCTCGAGCGCTCGGCGCGCGGCATCGAGGTGAGCACCTATCATCTCGAGGCGGCGATCGCCGCGGCCCACGTCCAGTCGCCGACGCTGGACGACACCGATTGGGACACCATCATCGAGCTGTACGACCGGTTGACGGCGCTCGATCCGTCGCCGGTCGTCGCGCTCAATCGCGCGGTCGCCATCGCCCAACGAGACGGCGAGGAGCGGGGACTCGACGCGCTCCGCGCCATCGAGGGCAGCGACCGTTTGGCCGACTACCCGTTCTACCGCGCTGCGTTCGCCGAGCTCGAGCTGCGCCGCGGAGATCGCGATCGGGCGCGCGCGCACTTCGAGGCGGCGCTCGGCCTGGCGCGCAACGCGGCCGAGCGGCAGTTTTTCGAGAAGCGACTGCGGAGCTGCGAAGCGACCTAGCGCAGGCACGGTGTTGGCACGGCCCGTGCTTTGTTTGCCTCCGAAGTGCCACGCCCATCCGATCCATCCGCACAACCGGACCGACCCATGCGCTCGGGCCATCTGCCGCGCCGAATCGCCGTGGCCGTACTGGCCGCGGTCGTGATCGTCGTGGCCGTCGTGCCCGCAGCGGCGCTGGTCGCATTGCAGAACAGCGGCGTCGCGCACTGGGCGGCGTCGAAATTACTCGGCCTCGCGAACCCGTTTGCCGGCCGGGTGATCACGGTGGGCTCGGTGGAGGGCGACTGGTGGAGCGGCCTCACGCTCACCGGCGTGCGGCTGGTGCCGGCTGGGCGGTCGCCCTCGATCGCGATGGACACGGTGCGCGCGCGGTATGCGTCGCTCATCCACCTCGTGCGGGCGCACGAGCTCGAGTCGCTCGAGGTAGCGGGCGTGACGGTGACCGCCACGCAGGAGCGCAACGGGACCTGGGACCTGCTCGCGCCGTTCGCCAAGCCGAAGGTGCCGGCTCCTCCGCCTAACGGAGCGTCGCCGTCGTCGTTCGCCATCGGGCGGTTGGCGCTCCGGCGCGCATCCCTCACCGCCATTCTGCTACCGGACACCGCGGCCGGCCGCCGCCACGGACCGGTGGTGCTGAACGCGCTCGACGTGGCGGCACGCGACGTTCGGTTAGGCACGACCTTGGCGTTGCGGCTCGACACGCTGCACGCGCGGCTGGAGCCCGCGCGCCCGGGGCTCCCTGCCCTCACGGTCGACGCGTCCGGTGCGCTCGCCCAGGGACGCCTCGAGCTCACGCAATTCGCGGCGCGCGGCGGCGGCACGTTCGTTACGGCGCACGGATCGCTCGCCCTTGCCGACAGCGCGCACCCGCAGATTCACGATGTCGACCTGGTGCTCGATGCCCAACCGGTGCGCTTCGCCGACCTCTCGCTCCTCGTGGCGGGCCTCGCGCCGCACGACTCGGCCACGTTGCATGTGGAGGCCAAGGGCTCGACGGACACCGTGCGGCTCGCGGCAACTGGCAGATTCGGTCGCGGTGGACACGTGCTGATCGGCGGCGTTGTGACGACGGGTGCGACCGACGTGCTGGACTCACTCGACATCCGACTCGAAAACGTCGAGCTGAAATCGATTCTCGCCGCCGCGACCGAAACCGGAAGCGTGACCGGCACGCTGGCGCTCCGTGTGCACGGCGCGTCGCTGCGCACCGCCGACGGCACCGCGCGCCTCGATCTCGCGCCCTCGGTGCGATACGGCACGTACACCGCGCGCAACGTCACCGCGCGCGCGACAATGACGCGAGGGCTGATCCGCGCCACGGTGAACGGAACGCTCCGACCGTGGCGAGTCGCGGCGACCGCGACGCTGGCGCCGTTCGATTCGACGCGTGCCCGCGACATCGTCGCGCATGTGGCCACGGTGGGATCGCACCCCGCCGCACTCGACTCGGCCGACGTGCACGCCACGCTCCATGCCCAACGGATCGCGTTCGCGGGCCGCGCCGAAATGGCCGGCGGCACCGCCACGGCGACGGGCGATGCGACGCTCGGCGCGCCGCTCGCATGGCGCGTGACTAACGGGACGCTCACGCACGTGAACCTGTCGCGCGTGATGGGCGACGCGGCCACGGGCGCATTCACCGGGCGATTCAGCGCTACCGGTCGCGGCACCTCGTTCGCGACGGCCGTCGCGCAGGCGCGCATCCACCTCGCACCATCCATCTACGGCGCCATCCGCGTCCGTCAGGCCGACGTCGCGCTTGCATTGCGCGGTGGGACGGCAACGCTCGGCGCTTCCGCCGCACTGGACACCGGCACGGTGGATCTCGCGGCGTCGATCAGGCCCGGCGGCGCCCATCCGGAGCTCCTGGTGCGCCGAGCGTCGTTTGCGCACCTCGACGCCGGTCGGTTAGGCGGCGACACCGCGCTCTCGACCGACTTGACCGGCGCGCTCGCCGGCCGTGCCACATGGCGTGCCGGCGCCGCGCGCCGAACGTTGCGTGGAGAAGCGCGTCTCACCCTCGGCCCGTCGCGCGCCGGCACCCAGCACATCGATTCCGTGCTCGTGACCGCGTCCATCCGAAACGGCGATGCGGCATGGCACGCCGACGCCGCCGCGCCGCACGGCGTGCTTGCGTTAGGCGGAAGCGCGCGGCCCTTCGATGCGCGGCCGTCGTTCACCATCGACACCGGCATCGTGCGCGGGCTCGACCTCGCCGCGCTCACCGGGCGCGCCGAGCTGCCCACGAATCTCGACGGCACCGTCACCGCGCGCGTGGCGGGCCTCGATCCGGACTCGGCCCACTGGACGGCCACGCTCGCGCTCGCGCCATCTACCGTGCGCGGCATCGCGATCGACAGCGTCAAGGTAGGCGTCAAGTTGGACAGCGGCGTGCTCCATGTTGCCGCGGGCGTCGCGGCACCGGACGGACGCGGCAACGGCACAATCGATGGACGGCTCGTTGCCGCCGGGACCAAGGGCGGCATGTCGCTCGACCGCATCCTCGCCGAAGCCGACCTCCGCGTTCGGGCCCACGCGTGGTGGACGCTGGCCGAGGCCGCGCCCGACACGGCGATCATGCTCGCCAACGCCGACACGGTCACGCTGCCGCCCGACACGGCCGTGGCCGCGCTCCGCCTAACGGGAGGGCGGCTGGCGATCGACACGCTCGACGTGCACAGCGTGCTGGGCACGCTCACCGGCACCGGATCGGCCGTCGTGTCGCCCGCGCACGCGCACGGAGCTGCGCCACCCGATTTGCAGCTCGTGCTCGCCACCCGCGACCTGACGCCCGTGGCCCAAGTGTTAGGCATAAACGTGCTCGGCGCCGACAGCGCGCGCGTCGCGCTCTCCGTCACCGGCGCCGCCGACACGCCGCAGGTGCGCGTGGTCGCGCGGGCGCGCGGCGTGGTGTACAACTCCAACCGCGTGGATGCGCTCGACGCCGACCTCACCGCCGCCGCACCGGGATTACGACGGCTCGCCGGTACGCAAGGCATCGTGCGCGCCACCGATGCCGATCTGGCCGGGATGGCCGCCCGCACGCTCGACGTGACGCTCGGATACGCGGACAGCCTGGCGCGCGTGTCGGTTGCGACGACGCTCGATGACGGCACCACCGCCGGACTCGTCGCCGCCGCCGTGCCCGACTCGATCCAGAGTGCGCTGCGGCTCGACTCGCTCGAAATCAATCACGACAAGTATCACTGGCGCCTCGCGCATCCCGTGCCGGTTTCGTACGGCACCCACTACGCGATCAAGGATTTCGTGCTGGCGTCGAACACCGGCCGGCGCATCGCGATCGACGGCTCCGTTGGGCGAACGGGCACCGAGCGCCTCACGGTCCAGGTGGATTCGGTGTCGCTGGCGCCTTTTGCTCGTGCGTTAGGCTATCACGCGCTCGCCGGGGCCAAGCTGGTGGGCCAGGCGACGCTCGGTGGAACCGCCGCGGCGCCGCGCCTTCACGCCGAAGCGGTGGTCGTGTTGCCCAAGGCGCACGCGGATTCAGGCACGGTGCACGCCGTGGTCGACTGGACGTCGGCGCGCCTCGACCTCGACGGCGCGGTCACGCCTGTCGACGGTCATTCGCTCACCGTCAAGGGATACGTGCCCGTCCGGCTTTCGCTCGCCGAAGGCGATGCACTCATCTCCGTGCTCGAGCACGGCGCGGTCGATCTCCGCATCGCGTCGTCCAACCTCGACCTCCAGACGATCGAGCCGTTTCTCAGCGGCCAGGTGGTCGATCAAACGAGGGGCGCGCTCACCATGGAGGCTCGCGTGGGCGGCACAGCCGATGCGCCGCAGCTGAGCGGGCGCATGTCGGTGCACGGATTGCTGCTCCGCTTGCCGGCGATGGGCGTGACCTACGATCGCGGCACGATCATCGCGCACCTCGCCGACGACCGGCTGGCGATCGACACGGCCACGATGCGCTCCGGCGATGGCACCGCTCGCCTAACGGGCGGCCTCGTATTGCGCCGGATTACGTTAGGCGAGTTCGATCTGCATGCATCGATGCACAAGTTCCGCGCCGTGTGGTCCACCGCGTATCAAGTGGCCGCGTCGGGCGACGTCGCGTTCAAGGGCACCACGAAGGCGCCGGCACTCTCCGGCGCGCTCACGATCGACAACGGCACGCTCGATCTCTCGGCGACCGGCTCGGGCGGCAGCACGCAACCCGTCACGCTGACGGAAGCCGAATTGCGGTCGATCGCCGCGCGGTTCGGCGAAGAAGCGGTGGAACCAGGCGGCACGCAAGCGACAACGTTCTTCGACAAGCTCGCCCTCGACCTCAAGGTGACCACGGATCGCGACGCATGGGTGCGCCGCCGAGCCAATCCACAGTTGCAAGTCGAGTTGAGTGGAACGGTGGAAGCGCGCAAAGATCCGCGTGGTCCGCTCCGCTTGTACGGAACGCTCGAGCCCGTCGAAGGACGGAGCTTCGTGGCGCAGTTCGGACGCCGGTTCACCGTGAACGAAGGCACGCTCACGTTCAACGGTCCGCCGCAGCGGATGCGCATGGACATCAAGACGCAATACGTCGTGCCATCGACGGGCGATCCGAACGCCGCCGAGGTCACGATCAACCTCGACGTGAGCGGAACGCCCGACCGCATCCGCCTCGTGCTTGGCTCCGATCCGCAGATGAGCAATTCGGACATCATCTCGTACATCGCGACGGGTCACCCCGAGGGCGCGGGACTCGGGCTGGGCATCGGTTCATCGGGATCTTCGAGTCTGGCCATGCAGGCCGGCACGTCGGTGGCGGTGAACCAATTGCAGGGCATCGTGCAAGGCATCGGACAGGATAAGCTGCAGCTCGACGTGATCGAGATCAGACAGGACGCGGTGCACGGCGCGACGCTGGTCGCCGGGCGCTACGTGTCGTCGCGCGTGTACGTCGGGTTCGCCCAACCGTTAGGCTTCGGCCAGACCACGACCGACCTGACGAATCAGAACTCGTACCCCGAGGCGCAGGTGGAGTACAACGCGTTCAAGTGGCTCCTCATGCGCCTCGAAGGCGGCGTGTCCGACATGCGATTCCTGCTCCGCTCCCGCTACTCGTACTGACGGTGCGCGTGCGATCGGTGGTCCTCGCCCTCGCGGCCGCGCCGGTTCTCGCGGCCGGCGCGTTCGCCCAACAGGGGCCGCTGATCCTGCCCCCGGGCACGCGCGTGCGGTCGATCGACTTTCACTGGGTCCACGACCACACGTTGAGCGCCGACGATCTCCGCCAACACATCGCGACCACCTCGCCGGCACCGGAAGGGCTGTTCGGCCGGACACTCGATTTTCTCTTTCGTCGCGAGCAGCCGCCCAAGCCGGCCTTCGATCCGCTCGAGCTGGAGCGCGACGCGGTGCGCATTCGCGACTTCTACGACAAGAGCGGCATCTTGCACACCGACGTCGGGTTCGAGGTGAAGCCCGACACGAGCGACCGGGTCGTCGACGTCGTGTTCGTCATCGAT
This sequence comes from Gemmatimonadaceae bacterium, assembly GCA_035279625.1. Classification (GTDB taxonomy): domain Bacteria; phylum Gemmatimonadota; class Gemmatimonadetes; order Gemmatimonadales; family Gemmatimonadaceae; genus JADGGM01. The sequence continues at coordinate 17,901 of DATEHK010000072.1, forward strand.
GAAGGCAAGCCGACGCTGCTGCGCAGCGTGCGCATCGAAACCGGCGACAGTGCGGGCGTGGACCGCGCGATCGTGGTGCCGCCTAACGTGGTCCGCGCGGCGCGCACAGCCATTGCACCGGCGGTGAACCATCGCTTCGGCAACATCGAAGCATCCACCGCGGAGCGACGGACCCGCACCGCGATGCGCAACCTCGGCTACGCGTTCGCCACCGTGTGGTCGCGCACGCTGATCGATACCGCCGCCGACACGGCGACGCTCGAGCTCCGCGTGCGCTCCGGGCCGGTGGCGCGCATCGCACGCATCGACGTGATCGGCAACGACCTGTTGAGCGACCATGTGATCGAGCGCGAGCTGCCGTTCAGGGTGGGTAACTATTACACGGCCTCCGAGTTGTCCAAGGGCCGTCGTGCCATTCAGGGCCTCGACATCATTCGCGAGGCGCGCGTCGAACTGGCGCGCGGACAGCAGCCGGACAGCGCGGTAGCAATCACAGTCGGCGTCACGGAGCAGCCGGTCCACGTGATCACCGGGGAGGCCGGCTACTCGTCGCAGGACGGCGCCACGGCGCAGGTCGCCTGGATGCACCGCAACTTCACCAACGACGCGCGCACCCTCACCTTGTCGTTAGGCAGCTCGACGGCGTGGCTGGCCGCCGATCAGAATCCCGAGCGGTTCGTGCGCGCCGTGGCGACGCTCAAGCAGCCGTACGTGGGCATGCCGGAGCTCTCGGCGCTCCTCAGTCCATTCGCCGAGTACCGCGACGATTTCCGCGACCGCTCGTGGGCCGCGGGGTCCGATGCCACCCTCCTCTATCGGTTGGGCCCGGTGTTTCTGGTGTCACTCAAATACGGCTTCTCGTCGCGGCACGTGCTCCGGTATCGGAATGGCGATTTCTCGTCCGGCCGAATCGACTTTCTCACGCTGCTGGCGCAGAACGCGCTGCTCGACTCGCTGCGCACCACCATCCGGCGCAGCACGCTCACGTTCAATGGTACGTTAGGCACGCTCGACAACGTGACCACACCGCGGCAGGGTTTCGTGCTGCGGCCGAGCGTCGAGGTCACCGCCGGGAGCGCGCTCAACACCGTGGAGTACACGCGGCTCGATCTCACCGGCGCGGCGTACCATCCGATCAACCGGCACGTCGGCATCGCGATCCGGTTCAGCGCCGGCCGCCTCTACCCGCGCGGCAAGAGCCTCACACTCGGGGGAAGCGATTCCACGCTCAAGTTTCTCGAGTTGCGCGACGTCGCATTCACGGCCGGCGGCGCGACCGACGTACGCGGATGGAGCACCCAACTCCTCGGACCCAAGTTTCCGGACCTGCGCTTCAACGTTCACGGCACCGATACTACCGCCGTCGCGACGGGCTACGTACCGATCGGCGGCCTCGCGCGCGTCGCCGGCACCTTCGAGCTGCGCCTGCCGTTTCCCGGGTTAGGCGACGACTGGGGCACGCACGTGTTCATGGATGGCGGCCGCGTGTGGACGCCGGATCGACGCTTCAAGACCAGCTTCACGCTGCCCGGCGATGACCGGTTCTTTACGTCGGTCGGCGCGGGCGTCGACTACCGCACCGTGATCGGCGCGGTGCGGGTGTCGGTGGGATACAAGCTCAACCCCTCGCTCGATGACGTGCGCGATCCGCAGCAGGTGCTCGACGCCATTCTCGCCGGAACGCCGATCTCCGCCATTCCCACCCAGTGGATCCGCCGATTCCAGATCCACCTCGCACTCGGCACGGCGTTCTGAGGCGCACGCGGCGCTAGCGGCCGGCTGCTCCGGCGTACAATTTCCTGCGCCGTGTCGTGCACGTCGGTCTTTCTCTCCGTTTTTTTCGCCGAGGCTCGAAATGACGCGCCGTTCAACCTGCGCATGCATTGTCGCGTTCACAATCGCCGCGATCGCCGGAAACCATCCCGCGCGCGCCCAGGGCGAGCTGCACGGCCTAACGCCGGGGCGCGACCCGAGTCAGCCCATCGATTCGGCCTACACCGCGAAGATCCGCGAGTACACCACCGAGCCGTTCTTCACGTCTCCGTTGGTCAACTACCTGCCCGCATCGAAGACGGTTCCCACGCCCAAAGCCGTGCTCGGCGACATCGCGGGCGCGCGCGACAATCTGCCGTACTCGAAGCAGGTCTACGAGTACATGCGCCTGCTTGCCAAGTCGAGCCCGCGCGTACGCGTGTGGTCGATCGGCACCACCGAGGAAGGGCGCGAGATGATCGCGGTGGGCATCGCATCGGAAGAGATCTGGAAGAATCTCGACCAGAATAAAGCGAATCTCGCCAAGCTGGCCGACCCTCGCACTATCGGCATGAACGATTCGATCGCCGCGAAGCTCATCCCGAGCACCGTGCCGGTCTACTACATCACGGGCACGATTCACTCCACCGAATCCGGCGCGCCCACGGCGCTCATGGAGCTCGCCTATCGTCTCGCCGTGGATGAGAGCCCCTACATCGCCAACATCCGCGACCATCTCATCACGCTCATCACGCCGATCGTCGAAGTCGATGGACGCGACCGGTTGGTCGACATCGTGCGCTGGCACATGGCGCATCCTAACGACACGCCGCTGCCGCTCATCTACTGGGGCCACTACGTGGCGCACGACAACAATCGCGATGCGATGGGTGTGACGCTCAAGCTGACGCAGAACGTGATGAATACCTATGTCGCATGGAACGCGCAGGTGCTGCACGATCTGCACGAATCCGTGCCGTACATGTACGACAACACCGTCGGCGACGGCCCGTACAACGCGTGGGTCGACCCGCTCCTCACGAACGAATGGCAGATGATCGGCTGGAACAACGTGCAGGAGATGACGCGGTTCGGCATGCCGGGCGTGTTCGCGCACGGCGATTTCGACACGTGGTCGCCGGGCTATTTGATGTTCATCGCCGCGCTGCACAACGGCATCAGCCGCCTGTACGAAACGTTCGGGAACGGTGGAACCGCGGAGACGCTCGAGCGCACGTTGTCGCCCGACGAGACGGCGAAGACGTGGTATCGCCAGGATCCGCCGCTGCCGCGCGTGAAATGGTCGCTCCGCGACAACAACAACTACGAACAGACCGGTCTGCTCGTGTCGCTCGACTACTTCGCCCAAAACCGCCAACTCTTCCTCGAAAATTTCTACACCAAGGCCAAGCGCTCCATCCTCAAGGCGCACACCGAAGGTCCCGCGGCCTACGTGCTCCCGGCCGACGACTCCCGGTTAGGCGCGCAAGCCGAGCTCCTGCGCGTGATGCAGCGGCAGCACGTGGAAGTGTCCCGCGCGACGGCGCCGTTCACGGTGCAGGTTCCCGTTGGGCACGCCGCGCCGACGGCGGGCCGCGCCCAACGCGGCGGCCGTGCACGCGGCGCCGCCGACACCAGCGCCAAGGCGACGCCCAAGGAGGCGCCCAAAGCGGGCGCCACCGAGTCGCGGACGTTCCCCGCCGGCAGCTACATCATCCGCATGGACCAACCGTACTCGCGCATCGCCGACGCGATCCTCGACTATCAGTACTGGTCCCCCGACGATCCGCAGAAGCATCCGTACGATGACACGGGTTGGACCTTCCCCGAAGGGTTCGACGTACAGTGCGTGCGCGTGGTGGACACGACGGTCCTTCGTGCGCCCATGACGCGCGTGACCGGTGACATTGCGGCGCCTGGTAGCGTGCACGGCGCAGGCACGACGTTCGCCATCGACAACACCGGCGACAACGCGCTCATCACGCTGCGGTACCAACTCAAGAGCGGCGACTTCCGCGTAGCCGAAGCGCCCTTCGACGCCGCGGGCCGGCACTTCGCGCGCGGGTCGATGATCGTGTCCGGCATCTCGCGCGACGATTTCGAGAAAGCGAGCGCGTCGTTAGGCATTCAGGCCTACGCGATGCCGGCGGCGCCGAGCGTCGCCATGCACCCGGCACGCGCGCCGCGTCTCGCGATCGTGCATCCGTGGGAGGGCACGCAGACCGAGGGATGGTGGCGCCTCGCGTTCGATGCGCAGCACGTGCCGTACGACTACATCAGCACGCAGGCCGTGGCCGCCACGGCGGACCTCAATGCCAAGTACGATGTGATCGTGTTCCCGCCGGGCGGCTACAGCACGACGTCGGTGATCGCCGGCATGCCGATGTGGCGCAACCCGATGCCGTGGAAGACGACGGCGGAGACGCCCAACTTGGGCCGCCTCGACTCGACCGATGACATCCGCCCGGGACTCGGCTACGCAGGCGTCGCGCATCTGCAGGCATTCGTGAACAAGGGCGGCCTGTTGATCGCCGCCGGGAACATCGCCGATCTCGCCATGGAGGTTGGCCTAACGAACGGCGTGAGCAGCGACCATCCGCGGTCGCAGGAGGTGGTGGGCACGCTGTTGCGCACGCGGCTCGTGGACGCCGCGAGCCCCATCGCGTACGGCATCGCGGACAGCCTGGCCGTGTACAGCGACGACGGCGAGACGTTCGGGGTGAGCAACGTCTACGGCGGCCGCGGCCGGCGGCGCCGGTTAGGCGCGGAGAGCACGGAGCGCGAGACCGGGCGCGGCACCGCCGACGATCAGGAGACCGTGCAGGGCCGTCCGCCGCTCACGGCGGACGAGCAGGCGCCGGCCGAGGTGCACGAGGAACCCTGGCAGGCGCCGCCCATCACCGACGACCAGATGCGGAACGCGATCGACGTGATTCCGCCCGATCAGCGTCCGCGCGTGATTCTGCGATACGCCGGCCAGCACAACCTGCTGGTCTCGGGCCTCCTGGACGGGGGCGGCGACATCGCCGAGCGCCCGGTGGTGATCGACGCCCCGTTGGGCAAAGGACACGTGGTGTTGTTCGCCAACAACCCGGTGTATCGCGGCGAGACGATCGGCAGTTACACGTTGGTGTTCAACGCGATCATGAACTGGGACGCGCTGAACGCCGGCCGCAAGCTGGACGCGAAGTAGGCGGACCGTTAGGCATGGGCTGCGCCGGATCCGGCGCAGCCCGCCAGCCGGCCCAGCCTGACTGGTGGCCATCACTACCGATCCAGACACGCCGCCAATTTTTTCACGCCGTCCCGGATCTCGTGCGGCGTGGTCCCGCCGTAGCCAAGGATGAGCCCGCCTCTCGCGGGCGGCCGGAAATAGCAGCCCGAGAGCGGCGTGACGAGAATCCCCTTCTTGGCCGCGCGCTCGGCCACTGCCGCATCGCTCACTCCTGGCGGAACGAGCGCCGCCAAGTGCAGCCCAGCCGCGGCGCCGACCACCTCGAGCCGACTACCGGCCTCCGCCCTGAGCGCGTCGACGAGCACCTGCCGACGCTCCATGTACACCATGCGCATGCGCCGGATGTGCCGCGCGAAATGCCCCTCGCGAATGAAATCGGTGACCGCGGCCTGATAGAGCGTCGACGAGAACACGTCCGACGCGTCGCGCATCGCCGCGAACGCCGGGACGAGGTCCTTGGGCACGATCACGTAGCCTAACCGGATCGCCGGGAACAGCACCTTGCTGAAGGTGCCCACGTAGATCACCCGTCCGTCGGTGTCCATGCTGTGGAGCGACGCGATCGGCCGGCTGTCGTAGCGATACTCGCTGTCGTAGTCGTCCTCGATGATCCAGGCCCCGGTCGTGGATGCCCACTCGAGGAGCGTCATGCGCCGCGTCGCACTCATCGTCACGCCTAACGGATGCTGATGCGACGGCGTGATGTACACGGCCCGCGCCGTTCGCGCGGTGCGCGCGCCGCGCGCCACGTCGAGACCTTCCTCATCCACCGGCACCGGGACCATGCGCGCCGCCGCGGCTAGCAGCGCCTGCCGCGCGCCAGGATACGCGGGATCCTCCATCCACACGGCGTCGCGCGGGTCGAGCAGCACGCGCGCCGCAATCAGAAGCCCCTGCTGTGAACCCGTGGTCACCATCACCTGCGACGCATCGCACCGCACCGCGCGCGCCGTTCCAACGTACTCCGCGATGGCCTCGCGCAGCGCGCGGTCGCCCATCGGATCGCCGTACGCCATCATCGCCCGCGTGACGCGATGGGCGTGGCGGTTCACGAGGCGCGCCCACACCGCGACGGGAAATTTGTCGAGCGCCGGGAGGCTGATGCGGAACGCACCCGGATTGCCTAACCACGATTGGTCGGTCTGGAAAATCGTCCCGGCGAGTCGCGAGACGCGTCGCGGACCCTCGACGCGCGTTGGGCGCACCTCGGCGCGTCGCGTCGCCGGCCGTCCGACGAGGTGTGCGCGCTCGGGAATCGATCGCGCCACGCACGTTCCCGCTCCGACGAACGTCTCGAGGTAGCCCTCGGCGTGCAGCTGGTCGTACGCGCCGAGCACGGGAATGCGCGAGACGCCGAGCTCGGCGGCCAGCTGCCGGGTGGACGGCACGCGCTGCCCCGGCCGCAACTGGCCGGCGAGTATGGCGGTGCGAAACCAGTCGTAGAGCTGCCGATAGATGGGTGTCCGCCGTCGCGCATCGATCGCGACCGGCGGGACGAAACCCGGTGTCAACCGCGTCATGGGGCTCGGGAAAGTGGTCATATCAGTTTGCACGGAAGCGGCTATTGAGGCAACCCACTCGCTGTCCTAACGTCTCGATCACGCATCGGCGCGCGGCCCGCATGGCGCGGCCGAGCCCGCCGGACACGCATGGCGAGGAACGAGTGATGCCGAGGGTTCAGGGAATCGCGACGGTACTCGTGGTTTGCGCGCTCGTCGCGGGCACGTCGCGCGCCGCCGCGCAGGCGCCGGCGGACACCGCGCCCGCGTGCGTGCACGCCTGCCCCGTCCACCGCCAATCGCTCGACGATGCGTGGTGGACGGGTCCGATGATCGCGCCGTCGCCCGGCGCGCTCCCGCCCGGCCATTTTCTCATCGAGCCGTACTTTTACGACGTGCGCGAGGGCCGCGCGAACAGCTACGGCACGCTCACCTACATCCTGTACGGGCTCATCGACGGCCTAACGGTGGGCGCGTCGCCCACCGCCGGCTTCAACATCCCGGGGGGCGGACCGAGCAGCTCGGGCATCGGGTTGGGCGATGTGAGCGGCATCGTGCACAAGCGGCTCACGCAGTTCCATCCGGGCTCGTGGTTCCCGGCGACGGCATTCAACGTGTCCGAAACATTCCCCACCGGCCGCTACGACCGGCTCGGCGCCCGCACGAGCGACGGGTTCGGGAGCGGCGTGTACACGACGACGCTGTCGCTCTACACGCAAACGTATTTCTGGTTGCCTAACGGGCGCATCCTCCGCATGCGCGTCAACGTGTCGCAGGCGTTCTCGAGCACCGCGCTGGTGCGGGGCGTGAGCGTGTACGGCACCGATGCGGCGTTTCGCGGCACCGCGGCGCCGGGCGCGGAGTCAGAGGCCGATGTGTCGTGGGAATATAGCCTCACGCGCACCTGGGTCTTGGCGCTCGAGCTCAACAATCGGTATCGGTCGCGGACGCGCATCCGCGGGACGGAGATCGGCGCCGATTCAGCGGGCGCCGGCGTGCCGGTGCGCCTCGATGCGCAGGCGGCCGACGCGTTCGCGATCGCGCCGGCTGTCGAGTACAGTTGGACGCCGAATATCGGAGTTCTGCTGGCGCTGCGCGTGATTCCGCCGGGTCACAACACGTCGCGATCGATCACGCCGGTCGTCGCCATCAACATCGTGCGCTGACGGAACTCCTGCGTTTCAGAGCTGCCGACGGCCGGAGTGGCAAGGCTGTGCCGACCTGACGACCGTGCCCGACGGCTCGCTGATCGCCCAGCCGGCAGCGGCAGCCGGCACGAACGATGCCGTCGCCGGGCTGGCGCCGAACGGCGGTGCGTTAGGCGGAAGCGTCCCGATGCTCAGGCGCTGCGCGTCGCTCCACGAGATCGTGGTCGTATCGCGCGATCCGTTGTCGTTGACCCCGATGATCAAGAATTGCGCGCTCGCCGGGAGCACGAAGCACTGCTGCGGCGTGGTCGACCACCCCAGGTCGAGCTCCCACGGACCGCCCGGCGTGTTCGTGTGGACGCCCGGGAAGGCCACCACGTCCAGCGAGTCGCACACGCCGCCGGTGCAGGTCTCGTTTGTGACTAACAACGTGACCCCGGCCCGCGGCGCAACGGAGGATGAGCACGCGAGGACGGCGCCGACGAAAAGCGGAACAGTCGAACGGAAGAGGCGCATGGTAGGCTCCCGAGAGCGGTATCCTACCATGCATCGGTCCCGCTTGCGCCGTCAAGGCCGCGAACACGCCCCGTAAGGCGCGCCTAACAACTCGACGCCTTACTTGGGCAGGCTGTACACCACCTTCCCGCTGTCGTCCAGGAACTGGAGCGACGCCACGCCCGCGCTGTCCACGGCCAACCGGGCGCGCGTCTTCCCGTGCTTGTCCAACAACAGCACGGCCGCGTCGTCGTCGAGTGTGCGGCCCACGAAGACGCGCTTCGTGAAGTGGCCGAACGCCGCGTTGTACTTTTGCTGGAATGCCTTATACGCAGCGGTCTTGGCCGCGGTGTCCGTCATCGCCTGGATATTGTTGAGCGCTGTTGCCATGTCGCCGGTGAGCGGCGTGTCCGGCTGATCCCACACGAGCAAACCCGATTCCTTCTTGTTGCCTTCCTGCTCGTAGTTGAGGCCGACCGCCTCCTGCTGGCGGAAGTGATCGAAGCGAATGGTGCTACTCGCCTCGGGTTGCCCGTTGACCAATTTCCCCTCGTACACGAGACCGCCGTTCTCGTCGCCTGCATCGTTGAAAAAGAGCAGCCCCGCGCCCCGGTGTCCGTTGCGATACTTGAGCTCGACGCCGCCGATCGTGCCGCCGGGAAACTCGTCGGTGTTCGAGATGGCGAGCCGGATCGTTCCGTTAGTCTCGCGGATGTTGATGCGGTGCGCGTCGATCTGGTCGAAGGTCGCGACCTTGGGCGAGCGGAACGCGGCGAAGATGAGGATCGCGAACAGCATCGACGAAGCGATCGCGTACGCCTTGAGCATGCGCACTTCCTTGCGGAGCTTCTCGTCCATGGGTGATGTCTCCGTCGAGGCCGGCGCCGTTCGCGGTGCGGTGTCCGTTGGCGGCGGGGCGTGTCTGGGCCAAGTAATAAGGATGGGGCCGGCAACCGCAGATATGTCCGGACAAATATACGGTCGGGAATCGCCCGCGGTTTCGCAAGGGCTGCCAGCCGCCAGCGAGCCGCCTCCCCCATTGACTTTCTATGGAAGTTGCAGCATACTGGTGCCACATAGAACTCCTATGGAACTGCGCGGCATGCCAGACGCCAACGTCGAAGTTCTCCGCGGCACCCTCGATCTCCTCATCCTCAAGGCCGTGAGCTGGGGTCCCACCCACGGCTACGGCGTCGCCCGTTGGATCGAGCAAGCCACCAGCGACGTCCTCCAGATCGAAGAAGGCTCGCTCTACCCCGCCCTCCACCGCTTGCAAGCGCGCCATTGGATCGACGCCGAGTGGGGGATCTCCGAGAACAATCGCCGCGCGCGGTTCTACACGCTCACCGCGAAGGGGCGCGCGCAGCTTCGTGTGGAGGCCGCGACCTGGACGCGTTTCGCCTACGCCGTGTTCGCCGCCCTCGAGGCGCCGCCTAACCCGGCGTGATCATCGGCGTCTCAGCGTGACCGCATGGTCATGAGCTCGCACCCGTCGCCTCGGAAACGGCCCACGCCGGCATGGCGGCGCTATCTCACGTTCTGGGGCGCCGACACCGTGGCCGACGTGGACGACGAGCTCCGCTTCCATCTCGAGATGCGCGCCGCCCACTACGCCGCGCGCGGTCTTCCGTTAGACGCAGCCCGCCGCCGCGCCGAGCAGCGATTCGGCAGCATCACACGGGCGCGCGAGGCCTGCGTCGAAATCGATCGCCAGCAGCTACGGACGGAGAATTTCATGCACATGCTGATTGCCCTCGCGCAGGATGCCACTTACGCCTGGCGCGTGCTTCGCCGCCAGCGTGTGCCGGCCCTCGCCGCCATTCTCTGTATGGCGGTGGGTGTGAGTGCGACGACGGCGATGTTCAGCGTCGTCGACACGCTGCTGCTCCGTCCGCTGCCGTACTCGAACGGCGACCGCCTCGTGGCGATCAGCACGGCGCGCACGGGCTCGCGCTCGGGCAACGTCAGCTCGTACCTAGACTACCTCGACTGGCGCGCATCGCAGCACTCGTTCGACGAGTTAGGCGCGCTGGGTCAAACCGATTTCGTCATGCTCCGCGGCGAGCCGACGAACGTCGCCTCGGCGCTCGTGAGTGCGAGCTTCTTCCCCGTGTTCGGCGTCACGCCCGAGTTCGGTCGCGTGTTTGCGAGCGACGATGACCAACCGGGTGCCGCGCCTGTACTGGTTGTGTCCGATGCGTTCGCTCGGCAGCAGTTCGGCGAGCCGGCGCGTGCGGTGGGCCAAAGCGTGGTGCTGAACGGTGCCGCGCGCGTGATCGTCGGCGTGATCCCCGATCAGTGGCGCTATCCGTCGCGCACGGCGGCGTGGTTGCCAATAGCGACCGGCGGCTACAGCGGCTTCAGCAACGGCGTGCTCGATCCGTCGTCGCGCGGCAATCGGAATCTCGAAGTGTTCGGCGCGCTGCGCCGCGGCGTGTCGCTCGACCAAGCGCGTCGCGACCTCAGCACGATCGCGGCACGGCTGCAGCACGAGTGGCCGCAGTCGAACGCCGAGGAGACGACGGTCATGACGCCGCTGCGCGAGCGCTACGTGGGCGACGTGCGCGGCAGCCTGTACGCGCTGATCGGCGCCACGGTGCTCGTGCTGCTCATCGCGTGCGCGAACGTGGCAGCGCTCCAGCTCGCGCGCGCCACCGCCAGAACGCGAGAGATGGCGGTGCGCGCCGCGATCGGCGCCAGCCGGAGCCGTATCGTTAGGCAACTGCTCACCGAGAGCGTGATGCTCTCGCTCGTGGGCGGGGCGCTCGGCGCGCTCTTCGCCGTGTGGGCGCGGGCGCTCATTCAGCGCGCCGTCGCGCCGAACACGCCGGCGTGGATGACGTTCGACATCGACGGACGCGCGCTGCTCTTCGCCCTGGTCGTGTCCACGTGTGCCGGCGTGGCCTTCGGCGTGGCACCGGCGCTGCGCTTGGCCGACATCCGGGCCGGCACAGCGCTTCGGAACGCGACCGTCGGCAGGACGCGCTCGCGATTGCAACGCGCGTTCGTGGCCGTCCAAGTGGCGATCTCGATCATGCTGCTCGTCAGTGCGTCGCTCGCGCTCGAGAGCGTGTGGCGCATCCAGCGCATTCCCCTGGGGATCGAGCCTAACGGTGTCGTGTCATTCCAGGTCGACATGCAAGGGATGCGGTACGATCGGCCGCGGGCGCGCGCGCAGCTCATCGCCGACATCGAGCAGCGGCTCCGCGCCGTACCGGGGGTGACGGATGCCGGCGCCGCGGATCGGATGCCGATCAACGGGTGCTGCTCGCAGTTCAAGGCGAGGATCGAAGGCCAGAGCTTCGATGACGGGCACGCGCCGCTCATCACCGGCACGATCGCGACGCCCGGGTACTTTTCGACGCTCCGCGTGCACCTGATCGCCGGCCGCACCTTCACCGCCGACGATGACGCCAACGCGCCCAAGGTGACGGTGATCAATCAGACGTTCGCCAAGATGTACTGGCCTAGCGGCGACGCGCTCGGCCATCACGTCAATACCGGCGTGGGCGATGCGACGGTGATCGGCGTCGTACAGGACGTGAAGCAGGCGACGATTTTCGGCGCGCCCGAGCCGCAATTCTTCCGGCCGTACGCCCAAGATCCGTGGACGCGAGCCGTCTTCGCGGTTCGGTCGCGCGGCGATCTGGCGCAGGTGACGGCGGCGATGCGTCGCGTGGTCCACGCCGTGGACCCGATGATGCCCGTGTTCAACGTGCAGACGCTAGAGGCCGCGTTCGACGAATCGACGCTCACCACGCGTTCGTTGAGCCGGCTGTTGGTCGCGTTCGCCGGTATCGCGTTGTTGCTCGCGGCGACCGGGCTCTACGGCCTCATCTCGTTCCTCGTGGAGCGTCGCACGCGCGAGCTGGGGCTTCGCGTTGCGTTAGGCGCGGAGCCGTCGCGGGTGGCGGCGATGGTGGTGCGGCAGGCGATGGTGCTGGCGGCGGCCGGCGCGGTGGCCGGTATTGGCGGTGCGACCGTGGCCGCGCGGTGGCTTGCCGCTACGCTGTACGGTGTGACGTCGCGCGAGCCGTCGGTGTACCTGGTGGCCGCGGTCATTCTCGGTGCGGCGTCGCTGGTGGCGAGTTACGGACCGGCGAGGCGGGCGAGCCGTGCGGATCCGATGGACGCGTTGCGGGCCGAGTGATCGCCTAACGTCCGGCCACTTGACCCGAACGGATTGCGTTGTTGCCGGACCGTGTCATCCGCCTTGCTCGCCATCGCTCCTCAGCCAAGCTCATCGCTCGGGTGAGCAACGCGCCGCCGATGGGAAACTCGACGGCCATTCGCGGCAGACCGTGATACTCCCGCATGATCGAGTGTCGCGCCCAAGGTGATGACGGCGACGGCCGTCTTCCTAACGATCCTTCTCCGCGACGGTTTCATGGCAATGCCGGGTCGTTAACGCGGTATCGCTAGGCCGGGTAATGCTTTTACTCAATGGGCCTGGGACGAGTTGAACGTCCGACCTCACGCTTATCAGGCTGGATGAACGATGCGACCAGAGTGGCAAGCTGCACGAATTCCCCTGACAGTCCGCGCGATCTGCCCGCGACACCTGGTCAAGATACCCGTTCATGCACGCCTGAACCGACACCACAACCGACACCGCGGGAGCACTCACGTTGTCGCACGCTCGTCGGAATCCCCTGGCACGTCCACCTCGGTGAAGGCATCCGGAATTACCTTAGTTTTGTCGCCCCAGACGACGAGATTAGTGAACTCGGCGCCGAAGCGACTCTCGTACAAGACGCCCTGAAATCCCTCTTCGCGTGCTCGGCGCGAGATCCTGAGAGTAGGCTCCCAGCCGCCGCTGCCACTCTCGACAAGGAGACTTCCGCTGTCTGCAGGGTTGTCACGAGACCATTGGCGGAGATTGAAAATCCACTCCAATGACAACGCATTAGTGTCGACTTGGTATCCCAATCTACCTTCGGAGCCCACCTCGATGAGACACGTGCCGAGTGTATCTCCCAGGTAGAGCGAACCGGTGCCGATATCGCTAAACCGGCCCGATGAGCTTTCGTTCAGTTGCCACGGGCGAAATTGTGAGTTCTTGAGCGTGAAAAAAGAGCTCGTCACCGTAATTTTGTATCGCGGTGGGTCTTCGAAGATCCGAGCTATAAGGTCATCCATCGCTCATCCCCGAAACCGCGATGGCATTTCATCGGCGACGATCACATCAAACGCGTGAATCGGAATATCGAGGCGATCCACCTCTTCGTCGATCTCTTCATCGCCAGCGCCGAAGATCGCCTGACGACCGAGAACGTTGATCGCCATACGTTGGATCGTAGCGACGTAGACGAAAGCATCGCCCGGCTGCGGGTCCGTTAGGTAGCGCGTTGGGAGGACGTTGGGATCAAACTTCTCGTCCTCGCCGAAGTCGCCCATATGGAATCGACTGCTGTAGATCTCGTAGAGCTGGCTGAACTTTTGACCCGGCGCCGCGTCGAACGATGAGAAGGCACGGATGGCTTGCGCGGCGAGGGCGCGGCGATCGACGAGGAAGAGCACGCGCTTGGCGACTCCGGATTGCATAAGCCGGCAAACTTGATTCACCATCGTGAACGTCTTGCCGGTTCCGGTTGCCATCGCAACGAGCAGATGGCGCTTCCGGTCGGCGATAGCCTGCTCTATCGCCTGGTTCGCCTTACGTTGGTACGGACGCAGCAGCGAATGGTCGTTCGGAGTATGGAGAAGCTTTGCTGTCGCCCCGTCGAAATCTGATTCGAGCAGGCTCCGCAGTGCTGCCGGCGTATGAAAGTTTGCAATCGTGCGCGACCGGTTCATCGAGCTCCTTGCGTCTCGGAACCAGATTACCTCGCCGTTGGTGGAGTACAGGAAGGGGCAACGTAGCCCGTCGAAGTTGAACCTGCCGCTGGTTAGGCCGCGGGCGTAGCGCTCGGCCTGTGTGAGGCGGTCTTGTGGGCCGACCGTGAGCTTTTTCGCCTCAACCACACCCACGACGTGTCCGTCGAGCCATAAGGCATAGTCGGCGGGACCGTGATCCGTGTCGTGCTCCTCGGTCCGCGCGGGGGCATGTAACCCAACGACATTCCCATTTCGCAGCAACCATCCGCAGGCATCGAGCTTCGGATCGATGCGCCGCTTACGGGTTTGCCATTCGCTCTCGTAAGGCCCGGGGGTCATCTATGTGAGGGCGTGCCGCGGTGGAGGCAGAAATTGCGTCGATAAGAGACTATCCTCTGTATGACTTTGACGCCAGTACGGTTTCGGGTCGTGCCGGACTCTCCCCCGGATACTTCGCTAGTGATTGCATGAAGAGGAACGCTTGCAAGAGTGACTGGTAAGTCGCCGACGAGCGTAAGAGGCAGCCGGTTAGGCGACCTAATGCATTTGCGGCCTCAACAAATGAGCAAGCAAAGCAGGTCTGACGCGCCTCTTGCAGCAACGTGCGTAGAGCGCCATAGTGGGCTGCAGGTGCGGTGTCAATCAGAACGTCCGTCCTGACCTCCGCGCTCCAAAGGGACCGTAAGTAAGGCCAGGCATTTACCGGCGCCCGCCGGCGGAGATCCAGCTCAACAGCGCCACTGCCTGCGAAAGCTACCTGGCGCGTTTCACGAGTTTGGTCTCGCGGAAAACGCCTTGGCCAACGCGAGCATTGCCGAACTGGAGAGGAGAGAACCGAAGTGAACAGTTCGTTAGTTGTTGGCGAGTTCGACGTGTCCGGGCTAACGATCGACCCGCGCACGGGGAAAGTCGGCGGCAACTGGATTGAGGTCATCCAAGGTGCGTCGAAGAGCCTGGATCATCAGACCGTTGCGGAGCTGTGCCGATGTTGCGGAACGGAGTTGCTCCGAAGCGGGTCAAAATGGTCCGTGTGGTTCTGCAAGGAGTGCAAGTCCCGCGTTGACAGCTTGAACAGGAGCGCCGGTGCATGCGTGGTTCCAATCGGGCGTCACACGCTGATGCATGGTGTCGGAGTGCGTGGGGGCGATGCTCTTCGTGATCCGGCATTGGTTACCGCGTTTCTTGCGGCGGCGAACGACGTCGTGCGAAAGCAAAATCGCGTCTCAGAGTGGGCGGCGGAGATCGTCACACGCAACTGCGTCAGTTGTGCACTCACGGGCGACGAACCGATACCGATGTCGACCTACTTGGAAGCCGTCGCTTTCCAGTCTCGAAAAGCGGCGTTCGACGCGATGTGCGAATGGTGGAAGATTTCAGGACGCGCCGACGCCACAAAGCCATCAGCGGAGTCCGGTGCGAGTCGTATTCCTAACGGATCACCCGACGGCACTCCGACCGTTCCTGTTCGCGCTAGACCACCCCTTAGCCCGAGCGGTGTCATTCACTCGATTCGGGCGCGGGCACGCCGATCGAGCGCGGAGAATCGCTCTCGGCCTGTGTCGCTAAGCGACTTCTTAGGCGAGTGCGTCACGTGGGTATTCATCATCCTAAATATCCCTGCAATGATCGTGTACTTCCCAATCTGGTGGCTGATCCAGAAAGCGTCGGTAAGTCTGAGGAGGAACCGATAGTGCTGCGTTCCGGAATCGCTGGCGCCTTTCTCGGTTTGGTCGTTGGGCTACTGATTGGCGCTGCCGTCGCTGGTCGTTGGGCAATCCGCACGGTCGCGCCAGGAGGCGAGAATGCGGGAGCCATTGTTCGAATTGACAGGTGGACAGGCCATGCATGGATCGCACGTGGTACCCAAGCGGCACCGCTGAGCGTGATATGGCAGCCGATAGGTGATGTCAGGTAGTCGCATTGCTCCTAGGTTCAGTATTCCCTGTCATATCGGCCAAACGTGGCGATGAGGCCTGATAGTAGTGTCAGACTGTCAGACTCCAATCCGATTCGGTCGGATGCGAGATCACCAGAACGAGCGGCGTGGCCATCGCTCGCGCGATCCAAGCGGCGTCGGCCGCTGGAACATCGTGCGGTCGTGATCCTGAGCGGGCGTTAGGCAGTCAGCAACTCACACGCCGCGCTCGCTGCTAGAGCTACCGTGAACGTTGAGCAATTCGGCAAGCACGGCGTCGGCATACCCGAGAAGATTCGATAACTCCGCGCGGTCTGTCGTCGAGTGTAGTCCGCCAGAACCACGGCTGTACACCGAACGCGCGAGTGCGGCGGCAGGATCGTCGAATTTCTCAACGGAATCCATCAAGGTGCCACGCTCCAGATGCAACTTCTTGATGATGTAGGCTGCTCGCTGGCGCATCGTCGGTCCCCTCGTGCCCGGTTCCTGTTCGTATCCGGCTGAGGCCTTCACGTCGCCATCGGGCGCGAGATGGCGGAGAATAGCGCCGACAACTTCGCGAAGCTCCGCGGTCGCACCTCCGTACGAGAGCCTGTTAGGATCGCCCGCGTCACGTACTACCTGCCTGTATGCCTTCGCCGAATACGGCAACATAGGCGCTAGCGCTTGAGCTATCGCCTCTTGTCGCGCTTCCATCCCGATCGACAGCGCCTTGGATGCTGATCTCGTGTGTTGTTGCGGAAGCGAGTCTTCGCGCCGCTGGCTACGCTGCGCAAGAAACTGGTTACCTGCGTTCAGGGTGAAGTTTCCCGGGCCGCTTTTGCCAAGAGTCCAATTGGTGCCTTCGTGAACCAGTGCGATGGAGTGTAGTTCGCCAAGCGGGATTCCAAGGCGTAGTTGATCCGCGATTGAGACCGGGACTTCGCGACTCCGAAGCAAATCCCAATACGCGCGCGCCTTTGCGGCAAGGTACTGTTCCGCGTCATATGTGGATCGTGAGGGACGCTTGGATAGCATCTCAAGCGTATCCGTCTTACAAAGTATCTCGAGCGACGGTTGATCAAATCCCGCTAGCCCGTTCGCATCCAGGTAGTCGCCGATGAAACACTGAGCTATCCCCAGCCAGGGAGCAGCGTTAGGCGGCAGATTGAGATTGTACGAGTTGATATCTTGCGCGGCTTCCCAACTCATCGCAAAGGTGAAACGGGGCGGAGGAGTCGCGCGTGGCTGGGTGACCTCGTACCCTCTTGCATAGACCATGCGGCCACCCGAAGGCTCGCGAAATCGATCAGACAGTGGGCGAATAGCGAGAGCGACGCTGCCGTCGAGGGCCACGATAACAAATGGCAGTTCAGTTTCGAGCAAGCTTATCTGCGGTATCGCCATGGGCGTCGAATCGGTTCGTGCCTTGCGAAACGTGCTTCAACGCGCGAGATGTTGCGCGATCATGTTCGCTCTCAGGTCACGCGGCGGAAGCCATTCACGAAATGCTAACGTGGATTTGCGGTTATTTGCCGAGACACGCCGAGCGCTAGGGGGTAGGACTTTGGTACTCCGCCCTTCGTCTACATTCCTCCCAAAGCATGCGAAGGTACTCACCACATGCCATAGACTCTCTCTCACTGAACGCGTACCGTTGCCCGGGATTGACCTCTCGAACCCTGTCTGAAGGCCGCGCATGAAGAGATTGGAATCTACTGTCGTTGTCTTACCTGTGCGATGGGAACTGTCCTGGCGGCGCCCGCAGCCTTGACCCGCTTCTCGTCCCGGGCGGTTAGGCGGTTCTGGGCGACGGCGCGATCGTTCTCGGTCATGCGTTAGACACTATCGCCGTGCGACGGACGGCGGAGGAATCGAGCTACCACATAACAGCGCGCCACGTCGCGCCGCAAGAGGTTAGGCGACAAGTGCCTATGAGCATCCCTAGGCAGCCGTCGTTCCTCTCTCAGTTCCTAGGTCGCGGGTTCGATCACCGCCCGGCTTACTCCTTCCTCCTCGCCGCTCGCTTCGGACGCCACGGCCGGGAGCGTCATGCCGCTGCGTTCATGCGAACAACTTCGGCGGCCTCCGCTCTGTATCTCTCTCCGTTGGACTGAGTGCGTGCCAGTCTAGCAAAGGGTGATTGTATTATGGTGCTCCGCGCGGCGAACTCGTCGCCGCCCGATCACTCAATCGGCACAGATGCCAGTCTGTCTCCAGGATGTGTTAAATTTGTAGTGGTTCTGCATGACGAGCGCGGCGAGGGGATCGGCCCCGCTGACCCGCGCGTCAACCGTAGACCGGCTCCGACCTTCTCGGAGCGTACGGTGGCAATGCGCCCCATGGAGCTCTATGGGGACCCATGCGCTTAGCAAAGGGCGACCAGCCCTGCGAGAAAGGTCATCAATGGAATCTAGAACTAAGAGCGTCGCGGGAGCTGGTCGACGGGTTCGAAAAAGGCGCAGAGTCGGCTTGTTGCCTATGCCGCCGCCTTGTACGCTCGTGACACCGCGACCTGTCGGCCTAAGCGCGGCCCTCGAAGGGCTAGCCACCTCGAGTACGGACATTCGCGACATAGCAAGCCATGGCCCCTCATTTGGTTGCGGCGATTGGCTGTCCGTGAGCACTCGATGACTTGGCGTCTCCGAACAGGTAGTCGGATCACGATAGAAACATCACGGTTCTGTACACTGGATGGCGAACGGGTGCCGCTACTGTCTCCATTTGGCGCAATTGAAGGTCCAGCGATCACCAAAACAACACGCCCGCCAACAGCAGCCGACGGGCACACGAACAACAACAACTCTTACTGAGGAACTAACCAATGATTGGAAGCCAGCTATCACCACGCAATTTCAACGTTCTTGCGCCCGTCGCTTCGGAGGCAACGCGATGAGCGACCCTATGAGCCGTGTTCTTGAACGCTTGGATGTAGTGAACTCCCACGCTGGGGCCTCTCATGCGAAATGTCCTGCACACGACGACACAACTCCGAGTCTAACTGTGTCGGAAGGATCTGATGGTCGCGTGCTCCTGCACTGCCACGCAGGTTGCACAGTCGATGCGATCGTCTCGAGCATCAAGTTGGAAGTGGCGGATCTTTTCCCTCACTCGCCTCAGATGCTCGCGTCGGCTTCGCTGGGCGAGCCGCAGGCGGTCTATCCGTACACCGATGCGGACGGCAAACTCCTAGCTGAATTTCTGCGCTATCCCGGGAAGCAGTTCCGGTGGCGCAGGCCAGGACCTGACGGAGAATGGATCTGGAACATCAAGGGCGTCGACCTGCCGCCTTATAGGCTGCCGGAAATGCTGAGCGGTATCTCGCATGGCCAGACGATTTTCGTCGTGGAGGGGGAAAAGGACGCCGACACACTGATGAAGCTCGGCATCATTGCAACAACGAACCCTGGCGGAGCCGGTAAGTGGCGATCGTCACACGATGCGTTCTTCAAAGGAGCGCGCGTCGTCGTGATGGGCGACAACGACCCCGTTGGGCACGAGCATCAGCACAGCGTTGCGGCCGCTATCGCGAGCGTCGCGGCGGCGGTTCATGTGCTCGAACTCTCCGGATTGCCAGAGCACGGCGATGTGTCCAACTGGCTGGAGGCCGGAGGCACTGCGGAGCAGTTGTCAGAGCTCGCAGATGCCGCTCCCGAGTACACATTCACGTCAAGCGCAGTTCCGGAACTGGAACCCGCGAGTGGCCTCCCGCCGAGGCGTCGTATCAAGCGACTGTCGGAGCTGGCTAGAACGCCGAAACCGGATTGGATCGTGGATGGATACATCCCGCCCGAGAGCGTGGTCGTGCTGTTCGGCCCTTCAGGTTCCGGGAAATCGTTCTTGATGGTCGATATCGCTTCTTGCGTAGCGACCGGATGCGATTGGCATGGACGTCGAGTGCAACGCGGATCAGTCGTAGTAGTAGCGGCGGAAGGTGCCGCCTACTTGCCCACGCGGTTCGAAACGTGGTGCGGACATCGCGGCGTGTCGTCCGAGACCCTAGACGTCCATCTGATGCCGCACGGGCTTCAACTGCTCGATCAGGAAGATGTTGACTCCTTCCTCGCGGAACTTCAGAGGGACGAGATTGCGCCACGGATTGTTTTCCTCGACACGCTGTCGCTCTGCCTCACGCCCGACGGCGACGAGAACAGCACTAGAGACATGAACAAGGCGATCTCGCTGGTCAGGCGCATCACCGAGCGCACGCACTCAGCCGTGGTGCTTATTCACCACACTGGAAAAAACGGAACCGGAGAAAGGGGATCTAGCGCGTTGCGAGCCGACGCCGACGTGTCCATCAGTTCCAAGGCCGACGGTTCGCAACTCACCCTGAAGCAAGAAAAGGTTCGTGACGCTGCGAAGCTCGACCCGTTGTATCTCGAGCTTCTGCCAATAGCGCAGAGCGCCGTCGTAACGGATGTCGGTTCTCCGGAGAGCGGCACACTCCGGGCCGGGAAAAAGGAGACTCGCCTAACTGGGACGGATTCGAAGGTTCTCAAGGTGCTTAGCGATGGTGTTGCGCACTCCTTTTCCGAGCTCGAAGCTGAAATTCCTAGAAGCTCTGTGTCGCGTTCCCTCAATCGCCTCGTTGAATTGGCGATCATACGGAAGGATGCCTCAACTCGTCGCCCGCAGTACACGATGAGCGTGGAAGGAAGGAGAGATGGCACGAGTTCCGAACCTTCCAGCGACTTCAACCCCAACCCATCTGCCACCTCCGGAGAGGTTCCACAAAGTACCACCACCCCCTTTAGGGGTGGTACTGTGGGACCACCGGGTGGGAATGCAGAGAGGGAGACAACCTTTCTTCCTCCACGTACTACTCAAGCGGCAAAGGAGGCGGCAAAGGAACCGAGCGAAATCGGAGCGGCGGCATGATTGGCACACTGCGGCATTGGACCTCGAGTCGTCGGGAACTAAGGAACTACCGGGGGACGGCATCGACAGAGTCCACGATTGCGCCGGAACTCAGATTGTTACGCGCAGCACGAACATTTTTCCGAACGGGTCCCATCGCACGCGGAAAATGGGGGTGGCAGAACCCTGCTACCCCCCCCTCCCTCCCTACAAACACAAACCTCCTTTCTGTTGCGTCGCGCTAAGCCGAAGGTGCGATCGTGAGCCTCGCGCCGGTTGGAGAGTTAGCCGCAAAGTGGCGTAGGCGCCGTGAAGAAGCGGAGACACTGAGCACCATGGCTCCTCTTGAACGCGTCTGCGACGAAGTGCTGGCTGACCTGGGCGCGCTCCAGAACGAATTCGAGCGTGACGTTCTGACGTTGGGCGGAGCGGCCGCGGAGAGTGGATATTCGACGGACCACCTGCGTCGGCTCATTCGCGACGGCAAGGTGCCTAACGCGGGTCGTCGGCACGCACCACTCGTACGCCGCTGTGACTTGCCAATTAAGCCCGGGCACTTGCGCTCAGGTGTACTTGGCATCAACAATGCAGGACCAAGCCGCGAGCAGATCGTGCGGGCTGTCGTTACCTCCGCGTTAGGAGTGAACGATGGCGAAGACACATAGCGGTTGGAGCTACAAGACAGGCGAGAAGGGACGAAACCGAGTCAGAGCGTTCGAGCATCCAAGCTCGCGCTTCCTCTTTCTCGAGTTTTATGACCCGAAGGCAGGCGGCAATTCGTCTCGACGCAAGCGAGTGGCTCTCGGGCACCGAGATCGCGCGCTGGCAAAGCAGCAGGCTGACGAAGTTGCGAGTCGAATTGGCAGGCCTAACGCCCTTCCACCAGCTGAGCTCACGCTCGGCGAGCTGTTTGACAACTACTTGCGTGAGGTTACGCCGCGAAAAGGAGCGGGCAAGCAGGAGCACGACAAGCGTGCTGCGGCGCTTTTCCTGGTTTGCTTTGGGAGAAAGCGAAAGGTCCGCACGCTTTCAGCCCGCGACGTAGAACGCTACATCGACGAGCGGTCGAACGGCCATATACGGCCCTCCGGGAGCTTCATTCGAAGGCCCGTACGCAGTCGCGTTATCGAGTACGATCTTCGATTCCTGAACGCGGTGCTGAATTGGGCCACCGTGTCAGGCAACGGCAACGGTGAGGTGCTACTCGAACGGAATCCGCTCAAGGGCATCCGGCTACCAAAAGAGGAGAGCCCCAGGCGCCCGATCGTGCGGCACGAGGAGTACGAGGCGCTTCTCGCCGTGGCGTCTCGTGTGAGCTGGCAGTTCGAATTGGCGCTTGTCCTTGCCAACGAGACGGGGCATCGCATCAGCGCCCTGGCCCAACTCCGTTGGTCAGATGTCGACTTGGCCCACCAACGAATTCTGTGGCGCGCCGAGCACGATAAGATTGGTTTTGAACACGAAACGCCGTTGACGCCGGAAGCGATCATGGCGCTCGAGACGGCGCGAGCGCGCGAGCTGCGGATCGGGGATTCATGGGTCTTTCCTTCGCCAACCGACCCGGAAAGGCATTGCTCGCGTCACCTCCTTCGGGACTGGTGGCAGCGCGCCGAGAAGCTGGCCGAATTACCGGCTGTGCGCGGCCGGGGCTACCACAGCCTCCGAAGAAAATTCGCCACGGAAATGAAGGACACGCCGTTGAAGGATCTCTGCCACCTCGGAGGCTGGAAGGACGGGCAGACAATTTTCAAATGCTATCAGCAGGCTGACGAGGGGACGATGCGCAACGCGCTCAGCCATCGGAAACGGATTACCGCTGCCGGCGGGTAGCCAACGGACACACGAACCGACACCACGACGTTTTTTCGCCGATGCAAGGAGCCCCGCCTAACGAGCTATCGCTAAGCGGGGCATCACTTTCGCTTCAATGGGCCTGGGACGAGTTGAACGTCCGACCTCACGCTTATCAGGCGTGCGCTCTAACCACCTGAGCTACAGGCCCCATGTTCGGGAAACGAAAACTAATAGAGCGCCCGGCCCCGACGTAAGCGCCGCGCCCGCACGCCTGTGCCTCTCGCCTCACGCTCCCACGCCCCGTCCGCTGACTGAACGGTTAGCCACCGCGAAAATTCCCCGCCCGCCCCGCCTACTCCCCACTCCCCTGCCTCCCTACTATCTACCGTCCGCATGGCAGCACCCGCTGCCACCACTCGAAGTACGACGTCGGCAGGATCGCTCGCCCTCCAAGCGTGCGACAAAGGCACCCCCGCCGAAAGACGGGTCCGCAAAGCCCCCGAGGCTACCGCGCCTCCCGACCTCTCACGGTCGCCCGCGCCATGCCAGTCGAGCCGCCGATCGCACCCGGAGAAGCACCGTGCGCATCCGTCGCTCGTTTGCGGCGCTCGCCGCCGCGGCCATCGTGGGCGTATCCCTCGCGGCCTGCAACGACTCGCCCACCCAACCCAAGCCGTTAACCCCCTCGCTCCATCCGGTCGTCGTCACCGCAGCCACTACGTTAGGCACAGGCCCCATCGCGTCGCACAACGCAGCCGGCAAATGCATCGATGCCTCGCGCGGCAGCGCCACCGTGTCCGTGGCCGCGCTGCTCGAGCCCTGCGGCACCGCCGTGGGCCAACAATTCACGTGGCAGTCCACCGGCAACGTCTCCACCTTCGGCGGCACAATGTGCCTCACCGACAAGGGCGCCAAAGGACTCACCTACGACCCGATCATCATCTACCCGTGTCGCAGCACGGCGGCGCAACACTGGACTCTCAACAGCGCCGGCGAAATCGTCGGCATCAATGGCAAGTGCCTGAGCGTCCTCCACGCCGCCACCGCCAGCGGCTCGGCAATCATTCTCTATCCGTGCGCCAACGGGCCGAGCCAACACTGGATCGCCAACGGCTCGTCGTCCGCGACCTCTGCGCTCACCGTCGCCATCTCGAGCGGCGACAACCAGGTGGCGACCTACGGCGCGGCCGTCGCCAAACCGCTCGTCGTGATCGTACACAAGAGCGGCGGCGCCATCGCGTCCGGCGCGACCGTCACGTGGAAAGCCACCGACGGCACCGTCTCCGCCGCATCCTCCGTGACTAACGCGGCCGGCGTGGCACAAGTCACGTTCAAGGTGAGCCCCACGTTCTTCATCTCGAAAGCCACCGCCACCGCCGGCGGACAGTCCGTCACGTTCACGGCGACGGGAAACGGCACGCCCGACTTGCAGGGCCGAAAGATTTTCCCCGCGTCGAGCCCGTGGAACACGGACATCTCCAGCGCGCCCGTGGATCCCAATTCAGCCGCGCTCATCGCCAGCTGCGGCGCCGGCAACCAACTGCACCCGGATTTCGGCACGGTGTACCACGGCGCGCCTAACGGAATTCCGATGATCGTGGTGCACAGCACGCAGCCCAGGGTGCCGATCACCTTCCGCTACGCCCCGCAAAGCGATCCGGGCCCGTATCCGCTCCCGCCTAACACACCAATCCAGGGCGGCCTCTCGAGCACCGGCGACCGCCACACGCTGGTTGTCGACTGGGAAGATTGGAAGTCGTACGAAGTCTTCTCGGCGTTCCCGCAGAGCGGCGGCACGAGCTGGAAAGCCGGCTCCGGCGCGATCTTCAATCTCACCACGGGCACCAAGAGACCGGCCGGTTGGACCTCGGCCGACGCCGCAGGCACGCCAATGGTGCCGGAGCTCGTCCGCTACGACGAAGCCGTGCTCCGCAAACTCATCTCACACGCACTGCACATGAGCTGTAACAAGACCCGCGACGCCTACGTCGCGCCGGCGACGCACGCCGCCGGCGACGGTACGAGCACCAACTTGCCGCCCATGGGCATGCGCGTGCGGCTCAAGAAGACCGTGAACATCTCCGGCTTCTCGGCCACCAACCAGGTGATCTTGCGCGCGCTCCAGCACTACGGTGCATTCGTGGCCGACGATGGCGTGGGCTTCATGTTGGGCGGCGTCCCCGATCCGCGCTGGAACGACACCGACCTGCACCAGCTCACCAAGCTCACCTCGTCCAGCTTCGAGGTGGTGAAAATGGGACCCGCCACGGTAGAGAAGTGATCATGTGACGGACCCCGTCCGGCACACCCGGTTGCCGGATGCAAAACACGAACGGTTCACGATGCTGCTATCGTGAACCGTTCGTGTTGTTGGGAGGCGAACGCGACGCTCAGACCGCCTAACGGAGCTCACTCGTCGTAGCGATGGTGGCCGCCGCTGTTCGGCTTGGGCCGCTGCTCGTCGGCGTCGTCGTACTCGTCGTCCAGGTCGACGAGGTCGTCGTCGAACTCGTCGAGGTCGTCGTCCTCGTCATCATCGTCGTCATCATCGTCGTCGTCGAGTTCGTCCTCGAAGTCGTCGTCGTCGTCGAATTCGAGATCGTCATCGTCCGCATCGACCTCATCATCATCCAGCTCATCGTCCAGCGCGTCCTCGTCGAGGTCGTCGTTGTTGCGCCCGCGGAATGGTGCCGCGTCCAACGACTCGAACTCGTCCAACATGACCCGGATCTCCGTGAGGGTGAACTACAGAGAAGCGCGTTCGCGTTTCTCTTGCCGCGACAACTTCTTTCTATCGTTCGCGCTCAGATATCGTTTGCGCAAGCGGATCGCAGCGGGCGTCACTTCGATCAGCTCGTCTTCCTCGATGTACTCCAACCCGCCTTCCAAAGTCAACTCCCGCGGCGCCTCGAGTTGAATGTTTTCATCGCTCGCCGTGGTGCGCATGTTCGTCAACTTCTTTTCCTTTGTTGGATTCACGTCCATATCGCCGGGACGTGAGTTCTCTCCAACAATCATTCCTTCATACACCGGAGTGCCCGGTCCAATGAACAACGTGGACCGTTCCTGCAAGTTGAACAACCCGAACGCCACCGCCACGCCGCCCTCCATGGACACCAACACACCGCGATTGCGCCCGGACAACGGACCCGCCCACTTCCCGTATTCGAGAAACCGATGATGAAGGATTCCTGTTCCGCGTGTATCAGTAAGAAATTCCGAGCGGTACCCAAATAATCCGCGGGCCGGAATCCGGTACACCAACCGAACCAACCCCTGACCCGGGTTCTTCATCTCCAACATCTCCGCGCGACGCGGGCCCAGCTTCTCGATCACGGCGCCCAGGAATTCCTCGGGTACGTCGATGCTCAATTCTTCATACGGCTCCAACCGTTCCCCGTTGGGTCCCTGTCGCGTGATGACGCGCGGACGCGAGACCTGAAACTCGTATCCTTCACGTCGCATTGTCTCCATGAGAATCGAGAGATGCAGCTCGCCCCGCCCGCTCACCGTCCACGTATCGGTATTATCCGTATCTTCGACACGCAGCGCGACGTTTCGCTCCAGCTCCTTGTACAGACGCTCGCGAACTTGTCGCGATGTTACAAACCGTCCCTCCTTGCCTGCGAACGGCGAATTGTTCACGATGAAGTCGACGGAAATCGTCGGCTCTTCCACCGCGATACCCGCAAGGCGGTCCGGATGCTCCACGTCGGTCACCGAGAGTCCGATCTCGACACCTTCGAGTCCCGCCAGCGCGACGATCTCACCTGTCGGGGCAGACGCCAGCTCCACCCGCTCGAGTCCCTCGAATCCGAAGAGCTTGGTTACACGTGCGCGCTCAGCGGGGCGCGATGGCTCGAGCGGCAGCAACGCCACTTCGTCGCCTACGCGCACCGAGCCCCGTTCGATGCGACCAATTCCCAGCCGGCCCAAGTAGGGCGAATGGTCGATGGTCGAGATCAACATCTGGAACGGCCCCTGCGAGTCTCCTGGCGGAGGCGGCACGTGCGAGACAATCGACTCGAACAGCGGAGTGAGATCGGTGCCGGGCACGTCGATGTCGAGTGTCGCGATGCCCAGCCGGGCAGACGCGTACACGACGGGCGCCTCGAGCTGCTCGTTGTCGGCCTCGAGCTCGATGAAGAGGTCCAGCACTTCGTCGTGCACGCGGAGCGGATCGGCGCCCGGGCGATCGATCTTGTTGATGACCACAATCGGCGTTCGGCCGAGCGCGAGCGCTTTGCGCAGGACGAATCGGGTTTGGGGCATTGGGCCGTCGAAGGCGTCGACCACGAGCAGGACGCCATCCACCATTCTTAGAATTCGCTCGACTTCGCCCCCGAAGTCCGCGTGGCCCGGCGTATCGACGATATTGATCTTGACGTCGCGCCATCTCACGGAAGTATTCTTGGCAAGGATGGTGATGCCACGTTCTCTTTCCAGTGGGTTCGAATCCAGCACGCGTTCCTGGACCACTTGGTTCTCGCGGAACGCTCCCGCCTGGCGCAGCATTTTGTCGACCAATGTTGTTTTGCCGTGGTCGACGTGAGCAATGATGGCAATGTTCCGAATCAGCATAGCCATTAACTATATCCGGCCCGCTCGGCGACAAAAAGCCGCGCGCACCGCGAAAGTCGCGCGCGCCTGAAGGACGCGCACGAGGCGCCGCCTAAGATCGGGACGGCGCGGGCGATCGGCTGACCTCTTCTTCTGGAGGACACATGGAGCAGAACGACGCCAAAGAAAATCAGTATCCCTGCGGGCGCGGCTACGGCAACGACTATATGCGTGGCGGCGAGGTGTTCGGCGGGTACGGATACCAGGAGCGCGACGAATATTTGCGCCCGCGGGGATCGCAAGGGCAAGGCGACGGTGAATGGCCGGTCGACGCGCCGGTGGTGGACGGCGGCGAAGGCGCCGACGCATTTCCGCAGGACGAGCGCGCCGGCGGATGGAACGTGCCGCAGGAGATCTCCGCGACACCCAACCAGGACGGCGCGAGTCCCAATACGGACGGCAAAGCCCCGGTGCCACAGATCGAGCACACGTTCGGCGACACGGGCGGCACGCGCATGCATTCGAAGAGTTATTACGTGACGCAGGCACAGCTACAACAGCGGGTGCTGAAAGAATAGGGAAGCGCGGAGCGCCATGCGCTCCGCTGGGGGAAGCGCTTCGCTTGGGGAACCGGGAGAGGGGCGATGGTGAGATTCGTGCGGAGCGGGTAGCGGGATGACGCGGTGAGTCCCGCTGCGTTAGGCGCGTGGCGGATGTCGCATCCGCCCCGTTCCCGGCGGAGCGCGGAGCGCTCCGCTCCGCCCAAAGCGCCGCGCGAAAGCGCGGCGCGCCTCCCTAACGACCGGCGCCA
>DATEHK010000073.1:0-50306 GCA_035279625.1 Gemmatimonadaceae bacterium
TCGCTGCGATTTCCTTCGACGACCGGCGAGATGACGTGGGGCATCGACGCGGTCCGCAACTATCCGCGAAACACCGGCCATCGCATCGGACTGCATCCGATCCAGCGCGGCAACAACTGCTACCTCTGCCAGGCCTCGAAACTGAAAGGCATCGCCGGCGTCCCGCCCGCAAGATCGATCGAGCTCGACCCCACCATCACCGCGTCACGAACCGGTGAGCGGATCGATTTCCCCGACGGTCCGGTCGAAGACGACGACCCCGATTTCGAATTGGGGCTCACCGGCCACTGGGGCGTCACGCCGAACTACACGCTCAGCGGCGCGATCAACCCCGACTTCTCGCAGGTCGAGGCCGACGTCGCGCAGGTCACGCTCAATCAGCGATTCGCGCTGTTCTTCCCCGAGAAGCGCCCCTTCTTTCTCGAGGGTCTCGATCAATACGACACGCCGAACCGGCTCATCTACACGCGCGACATCGTGCAGCCGGACGCGGGCGCCAAGCTCACCGGCAAGATCGGCGATCTGAATATCGCGTACCTGGGCGCCGTCGACCAACGCGATGCGGCCACCGGCAGCGAGCCCGTCTACAACATCCTCCGCCTGCGCCGCGACCTCGGCGCCAGCTCCAATCTCGGACTCGTGTACACCGACCGAATCGACGGCGGCGACTACAATCGCATGGGCGGCGTCGATGCGCGATTCCTGTGGCGCAAGATCTGGTTCTCGCAATTTCAGTTCGTCGGCTCGACCACCCGCGACAGTCTAGGCGGACGCAACGGCGCGCTCTGGGATGTCACGTTCGGCGACCGGACCGGCCGCGCATATGGCAACCACGTCGAGCTGTTGGGCGTGAGCCCCGACTTCGTGGCCGCGAGCGGATTCGTGAACCGCACCGGGTTCGTGCGCGCGATGATCTTCAACCGCTACACGGTGTACGGCGGCCCGGGCGCGTTCGTCGAGCAGGTGTCGTTCTTCCTCAATGCCCAACCGCTCTGGAACTATGCCGACTTCGGCAAATTCGCCGGGACGTTCGAGGGCGGATACTCCACGTCTGCGTCGGCGACGCTGCGCGGCGGTTGGAACGTGGGCGTCAATCTCAACGACAACTTTCAGCGGTTCGACAGCGCGTCGTACCGAGGCTACCGCGTCGTCGCTGGTGCCGACACCAATGCCTTCGCGCTGCCGCACGGCCTGTACTCGCTGTACGGCGAGAGCGTGAGTCTCACATCGCCGAACCGGAAGGTGATCGTGAACGCCACTGCCGGCTACGACCATGCCGTGCTGTTCGCCGAGGCGGGCGAGGGCAGGGAAGTCACGGGCAGTCTGGGCGTGGCGTGGCGCCCCACGCCGCTCCTCCGCTTCGATGCGTCGTGGGTCTACGATCGCCTCACACGCGTCCGCGATGGCAGCGAGTTCGCGATCACCAACATCCCGCGGCTCCAGCTCGAGTATCAGCTCACGCGCTCGATCTTCTTCCGATACATCGGGCAGTACGTGGCGCAGCGCCAGGCGGCGCTCGAGGATCCGCGAACCGGCGCGCCGTTGGTCCAGCGCGACCTGACGACGGGCGCCTTCGCGGCCTTCGGCGCGTTCTCGTCCAACACGTTCCGGAACGACGTGCTGATTTCGTACAAGCCGATTCCCGGCACCGTCTTTTTCGCCGGCTATGGCACGTCCCTCAACGAGCCGAACGCATTTCAGTTCTCTCGCGCAATGTCCCGCACCACGGACGGCGTGTTCGTGAAGGTCAGCTACCTGTTCCGCCTGTAGGCTGTCTGTCGCGACGCGACGCGGGCGCACGCCATTCCGTTAGGCGGTGGCGTATCCAGTACGCCGCTCCTATCGCCAGTTGGTAGTAATGCCGCACGGCGCGACTCGGGAAGCGCGCCGCGCGCAGGTCCTGCATCAGCGCGCGCGAGTGCCAGCGCACGTCCTGATGGATGCGCGGCAGAATGCCGCGGTCGCGCTGCAGGAGATACTTGCAGAAGATGGCACCGCGCGCCACGGTGTACGCGCGCGTGAGCGCGCGCACCTGCGCGTCGGTCCGCCGCCCGTGATTGTGGTACACCAACGCGTCGGGCGAGTACTCGATGCGCAGTCCCGCGCGCAGCGCGCGATACACGAAGTCGACGTCCTCGCCGGCGCCGGCTCCGGTGCCGCCGCCTAACGCAATGTCGAACGGGCCGGCGGCCGCGAGCGCCGACGGCCGCAACGCCAAGTTGCACCCGATGATGCTGTCCAGGTTGAACGCGCCCGTGATCTGGCCCCTCTCGCGCGACGTGCGCGTCGTCGTCGGCTGGTCGCGCTGGTCGAACAGCTCCACCCGCCCGCCTAACACGCCGAGCGATGGCGCGCGGGCGAATTCGTCGCGGATCGCGGCCAACCACTGCGGATCCGGGAGGCAATCGTCATCGGTGAAGAGTAGCAGGCCGCCGCTCGCGGCCGCGAGGCCGGCGTTGCGCGCGCGCGAGAGACCGGGCGTGACCTCGTTCAGCACCCGCATCGGGAGCGTCCGCGGCCACGAGGCCAACAACGCCGCGGTGCCATCGGTCGACCCGTTGTCGACGACGATCAACTCCCACCGCACGCCCGCTGGCACGACTAACTGCTCCAGCCGATCGAGCAATCGCGCCAGCGCGTCGCTGCGATTCCGCGTGCACACGATCACGCTCACGTCGACCGCGGCGCTCGGCGGTGCGGTCACGACGTCCATTTCTCCACCGTCCGCACGGCGTCCGCTGCGCTGTCGGCCCACCGCACGATCGGCGCCTCGTGCGTCCACGTCTCGTAAAACGACCGCACCTTCCCGTAGCTGTTGTCGAGCAGGGCGTGCGGGATGCCGAGCAGCAAGCTGAGGATGTGTCCGTGGAGCCGGTCGGTGATCACCGTGGCACCGGCCGCGAGCATGGCGCAGCCGCTCCGCACCCGACGACGCGACGCCAACACGCCTAACCGCATCAGCGGTCCGTGCGTATAGGGCTCGAGCCGCGGATGCGCCGAGGTCAGCGCGTGGCCCATGCGCTCCATTCGCGACAACGGCGACGGCGGCTCGAGCGCCCAATCGAACGTCGGATGGCTGCCCGCGTGCGAGTTGGGCGCCGCCTCGCGATCGCGTCGCGCCAACCAGACTACCGGCGCGCTCGCCGCGACGGGCCGCTCGAGCATGCCTAACGCAAACGCGAGGTCGGGGCAAAGCGCCGTGGGCGCATCGAACGCGCAGCGCGCGGCCTCGAGGCTCCGCGCGTCCCGCAGGAGGATCGTCAAGCGCCGGTGCGCGCCGAACGTCGCCCGGGCGCGCTCGAGCGCGGCCGGGTCGCCGAAATGCAGCGATTGGGGCAGCTGGATGACTGGTGTATCCGGGAAATCGGCGAGGACCCGCTCCCGCAGCCCCTGGTGCAGCGGCCACACGTCGCCAAGGTTGCCGCCGCCCGCCAATAGAATCGCCCCGTCGCCTAACTTTCGAGCCAGCGTGTCCGGGGCGTACGTTTCGATGCTGCACGCGTAGCAGACCTCGACACCCGCGCGCCGCAGGACCGCGAGCGCCCCGAGGTGGATGGCGCTGTCGCCCACGTTCTGGTGCGTCGGGACATCGAGTAGCGCCACCCGCGACACGCCCGCCAGGAGCGGCCGCAGCGTGCGATCCAGCGTGTCGCGTAACGAACGAATCAGCGCCTCCGCCTGACCCGCCGGTCCGGCCGAGCCCGCCGTCCGGGTGCGCCGCTGCGTACGGGTTGCGGGCATGGTCATGGCCGTGCCTAACGAGAGGCGCCGGCGGCGGTGGAGGCGGGACTCGCGACGCGCACACGCGGCAGCAAGTGCGACGTGCCGGTGAAGGTCAACGCGCCGGCCTCGACGTGCAGTGTCACCCCGGGCCCCGTCACCACGTCGCGCTGCGACTCGGCGTCCCATACCGCGAGCTCCAGACTGTACACGCCGGGCGCCACGTTGAACTGCAACTCGACGTCCATCTCGAACGGGCCTCGTGCGGGAAGCGCCGCACCGCAATCGCTCGCCGCCGCGCTGAAAATCAACCGCCCCGTAGACAACGCGCGCACGCGCAGCGTGCAGTCGCGCGAGGCCGCGTCCGTCGCCTCGTCGCCCACCGTGCCCCTCAGCCGGAATTGCGCCCGCTCGCCAGACCGCACGGGCAGCGGCGATTCGATCGTCAACGCGTCGAACGAAAGCGCCGAGGAGTGATTCACGGTGCCATCGCTGCTGCGCGAGCTTTCGAGATACGCCTCGATACACTCCGTGGGCGTCCCCCGCCGCACGACACGTCCGCGCTCGAGCAACACCGCGTGCGTGCAGAGCGACACGATGCGCTCCAACTGGTGCGACACCAGCACGACCGGGATGCCGCTCGTGCACATGTCCTGAATTCGGTCGAAGGCCTTCTGTTGGAATCGCATGTCGCCTACCGACAACACTTCGTCGATCACCAGCACATCCGGACTGATGTGCGCCGCGATGGCGAAGCCCAGGCGCGCGTTCATGCCGTTCGAGTATCGTTTGACCGGCGTGTCGATGAACGAATCGATTTCAGCGAACGACACGATCTCATCGAACCGGCGCGTGATCTCGCGTCGCTTCATGCCGAGGATCGCGCCCTGCAAGAAGACGTTCTCGCGTCCCGTGAGATCCGGGTGGAACCCCGCCGACACCTCGATGAGCGCGCCGGCCCGGCCCGTGATGGCGCAGCGGCCGCGCGTCGGCACCAGGATGCGCGTGAGCAGCTTGAGGATCGTCGATTTGCCCGCTCCGTTAGGCCCGATGATGCCCAACGCCTCGCCCGGCCGCACCTCGAACGACACGTCGCGCACGGCCCAGAATTCCTCGCCCGACAGCTCGTCACGCTTGGGCCCGCGGCCCGCCAGGCGGCGCACCGCCGCCGGCACCAGGTCGCGCAGGCTGTCGTGCAGCTCGCCGCGTGCGAACTTCTTCCAGACCTGGTCGAACTCGATCCGCGGGGTTCCGGTCATGGCGTTAGACATATTCCGCGAATTTGCCTTCGGTGCGGTGAAACACCAGCACGCTCGCCATCAACCCGAAAATGGCCCACGCCGCGCCGTACGCCAGATACCACGGACTCCACGCGATCACGTCGCCCTTGGGCGTCGCCAGCACGAGCGGCACCAGCAGGTTGTGCCCCTCGACCACGCTCAGGCGCAGCCCCTCGAGCAGCGGCGCGAGCGGATTCAGCATCATCACGCGCGCGCCTAACGGACCGAACATCCGGGGCTCGAAGAACACCGGGGTGAAGAAAATGCCGAATGTGAGCAGCACCTGAACGATGTACTTCACGTCGCGAAAAAAGAGATTGGCGCACCCCAGAAACAACGCCGCGCCCGCCGTCGTGCAGAAAATGAGCACGGCCAGCACGGGCGCCCACAGCGCGGTCAACCCGTAGTGCACGCCCAACAACGGCAGCGCGATGCCGACCGTGATCGCGCCGACCGTCGAATCGAACGATTGCGCGAACGTCGCCGACAGCGGCAGCACTTCGCGCGGGAAATAGATCTTCGATACTAACGGAAGGTTGCCGGTCAAACTCGTCGTCGCAAATCCGATCGCGCCCACGAAAAACGCCCACGGCAGTGCCTTCACCGCCATTCCAGCAATCGCATCGCGCGCCACGTGCCCGCCACCCACGTACGCCATCGCGAATCGCACCAGCGTACCGGCTGCCACGATCAAGGCCGGCATGAGGATCGCCCACGCGAATCCCATCACGGCTTGCTTGTACCGGATTCGGATGTCCCGCAGCATGAGCTGATACAGCAACTCCCGGTACTTCCACAACTCGTCGACTGCGATTTCGTGAAGATCGCCGAGGAGCGAGCGCCGTCGCTCGACTGGAAGCGTGCTGGTCAAGACGAGATCGGTCATACCGGATGGGTAGCCATTGGGCGGAAAACCATTCCGCATCGGGGTGGGGCGCCTGCCGAAAGGCCCGCTGCGCGGCGCCGCTCAAGCGTCCGCCGTCCATCGCGTGCCCCGGTTTCGGCAGCTATCATGCCACGCCTCCACACGATGTTACGCCCGGCTTAGCCATCGCGACAAGCCATGCGGCTGTTGCTTCCGACTCACAGGTGCCCGCCCCGGTGCTCAAACGCTCCCTCACCGTCCTCTCTCTCGTCTTCGTTCTCTACTTCACGACGTCGGGCGGACCCTATACCACCGAAGGCCTGGTCGCTGAAGTTGGGCCGGGACTGGCGCTGCTCATCATGCTCCTGGTGCCGATCTTCTGGTCCGTACCCGAAGCGCTCATCATCGGCGAGCTCGCGAGCATGCTCCCCGAAGAAGGCGGCTACTACCGGTGGGTGCAGCGCGCGTTCGGTCCGTTCTGGGCGGTCCAGAACGGGTGGTGGACCTGGATGTACTCGCTGGTCGACATGGCGATTTACCCGAAGCTGTTCACGCAGTACCTGGGCTTTTTCTTTCCGTCGTTGGGCGCGGATGCGAAGTGGCTCGTCGCGCTGGTGGTCATCTGGACCGCCGCCGCGATCAATTTGCGCGGCGCGCTTCCCGTTGGACGCGTGTCCATCATCGCGGGCGGCTTCATCATCCTCGCGTTCCTGGCCATGTCGTTTGCCGCGCTGCCGCACGCGACGCACGTCCCCTGGCTTCCCGTGGTCAAGCCGGGACGCACCCCCGCCGGTGCGTTGGGCATCGGCCTTTCGATCGCGCTCTGGAACTACATTGGCTGGGACAACGCGTCCACCGTACAGGGCGAAGTGGTGGACGCGTCCCGCAGCTATCCGCGCGCTCTCGCCGTGGCCCTTCCGTTAGTCACGCTGGGCTATCTGACCGCGCTCGCCGCGGCCCTCGCCGCCACCGACTGGACCAAATGGACCGACGGCGCGTGGCCCGACATCGCGCGCGCGGCGGCCGGTTCGTTAGGCGGTTCGGCGATCGCCGTCTGGGTCGCCGTCGGCGGCATGGTCAGCGCCCTCGCGCTGTTCAACGCCCTCCTCCTCTCGTATTCCCGCATCCCGCTCGCCATGGCGATGGACGGCTACCTCCCCCCGATGCTCGGCCGCACCGACGCGCGCGGCACCCCGCGCAACGCCGTCATCCTCTCCGCGGTCTGCTACTCGCTGTTCGTGCTCCTCTCCATCCAGGGCCTCGTCGTCGCCGACGTGTTGCTCTATGCGATGGCGCTGTTTCTCGAGTTCGGCGCGCTCATTCAGCTCCGCCGCACCGAGCCCGCGCTTCAGGGAGAGTTCCGGATTCCCGTGGGCCGCGCGGGTGTCACAGTGTTGGCGCTCCTCCCGCTCGTCATCCTCGTCGCGGTGGTCGGACTTGAGATGCGCGATGGCCAATACGGCCGGCCGGCGGTCGCTGGAGCGCTGGCGGCGGCGCTCCTCGGGCCTCTCATCTACGCCGTGATGAAACGCCATCGCCCCGCTCCGTAAGGCGCCGTCCAGAAACGCCCTCTCGCGCACGCGCGCCCAGACACTATTTTCTGGTCCGGGTCTGCGCCTGCGACTTCCGCACCTTCCTCGCATCGAGCTCCTGCCACGCATCTTCCAACCGGACTGCCCGGCGAAACGCTTCCGTTGGACGCCGCCTGGATCGTCGTCCGCGATGCGCTGCTCCGCGGCCTCACGCACGCGCTCAGCAATCGCGTCATGGCGATTGCCACGCTCGCCGACCTCACGGCCGAAGCGCCGCCGAGTGACGCCACGAACGACGTGCTGGCATCCGAGGCGCGACGCCTCGATGCCTTACTGCATCAATTTCGCCTCTTGTCGCCCGCGCCCCCGGCGCCGGCAGAGCCGCTCAACATCGCGGATACGCTGCCGGCGCTCGTGGAGCTCGCCGGCCGACACCCCGAAGTCGCCGGGATGCCGTGCGACATTCGCGTGGCTGCGACCGTGCAGCCGGCGTACACCGACGCTGGTATGTTGGGACGCGTCGTCCCGCCCCTCGTGGTCGCGGCGACGCGTGCAGCACGCCGCGTGGGCGCATCGCGCGTGCAGATCGATGTGTCGGGCGACGCGCACTGGGTGGTCGTGCGCCTGGCCGTCGGCGATGCGGGGGTCGCGGAAGGGACGGCCGATGTGGCGTCGCAAGGCTCACCGGCCATGCAGATCGCGGACACCGGCCATGGCGCGCGGTACGAGCTCTTGCTTCCCACGCTGGCCGCGGCGCGCCGGCGCGACCGGTCAGCCAGTTAGGCGTCAGGCCACGGACCGCATCGGCGCCAGTGCCGCGCGCAGCCGGCTCATCGCCTTCTGCTTGATCTGCGACACCCGCGACTCCGTCACCTCGAGCACTCGCGCGATGTCCTGCAGCTTGAGTTCTTCGAGGAAGTAGAGCGTCAGCACGCGGCGCTCCACCGCCGGCAGCTCCAGCAGCGCCGCGCGCAGGTGTACGAGCTCCTGCTCACGCGTGATGCGCGTCTCGGCCTCGCTCCCGTCCGTGCCCGCGAGCGACTCGCCCCACGTCCTGATCTCGCCGTCCTCGCCGCTCCCGGGAATCGGATCGTCCAGACGCAGCATCGTCGTGCTCGCCGCATCGGACTGCCAGCGCGTCACCGTCTCCACGTCCACGCCCATGCTGACCGCCGTCTCCTGCGCCTTGGGCGAGCGACCCAGATTGTGTCCCAGCTGTTCCTGCGTCGCGCCTAACGCGCGGGCACGGCGCCGGATCGACGACGGCACGTGGTCCAGTCGCCGCAGCTCGTCCACGATCGCGCCGTGGATCCGCGGGACGGCGTACGTGCTGAACGCCAAGCCGCGCGTCGCGTCGAACCGGTCGATGGCTTCGGCCAAACCCAGCGTGCCGGCGCTCACCAGCTCGTCCAGCTCCACGGCTCCGCCCAACCGGCGGTGCACGCCGCGCGCTACGTGATAGACGAGGCTGAGATGGGTCGCCATGAGCCGTTCACGACCCTGTTCGTCGCCTGCCGCCAACCGCTGCCACATGTCCGCGTCCGACATCGCGCCTCTTTTGAGAAAGTCTTGGCCGGAGCGGATTCGCCCGCCCGGCGACCCCTCTCAAAGCAACCGACGTTCCACGCAGCATTGGTGATTATTCATGTGGCCGCCAGGATCGCGGCGCGCTGCCTAACAATTTGTGGGAATTGCGGTTAGGCAACTGGTTGGAACGCCCAACGGGACGCTCGGAAGGCCCCAATCGACCCGAGCGAAGCCAGGGCAAGAGTGCCCCCCGGAAAGAAATTCCGGGCCGGTGCGGGCAACCGTTGCCGCACCGGAATTCGATCAGTCGTCCGCGGCTTCGGAGGTCGCCGACGGAGACGGCCCGTTCAGCTTGTAGCGGAGCGTCCGGACGCTGATGCCGAGCAGCGCGGCCGCGCGCGTCCGGTTCTTTCCGGTCACCTCGAGCGCCTTCGCGATCAATACGCCCTCGGCGTGATCGAGGCTCAACGAGGTCAGCACAACACCGTCGGGTGGAACCGCGGCACCGTTGGCGGCGCCGTTCTTCGCGGCAGGCGCCGGATGCTTCCCGTTTTCGCCTCGGCCGGTCTTGAACGTCTCTGCGTCTAACGAACGCGCCTGCAACACCGCGTCCGAGCTCATGATCACGGCGCGCTCGATCACGTGCTGCAGCTCGCGCACGTTGCCCGGCCACTCATGATGCTGCAACAGTGCTAACGCTTCGGGGGAGATGCCGGCCACCTCCTTGCCGGCATCGGCGGCCGCCCGCAGCGCGAATCGATGCGCCAGCACCGGAACATCATCCAGGCGCTCGCGCAACGGCGGAATCCGCACCGGAATCACGCTCAGTCGGAAGAACAGATCCTGACGGAACCGCCCTGCAGTCGCTTCCGCCGCCAGATCGCGATTCGTCGTCGCGATCACACGCACGTCCACACGAATCGGCGACGTGCCGCCCACGCGCTCGAACTCCTGTTCCTGCAGCACGCGCAGCAGTTTCGCCTGCAGGTCGAGACGCATTTCCGAGATTTCGTCGAGCAATAGCGTCCCGCCGTGTGCGCGCTCGAATGCGCCTTCCACTCGCTTGAGCGCGCCGGTGAATGCGCCGCGTTCGTGACCGAACAACGCGCTCTCCACCAATCCTTCGGGAAGCGCCGCGCAATTCAACTTGATGAATGGCTTGTCGCGTCGTTCGCTCAACTCGTGAATCGCGCGTGCAAAGAGCTCCTTGCCCGTGCCGGATTCGCCTTGCAGCAACACCGTGGCGCGCGTCGGCGCCGCTGACGCCGCGGACTGCATCGCGCGTCGTATCGCTTGGCTCTCGCCGATGATCTGTCGCTCGCTGCGCGCTTCCATGATCTCGCGCTTGAGCGCCGCGTTCTCGCGACGCAGCCGCACCAACTCCAACGCCTGATCCACCGCCAGCTCGAGCTGCGCAGCGCGGACTGGCTTCGTGATGTAGTCGACGGCGCCCGCTTTGATCGACGCGACCGCGTGCTCGATGCTCGCGTATCCCGTCATCATGATCACCGGCGTGTCGATTCCCTCGCGCTCCAAATGCGCGAGCAGGTCGAGCCCTGTGTTGCCGGGCATGCGGTAATCCGAGATGATGAGATCGACGTTGCCGCGGGCGAGAATCGCGAGCGCTTCCGGGACGTTCGCCGCGTTCAGCGGTTCGTGCCCGGCCTGTCGCAGCGTCTCCGCGAGCAACAAGGAGATCGTCTGGTCATCATCGACGCACAGGATGGTAGCCATGCGCCTGAATGACGCATCGGTGCGCGGCGCGGCAACAATTTCCGAGACATGGCTGCCGGGCGGCAGCGGTACCCGCTGAGCGCCGGGACTAAGGCCTCTCTAGAGGTCGCTAAAGTTCGACGGCGAATGACCGATCATCTTGGCATGATGACCACACCGCGTTGGAACGACGCCGGCGACCCGAGTCACGATCGCGCCCAAGACGCCGCCTCGGCTCACAGTCGCTCGCACTGGTCGAACGGCAGGGCAGTCTCGCACCGCCAGGTAGACGAGATCAAGCACCGCATCACGACTGGCGCCTATGACACGCCGCAGGTCATTGACGCCCTCGCGCGTCGCCTGATCGACAGCGGCGAGCTCTGAGCCGGGTCCGCGCTATACGGTCCGTGCTATACGATGTGTAGCGCGTCGGCGGTGCGCTCCGCATGACCGCCGAAAAACAGCGCGTCCAGACTGTATGCGCCCCCGCCGAACGCGGCGAACAGCAGAAACGTGAAGCACAGCATCACCGCCAGTTCGCCGTGATTGCGAATCGGCCAGAATCCCTGCGGCGCGTGTTGCTTGAAATACGTGATCGCCATCTCGCCCGACCCGATGAACGCCGCCGGCCGTGTGAACATTCCCACGAGCACGAGCGACGCCACCACAAATTCGATGATGCCGGCTAGTCCCATGAGGGACACGAGCGGTGCGCTGGCGCCGTGCGGCCCCATCCCGCCTAACAACCCGAGCAGCTTCTGCGCGCCGTGCTGCATGATGATGAACGGCGCAATGACGCGGAGTGCGGTGTAGACGACACGCTGGTGCAGCGGCATGGACGGCACGATAAAGAGGGCGACGAATCAGACTACAGACCTACGCGCCACCCCGCGCCAAGCGCTGGGACAGCCAAGCGCGAGCGTCCTCGAGATCACCGGGCACGAGTTCGTGTCCGGCTCGCTGCCAATGCAGCGCAACATCTGCTCCGGCGGCGCCCAACGCCTCGGCGAGGCGCTGAGTTCGCTCGACTGGCGAGAACGGATCGGCCTTCCCCGCCGAAATCAGTACCGCCGTTCCCGCGAGGCGAGGCGGCGTGTCGGGCTCGAGCGGCATTACGGCGCGCAGCAAGACGCCGCCGCGCAGCAACCCCGGCTCGAGCAGCATGAGACTGGCCGCCATGTTCGCGCCGTTGGAGTAGCCTAACGCAAACAACGAGTCCAGCGCGAAGCCGTACGTCGCCGACGCCGAGCGAACGAACGCGGCCAGCTGCGGCGCGCGCGCACGGATGTCTGCCTCGTCGAAGACGCCCTCGCCGTGCCGGCGAAAGAACCGCGGCATGCCGCGCTCGCTTACGGGGCCGCGCGGACTGAGCAGCGACGCGCCCGGGGCGAGCTCTGCGCCTAACGGAAGCAGATCCGATTCGTCGCCTCCCGTGCCGTGCAGGAGGAGCAACGTGGGCGACGACGCGCCCGAGGCGCCTGGCGCCCACTCGTGCGGCCAATCACGCAGCGAGGTCATGGGAATTTGTGCTCGACCAACGGACACACCTCGAATCGATGTCGACTCGAATGATGTCCACGCGCGCGCGGCCGCGGCAATTGCGCCGCGCACCCGTCGGGCCGTGAATCAGAGACGCGCGCTGTTCACGCGGCGCACGGTCGCCCGGCCCAATCGGCCAAGGTTGGCGGTGAACGCGAGGCCCAAGGCGCTAGTCGCCTCGCTGATCCACACTTCCACCGCTTGCCGCGCGCACCTGGCCTCAGGGCGCGTCGTAAACATGGATTCACCGGACGCGTACACTTCGTCCTCGTACAATGGCTCGGTGTCGAACAGCAGGCTCGTCAACAGCGCCGCCATTGATTCGTCGCCACCGCGATGGCGGCGCAGATCGAGCACAATGCGCTCCGCGCCCGAGAGGCGCGCCATCGCCGCAATCGCGCTCGCACGCGCAGCCGGCGTACCAATGAAGCGGCGCAGCTCGATTACGCCGCGACCGTCCGCGAAAACGTCCGCCGACTCGATTCCGTGACGGCTCAGCCAGCCCTCACGCTCTACATCGCGGCTGTGCCCTACCGGACACATCGCGACAACCGTGCGCCGGCGCGCAAGTCCGGTGTCGAGCATCCACAGATTCAAGGCCATCGTGCTCATCAGCAAACTCCGAACAGGTCTCGGTGTCACTGATACGACACTGCGACCGCGCCGATGGTTTGCCCACCTCTGGTCGTACGGCCTCGGCGTCCACTATATCATCTCCATTACGCAGCACACGGCCTGCGCCTTCGCTCTTCTCTCCACCCGCGTTCCCCACATGCATGCCATCTGGACGGATATCCTAACGCCAGGCGTTCCGCTACTCGACAAGGTCATCCGCACGATCGCTGTTTACGTGTTTCTGCTGGTCGGTCTCCGCCTGTGCGGCAAACGCGAGCTCGGTCAGTTGAATCCGTTCGACCTCGTCGTGTTGTTGGTGCTGTCGAACACCGTGCAGAACGCAATCATCGGCAACGACAACTCGCTGTTCGGCGGCCTGTTCGGCGCGACCGTGCTGCTCGCACTCAACTATGGTGTAGTCCGCTTCCTGTTCCTGCACCCGCGGCTCGACCGCATCGCCGAGGGCCGCGAAGTCGTACTGATCAAGGACGGGAAGGTGCTCGAGAATCGACTGCGCCGCGAGCTCATCACACGGTCGGAGCTCGCGTCCGCCGCTCGGAAGCAAGGCATCGACGATCTGGGAACGGTCGATTGCGCGCGACTCGAGGTGGGCGGCACGCTCACGTTCGCGGTGAAGCATCCCACCGGCGAAGAGGGATGGCACGATGTGATCACACAGCGCATGGACCGCCTCGAGGGCAAGGTCGAACGCGTGCTGGACGAGCTGCGGGCGCAGCGGGACGGCGCCTAACGCCCGTCAGTCCTTCATCAGCCAGTCTGGGTGTTTGAGGTGGAATCCGGTGCGGCTCTGGTACGCGCTGGCAAGTGCGAGGGCCGGCGCCTCGCCGTACAGGCGGCCAAGGAAGGTGAGCGAGACCGGCGTACCGTCATCGCGGAATCCGTTAGGCACGATCACCGCCGGGTGCCCCGTCAGGTTGGTGGCAACGAGCTGCGTGCCGAACGTCGGTGTGACCACCACATCGACGTTGGCCATCGCCTGCTCCAGCGCGCGCATGGCGAGCGTCCGCGCGCGATTCGCGTTCACGTATTCCACAGCCGGGATGAACCGGGCGACGCGGAACGAGTTGGGCCACGCATTGGCGTCCTGCTGTGCCATCTCCTTGTCCCGTCCCGAGCGCGTGAGGTCATCGAACGCCGCGGCGCCTTCGGCGCGCAGCACGATGGTCATCGCGCCCCATGGCTGATCCGGCAGCTCGATCGGTACCAGCGTCACGCCGAGTGCGCCTAACGCGTCGAGCGCGGCGTCATCGAACTTCTTCGTCGGGTGATCCTGGTCGAACGTGCTCTTGATGTACCCGACGCGGAGCGTCGACGGCGCGATGCGGGCGTCGAACGGAAACGCGGCATCGACCGCTGTCGGATCGTGACCGTCGCTGCCGTGGATCGCATCCAGCACCAGCGCACAGTCTTCGACGCTTCGACAGATCGGTCCGAGCTTGTCCATGGTCCACGACAGCGCCATGGCGCCCGTGCGCGGCACGCGGCCGAACGTCGGGCGCAGTCCCGTCGCGCCGCATCGCGTCGACGGCGACGAGATCGAGCCCAGGGTCTCGCTGCCGATCGCGAAGCCCACCAGGCCGGCCGCCGTTGCGCACGCCGGGCCGGCCGACGAGCCGCTCGATCCCTGGTCGGTCTTCCATGGATTCCGCGTCATCCCGCCGAACCACACATCGCCCATGGCCAACTCGCCTAACGAGAGCTTGGCCACGAGCACGGCGCCGGCGGCGTCGAGACGCTGCACCACCGTCGCATCCGCATCGAGCATTTGCGTTTTGTACGGCGTGCTGCCCCATGTCGTGGGATAGCCTTTCACCGCCAGCAGATCCTTGGCGCCCCACGGCACACCGTGCAGCGGGCCGCGCCAATGTCCGCGGCGCAACTCCTCGTCGGCGGCGCGGGCCCGATCTAACGCACGATCGGCGGTGAGCGTGATGACGCAGTGGAGCGTCGGATCGAACTCCTGCAGCCGGTCGAGCGACAAGTGCGTGAGCTGCTCGCTCGTCACCTTGCGCCGGCGCAGCAGCTCGGACACCTCGCTCACCGGCAGAAACGCGAGCTCGGCGTGCGATGCCGGCGCCGTTTTCGACGACGGCCTCGACCGCACGATTTTCTTGACGGACTTGTCGACGGTCATGCCCGGGAGCACTGGAT
Organism: Gemmatimonadaceae bacterium; assembly: GCA_035279625.1. Classification (GTDB taxonomy): domain Bacteria; phylum Gemmatimonadota; class Gemmatimonadetes; order Gemmatimonadales; family Gemmatimonadaceae; genus JADGGM01. The sequence goes on from DATEHK010000073.1 coordinate 14,964, forward strand.
TGAAGTGCACCGCCGGGACGACGTCGTTAGTCAGCGTGAGACCGTGCAGCGTGGCGAGCTGCTTCTCCTGCTGCGTGAGGCCGGCCACCATCATCGTCCGCTCGTCGTCGTCGAACTGCAGGCCGGCGAGCTCGGCGGCGTCCGCGATCGTGGCGGGCGTGATTTCTTCGCCACGCGATGTCTGCGCCCAGAGAATGCCCGGCAGCAGCGTCGTGCCTAGGCCAATGGACGCGAAGTACTCGATGAAAGCGCGACGCGAACGCGTGGAAGTCGGCGTGGAATCGGACATACTCTCGCTCGAGGTCTGGTTCGATGTCGAAGGATCGGCGTGAAGCTATTGGCCGGCGCACGGCGCCGCGAGGGCGCTCGAGCTATCGCAGCCACTCGTCCAGATGCGCACACACGAACTCGTCATCGAGCAGATCCGGGTACGCGGTGCTCACTCGCGTGATCGCATCGCCTTGGCCACGCGACAACACGTCGCGTGCATCAAGGCACCGCGTGCTGCGCAGCAGCCCCTGTCGGAACAACACCTCTTGGATGCCGGCGATGCATCCGGCGAATCCGTTGGCCGCGTCGAAGATCGCCGCGTTGGCATCGGTGAGCGCGGCGCCGCGGGCCAACCACTGCGACGCGGTTCCTCCGGCGTCTCCCGACTTCGCCGCGTGCAGCAGATCCACTGCGCGTCGCGTCCACACGGCCCATTGACCGAGCAAACCGCCGGCCACGCGCAATCCGTTCGGGAACTCCGTGAGTAAATCGGCCACGATGCTGTCGTCGTTGCCGGTGTAAAGCGCGAGGTCGTGGCGTCCCGAATCGCCGACCGCGCGCACGACGTCCCACGTCGCGTATCGATTGAACGGTGCGATCTTGATTGCCGCCACGGCATCCAGCTCGGCGAACCGGCGCCAGAACTCGTAGTCTAACGGACGACCGCCGACCGCGGGCTGGAGGTAGAATCCGAACACCGGGATGATTTCGCCCACGGCGCGCGCGTGCGCGAGCATCGCGTCGTCATCGGCGTCACCCCAGGCGGCATAGCTCAAGAGCCCCGCATGGTAGCCGTGGTCGCGCGCCAACGCCGCCTCGGCCACGGCCTGCCCCGTTAGGCCGCAGACGCCGGCGACGCGCGCCATCCGCGGCCGGCCATCCGACTCGAGTGCGTCCAGCGTGTCCGCGGTCAACGACAGCACGGGCTCGAGCAGGCCGTGCTCGCGGATCGCGAACTGTGTGGTGTGCACCCCGACCGCGACGCCGCCGGCGCCGGCGCTTGCGTAGTAGCGGGTGAGCGCACGCTGATGCCGCTCATCGAGATGCCCGCCGGCGTCTAACGCCAGCGGATGCGCGGGGATCACCTGCCCCGCGAGAAGATGCGCGCGCACGTCGAACGATGCTGCGATCAAAACGCGCCCCGCCGTTCCTGAAAGTGCGTCGGTTTGTCGAGCACGCGGCCGCCGCGCTGCAGCCAGTCGGCGATCCACACCAGCATCTGCCCAACGGAAACCGCGGGCGGCCCGAACAACGCGATGGACCGTCCCGCGTCGCTCAACAACGCATCCGCTGCTTCTTCTCCCATGACCTGCGCCGTGCGGCCGAGCACCCGCCCGGCGTACGTCGCGATCTCGCGCACCGACAACGTCTCGCCGCCTGTCACGTTGATCACGAACGGCGGCGATGCAACGTGCGCGAAGCACTGCAGCACGCGCGCGTTCGCATCGCCCTGCCAGATCACGTTCACGTACCCCATCCGGGCATCCACCGGATCGCCGCGCAACACCGCGCGCACGATGTCCACCAGCACGCCGTATCGCAGCTCGACGGCGTAGTTGAGCCGGACGAACGCCATGAGCGTCCCGTCGCGACGCGACGCGAAGTCGAGCACGCGCTCTCGACCGAGACACGATGCCGCGTACTCGCCCACGGGCGCCGGCGGACAGTCTTCATTGGCGCCGCCGCTCGAGACCGGTGTAAGCGGATACACATTGCCGGTCGAGAACGCCACCATGCGCGCGCCCGCGAAGTGCTCGGCGGCGTACGCCGGCACCACGGTATTCATCATCCACGTGGTGCCGGGCGCGTCGGTCGTTCCGAATTTCTGCCCTGCCATGAACACGACCAACGGCGCGCGGGGCAGCGACTCGACCGCCCGCCGATCCGCGAGATCGCACCGTATGGTCTCCACGTGCGCCAAGCGCAGCGCGCTTTCTGCGTTGGGCGACGAGAAGCGTGAGACGGCGATCACGCGGTCGCGTCTGCCTAACAGATCGAAGGCCCGCCGGGCCATGCGGGAGAGTGTCGGCCCCATCTTGCCGCCCGCGCCCAAAATGATCAGGTCGCCGCCGACGGGTCGCAGCGCTTCCAACACGCCGGGCGTCGGTTCGGCAAGTCGCCGGTCGAGGTCGTCTTCGGTGTCGGGCGCCGGCGCCCCGGCAGGCCCGGTCGCCGGCGTCGTGGGCATCGAGCGGCGCAGCGTCATGGTTTCGCCTAACGGAAATCGGCGCGCCGGATCACGCGGCCGCGCGCGCGTAGCGCTTCAGGCGGTCTACCATCGCGTTCAGCCCCACCTCGCGCGCGCCGAGGCCGATGTCGTGCATCATGGTCGGCACGATGTCGGATGGAATCGCCAGCGTCGTCGACGGCGGCTGATCGTTCACCGCCGAAAACAGGATCGACAGGAACGCCGCCACCGTCGGCGACTGCCGCACGTTCACGTCGGCGAAAAAGTGGAGACGTCCGTCGCGCGCCTCGGGGAAAATATCCACGCGGGTCTGACACTCGGGCACCGTGAAGTTCGAGCGATCGATGGCCGTATACCGCGAGGGCAGCGGCTCGAGCGTCTTCGCGTACGACACCAATGCCTGCATCTTCTCCTCGCGGCTGAGCGAGCGGAAATACTTGAGTACTCGCGCGATCGAGGGCGGCACGACGGCCGCGGGCTCTGCGTTAGGCAGTGATTCGTCGCTCATCAGTCGCGATCCATGGTCTTTGGCGCACGCGCGAAACATATACGACAGCCGGGCCCGGCGGCCATGCGCCCCCCGCGCGACTCCAGCGGTTGCCGCGACCCTGCGCACGGGAGATCTTGGATCGAACACTGTAGCAGCGATCTGAATCGACTACATAGCCAGGAGCGTACGATGCCGACACGTGTGGCAACGGCCGTGTGGGAAGGCGGCCTGCAGACTGGGAAAGGATCATTCGCGGGGCAGAGCGGCAAGATCGGCGGGGACTACTCGTTCGGAACGAGGTTCGGCACGACGCCCGGCACAAATCCGGAAGAACTCCTCGCCGCCGCCGAGGCCGCCTGCTACAGCATGGCGCTGTCGGTCGGCTTGGAGAAGAACGGCACGCCGCCCACGAAAGTCGAAACGAAAGCGGCATGCACGATCGACAAGGTCGGCGATGGCTTCAAGATTACTACCATGGTCCTCACCGTGCGCGCCAAGGTTCCGAACATCGACGCGCCAACCTTCCGCAAAATCGCCGAAGCCACCAAAGACGGGTGTCCCGTGTCGGGCGCGCTCCATGGCAATGTGAAGGTCGACCTCAACGCGACACTGGAGAGCTGACCCCTCTCCGCCTAACGGTCACCCCTTCCGCGGCGGCTCGTCATCCTCGGTCGCGGCGGGAGTGACCGGCGGCGGTGCTTCGACCGTCGTGATGGTCGCGGTCTCGTCACCCACGCGCACCTGCGACCGGCGGAACCGCCACGGCAGCTCCGTGAGCTCCAGCCGGATCGTCCGGCTGACGCGATTCGCCGAGTCCAAGCGCGTCGCATGTGCGGCCAACAGGTCGCTCCGCGTCACGATCCCGATCGCGCGTTTCGGCTCGTCTCGCGTCACCACCGGAAGTCGGCCCACGCCCTGGCGCACCATGTGATCGGCTGCTTGTCGCACGGTGTTGTCGGCGAAGATCACCACCGGCGGGCGCTTGATCACGTCGCGCACCTTGGCTTCGATCGGCAGCTCCAGGTCCAACAAGTCGCCCCGCCCAACGACGCCGAGGAGTTGTCCGGCCTTGTCCACCACCGGGAAGCCCTGGTGCCGCGATTCGTCTTCGCGCGATGCCATCCAGCCGCGCACGTCCTCCACTGCGTCGTCGGCGTCGAGCGCCACGACGTTAGGCGAGGCGATATCCTTGACCAGTACCTGCGACAGGTAATCCACGGCGTAGTCCGACTCCACATCCGTGCCGCGGCGCGCCAGCTTCTCGGTCATGATCGTGCCCCGCATGAGGAGCAGCGACACCAAATAGGCGGCGCTGCACCCGCCCAGCAACGGCAACAGGCCTAACGGCTGTCGCGTCGTCTCGAAGGCAAACACCACCGACGCCAGCATGGCCCGCGACGCGCCGGCAAAGATCGCCGCCATGCCCACCAGCGCGGCCACACGAACATCCAACCCCAGTCCCGGCGCGACCGCGATCACCACGGCGCCAAGCAGCGACCCGAGGCCGCCGCCGATGGTGAACAATGGCGCCAACGTTCCGCCCGATGTGCCGCTGCCTAACGCAATGGCCCATGACACGAACTTCGCCACCACCAGCACCAACAGGGCGCCACCCACGATGTTGCCCGACACGATGGTCTCGATGTTGTCGTATCCGACACCCATCGTGTGCGGAGCGAAATAGCCGATCACGCCGACGGCGAGCCCACCGATGGCGGGCCACCACATCCAATGGATAGGGAGCTTGTCGAACCCATCTTCGACTGCATACACCGCCCGCGTCACGTACACCGACGCCAATCCCACGATCGCGCCCAACACGATGTAGGTGGCTAACGCAGCGCCGCCGGGCTGTACGATGTTGGTCATCGGGAAGATCGGGCCCGATCCGATGAACGCGAGACGCACGGCCGTCGCCGTCGCGCTGGCCAGCGCCACCGGCACCAGCGAGCGTGCGCGATACTCGAACAGCAGCAACTCGATCGCGAGCAGCACGGCCGACACCGGACTGCCGAACGTCGCCGCCATACCCGCGGCCGCGCCAGCTGCCAGCAGCACCTTTCGCTCGTCTGCCGTCGTGCGCAACAGTTGCCCAACGAGCGAGCCCAATGCGCCGCCCGTCGCGATGATCGGTCCCTCGGCGCCGAACGGGCCGCCAGTGCCGATCGCGAACGCCGCCGATACAGGCTTGAGAATGGTCACGCGCGGCGGCACCCGGCTCTCGTTGTACAACACCTGCTCCATCGCTTCCGGTATCCCGTGCCCGCGGATCGCCGCCGATCCGTACCGCGCCATGATGCCGACGATCACGCCGCCAGCCACCGGCACGAGGATCACCCACAGTCCGAGATGGTTGTCCGCTGGCGACGAGAAGTCCGTCGAGAATCGCCCGTAGAACGACAGGTTCGTGATGAGTCCGATCAGCCGCATCAGAATCACGGCGACGAACCCCGCGCCAAACGCGACCAGAATGGCCAGGCCGCTCATGAACACGATCCGGCGATTGTTCTCAGTGCGCTCGTGCGGCACGTGCGCGGCGTCGAGCGCGGGCCCCATCGACGGCGCAACTGGCAATCCGCCCGTAGTGCCGGCGCGTGAGGCCATGTGGTCTTTCATGCAAATGCTCGTAGGGTGGTGAACGGCACGCGCCGCGCTCCAGCGAATCCGAGGCGCGGCGCCGACACAAATCTATGGCACATCGAATATAATCGGGACGGCCGCGCCTCGGCACGACCCGTAGCCGTGCGCCCTACCGCTTGAGCGCGCCCGACACCCCGCCCGATACGATGAAGGCCAGAACGTCCGCGCTGTCGGCGGACAGCGGGCGCACGCGATGCGATGGCACCACCACGAGGTTGCCGGAAAAACCGTACGACTGCGGCAGATACACAGCGACGTACCCGGTGAGGCCGAGCACCTCGACCGATTCCGCGGTCACGAATCCCAACATGTGCGTCTGATCCCCCGGCGCGACCGCGACCAGCACCGGCTTGTCGAACCGTCGCTTCTCACCCACGAATGCATTGAGAAAATCGCGCGTCGATCCGTACACCAGGCGCACGAAGGGCAGGCGCTGGAGCACGCGTTCCACCGCCGCCACGGCTCCGCGAGTGAACAGGCTGGACGCGAGCACGCCGACCAACGTGATCAGCACCACGGTGATCGCGAATCCGACGCCGGGGATCGACAGGCCCAACCACCGGTCGACCCAATGAAACACGTCCCAACAGACGTACAGCGTCAGTGCCAACGGCGCCGTGACGACCAACCCGCGAATGAAGTAGTTGATCAGCCGTCGCATTGCACCATCGAGCCGGTCACCATCTCAGTGCAGCGGGCGTCTCACTGCAGGCGGACGATGTAGAGTCGTGCGCCGGCGTAGGTCACTGGCCCTCCGTTAGACGTGAGCTCGCCGAGCAGGACGGTCCCCGATGCCGGCACGCCCACCAGGTAGTAATTCGCGGCAGCCGACGACACGCTGCCCGACGCCGTGTGCCCCGCGGACAGCGTCGAGGCGACCAACGGGAACGTGCCGCTGTTCACCGCTGCCTCGATGCTCCGTATGTCCCAGCTAAGATACGTATAGCGGGTCGGTAGCCCTGCAATGCCGTCGTCGCTCGTGTACAACGACGGCAACCAACCGGCCGCCACCGAGTCGAACGATGTCCCCGTTCGCGCCACGAGGTTCGCTACGCCTGTATCCGGGCCCGCGACCAGGGCCCGTGTGAACGCCGCGACGTTGTTACCCGCGTAGTGGTCGGCCGAGTACCGGAGCAGCGACCACGCGGCGCCGCGCACGGCGAGAGACGTATCGGCATGCGCGCTCGTCGCGCCTAACGCTCCGGGATTCAGCATGAACTCCCGCAACCGCCCCATGTTCTGGCCGAAGAAAGCGTTGAAGTTGTTCAAGCTGGGGAAGTCGGCCACGTCGCCGATCACCAGCCTCTGCGTGTCCGAGAAGTTGTCCTCCGCGCGCCCGACCAGCTCCTCCGCGAAGTGCGACAGACCTTCGTTCAGCCACGTTGCCTCATCCGGCGCGTTTTCGCTGAGCAGACGCACCCCCGCGTTGATCATATGCTGAAATTCGTGCGCGATCGTCCCACGGGTGCTCTGCCGAACGCTCGAGTCCGACCGCGTGTCGCCGAACTGGTGATTCGGATCGGGTGTGAGCAGATAGAAGATCTCCGCCTCGTTGCTCTCGGCGCAGCTGTTGTTGCCGGTGGACGGAAAGAGGTCTCCGTCAAAGAAGAACCCCGCCAGGATGCCGCGCGACCCGCGTGGCGTGGCTGCGTTCACTTGCGGCGTGAACAACAAGAAGACATGGCCGTTGCCGTCGATGTCCGACGGGCTGCCGAAGTGCACGGTGTCGGTGGGATAGATGATCTGATCGAATTCTGCCTCGATCGAGTCGAATGCCGCCGGCGTAAAGCCGCCGGCCGGTGCCGTCACGTCCTGCACGATGATCCCGTGTACCCCCACGGTTTTCACGACCGCGCGTTGCGTCGTGAACGTCGTGCACGAATTGTTCGCGTTGGCGTTGGGCACCTTGAAGGTCAACGTGTCGCCCACGTTAGGCACGCTTTCCGTGTGCACGCCGACGCTCGCGCGCCGCATGAACGCCGAGGCTGCGCGCCGCGCGCTCGGCTCGTCCAGGTGCAGCACTCGGCGCTCCATGGCGCGGAAGCGGCCTTCGGCTATCGAGCCGAACGCGCCGCTCGGGTCCGTCGCGACCGCCGCGGACCGGACGCGCCCGGCCGCCATCATGTCGCCCGCCGGCGTCGCAGGCTGCGCGACCGCGAGGTCGTACGTCCCCGTGACGTCTGGCTTTGTATCGGCATTCGCCGCCACGACCAGGAAAGAACCCGCGGCGCCGTCCGTCGTTGCTAACGATACGCAGTCGAGATTGGCCGGAACCGTCACCGCCTCGACACCGCCCACGGCGAGCGTGACGATCGTCTTGTGTGAGCTGCCCGGACACGGCGCGCCGTTGTTGTTCATCGGCTGCGTCGTGGACGAGCCGCACGCGGCGGCAACGGAAAGCGCGGCCAATGCCGCGTAGTCTCTCACTCGCATGATGCGAACACCCGGTTCGTGTGAGTGGTTGCGCCGGACGCCAGGAAAGCGGGCGCGTGCGTGTTCCTCGAATCTAGCATACGAGTACCTGCCGCGCCGCCAAGTTCCCTTCGTACGACCTTGCGTTCGCCCGCACTTGCCAACACTGACATATTCCAGCCCATGCACCGCCGCGCAATTACCCATCTCCGCCGTGACCCCGTGCTCGCGCGCCTCATGGCCGACGTCGGCCCTTGCCGATTTGCCGCTCGCAGCGAGGGCTCACACTTCGACCACATTCTCCGCGCTATCGTCTATCAGCAGTTGTCTGGTCGCGCGGCTGCAACCATTCACGGCCGTCTCGTCGCCCTCCTTGATGGCACACCGTCGGCCGCGCGCTTGCTGGCCGCGACGGACGAACAGTTGCGCGCGGCTGGTTTGTCCCGACAGAAGATAGGATACCTCCGGGACCTGGCGAATCGCGTCTTGTCCGGCGAGCTCCCGGTGGAGCAGTTGCACGAATTGGACGACGAGCGCGTCATCGCTGCCCTGACCGCCGTCAAGGGCATCGGTCGGTGGACCGCGCACATGTTCCTCATGTTCCGCCTGGGCCGGCCGGACGTACTTCCCGAGCTCGACCTCGGCATCCGGAAGGCGATCCAGGTCGCGTACAGACTGCGGAAGATGCCTAACGCTGACCGCGTGCACGCCATCGGCGCGGCCTGGGCGCCCCATCGTACGGTTGCGTCGTGGTATCTCTGGCGGAGTATCGACCAGCCGGCAGCTCGGGCGAAGAAGAAGAGCCGTCCTGCCAAGGCCGCGAAGAAAAAACGCTCGAGACGTGCTCGGTCGACTCACAAGGCGGTCCGTGGCCGCCGCTAGCGCACGAGCCACCACCCTCGACCTCTTCGCCATCTGTGCGCCCGGCCTCGAGCATGTCGTGGCCGGTGAGCTCGTAAAACTCGACCTCGCGCCTGAGACCGCTACGGCGGGCGGCGTGTCCTTTCGCGGCGGCACTGAAACGATGTGGCGCGCCAACCTCTGGCTCCGCGCCGCAAGCCGCGTGGTGGCGCGAGTCGGCTCGTTCCGTGCCCGTGCGTTAGGCGAGCTCGAGCGCCGGGCGCGCGCGTTGCCGTGGGAGCGGTTCCTCGCGCCCGGATGTTCCGTCAAGATCCGCGTCACCGCGCACAAGTCGCGGTTGTATCACACCACCGCCATCGCCGATCGCATCGCCTCCGCCATCGCGGGACGCATCGCCGGCGCGTCGACGCCGGCACCGACAGCCGGCAGCGAGGCCGACGACGCGCCCGGCGACTCGCATGCGTTAGTCATCGTCCGGGTGGCGCATGACACCTGTCTCGTGAGTGCCGACACCTCGGGTCTCCTGCTTCACCGGCGCGGGTATCGCATGCGAACAGCCAAAGCTCCGATGCGCGAAACGCTCGCCGCCGCGATGGTGCTGGCCGGCCAGTGGGATGCCCGATTGCCCCTGGTCGATCCTTTCTGCGGATCCGGTACCATCCCCATCGAAGCCGCGCTCATCGCGCGCCGTCTGCCGCCGGGGGCGCGACGCCGGTTTGCATTCGAGTCGTGGCCCGGATTCTCGCCTGCTCGATGGCGTCGCCTGGTCGACACGGCGCTCGAATCGGCGCTCCCCGCGTCTCCGGCACCGATCTACGCCTCCGATCGCGACGCCGGCGCCATCGCGGCCGCGCGCGACAACGCCGAACGAGCGGGGGTCACCGGCGACATCATATTCACCCAACAACCCGTCGCGTCCCTCACGCTTCCGGACACATCAGGCTGGATCGTCACCAACCCGCCGTACGGCGTCCGCGTGAGCGATCGCGCCGGTGTTCGCGATGCCTACACACAGGTGGGGCGCCTCGTGCGCGACCAACGCTTCGATTGGCGCACCGTGGTCATGATCGCCGACGCCTCGTTAGGCAAGGCGATCGGGCGCGACCTGCGGCGGGTATTCCGGACGTCGAACGGCGGCATCCCGGTCGAAGTCGCGGCCAGCGCCTAACCGTCGCGGGATTCCTCGCGATCCGGGACCAACATCGAGAGCAGGAAGCTCACGATGCTCACCACGAGCGCGCCCCAGAATGCGGCGGCAAACCCGGCCACGTGAAAGCGCAACCCGAACGACGCCGACACATGGCTGGCCAGCCACAGCATGAACGCGTTGAGCACGAACGTGAACAGACCTAACGTGATCAAAAAGAGCGGGAACGTGAAGAACTTGAGGACGGGGCGCACGATGGCGTTCAACACACCGAACACGAACGCCACGCCGAGAAAGCCGGCCATGCTGCCGCTATAGGTGATCCCGGTGACGACGCGGGTTGCCGCCCACAGCGCGGCCGCGGTAATGACCAGTCGAATGAGAAAACGCATGGCACGTCCTCGTTAGCCGTTACCTGCCTCGATCTCCGGACCCCAATCCTCAGCGGCGAGATTGCCCATCTCGCGCAACTCGGGCCACAACCGCGCTACCGTTGCCACCACCAGGACAGTGATGATGCCGCCGGCCACCACCGAAACCACGGGCCCGAGCCACGCCGCCGTCACGCCCGACTCGAAGCCGCCTAACTCGTTGGACGTATCGATGAACACGCCGTTCACCGCCGACACCCGGCCGCGCATCGCATCGGGAGTGCGCAATTGAACGAGCGTGTGGCGCACCACTACGCTGATGTTGTCCAGGCCGCCCGCGATCAGCAAGAGCAGCATCGACAGCGCGAACGATCGCGACAATCCGAATCCGATGGTCGCCGCGCCGAACCCCGCTACGGCAAGTAACAGACTGCGCCCCGCGTGTCGCATCGGTGGTCGATGCGTGATCCCAATAGCCATCGCGAACGCTCCGATCGACGGCGCTGCCCGCAACCAGCCGAAGCCCGCTGGTCCGACGTGTAGGATATCCTTGGCGAAAATCGGAAGCAGCGTGGTCGCGCCGCCAAAGAGCACCGCGAACAGATCCAACGTGATCGCCGCGAGGATCACCTTCGTGCGCCACACGTAAACCACCCCCGCCACCAGACTCGCGATCGTCATTGCTTTGCGCTCACCCGCCAGCTCTACACGACGGGTGCGGATCGCCCACACGCAAACGAAGAACGCGAGCGCCAACGCTGCATCCACGAGGTAGACTGGTCCGGCCTTCCCCCGGATGCCGATGATCGCCCCGCCTAACGCAGGCCCCACCACCGAAGCGATCTGGAAGCCGCTGCTGCTCCACGTTACCGCGTTCGCGAAATCGTCCGCTGGCACGAGCTGCGGCAGCATCGCCGCCGTGGCCGGACGGTTGAACGCGAGCGCAATCCCGATCACGAACAACGCCAAGTACACCAGCGGAATCGGCCCGCGCGCAAACGACAACGCGGCCAAGCCGAGTGAACACGCCGCCAGAATGAGTTGCGTCGTGAGCACGATGCCTCGCCGCTCGTGACGGTCCGCGAGGTGCCCCGATGGAAGGGAGAGCGCGACGATCGGGAGCACGAGCACCAGCCCAACGAGCCCAAGGGCCAGCGCCGAATGCGTGCGCTCATACAACTCCCACCCGATGCCGACGTCCAGCATCTGCTGGCCGATCGTCGACAGCATGCGGCCGGCCAGAAACAGCCGGAAGTCACGTACGCGCAGCGCCGCGTACGGATCGTGAGAGTCGGTAGACGAGTCAGTCAAAGGAGCGAGGATACTACCCGTTTCCACGCATAGTGAGAAGAACGCTGCGGCACACAGCGGATGCGTTGCCGCCAACCCTCAGTATATTCCGAATAGAATGCCGTACTTCGCTTCCTACGCCGTTCGTGACCGACCCTGGCCAGCGCACGGCAATGGAAAGAGGTGATCCGATAGTCATGGACGAGTACAGCGACGATCCCGTCCAGCTTCTCGCGATCGCCCGACGCGCTGCCGTTCAAGCGGCGACCCTGCAGCACCTCACTGCGGCGCTCTCCAGCACGCTGAGCGAGGAGCAGGTCGGTGCCGTGGTGTTGCGTGAGGCACTGCCCGCGTTCGGTGCTGCCGCCGGCGACGTCGTGCTCCTCGACGACGATGACCGAACGTTCCGCGTGCTCTGTTGGATGGGGTACCCGGAACATCTCGTGAGATCGTGGATGCGATATCCGGTCGACACCGGAACTCCAGGCGGCGACGTCGTCCACACCGCCGCTCCTGTCTTCCTCGATTCGTTCGCCGAGTGGGAGCAGCATTATCCGCGCGTCGCGCCGATCATTCACCAGGTGCAGCTCGCTGCCTATGCCGGCCTCCCGCTCATGTTCGGCGGCAGGCTGCGCGGCGTCGTTAGTTTCAACTTTCCCGAGAATCGCTCCTTCTCGCCGGAAGAGCGCGCGATGCTGCTCGCCTTCGCCGCGCAATGCGCGCAAGCGCTTGATCGCGCGCGACTCTTTTCGGCGGAGCAACGCGCGCGGCTCGAAGCCGAGTCTGCCATGCGCGCAAAGGGTGACTTTCTCGCGGTGATGAGTCACGAGTTGCGCACACCGCTCACCTCCATTCTCGGCTACCAAGAATTGCTGGCCGACGGCATCAGCGGTCCCGTCACCGAGCTGCAGCGACAGCACCTGTCCCGCATCGAAGCGAGCGCCCTACACCTGCTCGCGCTCATCGATGAGCTGCTCACGTTTTCTCGTCTCGAGGCTGGACGCGAAAGTATCAATATCGAGACCGTACGCGTTGCGACGGTGCTCGATGCAGCCGCTGCCGTTGTCGCTCCGCTCGCCGCGACGAAGTCACTCCCGGTGATCATCGACGCGCTGACTGCGTCCGACGATGGCGAGCTTTCGACGATGACCGATTGTATGAAGCTGCAGCAGGTCCTCGTGAACCTTCTGTCCAACGCGATCAAATTCACGGAGCACGGAAGCGTCGCCATGTCCGCGCGCGCGGATCACGATCAGCTCGTGATCGATGTGCGCGACACCGGCATCGGCATCGCGGCCGAACATCTCGAGCGCATTTTCGAACCGTTCCGACAGGTGGAGCAGCACTCGACGCGTCGTGCGGGAGGCACCGGACTCGGACTCAGTGTGTCGCGCCAGTTGTTGACGTTGCTCGGCGGTACGCTCGGAGTGACGAGCACACTCGGCGAAGGGAGCGTGTTCAGTGTGCGTTTACCGCTGACACGTTGACACCGCCAAACCTCCTGGCGATGTTACGAGCACAAGTTCCGCGGCGATTTGAAGCGATTGCGGCCGCGTAAGAAATTCCGCTAAACCGCTCACCTGATCTGTGCAAGCAGCCCAGGGGCGGTATTCGCCCACTGGGCTGTTTTCGTTTGCTGCGCGGTGGCCGGCGTTGCACACACTCAGGAGCCGATTATGACAACCGTACGTTCCGATTCGTTCGTATTTTCCAGCGAGTCCGTGTCCGAAGGCCATCCGGACAAACTTGCAGATCGCATCAGCGATGCCGTCCTCGACCTGCACCTGTCGCGCGATCCGCGCTCGCGCGTCGCCTGCGAGGTGCTCGTTACACACAACTTCGTTTGCATCGCCGGCGAAACGCGATGCTCCGCCAAGGTGGATCGCGACGAAGTGGAGCGGCTGGCGCGTCAAGTCATTCTGGACACGGGCTATGATGGCTTCGACGAACGGTTCGGACACCAGAGCGCGCGCGTCGATGTGCGTCTTCAGCCCCAATCCACCGAAATCGGATCTGCTGTCGACAAGAAAACCGCCGCGGATCAGCAGGGCGCCGGCGACCAGGGTCTCATGTTCGGGTACGCCACACGCGAGACGCCGTCACTCATGCCTGCAGCCATCACGTACGCGCATGGTTTGGTCGAGGAGCTCGCACGCTTGCGTAAGGCAGGCCATGCGCAATGGATCCGCCCCGATGCCAAGTCGCAGGTATCCGTGCGCTATCGCGATGGACGCCCAACGGAGGTGACGCGCATCGTCGTCTCGACCCAGCACGCGCCGACGGTGAAGCAGTCGGCGATTCGGGAGTACGTGATCGAGGCGGTGATCCCGGCTGTGATTCCACCTTCGATGCTGCCCGCCGGATGGCGCGACACGACGCTCGTGAACCCGAGCGGGGCGTTTTCGGAAGGCGGGCCGGCTACGGACACCGGCCTAACGGGCCGCAAGATCATTGTAGACACGTACGGTGGATCGGCGCGCCACGGTGGCGGCGCGTTCAGCGGGAAGGATCCCTCCAAGGTCGACCGGTCGGCTGCGTACGCCGCGCGCTGGGTCGCCAAGAATGTGGTGGCCGCCGGTCTCGCAGATCGGTGTGAGGTGCAGGTCGCGTACGCGATTGGCGTCGCACGTCCGGTGTCCATCATGGTCGAGACGTTTGGCACGTCGGACCTATCGCGCGGCGATCTCGAGTCGCGAGTGGCGTCGGCGTTCGACCTGACTCCCTACGGCATTATTCGCGATCTCGAACTGCTTCGGCCCATCTACTATCCGACGGCTGCGTACGGCCACTTCGGCCGGGAGCCCGGTGCACCCGGCACGTTCAGCTGGGAAGTTCCATCTCGCGCGGCGGCGCTCCAACACGAATCGCGTGTAGTCTCCGCCGTCAGCTGACGGCGCGTTCGCCCTCTGGCGTTTTGTCGCAAGTCGCACTAGGATCGGCTGCACTCCGTGATGAGCCCCGCGTCGCATTGGCGACGGGACATGAGTCACGACCTCACTGCAACGTGCACATGCGAGCTGCGCCGGTCCGTCGAACCTCAGGCCACGCCATCTGTCTCGGCGTGATCGCTGTTGCGTTCTTGGGGTGTGGAGGAACGGGCACGTCGAACACGGCGAGCCCTCCGGCCGCCATACCGGCTGCATCGGCGACTCCGGCCAAGACCGTCGGACTCGTTGTCCCGTTGCGAGCGCCCAACGACAGCGAGATCCCCTCCGGTGCGTTAGGCGTGTCCATTCGACGCGGCCGCGCCTTGCTGGCCGCCACGCGCGACAGTCTGCCCGCCTTCACGTCGAGCAAACTGCGCTGCGTGAGCTGCCACCTGGACGAGGGGCGCCGCGCCAATGCGTCGCCCTTCGTGGGTGTGTACGCCCGCTACCCGAACTACAACGCGCGGAGCGGACATCCCTATACGATCCAGGATCGCATCAACGACTGTTTCCGCCGCAGCCTCAACGGGCGGGCGCTGCCCGCGGACGGCAGCGACATGCGTGACATGGTGGTCTATTTCGCATGGCTGTCCCATGGCGTTCCGGTCGGTGCGGCGGTCGAGGGGCAGGGTCTCCCGAAGCTGACGCCTCTGGCGGGTGACACCGCGAAGGGTCGCGCGCTGTTCGGGGAGCAGTGCGTGCGGTGTCACGGCGCCGATGGTGCGGGCACAGCCGTGGCGCCGCCCGTCTGGGGCCGCGCGTCGTTCAACATTGGTGCAGGCATGAGCCGCCTGCGCACGGCCGCCGCGTTCATCCGCTACAACATGCCATTCGACCGCGCGGGTTCACTCACTGATCAACAGGCGTTCGACGTGGCCGCGTTCGTGACGTCGCGGCCCCGCCCCGATTTCGCGGGCAAGGAAAACGATTGGCCTAACGGGGACGCGCCGCCCGACGTGGCGTATCCGACCCGCGCGGCGCGTCGCAAGGGCTCGAGCTCGCCATGAACCGCGGGACGGCCGGTGATCCAATATCGCCCTGTATTTCGCTTCTCCTTTCGTAACCCCGCTCTCGGACTCATCTCGATTCAGGAGGCAGCAGATGATCGATGACTCTCCCTCGACGACGCACCGCCGTGATTTTCTGGGTAAGGTGGCCGCCGCGTCCATTGCGTTAGGCATTGGCGGCATGCTGCCCGGCCGGCTCGATGCAGCGGTCGACGCCGTGAGCCCCGACGTCGAGAAGTGGCCCGACGTCCACGGCAAGCATCGCCAGCTTTACGACGCCGTGAGCTGGAACAACGGATTCTCGCTCGTCTGGTCGATGATTTTCCTCGACACAAACAAGCAGTCGAGCAACTTGTCGGACAGCGACCTGAACGCTGTCGTAGTCATGCGTCACGAGGCGATTCCACTCGCGTTTACCGACCCGATCTGGAAGAAGTACAAGCTCGGCGAGGCCTTCAAGATCAACGATCCGGCCACCAAGGCGCCTGCGGAACGCAATCCGTACTATCACGCGCGCGATGGCGAGCTGATGTTCCCGGGTATGGCGATCGACAAGTTGATGCAGCGCGGTGTCATGTTCGGTTGCTGCAACGTCGCTCTCACCATCTACAGCGGCATGCGCGCGGAAGCGGTTGGCGTCGACAAGGCGGCGGCGAAAGAGGAATGGGTGGCGGGTCTCATTCCCGGCTTCACGTTGCTGCCGAGTGGTGTGTGGGGCGTGAATCGAGCGCAGGAGCATGGTTGCAGTTATTGCTACGCGTCCTGAGCGCGTTGAGATCCCATTGGCACAGAGGGCGGGCGAGTGTTCGCCCGCCCTCTATGCATCTCGACGCTATTTGGCTTCCTTCGCAATTCGACGATCACTGCGACAAGCGCCGCTTATATTGCCGCATCATGCGCGCTGTGTGCATCTCGCGGCACGTGTTCCTTGGGGAGCACATTTGTTCGATCATGCGCAGTGCCGGCATCGAGTGTGAATCGGTGATCGGTCTGCGTGAGGGGCTGGACGTGTCACGCTCGGCGCGGCCCGACGTCGTGATCTGCGACTACGACTTGCTCGCGACCTCGCCGCAACATGAATGGCAGCGCGCATCGGGGCGCGGTGACGTGCCGATTGTCGCAGTGAGTCTCACGCGCCGGCCTGAAGAAGCTCACCTCGTGGACGGTCGCAACATTGCCGGGTTCCTGTACCTTCCTGCAGTCGACAGCACCGATGTCGAGCGAACGGTGTTGGATGCAACGACCAGATCGGCGCGACAGCGCATCGGTGACATGGAGATTCCGCTTCGGGTGGTGCGCGACGACTGAGCCCGCACCCATCGCGTGGCGCCGGTCGGCATGCGTGTTCGTGATGGCACTCGTCGCGTGCGGCCACGGCGGTGACGCGCCTAACGCAAGCAATCCGCCGGCGAACGGATCCGCTGCCGCGGTTGCGAGCGCGCTCCCGGTGGACACTGCGGCGGAAGCGCGTGACGTGTGGTCGGTGCCGGAAGTGTTGCGCCGTCTGCGCGAGGCCGGGCTCAACGTCGTCGACTCGGGTGAGACCGTTCATCGTGCGGAGCTCCACACCGTGGGTCACCAACTGCACATCGGACGTGGCACGCTGGACGTGTTCATCTACCCGGGCCGCGGCGCACGCACGCGGGATGCAGCTGGACTGGATACGACGACCCACGGCCTGCCGACACTCGATACGCCGCACTACATCCAGTCGGGCAATCTCATCGCGATTCTCGTCACGCCAACCGACGTGACGGTCGAGCGCGTGACTAACGCGCTAACGGCGCGGCACGCGCTGGGGCCGCCGTAGTCACGGTCGAGCCGGATGAAAAGAAAACGGGCCAGGCTTTCGCCTGGCCCGTTCTCTCATGCCGTGAAGCACAACTTACTTGCAGACCACCACGCCATCGACGCCGATACCGGTGGTGTCCGTGCCCGTGCCGATCTTGCAGCTCGCAATGCTGGTGACGCGCGAGTTCGTGACCGTGGCGCTCCAGCCCGTCGTGCTGCCCGTGTTGATCGTCAACGCGTTGCCGGTCGACGTATTGAAGTTCAACGCGGTCGTGTCGGTCGAGTAGGTGTTCTTATCCGAGTAGTACGCTTCCTCGGAGGTCGCGAGGTTCTTGAGGTCCGACTTCATCGACGCGATATACGCCTTCTCCTTCGTGCTCGCGAACTTCGGAATCGCGATCGCCGCGAGGATGCCGATGATGACCACAACGATCAGCAGCTCGATCAGCGTGAAGCCCTTCTTTCCGGTGAAGCGCATGAGAGTGATCCTCCGGGATCAGTTGTTCGCGAGCAACCTCGCGATTCGGTGACAGCGTGGGTTCGGCCGGGAGTAGAGCAGGGTAGGTGCCAACTTCGACTGTTCTGCTAAACTGTTGTGTGACAACGAGTTTCGATGTATAGTCGAAGCTTTGTGAGTGAGTTTTCGGTAGCGAATTGCAACCTGCATTGTGAATTGCAACGGCTAACTCACCCCCAGAACCACCGCCCCCGATCTCCACGCCTTCGTTACTCGGCAAACGCCGCCATGCCGCGCTGCCAGGCCGTACCGCTAACAGCCCTACGTCGCCTTGACGATCAGATTGTGGCCAAGGTAAAGGCCGCTACAACCGCCCTAGAGATCACAACGTTGCGAGGCGGATCGAAGTACTCTCCGAGGCGAGAGACCCTGCACATTTCGCATCGGCGTCCGGTTATCCCGCCCGACGTTTCCCTCCTATACATTTCGGCTCCATGAGTTCTCTCCCGATTACAAGCGCGTTCAACGACGGCTACATCGCGGGGCTGTACGAGTCGTTTCTGCGCGATCCGGCCTCGGTCGATTCGTCGTGGCGCCAGTTCTTCACGGTCGCCCAGAGCATCGCTGGCGGCTCAGCCGCTGCCCCCCGGCCGGCGGACGCCGCATACCTTCGCAAGGTGGCTGGTGCCGCGGGCCTCATTCAGGCGATCCGTCAGTACGGACATCTGGATGTCCAACTCGATCCGCTCGGCAGCCCGCCGTTGAGCGCGGCGGAGCTCAAGCCCGAGTTTCATGGCATCACGAACGCAGATCTCGAGACGATTCCCGGCGCGGCGCTCGGCTTCGCGGACGACGCAACCGCGGCTGACGCTGTAGCGCGACTGCGGCGCACCTATTCGGCGACGATCGGATTCGAAGTCGAGCACATCGAGGAAGAGGCGGAACGCGAATGGTTCAGGCGCGTGATCGAGGGCGGCGAGATGCGCCGCGCGCTGAGCACCGACGAGAAGAAGGCCGTGTTGCGGCGCCTAACCGAAGTGGATGGCCTCGAGCGTTTCCTGGGATTCGCGTACCAGGGTTATAAACGCTTCTCGATCGAAGGCACGGATGCCTTGGTGCCGATGCTCGATGCCGCGATCGACGGCGCGGCGCGTGCCGGTGCGCGGGAAGTCGTGATCGGCATGGCGCACCGCGGCCGCATCAACGTGCTCACGCATGTGTTGGACAAACCGGTTGCGGCGATCTTCGAGGACTTCGAGGGCAAGCACGCGAGCACCTCGGCGCCCAACGATACCGGCGACGTGAAGTACCACCTCGGCGCGCGCACCGTGCGCAAACTGCCGACGGGCGAATCGGTGCACGTGGTGCTGCTGCCTAACCCAAGCCACCTCGAGATGGTGAATCCGGTGGTCGAGGGTGTGGCCCGCGCGCTTCAGCAGTCGCGGTCCGTGGAAACAGATTCGGATGCATCGCGCGACGAAGCGAGCGTGCTACCGGTGCTCGTACACGGAGACGCGGCCTTTCCCGGCGAGGGAATCGTCGCCGAGACATTCAATCTCTCGGCGTTGCGCGGATATCGGACAGGCGGCACGCTGCACATCATCTCGAACAACCAGGTCGGCTTCACGACGGATCCGCACGACGGTCGTTCTACCTATTACGCCAGCGATTTGGCGAAGGGATTCGAGGTTCCGATCGTGCACGTGAATGGCGACGACGCCGAAGCGTGGCTGGCCTCGGTGTGGTTGGGCCTCGCATATCGCGCGCGGTTCGGGAAGGATTTTCTGATTGACCTGGTTGGCTACCGCCGACACGGACACAACGAGACGGACGAGCCAGCGTTCACGCAGCCGCTGCTCTACTCGGTTATTCGATCGCATCCGACACCGCGCGAAGTATGGGCCGGGCGTCTGGTTCGCGAGGGGCTACTCTCCGACGACGATGTGAAGGCGCTCGATGCGCAGGTACACGCGGCGTTCGATCGTGTGCTCACCCAAGTGAAGGCGGCGCCGGCGCCAACCGAGAATGGGAACGGCCACCACGCCGCGGCGCCCGATCTGGCGTCGATCGAGACGAGCGTGCGCGCCGACTTACTCAGGGGCGTGAACGACCGCTTGCTCGCGTGGCCATCGGACTTCAAGCCGCTGCCAAAACTCGCCAAGCTGCTCGAACGGCGGCGTGCTGCGTTAGGCGATGCCGGCGGCATCGACTGGGGACATGCGGAAGCGCTCGCGTTAGGCTCGCTGCTCATGCAGGGCGTTTCGGTCCGGCTCACCGGACAGGACAGCGAGCGCGGCACGTTTTCGCACCGCCAGGCCGTGCTGCACGACTACGAGCGCGGCACATCGTACGCGCCGCTACAGCACATTCCCGGCGCCGAGGGTCGCTTCGAGGTGTACAACTCACCGTTGTCCGAGATGGCGGTGCTCGCGTTCGAGTACGGCTACAGTGTGGCATCGCCGCAGACATTGGTGATGTGGGAAGCGCAGTACGGCGACTTTGCCAACGTCGCGCAGCCGATCATCGATCAATTCATCGCGTCGGATCGGGCGAAGTGGGGGCAGGACTCCGGCGTCGTACTGTTGCTGCCGCATGGGTACGAAGGCGGGGGGCCGGAGCATTCGAGCGCGCGCCTCGAGCGGTTTCTGCAGCTTTCTGCCGAGAACAATCTCCGCGTCGCGTACCCGTCGACGCCGGCGCAGTATTTCCACGTGCTGCGTCGTCAAGCGCTAGCAGGTGATCGACGGCCGCTCGTTCTCATGCAGCCGAAGAGTTTGTTGCGGTTGCCGCAAGCCGCGTCGCACCTCTCGGATTTGGCATCGGGTGCGTTCAAGCCGGTCATTGATGACGCGATTGCCTCGCAGACGAGCGAACTCGTTCGGCGAATGGTGCTGTGTACGGGCAAGCTCTACTATGATCTGGCGGCTTCGACCGAAAAGAATCCAAGTATCGCGTTGGTACGGGTCGAGGAACTCTATCCGTGGCCGCACGAGGCGATCGCGCGCGTGATCGACGGGTATCCGACGCTCGAGGAAGTGGTGTGGGCGCAAGAGGAGCCGAAGAACATGGGCGCCTGGTCGTTCGTTGCGCCACGGTTGCGGGCTGCAGTCGGGAACACACTGCCGATTCGGTACATTGGTCGACCGGAGCGCGCGAGTCCTGCTGAGGGATACGCGACTTCGCACACGGAACAACAAACAAGGATCGTCGCCGACGCGCTCGCCCTGTCCGACGCTGCACACGCGGCGGGAGCGGCGCGGGGCTGACCCTGCGGGGTTAGTTAGACGGCGGTGCGGAGTCGCCGCGCCGTGGCGGCGGTGCTTGGATCTCACATGGTGCCTTGGACCTATGCACTTTCGCCACGCCATTCTCGCTGTCTCATTCGCCGTCACTGGCGCGCTGCACCCGCTCCACGCCCAGGATCGGGGCGCTGCCGCGCTCGGCCAACTCGTCGAAGGATTGCCGGTCACCGTGCGCGTCTTGGTGATCGGCGCGCACCCCGACGACGAAGACACGCGGCTCATCACCTGGCTTACGCGGGGCCATCACGTCGACGTCGCCTATCTCTCGCTGACGCGCGGCGACGGAGGGCAGAATCTGATTGGCGACGAGCTGGGCGATGCGTTAGGCGTCATCCGCACTGAAGAGTTGTTGGCGGCGCGGCGCATCGATGGTGCCCATCAATACTTCACGCGGGCATACGACTTCGGTTTCTCGAAAACGAGCGCCGAGTCGTTCCAGCACTGGCCGCACGACTCCGTGCTGAAGGATGTCGTGACGGTGGTGCGCGCGTTCCGGCCGCAGGTAATCGTATCTGTGTTCTCGGGCACGCCGCGCGACGGACACGGGCAGCATCAGGTGTCAGGCATCGTGGCCCGCGAAGCGTACGACGCGGCGCTCGACACGGTGCGGTTCCCCCGTGCGACGACCGCGGGGTACGGCGCGTGGGCGCCGGCCAAGTTCTATCGGGCGCGATCGTACTTCAATGGTGAAGGCGCCACGTTCACGTACAACGCGGGCGGACTCGATCCCGTGTTGGGCAAGTCGTACGCGGAGATCGCGGCGGAAAGCCGCTCGCAGCACAAGTCGCAGGGATTCGGCGTCGTTGCGCGCCTCGGCTCGCAGACGGGCTCGCTCGAGCGGGAGGCATCCCGCGCGCGGGGAGCGCCGGCCGATGCCAAGCGCGAACGCTCGATCTTCGATGGCATCGACACCACCTGGCGGCGGCTGCTTCCGTTAGTCACGCGTCCGGCGGACAAGGCCGCTGTCGAGCGGCTCATCGCGGCGACTGCAGACGCGCGGCGCTCGCTCAGTTTGTACAACCCGTCCACCGGTGTGCCGGCGCTCGAGAGGGCCCATGCGGCTCTCGCCCAACTCTCGGCAGACGCGCAGGCTGCGCCGCAGTCGATGAACGGAGATGCGCGAGTTTCGGTGGCCGACGGCCTGGAACGCGTCACGCGCGCGCTGCTCACGGCGCGCGGCATCGCGATCGAGGCGACGGTCCAGCGCGACGCGGTGGCGCTCGGAGACTCGATTCCCGTGGAAGTCACGGTGTACAATCGTGGCACCGGAGCCGTGACGATGCAGTCGGCGTCCGCGGCCGGTGCGGTACACGGCGGCGCCGGTTCGACGTCTGCGGGCGGCGATGTTGCGATCGCACCGGACAGCGCGCACACGGACACGGTGTACGTCCATGGCGATTCGCTTTCGCAGCCATGGTGGCTGGCGACTCCGCGCCGCGGCGACATGTTCAGCGTGCCGATCGACGGACGCTCCGACGATGTGCGCGACGCCGGCATCCACATTCGTGTTGCGTTAGACGGTGGCCGCGTGGCCACCGACGTGCCAGTCGTTAGGCGATATGCCGACCCGGTGCGCGGTGAAATCGAGCGGCCGCTGATGGTGGTCCCGGCGGTTGCCGTTACGCTCGATCGCACGGTGGAGCTGGCGCGTGCCAGCACGGCGTTCGAGCGGTCGGTGCAGGTGCACGTCACGTCGGGCTTGACGGAACCGCGCGACGTTCAGGTCTCACTCACGCTGCCGAGTGGCCTGCATGCCGACTCGAGCTCCCGAACCGCGCACCTGAGCGGATTCGAGGCGTCGGCGACAGTGTCGTTTCAGATCACAGGCGTGCTGACGCCGGGGCAACACGAGATCGCGGCCGTGGCGCGCAGTGGCTCGGCGACGTACACGATCGGCTACGTGCCGATCGAGTACTCGCACATTCGTCCGCAGAAGCTCTACCGGCCTGCATCGCTCACCGTCAACGCGGTCGACGCCGCGTTGCCGCCGCACCTCGACGTTGCGTACGTACGCGGTGTGGGAGACAATGTCGCGCCCATGTTGCAGGAATTGGGCGTTCCGCTCACGGTCATCGATCCGGCGCGCTTGGCGGCAGTCGATCTGTCGCAGTACACGACCGTGGTGATCGGAACGCGGGCGTACGAGGCGCATCCGGAGCTCGCGGCCGCGAACGCGCGTCTGCTCGACTGGGTGCGGCATGGCGGCACGCTCGTCGTGCAGTACGGCCAGTACGAAATGACCGCGCCGGGCCGGTTGCCCTATCCGATTTCACTCGCGCGCCCCGCGGCGCGCGTGACCGATGAGAACGCGCCGGTGCGCATTCTCTTGCCTAACGATCCGGTGCTCAGTTGGCCCAACAAGATTTCCGAGGACGATTGGAATGGATGGGTACAAGAACGGTCGCTCTACATGCCATCGATGCCCATCGACTCGCACTACACGACACCCATCTCGATGAATGATCCCGACGAACCGCCGAATTCTGGTGCGATTCTCGAGACTCGGCTCGGCGCCGGTACGTACGTGTACACGACGTTGTCGTTGTTTCGGCAGCTGCCGGCGGGGAACGCGGGTGCGTCGCGTCTCTTTCTCAATCTGTTAGGCGTGAGCGAAGCACCGCGCGCGGTCGGCGCCGCGGACGCCCAGCACCCGCGGTGATGCCCGCGGTGCGGCAGCGCGTTGTACGGGTCGCCGCCGCGCTCGCGGCGTCGATCCTGTTCGGCCTGTCGGCGTGCCAACGCGGGCCACGTCGCACGGTCTTGACCGTGTACTCGCCGCACGGAAACGATCTCCTCTCGTTCTACGAGAAAGGATTCGAGGCCGCGCATCCGGATGTCGATGTGCAGTCGGTCGACATGGGGTCGCAGGACATCATCGACCGGTTGCGCAGCGAGAAGGCCAATCCGCAGGCGGATATCTGGTTCGGCGCGCCGGAGGAAACCTTCGAGCGCGCGGCGCAGGAGGGACTGCTCACGCCGTATCGCCCCTCGTGGGCCGCCGCCGTGCCCGCCGACAGCCACGATCCGAACGACTATTGGTACGGCACGTACCTCACGCCCGAAGTCATCGGATACAACAGTCAGGCGGTGAGCGATTCGGCAGCGCCCAAGGATTGGGACGACGTGCTCGATCCCAAGTGGAAGGGCAAGGTGCTGATCCGCGACCCGATCGCGTCGGGCAGCATGCGCGCGATATTCGGCGGGATCATTCTGCGCAGCATCCGCGAGACCGGTTCGCCTAACGAGGGCTACGACTGGCTCAAACGCCTCGACGCCCAAACGAAGGAGTACACGCTCAATCCGACCATCCTGTACCAGAAGCTCGGGCGTCAGGAAGGGCTGATCACGTTGTTCGACATGCCCGATCTCGCGATGCTGCGCGATCGCTATCACATCCCGGTCAAGTACGTCATCCCAGCGAGCGGAACGCCGTTGCTGGTCGACGCCATTGCCGTGGTGAAAGGCACCAAGCACGAGGCGTTGGCGCGCGAATACTACGAGTTCGTCACATCCGAGCGCTCCCTGGTGGATGCGGCGGATCACTTTTACCGCATCCCGGTGCGTACGGACATCCCGAACGATTCATTGCCGGCGTGGATCCGTGATGCGCGCGCACAAATCAAGCCAATGCCCCTCGATCGCGCGATGCTGGAACAGCATCTCGACGAGTGGATGCAGTACTGGGACTCGCACATCCGGAACAGCTCGCGGTGAGCGGCCTAACGCCGCATCTCGGCCTCGACCGGCTCACACGCCGATTCGGGGGACCGCATGCGGCGGTGGATGCCGTATCGCTCGAGATCGCGGCCGGCGAATTGGTCGCGTTGATCGGTGCGAGCGGATCGGGAAAGACGACCACACTGCGCATCGTCGCCGGGTACGAGACGCCGGATGCGGGCGCCGTGGTCCTCGATGGGCGCGACATCACGGCTCTGCCGCCGCAGCGCCGCAATTTCGGGATGGTGTTTCAACACTACGCGCTGTTCCCCCACCTCACCGTTGGGCAGAACGTCGCGTTCGGCCTCGAGGCGCGCGGCGTGGGGCGTCACGAACGAACCGCGCGTGCGGCGCGGGCACTCGCCGGCGTGGGTCTCGCCGGCGCGGACGGACGGCCCATCCAATCGCTCTCGGGCGGTGAGCAGCAGCGCGTGGCCCTGGCCCGCGCGTTAGTCATCGAGCCGCCGGTGCTATTGCTCGACGAGCCCCTGTCGAACCTCGACCCGACGTTGCGCCGGAGCACGCGCGAAGAATTGCGGGCGACGCTGCGTCGGCTTGGCGTGACGGCGCTCTTCGTGACGCACGACCAGGAAGATGCCTTCGCGGTCGCCGATCGCATCGCCCTCCTGTCCTCCGGCCGGCTGCTCCAAGTGGGCACCGCCGAGACGTTGTACGATCGGCCGGCGAACCGTGACGTGGCCGCGTTCATCGGCCGCTCGACGCTCGTGCCGGGCGAGGTCGATGACGAGCGGGTGACGATTCGGTTAGGCGGCGTCGCGCGCGCCGTGCGAGCGGCCCCGGCACCCGGCGTCACGACGCGTGGGTCGGCCGTGGCGGTGCTGCGCCCCGATGCGCTCGGTTTCGCGCCGTCGAGCGATACGGAAGCGTGGGCCGGAGTCGTCGAGGACCGGCGTTTCGCGGGCGCGTTGCTCGCGTATCGCGTGCGCGTCGCGGATTCGGTCGATCTCGAGGTGCACAGTACGGTGCGTGATGTAGACGTGGGAGATGCGGTGCGCGTGCGCATCACACGAGAGCCGGTCGCGGTGGTTGCATGAGCGACGAGCACTCGAGCGTCGGGAAGGGAACGTGGCTGTTCGCGCTGCCTGTGCTGCTCGTGCTGCTGTGGTCCGTCGTATACCCGAATGCGTCCATCATCGCCGGAAGCTTCGAGCACGGCCTTCGATCGTGGCGCGCATTCGCGGCGAGCCCCACCGATCGTGAGGCGCTGCGCACGACGCTCGTGATCGCGGTCGGGTCGGTGGTGGCAGCGGCCGCCATCGGCCTGCCGCTGGCCTTCTTGCTCACGCGCGTCGAGTTTCGAGGGCGCAGGGTGCTGAGCGCCGTCGCGACGCTGCCCGCCGCACTGCCCCCGTTAGTCGGGGTCGTGGCCTTTCTGTTTCTCTATGGTGAAAGTGGCGTGGTGACGCGCGGCGTGCAGTCGATGCTCCACCTCGACCACGCGCCGTGGACGCTCAACGGAGTCGGCGCGATCATCTTCGTCCACGCGTACACGATGTACGTGTACGTGTTTCTCTTCGTGTCCGCGGGGCTGGAACGACTGGACACGTCGCTGGACGAAGCAGCGGCTGGGTTAGGCGCGTCGCGTTGGCACCGGCTGCGCAAGGTAACGCTGCCGCTCCTCACGCCGGCGATCGCCGGCTCCATGCTGCTCGTGTTCATGAGCGCGTTGGGCAGCTTTTCCGCACCCTACATTTTCGGCGGTGGATTGCGCGTGTTGTCGACGCAAATCGTGGCGTCCAAGCTGAACGGTGCCATGGATCTCGCGTACGTCGAAACCACCGTGCTCGCCGTCGGCGCGATAGCGGCACTCATTCTCTTGCGATGGTTCGAGCGGCGACGCACGTACGCGGTGTCGTCCAAAGGCACGGTTGTACGCACCCGCTTGCAATCGCCGACGGCGCGCGCGCTCGCACCGATCATCGGCGTGGCGCTGGTCATCATTCTAGTGTTGCCGCACGCGATGGTCATTCTCGTTTCGTTCGCGCGCGATGGAACGTGGACGACACAGGTGCTGCCGCCCGAATACACGCTCGACAATTTCCGACGTCTCGCAACGGAGAACGAGTTGTGGACGCCGATCTGGAACAGTCTTTCGATGTCGGCGATCGCGACAGCGCTCGACATCGTCGTATGCTTTCTCGCGGCGTATCTCCTGGTGTTGCGGCGCTTCAAGGTGCGTTGGCTGCTGGCGATACTCGTGGCGCTGCCGTGGGCGATTCCGGGCACAGCCATCGCGATCGGTCTCGCCTCGACGTTCGACCGGACATCTCTTGCGAGTGCACGCTTTCTGTTAGTCGGTACGTTCTGGATCCTGCCGCTTGCCTACTTCATTCGCGGCATCCCGCTGGTGTCGAGCGCCACCGAAGGCTCGCTGCGTCAGATGGATCCCTCACTCGAAGACGCGGCCCGCGGGTTAGGCGCGAGCTGGTGGCTCACCATGCGACGCGTGGTCATTCCGGCCGCGCGGCCCGGCCTCGTCGCGGGCGCGATGCTCGCCGCGATTACCGCAGTCGGCGAGTTCGTCGCCAGCATCGTGCTCTTCACGCACGCGAATCGGCCGATCTCGATGGAAATTCTCTCGCAACTACGCAACTTCGCGTTCGGCACGGCAGCGGCGTACAGCGTTGTGCTGATCGTGCTCGTCCTGGCGATTACGCTGGTCGCGCGGTGGGCGGAAGGTCGCTGGACGCACACCGAGGCCGTGGTCATCCAGTAGCGAAGGCGCTTCGTTAGGCACCTCGACGCGCGCTACTCGGCGATGACAGGCGCTTCTTTCGCGGCTTCGGCGGCGACGGGCAATGGCACCGGATGCTCGCCGGTGTCGCGCGTGTAGCGCGCCAGGTTACCGCCCATGAGAATCGTGCTCGCCACCAACAGCGCCGACAGCCAGAATGGTGCGCCCACACCGAAGTGATCCGATGCGGCGCCGGCGGCCAACGGGTACAGGACCCGCGCCAGTCCGCCGTACGTCTGTTGCACGCCAAGATACAAGCCCCGGTCGTCGTCGCGCACCACGCGTGACAGGGTGGCCGTCACGCACGGGAAGTTGAGCGCCGTACCAAGCGGAATCAGCGCAAGGGCAAAACCGATCGTGATGTAGGTGAGGTGCGGGATATGCACCGGTGCGGTGAACGGAATCACGGCCAATCCCAATGCCAACGCCGTCGCGCCGAAGCGCGCCGTGCGCATCTCGCCCAGTGTGTCCACCGCCCAGCCTAACACAAGCAAGCGGAATACGATGTTGAGCGCTCCGATATAGGAATAGAAAGGCCCGATCGACTCGGCGGTTACGTTGAACGCCCGCCCGAGGTACAACGTGAGCAACGCGTTCACGCCGTACCATGCGCCGATGCCGATCGAATACATCCAGATGAGCCGCGATGGCGGATCACCGATGTGGCGCCAGGTGGCAACGCGCAGCACGGCTGGCCATGTCTTGGTGCTCGGCTTGTGCTGCGCGCGATCGGCCGCCGTTACGACCCGCGACTCGGCGAGGAATCGCGCGGCGAACAGCACGTTGAGCACGCAGAGAACCGCTGCCACGAGCCCCGGCGCATGGTTGTTGAACCCCTGTGACCACGAGCCAATCGCTGGGCCTAACACAACGCCGGCGTTCGTCGCCGCCGAAAGCCAGCCCAACCCTTTGGCGCGATTGCGCGGCTCGACGCTGTCGGTGACGTACGCCTGGATCACGGCGGTCGTCCCGCCGCCCGCGCCCTGGACGGCGCGCGAGAGCAGCAACAACCAGTACGAGTCGGCGTAGGCAAAGACGACGTACGCGATGGCCGAGGCGCCGAGGCCGATGAGCAGTGCGGGCTTTCGTCCGTATCGGTCGGATACGCGACCCCACAACGGCGCACTGATGAGCTGCATGGCCGAGAACGCCGATACGAGAACCATCACCATGAAATCGCTCGCGCCAAAATGCTTGGCGTAGAACGGTAACAACGGGATGATGATCAGCGCCCCCACCATGTCGACGAAGGCAGTCGCCATCAGGACGCCCAGCTTCCCCGGTTCGCCGGAGCGGAACTTCTGGACGTGCGTGCCGATGCGAGACGTCACGCGTTGAATCTAGTGGCCGGCCCGATCCGCCGATCTACACCCTGATCGCCATCGCGTGACCAACGTGTCCACCGCGATACGCTCATTCAGCCCGCCAAGCGCCGCCGGAGGTGTCGATTTCCCCACGACGCCGGCAAGCGCGATGATCGTGAGGACGTATAGGATCATTTGCACGAACTGCGGCGGAATGCCGTGCGTTCCCTTCAGATTGATCTGCGCCGCCTCCGCGGCAGCGAAGAGCAGGCACGCCAACCCACCGCACATCGGGTCCCAGTTGCCGAAGATCATCGCGGCCAATGCGATGGACCAGCGCCCCGCGCTCATGTTGTCGGTGAATTGATGCTGATCCAGCGCGCGGTATGCACCGCCGAGGCTGGCAAGGATACCTGAGAGAGTCACGCTACGTAACGCACACGGCCGACGCTAATGCCAACGGTCTCGGCGGCGTTGGGGTGTTGACCAGCGGCGCGCACGCGCAACCCGAACGGCGTGCGATATATGGCCCAGGCGACTGCAGGAATGGCGACGAGCGCATGACGATCAACGGGTTGTTGACCATGCTGACGATGAGTCCCTCGCCACACATGACGGTGGTGAATCCGGCGATCCGCGGCGAATTGGACGACCTTCCGAATGCGAAGTGCAGAAAATATCGTGTGACGCCGATCGCGAGAATGTTGATGGCGACCCCGGACACAACCTGATCGGCGTGATAACGAATCGTCGCGATGCCGTGTATGAGACCGAAGATGAGGCGGGCGGCCATCGCACACAGGATGCCGATCCACGGACTTCCGGTGTAATAGGCGCCGAGTGCCACCGAAGGCGCCCGTTAGGATGAAGCCATCGAGCGTTAGGCTGATGATACCGGATCGTTCGGCGATGGTGCCGCCGGCTGCGGCGAACAGATATGGGATGGCGATGCGGATGGTCTGCGACAGGAATCCGATGATCAGGTCGCCGAGCTCCGTCTGCGGTGGCGCCGCACGCCCCGCACCTCGGGAACCGATGCGGCCACCGCGGTGATGACGGCGCCCTGAAGCGCGTCGACCATCGTTTTCGGAA
Source organism: Gemmatimonadaceae bacterium (assembly GCA_035279625.1). Taxonomy (GTDB): domain Bacteria; phylum Gemmatimonadota; class Gemmatimonadetes; order Gemmatimonadales; family Gemmatimonadaceae; genus JADGGM01. The sequence goes on from DATEHK010000073.1 coordinate 44,985, forward strand.
CGAGGGCGTGGCGAGGCCGCCCTGCGACAGCGTCGCGATCCGCATTCGCGCGTAAGTTGGGATCCGTGACGAGGCGCGGCAAGCCGCGCGTTGGGTACCGTCTTGCATCTGAAACCGGCAGTGGACAGGTTGCAGATCAAGTTCAGACGGAAGGAGGTCCGGTCTCATGAGTACACCTGAGATGTTTGGGCCCGAGGAAGGGCGGTCATATAGCGAGCGCCGTCGGTCGACCGAACCGCGCCGCGAGACCGACCGCGGGGACGGTCCCGTGGTGCCGCATCGATCGCTGGACCGCCGCACGTCGCGCGCGGTGACGCCGCAGGCAGGCGCGCCCGTCGCGGAGAACGACCTGCTCGGATTTCCTCTCTCGGACAAACAACTCGAGGCGTGTCTGCGTGCTGCGCTGGTCGAGGACGGTGCCTACCAGGACATCGCGACGGCGGCCAGCGTTTTGTCGGCGCGCCGAGCGCACGCGACTATCGTCGCGCGACAATCCGGAATTTTGGCGGGCATTCCACTCGTCGTCGCCGCCTTCCGGCTCTTCGACTCCAATGCTGCGCTTCGCGTGGATGTCGATGACGGTGATCGCGTGACCGACGGCGCTCCGGTGGTGCGCATTACGGCGCTGTCGCACGCCATTTTGTCGGCGGAGCGCGTGGCCCTCAATTTTCTGCGACACCTGTCCGGTATCGCGACCTTGACGTCCCAATACGTCGAAGCCGTGCGCGGGACATCGGCCCGCATCGTCAACACCTGGAAGACGACGCCGGGGATGCGCGATCTCGAGCACTACGCGGCGCGGGCGGGCGGTGCGTTAGGCGTTAGGCACGACGGCCTGGACGTGGTGCAGATTCGCGACACGCATCTGACGGCCGTGAATCGCGACGTCGCGATGGTAGTCCGTCGGACGCGCGAGCTGGCCTCCGATCATACCCGCATCGAAATCGCGTGCCGCTCTCCAGCGGAAGTCCGGAGTGCGGTGGCTGCGGGCGTCGAGGCGATCCACCTCGATGGCATGACGCCAGCGCACGTGCGCGAGTGCGTCGAGATCGTGTCATCGCGCGTGTCCACGCAAGTGACCGGCAACGTGCGGTTGGACACGGTGCGCGCGTTTGCGCAGGCGGGTGTGGACCGCATCGCCGTCGACGCGCTCACCCAGCGCGCGCCCGCGCTCGATCTCGAGTTGGAGTTCGAGGCCGGCTGATGGGTGACGTCCTCGCCGCCAGATCGCAGATGGCGGTGTCGCTCGGCTTTCACATCCTGTTCGCGGTCGTCGGCGTTGCGATGCCGGTGCTCATGGTCATCGCGGAATCGCGGTGGCGGCGCACCGGTGACGCCATGTATCTCGAGCTGGCCAAGCGTTGGGCGAAGGGCACCGCCATCCTGTTTGCGGTGGGCGCGGTGTCGGGTACCGTCCTGAGCTTCGAGCTCGGACTACTGTGGCCCGGCTTCATGCGATTCGCCGGCGCGATCATCGGAATGCCGTTTTCGCTCGAGGGTTTTGCGTTTTTCGCCGAAGCCATCTTCCTCGGCGTGTACCTCTACGGATGGTCGCGCATCTCGCCGCGCGCGCACATCCTGGCCGGCGTGCTCGTAGCGCTCTCAGGTGCAGCGTCGGCGTTGTTCGTCGTGCTTGCGAACGCCTGGATGAATTCGCCCGCCGGTTTCGAGCTGCAGAACGGTGCGCCGATTGGTGTGGATCCGGTGGCCGCGATGATGACGCCGGCTGCATTCCCCGAGGTGCTGCACATGCTGCTGGCCGCGTACGCGGCCACCGGGTTCGCCGTAGCGGGCATTCACGGCTTCATGTTGCTCCGAGACCATCGGAACGCATTTCACCGGCGGGCACTCGTGGTCGCGCTCATCGTGGGCACGCCGGCCGCGATCCTCCAGCCGCTCTCGGGCGACATCAGCGCGCGATACGTGGCCCAATGGCAGCCGCCGAAACTCGCGGCCATGGAAGGGCAGTTTCGCACCGAGGCCGGCGCTCCCTTGCGCATTGGGGGCGTCCCGGATGTCGCCGCCCAACGGACACGTTGGGCCATTGAAATCCCGTACGGGCTTTCGTTGCTCGCGTTCCACGATCCTCACGCCGTAGTCCGCGGCCTCGATGCCGTGCCGCGCGGCGATTGGCCGCCCGTGCCCGTCGTCCACATCGCGTTTCAGGTGATGGTTGCGTTAGGCACATTCCTCGCCGCGGTCGGCATCTGGGTCGCCATCGCAGGGTGGCGCCGCGAGGACCTCGCCGCGAACACATGGCTGATGCGGGCGGTCGTCGTCGCATCGCCCATGGGTTTCGTGTGCATCGAGGCCGGTTGGACCGTCACCGAAGTCGGCCGGCAGCCGTGGGTGATCTATGGCGTGATGCGCACGGCCGACGCCGTTACGCCGATGCCGGGGCTCATCGTCCCGTTCGTGCTCATCAGCGCGCTCTACTGCTTCTTGGGCGTCATCGTGGCGTGGCTCTTGTACGACCTCGTGATGCGAAGTCCCGAGGCGCGCGAAAACGACGCGGCCATTCGGCCCGCCGTTGCCTAACGGAAGCGGCCATGGCCACGACCATCGCGCTGATCGCGCTCGTTGCCCTGAACGCCTACGTGTTGTTGGCCGGCGCGGATTTCGGCGGTGGCGTATGGGACCTCTTCGCCACGGGGCCGCGCCGCGCGGAGCAACGCGCGCTCATCGCCCACGCCATTGGCCCCATCTGGGAAGCCAATCACGTCTGGCTCATCCTGGTCGTCGTGCTGCTCTTCACATGCTTCCCGCCCGCGTTCTCCGGGTTGGCCATTGCCCTCCACATTCCGCTTACGCTCATGCTCGTCGGCATCGTGCTGCGCGGGTCTGCCTTCGCGTTCAGGAGCTACGGAAGCAGCGCCGATGCGCCGCAGCGGCGGTGGGGTCGCGTGTTCGCCATCGCGAGCGTGCTCACTCCGTTAGTCCTCGGCGTCTGCATCGGCGCGATTGCATCGGGACGCGTCGGCGACATGATCGCGCGGCTCGATCACGGCGCCGCTGGTGCGTCGTTCGTGTCGCTGTATGTGTCCCCTTGGTGTTCGCCGTTCACGATCTCCGTCGGCGCGATGGCGCTGGCATTGTTCGCGTTTCTCGCCGCCACGTATCTCACGGTCGAGGCCGACGAAAGCGCCTTGCGCGAGGACTTTCGCCGACGCGCCTTGTGGGCGGCGGCTGCCGTGTTCGTCACCGCGTTTGTGGCGCTCAGCCTCGCGCGCTCGCACGCGCCGCGTGTGAGTGCGGGACTCATGGCATCGGCGTGGGCGTTGCCGCTCCACATGCTGACCGGAGTTGCCGCGGTCGTCGCGATCGCGGCGCTCTGGGCGCGACACTGGCGCCTCGCGCGAATTGCCGCCGCGGCGCAGGTGTCGCTCATTCTCTGGGGGTGGGCCGCAGCGCAAGCGCCGTATCTCGTCCCGCCCGCGTTCAGCGTCGCCAACAGCGCTGCGCCGCCGCGCACGCTCGAGCTGTTTCTCTGGGCGCTCGGCGTCGGCGCCTTCGTGTTGTTCCCGTCGATGGCGTATCTCTTTTGGCTGTTCAAATCGGCCGGCCGTAGCGAATCCGCTCTGCCAGGGCCAGACTGACGCCCAACGGTACTGTTCCGTCCGCCACTAACATCGGCTGACGTCGGTCGTCCAACCAAGTGTATGCCCTACGCAACGGCCGAACGTTGCATTTTTACAATCGACAAATCGATGCGCACTCGGCGCAAGGACGGACGAGATGATCGAACGAATGAAGCACAAGATGACCGCGGCTGCGCTTGCTGCGACGTTTGTCTTTGTCGCGGCCTGCGCCTCCGGCCCGCGCGGCGAACGCGTGTACGTTCGCGAAGCGCCGCCTGTCGAGCGAGTCGAAGTGGTTGGAACTGCGCCTGGACCGGGCTACGTCTGGGTAGCCGGTCATTGGAATTGGGACGCGCGACAGTACGTGTGGATCCCAGGCCGTTGGATCGTACCAGACCGCGACTATCGGGGGTGGCGGCCGGGACATTGGGGCCACGACCGCAACGGCTGGTACTGGGTCGAGGGCCACTGGCGCTAGTATCCGACAACAAATACCAACCGGCGCCCGCGCGAGACGACGACGTCCGCGCGGGCGCCGTGCATCCACCGTTGCGCTCGCTGAGTACGTTACGATGTGATCACGCCGTCGAACGCTGCCTGTTCGGTTGGAACGTATTCCCTACCGCCAGACGCTATGCATGACTGATCCGGATCAGCCGTCACTATCGTCGACGAAGGGCGACGACAATGCGGAACCGCCTGCCGACGCGCCGACAAACGATGTCGTGACCTGCGACGTCTGCGGCAGCGCTGACGTGACGTGGCTCCGGTGCAAGCTCATCTGCTCGCATTGCCACACCATTCTGATGACGTGCGGCGATCTCTGAGTCGCGCCTGCCTAACTGCGTGGCGGAGACGGAGCCGTGTCGCCGACGGGCGGCGCGTCCATCGCAAGCTCCAACTGCGCGCTCAGCGTATCCGGCAGCGTCGTCGGCGCATCGCAGGTGTACCGCCGACACACGAAAGCGGTAGGCGCGTTGTTGATCGGCTCACGGTTCCGTAAGAGCGCCACGCCCGTGCTCGATCGGCCACCGGCGAGGACCAGACCCCGCACGTACTGCGTTCCGACCACGCGATTGAGGGCTGCGAAACCCACGCTGGTCATTTCTCCTAACAATGCCACTTCGATCGGTCCGTACACCGCCATGTCGGCAGCGCCGAGCAAGTGGCCGAATGCGAGTGGGTAGCGCTCTACGGCGTCTCCGGTTTTTGACAATACATCGATGGCGCGCTGTCGCCACGCGTCGCGATCCATGAGATCGCCCATGCGCATCAGCAACTCGACGGCCAAGGACGTCCCGGCCGGTGTCGCGTTGTCGGTGATCTCGCGCGGACGCGTGATGAGCGCCTCGTGGTCGTGCGCCGTGTCGAAGAAACCGGCTGCCTCGTCGTCCCAGAACCATCGCAGCATGGCCTCGGTCATGCGTTGGGCATGTCCGATCCAGGACTCGTCGAACGTGAGCTCGTACATTGCGAGCGCGGCCAGCGCGACCGCGGCCTGGTCATCGAGAAATCCGGGCGTCCGTTGGTCATCACGCGACGGGTTCCATACGCGCATCACGCGACCGTCATCGACCATCTCGCGCACCACGAATGTTGCGGCGCGCACGGCGAGCGACCGCGCGATATCGAGCTCGAGGGCTCGCGACGCTTCGGCCAGTGCGCGTATCGTGAGGCCGTTCCACGATGCGAGGATCTTCTCGTCCCGCGCGGGCCTCGTGCGGCGCGCCCGGGCCGCGCCGAG
>DATEHK010000074.1:0-5715 GCA_035279625.1 Gemmatimonadaceae bacterium
GAGGCGGGCCAGGTCGGCGCGCGACACGGGGGGCTCCGATTCGACGGCGGGCGGCCGGGCCGACGCGCCTCCGTTAGGCCCGGCTTTGCGCGGGGGGCCCTTGCCCACTGCCTAACGCTCGCCCGGCGGCGCCGGCGCGTAGCGGAGCAGCACGAGCGAGAACGGCGCGACCGTGGTCTCGTGCTCGTCCGGCGAGACGCCCTGCCGCGCCGCCGTGTGCGCCATTTCCTCCCACTGGCCGGCCACCGGAAGCACGGGCAGCGTGAAGCGCCGCATCTCTTCCTGGTTGTTCACGATGAGGAGCAAGCTGTCTCCCTTGATCGGACGTCCGTGATCGTCGATGTCGTCGGAGGCGTCGCCGTTGATGAGCATGCCGAGGATGTGCGAGTCGTGATCGCGCCAATCGGCATCGGTCATCTCGCGTCCGTCGGGGTGCAGCCACGACAGGTCTTTCGCGCCCGAGCCATCGACCACCTGGCCGCGCAAGAATCCGCGGCGGCGCAGCACGGGATTGGCGTGTCGGATGGCGAACACGCGGCGCGTGAAGTCGAGCATCGCGCGCTGGCGCGCCTCGAGGGTCCAGTCGACCCACGTGGTTTCGTTGTCCTGTGCGTACGCGTTGTTGTTGCCTAACTGCGTGCGGCCCAATTCGTCGCCGTGGGAGAGCATGGGCACGCCCTCGGAAAAGGCGAGCGTCGCCATGAAGTTGCGCATGATGCGCTCGCGGCGCGCGAGGATCCGCGGGTCGTGCGTGGGTCCTTCGACGCCCCAGCTGCGGCTGTAGTTGGCGTCCGTGCCGTCGCGGTTGTCCTCTCCGTTAGGCAGGTTGTGCTTGCGCTCGTAGCTCGCCAGGTCGCGCAGCGTGAACCCGTCGTGCGCGGTGACGAAGTTGATGCTCGCGTACGTGGGGCGGTTGCTCCACTGATAGATGTCGCTGCTCCCCGACAGGCGCGACGCCAGATCGTTCACCATGCCCGCGTCGCCGCGCCAGAATTTGCGCACGTCGTCGCGATATTTTCCGTTCCACTCGGCCCACCCGATGGGGAAGTTGCCCACCTGGTAGCCGCCCGGCCCGATGTCCCACGGCTCGGCGATCAGCTTGACGCGCGACAGCACCGGGTCCTGATGGATGATGTCGAAAAACGTGCCTAACCGATTGACCTCGAACAGCTCGCGGGCCAGCACCGGCGCCAGGTCGAAGCGGAAGCCGTCGACGTGCATCTCGGTGACCCAGTAGCGGAGCGAATCCATGATGAACTGGATGGTCCGCGGGTGCTGCATGTTGAGCGAGTTCCCGGTACCGGTGAAGTCGACGTAGTAGCGCGGGTTCTTGGGATCGAGCCGGTAGTACGTGGCGTTGTCGATGCCGCGCAGCGACAACGTTGGGCCGAGTTGGTTGCCCTCGGCAGTGTGGTTGTAGACCACATCGAGGATGACCTCGATGCCGGCCGAGTGCAGCGTCTTGACCATCGACTTGAATTCGCCGACCTGCTCGCCCATCGCGCCGCTCGCGTATCGGACGTCGGGCGCGAAGAATCCGATCGAATTGTAGCCCCAGTAGTTGGTGAGGCCGCGCTCGGCGAGCGCCCGATCGATGGCGAAGTGGTGCACCGGCAACAGCTCGACGGCGGTCACGCCTAACGACATGAGGTGGTCGATGATCGCGTCGGACGCCAACCCCAGGTACGTCCCGCGCACGTGCTCGGGGACGTGCGGATGCCGCTTGGTGAGTCCCTTCACGTGGCACTCGTAGATCACCGTGCGATGCCACGGCACGCGCGGCGGCCGGTCGCCACTCCAGGTAAACGCCGAATCGATCACCACGCACTTTGGCACGTGGCCGGCGCTGTTCGAGTGATTCATCGTCAGGTCCGGCTGCGCGCCTCCTACCTGGTAGCCAAACAGCGCATCGCTCCACACGATGGTGCCGCCGATCGCTTTCGCGTACGGATCGATGAGCAGGCAGGACGGATTGAAGCGATGTCCTTCTTCCGGGCGATACGGGCCGTGCACCCGATATCCGTAGAGTTGGCCCGGCCGGACATCGGGCAGGTAGCAATGCCAGATCTGGTCGTTTCGCTCGTGCAGCGCTATTCGCGAGCTCTCGACGGCGTCATCGGGTCCGCTGAACAGACACAGCTCCACACCGGTGGCGTTCTCCGAAAAGATGGCGAAGTTGACACCTTCGCCATCCCAGGTTGCGCCGAGCGGGTAAGGCTGGCCGGGCCAAACGCGCAAAAGTCAGAATTCTCCGGTGTGTGGGGTGTCGTGAGCTAGTCTGGAACCTATCTCGTCTTGTTGGCTCAAGCTGGAGTTCAGATTTGGGGCTGATCGCACTCCCGCGTGGAGGGCTTCCTCGCTCTATCACAAGGATAACGAAAAGGAAACTGAAGGATCGCTCGGCGGCGCGAGGCTCAGTGCGATCACTGTGGTGAGAGCAGCTTGTTGTTTGGAAAAACAGCACAGCGGGGCCGATGCCAGCCGCACGATGCGGGGCGTATCGCGACATCGCTCGACCGGCGCGCATGACAGCGAGACGAGCGACCTCGCCGTTTTCCCGAAATTCCCGGAAGAACCTGAAACACAACAAAGGCGTGTGGGGCGCAGTTCACCGGTCCTCCAGTCGATAGAGCACTGCGCTTTCCGGCAACACTCGTACCGTGAAGACGCCGTCTTTCTTTCTAGTTAGGCGCGGGGTGTCGCTCGGGCCGCCGTAGCGCGCGTTGCGGGTGGAGAACCGGAGGCGCCAGAGTTGGTTTGCCGGCGCGGCGGGAGTCGGCACCACCTGCTCGGCGTCCGAGAAGTTGTAGGCCGCCAGCAGCCGTGGTTCGTTAGGCGGAGCCGGCCGGAGCTCGACGGTGAGCCACGCGCCCGCAGGATCCGTGGTGGCCGTGATCGCCGCGCGCCCGGGATGGAGCGCCGGCTCTTCGCGTCGGATGGCGAGGAGATCCCGATATAGTGCGAGCACCGCGCGCGACGACGCACCGGCCGCGTCGCGATCGAGACGCGAACGCTCGAACGTGTCGGGGTAAGCGGGATCGGGCGGCACGGGATCCACGGCGTGTCCGCGCTCGGCGATTTCGCGTACGCGGCCATCGCGAACCGATGCGCACAGTGCATCGCTCTCGTGGTTCACGAAATACAGAAACGGTCGCAGCTCATCGTACTCCTCGCCCATGAAGAGCAACGGGACATAGGGCGACAACAAGAGCAGGGCCGTCGCGAGAGCGCGGCGCGGCGGTGACACGAGCGCCGTGAGGCGCTCGCCTCGCGCGCGATTGCCCACCTGATCGTGATTCTGCACGTAGAACACGAAGTGAGCGGCCGACACGTCAGTCGCCGGTGCACTGGCTATCCCGCGCGGCGAGCGAAGTGTCGATGTTCGCTCGAGCGCGGCCGCCAAGTCGGCGGCGCCGCGCACGCCGCGATACCAGGCGATACGCTCGCCGGTGAGCGCGACGTGCGCGCCGCGCTGGAAGTCGTCGCTCCACTGCGCGTCGAGGCCGAACCCGCCGGCAGTCGTCGCTCGCACGAGTACCGGATCCATGACGTCGCTCTCGGCGATCACGTGCACGCGGCGGCCGAGCTGTGCCGACACGGCGTGCACGGCGGCGGCGATCTCCTGCACGATGTGCGGGGTGCTGTCGTCGCGAATCGCCGGAACCGCGTCGAGCCGTAAGGCATCGATGTGGTACTCGACGATCCAGTAGAGTGCATTGTCGATCACGTAGCGCCTAACGTCAGCGTGCGACGGCGACGGCCCATCGAAGTCGAACGACGCGCCCCACGGCGATGCGTGCGTCGTCGAGAGATACGGCGCGAACGCCTCGAGCGCCGAGCCCTCGGGGCCGATGTGGTTGTAGACGACGTCGAGGATCACGGCGAGTCCCGCGCCGTGCGCCGCATCGACCAACCGGCGTAACGCTTCGGGCCCGCCGTAACTGTGTTGCGGCGCGAAGAGGTGCACGCCGTCATAGCCCCAGTTGCGCGTGCCGGGAAATTCTGCTACCGGCATCAGTTCGATGGCCGTTATGCCTAACTGAGCGAGCGGCGTCAGGTGATCGATGACGGCATCGAAGGTGCCCGCGCGCGTGAACGTGCCGACGTGGAGCTCGTAGATGACGTAGTCGGCCATCGCATGCCCGGTCCACGCGGCGTCGTGCCACGAGAAAGAGTGCGGATCGACGATACGCGATGGTCCCCGTACGCCGGCGGGTTGGAACCGGCTCACGGGATCCGGCAACAGCGGGCCGCCGTCGATCGAGTAGGCGTAGTCGCTGCCCGGGGTCAGGTTCTTCACCACGCACTCGAACGTGCGCGTGTCATCCGGTTCCAACCCGACTCGACCGCCGGGTACGACCACCTCGACACGATCGGCGTGTGGCGCCCAGACGCGGAACTCGGTGCCGTCGGCGCCGCGAACGGTCGCGCCGCGGTCGAGCGCCCAATTCGCACTTGCGGTCGAGCGCCTTACGGACACGCGCACAACGAGCCTCTCGTACAGGTCCACGTCGCCAGTGACGGCTGGGTAACGGAGGAGGAGCCGGTCAAGTAACGAGCGCGCGAGAGTATTCGGCGCGAACTGCACGAACGCTCGATGCGTGACCGCATCACCGACCACCAGGAGGATGTCATGTTGCGTTGGACGACACGATTGACAGCCATCGCCTGTACAATGTGTGTGGCGATCGCCTGCTCACAATCCGGAAGCCAAACCGCCGCAGCGGCGAGCGAGCGGTCCGCGGATGCATCCTCGGGGCGGCGTGCGGACACCGCCGGCGCGACGCCGCTGGCTTGCAACAAGGTTTTCTCGCCGGCCGACGTCGAGGGACTGCTCAAGTCTCCGGTGACCGTGAGCCAGGTTCCCGGCGGCGTCGCGTGGTGCGCTTTCCTCAACGACTTCTCCGGCGACATTACCGTGAGCAGCGGCAGTGACCAAAGCAACGAGATGCTGTGGAACGACGCGACTGAGAGTTCCAATAGCAAAAACTTCGTCCCCTTCCCGGGTGTAGGGGACAAGGCGGTGTTCGAAGCGGGGACCGACGCCATCAACCCGGTGCTCGCGAGTCAGAAGGGCAAGGTGTACTGCAACGTGGCGTACGATCGGGGCACGTCCGACCATTACAAGAAATTCCAGAGTGTTGGCGCAGCAGAGATCGGCAAGAAGTTAGGCGCGCTGTGCAACAAGGCGTTCGCAGCGGTGGGAGCGTAGCAATCACCGGCACGGTCAGAACAGGCGCGCGATGCCCCGGAGTGGAATCCAGACCCACTCCGGGCGGTTGTTGAGTTCGTAGCGCAATTCGTAGAACAGCTTTTCGATTTCGAACAGCGCGACTAACGGATCGTCGGCGGGGACGCCGTAGCCGCGCTGGAACGCGGCGCGCACGCCCTTCTCCCAGTGCGCGGCCGCGATCTCGGTACGCGCATCCGTGCCTAACGCACCGCGCTCGGCGGCGGCGGTGGCCGCGGCATAGGCGAACGAGCGGAGCATGCCGGCCACGTCGCGCAGCGGACTGGCGAGCGCGCGCCGCTCGGCCAACGGCCGCGACGGCTCGCCCTCGAAGTCGACGATGAACCACACGCCGCGTTCGCCGCGCAGGAGCTGGCCCAGGTGGTAGTCGCCGTGGTGGCGGGTCTTGCGGATCGCGCCGGGCGGGACCGACTCGATCGCGGAGCGGACGCGCGCCGCCGCGTCGTCCACCAGCTCGAGGGTCG
>DATEHK010000075.1:0-26891 GCA_035279625.1 Gemmatimonadaceae bacterium
TGCCGCCGTCCGCGCCGCCCGCCTGCGCCACCGTCTGCCCGGCCGGCGGCTCGGCGCGCTCGAGCAACCCGCGTGGATGGTCCACCGACCAGATCGAGTAGTTCCCGTCGTCGTAGTACGTGTACACCAGCCGGTCCGTCCCGCGCGCCCACGAAATCGCGGGGCTCACCTCGGTGATCGACGAGACGCCGCCCACGACGTGCGTCAATTGATGCTGCTCGTCTGTCGCCAGGTCGACGAGAAAGAGATTCTCGATGCCCGTGCGATTGCTCACATACGCGATCGACCGTCCATCCGGCGACCACATCGGATTGATGTTGAGACCGCTCTGGCCCGGGAGCACATCGATCGCGCCGCTCGCCACGTGGTAGATGGCGATGCGCATCTTGGGGAAGCGCAGCTTGGCCATGTCCGCGCCGTCGCCGCGGTCGGTGGCGAACGCAATCATGGCGCCGTCGGGCGACCACTGCGGCTGCAGATCGCCGTACCGATCGTTGGTCAGCTGCGTGAGGCCGGTGCCGTCGGCATTGATCGTGTACAGGTCCGTGATGCCGCCGTGGTTGCCGCTGAACACGAGCTGCCTGGCATCGGGGGACCAGCTGGGACTGGTGATGCCGTCCAACGGGAGCTCGACGCGCGCGATCCGCTTCCGTGACGCCACGTCGAGGATGTAGAGCACGTCCTTGCCTTCGCCTAACGCAGTGAACGCGAGTCGCTTGCTGTCGGGGGAGAACGCGCTCTGCGAGTAGAGAATCTGCAGCTCCTCGTAGTTCGGGTCGAACGTGCTCTTCACCAGCCGGCTCAGGCGCTTGCCGGTGCGCGCGTCCGCCAGCCAGAGGTCGATGAACACCTGGCCGCGGATGAAGCTGCCGTTGGACAGGAACGCGATGTACTGCCCGTTAGGCGAGAGCGCCGGCGCGAGGAAGATCTGCCCGCCGCTCCGCCGCTCGGTGAGCAGCGGTTGCGAGAACGTCCGCGGCCGCTCCAGGTGCGCGACCGGCGGCAGGTAGCGCTGCCGCATCGCGAACCGCCACTCGTTGTCCAGGTCGTCCAGCGACATGCCCGTCTCGCGCGAGAACGCCGCCGGCACGCCTAACGCCGCGGCGTCGCTCAGAATCGCGCCGATCACGTCGTCGCCCCAGCGGTGGCCGATGTACGCCCAGAACGATTCGCCGTACCGGTACGGGAAATACAGATCGGGACGCTCCGTCATGTCGCGCATCGACGGCAAATTGTCGTTGAGCGCCGCGTCGCGGATGATCGTGGCCGTGTGCGGATCGTCGGGGCCGATCGACAGATACTCGGCCATCCCCTCCATGAACCAGAGCGGCGGATCCACCGCCGACAACGCCTGCAGCGCGCCGCCCGCGCCGCGTCCGTGTTGGAACACGTCGAACTGGAACTCGTGCACCATTTCGTGAGTCAACACATGCTCGAACGAGCGGTAATCGCCGGTGAACGGCAGCAGCATCCGGTCGCGCAACGGCTCCGTCACGCCGCCCGTGCCTTCGCCTAAATCACCGGTGACGTTGTTCTGCCCGAAGTCCGAACGCGATGCGAACACCATGATCGGCTTCTTCTCACGGAACTCGTGCGACAACACGCGCGACAGCCGCGCGTACGCACGCTCGGCTAACCGGGCCGCGTCGAGCGCCGCCACGCGCTCGTCGGGATAGTAGTGAATGAGGAAGTGCTGGGTCTCGATGACCTGCCAGTCGAACTTCCGATACTGGACCTGGTTCTGACCGAAATAGTCCTGCGCATGGAGCACGGCCGGTCCCGTCGCGAACATCGCCGCGACACAGAGAGCGCGCCGTGCCCACACGGATATCATGGCGTCGCTCGTATCCCGTCGACCGGGACCGTCGCCGCATCCCCCCACAAACGTTCCAGCTGATAAAATGACCGAAGGGTGGGATGGAACACGTGGACAACGAAATCGATGTAGTCGAGCAACACCCAGCGGCCCTGCGGCAGACCTTCGACGTGATGCACGCGTACGCCTTCCTTCCGGAGCTGCTCCATCACGTGGTCGGCGATCGCGCGAACGTGCGTGTCGGACGAGCCGCTCGCAATCACGAAGTAGTCCGTGGCGTCGGACACGCGCGCGAGATCGAGCATCACGACGTCGTTGGCCTTGAGGTCCTGGCAGAGCGCGGCGGCGCGTCGCGCCTGCGCGAGAGAATCGGAATCGTCTGTGGGAAGCGGCTGCGACATGCGGGTCTCGAGCAGACGGTTAGCGACGGCGGTCGCTCCATCATCACGGACGGATGCGACGGGATGTTCCAACGTAATGCATAACCTGCCGTGCGCTGCGCAACCCATGTCGTGCCGCTTACGCAACGAGCGTGCTCGCCACCAGATCGCACTCTTCCTTTACGGTCGACGCGCGCGGCTGACGGTCGCCCCGGGAAGCGAAACAGCCGCTCGCGGTCGTCGACCAGGAGCGGCTGCCAGAAAACGGTACGATTGCCATTCGACTACTGCTTGACCACCCACACTTTGATGTCGGGCTTCACTTCGGCGTGCAGCCGAATCGGGACGCGGTAGACGCCCAACGCCTTGATCGGCTCGTGCAGCTCGATCTGGCGCTTCTCGATTTCCGGGAAGCCTTGGCTGTGCAGCTGCTGCGCGATGTCGGCGGCGGTAACCGAGCCGAACAGCTTCTCTTCGTCCCCGACGCGGGCCGAGAAGGTGAGCGAGACCTGTCCCAACCGGTCGGCCACCGACTGCGCGGCGTCGCGGCGCTCGTTTTCGGCCGCCTCGAGGCGCGCGCGCTCGGTGGCGATGCGCTTGCGGTTGCCGTCGGTGGCTTCGTAGGCAAGGCCGCGCGGAATGAGATAGTTGCGCGCGTAGCCGTTGGACACTTTCACGATATCGCCCGGCTTGCCCACGTTTTCAATCGCGTTGCGAAGAATGACTTCCATATCGTGCTCCAGTCGGACGAAGGTTGACGTTAGGCAAAGACTCGGGGTGCTCAGCGGTCGCGTCCGCTGCTGAGCGAATGTTTGATGCGGCGGCGCCAGTCGATCCACGTGTCGCTCACACCGAGTCCGACAGCCCACGGCACGGTGACGAGCGACAACGGAAACGCCGCCACCGCGACGGCCACGCTGGTGACGGCCACGCGCCGCGAGATAAACCACGCGTAGATGCCGTAGCCCCGCAGCGCGTACAGCGTTCCGAAAAAGATGAGGACGCTGGTGCCGATCGCGGTCAGCGCGTCGCGCGCCGGCATGAGAATCATGGCGATCCCGGCGACCAACGCCCAGACCAACTGATCACCGAACGTGAATTGCTTGAGCGGCGACAGTGGCGCGCCGATGCGGACGCGGCTCAGTCGATGAAACAAGGCCCACGCGAGCGCCAACGCGGCGAGCGCTTCGAGTGCCAGCGACGCAGGATAAAGTGGCGCGGCGTACGCCGACAGCGTGGTCTGTACATCGCCCTGCCGCGACGCGACGTCGCGCGCCATGGCCGAAAGATTCGGGAAGGACTGGGCAACGGCGGTCGCGTCCTGCTGCAGCTCCTCGACGGCGGCCGAATTGCGCTCGGCGAACTGCGAGGCGAACACGCGTTGGGCGCGGTCGGGCTCGAGCCGGCCGGTCACGATCACGCCTAACGACAGCACGGTGGCGAGGCCGATGCCCAACAGAGCGCGGCTGATGAACGGCTGGGAGCGTCCCACGACGCAGACCACACCGAACGCCGCGGCGACGATCACGCCCCATCCGCGGGCCAGGGCGTAGTACGAGTCGTCGACGCCGGCCGGCGGCGGCAACACAATGATGGCCGCCGCGAGCGCCGACCAGATGAGTGCGAGCCACGGCGAGCCGCCGGCCCACCATCCCACCACGCAGCAGGCGGCGAGCGCGGGCACGAGCAGCACCAGCGTATCGACCACGGGCAGCGTGGACGGTCCGCCGGGGATGTGCGGGACCAGGAGCAACGCCGCCAGCGCGAGGATGATGCGCCACCATCCCCGCTCCCGCGGCGCCGGCGCGGTACCGTTAGGCATCCGTCAGGCCTGGTGTCCCCGGATGTAGGGGATCAGGGCCAGGAATCGCGCGCGTTTGATCGACACGGCCAACTGCCGCTGGTGGCGCGCGCACACGCCGCTCAAGCGGCTGGGCAGGATCTTGCCGGTGTCGGTGAGGAATCGGCCTAACGTGCGATCATCCTTGTAGTCGATGAAGCGCACGCGGGACTCGCAGAACGGGCAGGTCTTCTGTGGGCGTCGCATTGGGTTAGTCCTCGTCGTCGTCGTCATCGGCGCTGCGTGCCGTGCGGCCCGCGGCCAGCTCTTCTTCGCTCATCGGCGGCGCGCCCACCTCGTGCTCGTGCAACGCGACGAGGTAGCGGACGACGCCGTCGTCCAGCTTGAGCGCGCGTTCGTACTCCGGCAGCACAGCCGGCTCGGCCTCGAAGCGGGCGATGGCGTAGTAGCCGTTGTCGCGCGGGCCAATGGAATAGGCGAGCTGACGCCGGCCCCAATGGTCGACGTTGAGCGTGTCGCCGGCGCCGAGCATGGCGTGGAACCGGCCGAGTTTTTCCTGGATGGCGGTGTCTTCGAGCGTGGAGTCGAAGATGTAGACCGCCTCGTAGCGGCGAGGCATGGGGTGCTTCCTCCCTGTGGACTAGAACGCCCCCGGTGTGAGGCCGGGGGAGGGGCTATGTGTGTGCTGCGTAAGGTAACGGGAGAAGCCAGGGTCAGGGAAGCGGCGGCTGGCGCCGCCTTCGGGAAGCGCTTCCGCTTGGGGAACCGGGAACGGTGCCCTACGGTCGTGGGGCTACTCGGTCGTGGCCGCGCACGCCGCCCCTTTCCCTTTTCCCCAAGCGCAGCGCTTCCCCCAGGCGGCGCCAGCCGCCGCTTCCCCGTTGGCTCAGACGTTGAATCGAAAGAGCATCACGTCGCCGTCGGCTACGACGTATTCTTTCCCCTCACTGCGCACGACGCCCTTCTCGCGCGCTGGCTTCCACCCGCGGTTGGCCACGAACTCGTCGAAGCTCACCGTCTCGGCGCGAATAAATCCGCGCTCGAAGTCGGTGTGAATCACGCCGGCAGCTTTGGGCGCGGTGTCGCCTTTGTGGATGGTCCAGGCGCGGACTTCGGGCTCGCCGGCCGTGAAGTACGTCTCCAGGCCCAACAGCGCGTAGCCGGCGCGGATGAGCCGCGCGAGGCCGGCGGACTCCACGCCTAACGACGTCAGGAACTCGGCGCGGTCTTCTGGCGCGAGGTCGGCGAGTTCGGCCTCGATCTTGGCGGAGAAGGGCACGATCTCGGCGTGCTCGCCGCTCGCGCGCACCGCCTCGCGCAACGCGCGCAGGTACGGACCCTCGGCGCCGGTGAGCTCGGCGTCGGTCACGTTGGCGGCGTAGAGTACCGGCTTGTTGGTGAGCAGCGCGAGCGGCGCCAGCACGGCGCGCGCCGCCTCGTCCAGGCGCAGCTGCCACAGGCCCTTGCCTTCGCCTAACGCAGCGTACGCCGCCTCGAGCACGGGGAGCTCGGCCAGTGCCTCCTTTTCGGCGGCTTTCGCGGCGCGGCGCACGCGGTCGAGGCGCTTCTCCACCGTGGCCAGATCGGCCAGCGCCAGCTCGAGCTCGATTACCTCGCGGTCGCGCACCGGGTCCACCGAGCCCATCACGTGCAGCACGTCGGGGTCATCGAAGCAGCGCACCACGTGCACCACCGCGTCGGTCTCGCGGATGTTGGCGAGAAACTTGTTGCCTAACCCTTCGCCGCTCGACGCGCCCTTCACCAAACCGGCCACGTCCACGAACTGGACTACGGCCGGCACCACCTTTTTCGGCTGGACGATCTCGGCCAGCGTCGCGAGGCGCGCGTCGGGCACCTCGACGATGCCCACGTTGGGCTCGACGGTGCAGAACGGATAGTTCGCCGCGTCCGCTTTGGCGGCCGTGAGCGCGTTGAAGAGCGTGGACTTGCCGACGTTAGGCAGACCGACGATGGCGAGGGAAAGCATGCGGCGTGAACGAGTCTATGGTGAAAAAGGTCAGGCCGTCGCGTCCGCATTGAAGCGGTTCATCGCGATGCCGATGCCGTCGTGGACCCAGGTTTCAATGGCGGCGGTCACCTGCGGATACAACGACACCACCACGTCGCGATCCGCCGAGCCGAACGGCGACAACACGAAATTGGCGAGCTCGCCGATCGGACGATCGGGATCCACCGGCCGCACGCCCACGCGCAGCCGCGCGTACTCGCGACTGCCGACCTCGTGCTCGATGCTCTTGAGCCCGTTGTGTCCGCCCGCGCTGCCGTTGGCGCGCAGGCGAATCCGCCCAACGGGTAGCGCCACGTCGTCCACGACCACCAGCAGATCCGCCGCCGGGTCGAACGCCGGACGTCGCAGGTATGGGACCAGCACCTGGCCGCTCAGGTTCATGTACGTGAGGGGCTTCACGAGCCGCACGTGCGCCGCGCCTAACCGACCGGATGCCGCGAGTGCCTGGCCGTTTTCGCGCCAGCCCCCGAGATGCCAAACGTCGGCCAGGTGGTCCACCACCCACCAGCCGACGTTGTGGCGCGTTCGTTCGTATTCGCGGCCGGGATTCCCCAGGCCGACGATCAGCTTCATGCGCTACGGCCTCGTTCCACTCGCCCCACGGGCGCGCATCACTTCTCCTCTTCGGCGCCCTCTTCGTCTTCAGCCTTGGGCTTCCGGATGAGCTCGGGCTCTGCCGCGGCCTCGCCCTCGGCGCCGGCCTCAGGCGCCACCGGCTCTTCCTCGACGTGCGGCGGCGACACGACGCACACCGTGGCTTCGGCGTCCACCAGCACCTCGACGCCCTCGGGCACCTTGAGGTCGGACACGTGGAGCGAGTCGTTGATGCCTAACTGAGAGACGTCCAGCTCGATGTGGCTCGGCATGTTCACCGGGTCCACCTCGATGCTGATCTCGCGCAAAATCTGGTCGAGGATGCCGCCCGAGGTGCGCACGCCCTCCGGCGTGCCGACGAGCACGATCGGCAGGTCGACCGTCACCTTTTCACCGGCCACGAGCTCGAGGAAGTCGACGTGCAGCACCTCGCGCTTGAACGGGTGCCGCTGAATTTCGCGGATGAGCGTGCGCGCCATCGTGCCGTCGATGGTCAGCTCGACCACCGTGGTTTCCGCGGCGATCCGCTCGAGCAAGCGATCCAATTCGCGGCTACTCATCGAGAGCGCGAGCGGCTCGCGGTTGTGTCCGTAGATGACGCCGGGGATCTGCTGCGCCGCGCGCAGCTTGCGCGCCGCGCCCTTGCCGGTGTCGTTGCGCTTGGAGGCCGAGAGGGTTGCCGTCATGTGCGTTTCACTCGTGACTGGTTTCTCACGGTGTCACTCGAACAGCGAGCTCACCGATTCATCCGAATGGGTGTACCTGATTGCCTTTGCCAACAATTCGCCTACCGACAGCACCTTGAGCTTGTCGAACCGCCGCGCCGTCGGAATGGCGATCGTATCCGTCACCGTCACTTCGGCGATGGGCGCCGCCGTTAGGCGTTCGACCGCCGGTCCCGAGAGCAGCGCGTGCGTCGCGCAAACGTAAATGTCCTTGGCGCCAAGTGACTTGAGCGCGCGCGCCGCCTCGGTGACCGTTCCTGCCGTATCGATCATGTCGTCGGGAATGAGACAATCCCGGCCTTCGACCTCACCAACCACGTTCAAGACTTCGGCGACGTTGGCCGTTGGGCGGCGCTTGTCGATGATCGCGAACGTCCCGTTGAGCCGCTTCGCGAATCCCCGCGCCATTTTCGCCGAGCCGACATCCGGCGCCACCACCACCAGGTCGCGCAACTGCTTCTTGCGATAGTGCGACACGAACACCGGCGCCGCGTAGAGGTGATCGACCGGAGTGTCGAAGAACCCCTGCAACGCGTGCTGGTGGAAATCGATGCCTAACACGCGATTGGCACCCGCGGTCGTGATCAGATTCGCCACCAGCTTCGCACCGATCGCCACGCGCGGTTGATCCTTTCGATCCTGCCGCGAGTAGCCGTAGTACGGCATGACACACGTAATGCGTGCCGCCGACGCCCGTCGCGCGGCATCGATCAGGAGCAGCAACTCCATGATCGAATCCGCCGGCGGATTGGTCGGCTGCACGATGAACACGTCCGCGCCGCGCACGTTCTCGTCGATGCGGACGAAAATCTCGCCGTCGGCGAACCGCGAGATCGTGACCCGCGTGAGATCCACGCCCAAACACCGCGAGATCTCTTCGGCCAGCCCTCTGTTCGCCGTGCCCGCGAGCAGCTTGAACCCGCGCCGCGGAACGCTCAGCTCATCCATGAGCGCAGCCTTGTAACATAAAGCAGCCTTGCAAGTTGGTCAATCGCGTCACGTTTCGCTCGACCGAGTGAGCGGATTCGTGCGATCGCGCCTCGGTGCTGTGAGCGACCCAAAGGCGGAGCGCATGTCGAGCCGGTGAATCTATAGGGAGGCCCACGCGGGGCGCCACCTTACACCGGCACTGCCTTCGCCGCGCGCTCACCCAGCCGCTTGTTCTCGAACCGCGTGACGAATTCGGCAAACCGGTTCGTCGGGCCCCGCCACTCGAGTTCCTCCACGTCACCGAGCACCGGCGCGTCGCTCCGCAGCGTGGCCAACCGCTTGAACAACAACGCGCGATCGAGTTGATCGCCCAATGTTTCGGGCGGAAATGCTTCGATGGCGCCGTACCGGTTGATGAGACGCGCCGCGGTCTTGGCTCCAATGCCCGGGATCCCGGGAAAGCCGTCCGCCGAATCGCCAGTGAGTGCCAGGTAGTCGGGTATGTGCTCGGGATCCACGCCGAACTTCTCGCGCACGCCGGCCGCGTTGCGGATCACTTTGCTCTTCCGATCGACTTGCACCACGCGATCGTCGCGCACGCACTGCGCGAGGTCTTTGTCGGGCGTCCACACGCACACTTTTTCGACGCGCACGTCGGCATCGGCAGTCGCTGCCGCGGCGGCGATCGCATCGTCGGCCTCGAGCTCGACCATCGGCCACATGACCACACCCATCGCCACGAGTGCGTCCTCGAGCGGCTGAAACTGCGCCCACAACGCGGGCTCGATGCCCTCGCCGGTCTTATAGTCTGGCCACAGCTCGTTCCGAAACGACTCGATCACGTGATCGGTGGCGACGCCCACGTGTGTGGCGCCGCCTTCGATCATCTCCAACACTGTGTTGAGCACGCCGACGACCGCGCCGTACGGCGCGTCGACGCCCTTATTGAAGCGGCGCAGTCCGTAGAAGTGGCGAAACAACTCGTACGTTCCGTCGACCAGATGGACGATCATGGACCTCGCGTGCCGGTGACATCGTTCGCGCCTTCACTCGCTCTCGCGGATCGCGTCGACCGGGTCGATCCGGGCGGCGCGCGACGCCGGCACCAGGGCGGCGACGCCCGCCGCCATGCCTAACGCAAGCACGGCCGCGCCGAGCGTGAGCGGGTCGAGCGGCGCCACACCCACCACGAGAGCGCGGAGCTCCCGTTGGGCGAGCACCGTCATCACGATGCCGGCGCCGGCACCCGCGGCCAGGAGCCACCCGACGCGCGCCGCCAGCTCGCGCACCACCCGCGCCGGTTCCGCGCCGAGCGCGATCCGGATGCCAATCTCGCGACGGCGCGTCGTGACCGCCAGCGCCACGAGTCCGTACAATCCGATCATCGCCAGCGCGACCGCGGCGGCGCCGAATGCCGAGATGATGCCGGTCTGGAGGCGCGTCTGGCCGAGCGTCGCGTCCACGTTGTCCTCGAGCGTCGTGAGGCCGAACACGGCGCGCGTCGGATCCACGCCGTGCACCACCGCGCGAACCGACGAGAGAATTGCGCGCGGGCTGCCCGAGGTGCGCACGACGTACTCCGGGTCCGGCCACTCGCCCGGCCCCAGGCATGCGTACACGTACGGCACCGCGCCCGTCCGCAGGTTGTCTTCGCGGATGTCGTCCACCACGCCGACGATCTGTGTGTTAGGCGAGCCCGGCCGGTCCTCGGACCAGCGGAGGAACCGCCCGACCACGTTCCCGCCGCGGGCGTACGCGTCGACGAACCGGCGGTTGACGAGCACCTGGGGCCCGCCGTCGCGCACGTGCGCCAGCGGCGGACACGCCGCGCCGGCCACGACCCGTGCGCCTAACGCAGCGAAGTAGCCGCCGGTCACGCTCCGCTCGCCCACGGTGAGCTGGTCGCGGTCCGGGACCCGGGCGCCCGATGCGACGTCCAGCAGGTGCACGCGATAGCGAAGGGTCGCGTTCGACGCGGGGAGGAAGTTGCTGAATCCGACCGCGGTGACGCCGGGCATGGCGGCCAACGCCGAGACGAAGCCGAGCTGCATCCGTCTCACCGAGTCGCGGTTCTCCTCCCATGCAGCGCCGACATGGAACGTGATGGCATGCGCGGCATCGAAGCCCGGGTCCACGTGCACGATGTTGTAGTAGCTCCGCAGCAGGAGCGATGTGCTGCACAGCAGCAGCGTGGCGATCGCGATCTGCGCGCCGACTAACGCGCGCTGCGACCGGCTGTCCGATGACTGTCCGCGCCCGGCCCGCGCAATCCCCGCCGCCGCCCCGGCGCGCGTCGCGCGCCACGCAGGCCACGCGCCGCACGCAACCGCCGCGGCGACGCCGCAGAGGGACGCGACCACCAGCGCCCTCCAATCGACGGACAGATGCGTCACGCGCGGCAGCGCGCTCAGCACCGCCGTCGACACGCGCAACACCGCTACATCGACTGCCACGGCCACCGCGATGGCGAGCGCGGCGAGCATCAACACCTCGCGCACCACGCCCGCCACGATCTGCACGCGGGACGCGCCCAGGAATCCGCGGATGGCGAGCTCGGTCTCACGGCGCTGCAGCTGCGTGAGCACGAGGCCGGCCGTGTTGGCGAGCGCAAGGAGGAGCAGGAGTCCCACCGACGCCAGAATGAACACGAGCGGCTGGCGTGCATCACCGAGCCGGGCGGTCTTGAGGTCGGTCACCTCCGCGGACCATCCCTTGTCGGTGGCGGGGAACTCGGCGCCTAACGCAGCCTGGACGCCGGCGAGATCGCGTCGGGCTTGCGCGATGCTCACGCCGGCCATGAGACGCCCGACGCCGCTCAGGAAGCGCGCATCGCGCTGCTGCAGCATCTGCGGCGTCAGCCGCGCCGGGAGCCAGACATCGACGTCCCTTTCGCCGAAATTCGGCGGCATCACACCGACAATCGCGAAGCTCTGATTCTTGAGCTCGAGATGCTGGCTCGTGACGTCCGAGCGACGGTGGAATCGGCGCGTCCACAGATGATCGCTGATGACTACTGCGGCAGGTCCTCCGTTCGCTTCGTCCTCGGCCGTGAACGTGCGTCCGACCGCCGCGGCCACGCCGAACACCGCGAAAAACCGCGGCGTGACGCGGAGCCCCGCCAACCGCTCGGGCGTGTCGCCGCTCGTCTCGGTGACGTTCTCCACGTAGTCGCCCGAGAGGGCCGTGAAAGTGTGGTTGAGCCGATTCCAGTCCTCGAGACGACCCGGCGCGATGAGGCTCGCCGCTTCGCTCTTGGCGGAGTTGGCCTCGAGCACGTAGACCAGCCGGTCGGACTGTGGGTACGGCAGCGGCTGAAGAACTGCGGCATCGACTACCGAGAAGACGCTGGTGGTGGCGGCGATTCCGGCGCCAAGGATGAGGACGGCGGAGACAGCGAATCCCGGTCTGCGGAAGAGGCTGCGCGCGGCTTGCGTCCAGGGTGTGAGCATGGTCGGTCGGTGCTGGAGGCAGCGACGCCGGAAAGCGTACGGTAAGATGCGCCTCTCCTACGACACTCCGACGCGCGCGGAGGTTGCTGTCTCCGACGCGGACGCAATCGAGGCGGAAGTCAAGCTGTTCTGGCTGTCGCTGGCCCCACTCGTCACGCGGTGGATGAGGCGAGAGCCATTTTGCGCCGGCCCCGACGATGCTGTATGCGACGTGTTGTTGCTCTCGGCGGTCGCGTACTTGTTGTTGCAGCGGGCGATACTCCGCACGAAGGGCTCGGGCTCGATGCTGGCGACGGCCCTGGGCAGTGACCGCGAGGCGAAAATCTCTGTGCTCGTGTACGTGGCGGCGATCCCGCTGGCGCTCGTGCGTCCGTGGATCGCCGGCCTACTGTACGCGGTAGTAGAGTGGTGTAGTTGGTTCGGGATCGGCGCATCGAGCGCGAGGTTGCGCGCGCGGGGCGGAGGCGGGCAGCGCCGGTTAGGCGTGTGCGCGTGCTCGCCGATCCATGATGCGAGTGCGGTCTCGGACATCGAACAGCCGCCAACCGCGAGCATCACCCAGGCTATCTCGGGCTCGTCGGCGTCCGAGTCGTTCGCTGAGTGGAGGGTCCGACCCGCGCGCAACGACCGGCGGTCGGGATTACGTACCTACTGAGGAGGTGAGCGATGATCTTTACAAAGCGGGCCTATGAGCCGGCGGCGGCATCGGATGGCTATCGCGTGTTGGTCGACCGACTCTGGCCGCGCGGTGTATCGAAAGCAAAGGCACGACTCGACGCGTGGGAGAAGGAAGTCGCGCCGTCTTCCGCGCTGCGCGACTGGTACGGCCACGATCCCGCCAAATGGCCGGAGTTTCGCCGCCGATATACGCGAGAACTACGGGCGCCGGCCGCTCAAGCCATCCTCGACGATTTGACGCGACGGGCGAAGCGAGGTCGCGTCACTCTGGTCTATGCGTCGAAGGCGGCGGATATCAGCGATGTCGCGGTGCTCGAGCGTTTGCTCACTCGCCGCTCGCGGGCGAATCGCGATCGTTAGGCGCGGGCCAGAAAAGCGTCCCGCCGACCATGACACGCGGGCTCGGCGTGATCGTTGCTGGGAGGACCTCACCTCGCACAATGATGCGCACAACGCGCGTGCTCCGCCCGCCCGACGCGCATGCGACACCCGGGATCACACGCTCCGGCGAGACGCAGACCGTCACACTTCTCCTCAGTGCTTCGGATCCGTAAGTGCGGCTGCTCCCTCTCCGTGGTCCCGTTGATGCGTGCTGACCGTGGAGCCGGCCAAGGGGCCGACGCCATGTTCCCGTATTGCGAATGCGGCGGCGAGGGCGAAGACGACCGCTCCTGGGTACCACATGAGGGCGCCAGCGAGCCGCTGGTCGGCGACCGCCGAATCGAGGGTCGCACCCGGCACGTGCAGATACCTCGTATACAGCACGGTCCCATGGAACATGATCAACGCGCTCAGTAAGGCAGATTGCATCATCCCGACGAGAAGATAGACCGCCCGCGCGAGATGTCCACGCAGCCGCCCGATTGCCTGCGGTCCGACGACGAGCGGCCACCAGTACAGCACATAGCCGATGAGGAAGCAGAGATGCTCGATGCCGTGGACGACGTCATTGGCGAGCGCGCGATCGAATGCAGCTGGAGCGTGCCAGACCCAAAGCAACGTGGTGGATGCCAGTAGCGCGACCAATGGAGATGTAACGCGCTCGAGTGCCTGCCGCAGGTACCTCGGCAGCCGGTTGGTGTCGCCGAGGAGCGGGACCCCGCCCACCACCAAGATCGGCGCCGCGACCCAGATGAGCAGATCGTGCGCGACCATGTGCATCGAGAGCAGCCGCTCATCATTGGCACCGATCGGTGACGCGAGCGCGATAACGATGATCACGAGCCCCGCAGTGAACGCGGCAAGGTGCTTCCACGCGAGGTGCGCGTGTTGGGGAGCGAGCCCACCGCGAAACCAGCAGACGACGTAGGCCACTTGCGACGCAATCAGGCTCGCAATGAGCGACAGCTCCCATTCCCATTCCCAAACGAAACCGGACGGGTCTGGTGTCACGCCCAGAGTCATGGCTCGGCGGCCGATCCTTGCGTTCCGCGCCAGGCAGCGAGGAAGCGTGTGCCGAGATCCCAGCTGAACCACGCTAACCCCAGCGCTAACACGATGACGAACGGCACCGCGACACGCGCATACACTTGCCACTGGGGCAGGTGCACCGCGTAGCGTCGTGGGACGCTGTTCCCGCCGGCCACGAAGAACATGAAGATGAATCCTGCGCCACCGATGCCGTAGAGCCATGCCGCAACCCGAATCATTCGTGCGTCGCGGTCAGCGGTCAACTCGCGCACCATATAGAACAGATATCCCCAGGCGAGCGCAACCGCGCCTAACAAGTAGTAGGTGTGGAAATGCGCCGGTACCCACATCGTGTTGTGCATCATCTGGTTCACGGGTATGGTTGCATCGAGCACCGCGCCGATCCCGCCGAGCACCCATCCCCAGATGCCTAACAACAAGAGCGTCGGAGCAACCGTCCACCGGATGCCCGAGCGATAAATTTGCGTGAGCGCGCCGACAACCGTGACAATGAACGACGGCAGCGCGACTGCGTAAGAGCCGAGTTCGGCCAAGAGCTGGAGTCCTAAGGGCTGCGCGAAGTCGGCATACAGGTGGTGCGAATAGTTGGCCAACATTAGGATGATGATCAGATCCCACGCGCACACGACTGCCCACGTCGTGCGCCACGGCCGGCCGGTAAAGGTTGGGAGGGCGGCATACACCAGTCCTGCTGTCACGTAGATGCTGAGATTCGCCATCGTATGGCCGAAAAGGAGCACCGCATTTTTGGCGAAGAGCGCGTCGACAGACATGACGCCTGCCGCGTGCGCGAACGTCGGGATGAGATACACGACACCTGCGGTCGCAGCGGCTATGCCATCGATTGAGATCACGGCGGCTATGAGCTCGGGCGGTCGCGGCAACGCACTGCGGGTGTCACGCCCGAATGAAAACAAATATCGCAGCGCCAGCACGTTCGCGAGCCCGCCATGCGCTCGCGCCAGCGCGTAGAGCATATGAAGGCAGTAGACCAGCAGGCCTAACGCGAGGAACAAGTAGCCGACGTACATCGCGATGGCGGCTGACAGCGGCCAGATGTCTCCATGGCTGGGCAGCGGATAGAGCACAGTCCATCCAGCGCCGAACCCGCCGATGAGGGTGGTGAGGATGACGAAGCTGGTGCCGATGAGATTGAGGATCAGAACGATCCAAAGCACGCGCGCCTTAAGGGGGGTGGTCGCGCTCACCGCCGCTGCGAGGCCGCCCAGTGCAGCAAGGAGGATCGTAGCGACCATCCCGGCTCCGTGCAGCGTCATAATGCGATAGAACCACGCTGCGGGGAGGACGATGAGACCGCCCTGGTCGAGGCGCATGAGCAACCCGAGCAACCCCAACAGCAGGAAGGTGCCCAGACCCACGACCATGTAGGCGAGCGCCGCGCGTATTACGGCGCCGTTCGCGCGATCTGGTGTGAGTAGCGGTGTGATCGTCGGCCGCGGACGCGGGATCGCCAAGGCGCTGCTGGTCATTACTTCGGCCGAGCGGTCACGGTTAGCGGGACCGTCATCATGTGATGTCCGATCCCGCAGTATTCCAGGCAACGCACCGTGTACGTACCGGGTGCGTGGAACACATACAAAAGTCGATTGGTGTAGCCTGGCATGGCCTGTACCTGGGTAAGCAGGCGACCATTCGCATCGTAGATAGCGAAGTCGTGGTTCACGTCGAGCGTGGTGACTTTGAATTCGACCACGACGTCCGCAGGAACCTGATCGCGTGAAAGTATCCAGGTCCATTGCATGCCCGTGGCCGCCACGGCTACCTCGGGTGATCCGAGTTCTGCACGCCGCGCCTTTCCGTACGGAAGCCAATGCAATGTGAGGAAGAAAAGTACAATGGCGGCCCCCCCGAGGCCGCCGAGCAGGCCTATGCGCAACCGCGCCTCGGCACCTTCGAGCTGCTCGAGCGGCGTAGCGCGTCCGGATCGCGCGACGACTGCCGCGCAGCCAGCCGTCCAGATGACACCCAAAATGATGAAGATGTCGAGGATGACCTTCGGGTTGATCATATGCGATGCGCCATGAAGACAGCCAGTAAGGCAACGCGTGGTCCATCCGAACACGCAGCCAGCCGACGAGCAACCTCTACATCACCTGGATGCCCGCCCTCCACCTCGCGCGCCTCGGCTCGTGCGAGGAGCAGATGGTAGTAGAGCATGCCCCGTTCTGGGCTCAGCGCGGTGAGTAGCCTCGGGACGTCGATGGGCACATCGCCTGCGACGAGAGCCAGATTGCGCGCGACGCTGGCGTCTTGCATCGGAATGACCGCGCACGCGGCGCGCCAACAGGCTCAGCCATCGAATTGAGTTGGCAGCTCGGACGAAATGCGCGTTGTGACGATCGACCCCAAGCATGCGCCCCACCAGCGCCAGCACCTGGGGATGCTCGGCCGCCGTGCGCGCGTCGTTCTCAAGAGCGATCGTGAGCGCGTCGAAGCGGACCTGTGCCACGCGCGCGATTATCGGCCCGTGCGCGCTGCTGAACGCGTGGACATATTGACCCTCGGACGTCAACACATCCACGACGTTTGTCGACAGACGTCTGAGCACACTGACAGTGAGGTCGAGTCGGTAAGGCGCCGCCACCCCTAGGTCGTAATGCGACTGCGTGCGCATCGACTGATTTACAAGTAGTGCGGGCCGCGTAGCGTCGCGTGGGCGGTGGAGCACTCGAAATGAGGAGTCGGTCGTCATGGCAACGGAGCGCCTAAAAATCGGTGATCACGTCAGTTGGAACTCCGAAGCGGGACGCGTCTCCGGCCATATCACGAGGGTGGTCACGTCCGATTTCGAGTTCAAGGGCTACACCGTGCATGCGAGCGTGGAAGTGCCACAATACGAGATCAAGAGTGACACAACTGACCACATCGCGATGCACCTGGGCTCGGCATTAACCAAGCTACGCAATTGAGCCGAGCCCGGGCGCGCGCCCACGATGGTGCGAACCGTCGCTCACAAACTGAGCGCTGCGCCCGGTAACGGTTAGGGGTGAGTCCGGGGTAGTCCGAAAACAAACACCGCGCCGCCGAGCTGGTAGCCGAGTTGGAAGTTGCCGCCGCAAGCCACTCCGATGAGTTGCTCGCCGTGGAGCTCGAAGCTCATCGGCGCTGCGTTACATCCCGCACCGGCACTGAACTGCCAGAGCAGTTTGCCGGTTCGCGCATCGTAGGCGTCGAAGTTCCCATTCCCCTCACCGGTGAAGACCAGGCCCCCGGCCGTAGACAACGAGCCGCCCATCATCGGCTGCTCCATCTGATTCTGCCAGGCGATTTTGCCGGTCTTGAGATCGAGCGCGGTGAAAGTGCCGTTCTGCGTAGCGCCAGGTGCGAGCTTGAACGCTGAGCCGAGCCACAATTGTCCGTTCGCGTACGGCGCAGGGTGCGTCTGATAAAGCATCGGCTGGTTCAGGCCGGCCACGTACGCGTACTGCAGCTTGGGGTTGATGGAGATAGGCGACCACTCCGTCCCGCCGTTGGCGCCCGGGAGCATCCGCGTGCCCTCCGGTGTCGGCACCGCAAACATGTTCTCCTGCTGGGTGAAGTTCTGTGTCTTGCGAATCAGGTGCCCGGTCTTGGCATCGAGGACGTAGGCCCATGCAGTCTTGCCGGCCTGGACCACGACCTTCCGGCCATCTACCATGACAACAGCAGGCGGTGAGGTCTCGTCCAAATCCCAGACATCGTGCGGCACGACCTGATAGTACCACCTCGTCTTGCCCGTCGTCGCGTCGATGGCGACGATACAGTCGGTGAACAGGTTGTCGCCCGGTCGAACCGAGCCGTCTAGGTCGGGCGAGGGATTCCCGACCGTGAAGTAGAGTAGATTCAGATCCTTGTCGTAGGCCGGCGTCATCCAGACTCCGCCGCCGCCGTGCTTCCATGCGTCGGCGTACTTGGCGCTATCCGCCTTCTCTTTGGCGATGTCGCGGTGCAGATCGGCCTCCTCGGCCTTGGGCGCCCAGACGCCCCACCAGCCGTTGGTCGCCACCGGGTCGTCGCCGGGTGCCGGGATCGAGTACCAGCGCCAAACAGGCTTGCCGGTATCGACGTCAAGGGCGTCGAGATGGCCCCGAATCCCGTACTCGCCACCAGATACGCCGATAACGACCATGTGACCCACGATGAGCGGAGCCGGCGTAATGCTATAGCTCGAGTCCGCATCGGCGATTTGCGTATCCCAGACCTGCTTGCCCGTGTGCGCATCGAGTGCAACGACATGCGCGTCAAGTGTACCGAAGATGACCTTGCCGTTGGCTATCGCTACTCCGCGGTTGTTAGGGCCGCAGCAATAGGCGCCCGGTGCGAGTTTGTAACCGAACCGCCACAGCTCGCGCCGCGTGTTGAGATCATAGGCGATCACGGCCTCGTCGTACGCCGTTGTGACATACATAGTGTCGCCGACGACGATCGGGGTGTTCTCGAACGATCCGGGGCGGGTCCCGGTCTGAAAGACCATTCGCGCTGTCAGCGAGCGAACGTTTCGGGTATTTATCTGCGTGAGCGTCGACCACCGCTGGTTCCAGTCGGTGCCGCCGTAGCTGGTCCAGTTGGACTGGGCCTGGACTCCGGCCGCCCCGGCGAGCGTGCAAATCCCGCACACGAGCCAAGCGTACCGCGTGACCCCCCCTTTTTTCGGTCCCCACATATGAGCTCTCCTCGGTTGGCGCCGCTACTGCGGCGTAACATTCCGCCCAACGGCGTTGCACGGAAACGATTGCTCACACCGCATGAAGAAAGCGTGAAACCGGAAGGAAGCTTTCTGTAGTCAGCGGCCTCGTTCGGTGCGAGATGGAAGGTGATGGAAACCTGTGGAGTCGCGTGCTGCCATCAGTGGCTTGCGTACTCGCCTTGCAGTTCGCAGCGTACAAACAGACACGCCCGGACACATGTGAGGACACGTGTCGACTTTTGACGCAAACGAGAGCCCGTTCTACGCCTGGCTTGATCGACACACGATTCGGAGTCTCGTGCGAGGCGCACGATCTCTATCGGTCGGCGAGCGGTTGGTGTTGATAAAGGGATTATCTCTGGTCTGGTCGAAGGACATGAGCGACGAGGCGGTCCACGCTTTCCTCGAAGAGCTTGGCACCAAGGCTCGACGCTACGCGGAAGCCGTCGCGAGTCCAGGAGAGGGTGGTGCCGCACGACGTACTTCGAGCGAGCGGGGGCGACCTTCGGCGAACTATCCCGCTTCCTACCCGCCGGCCGGTCCTGAGAGGAGCCTGAACCCGACCCCACGCACGGTGACGAGCAGCTTCTCGCCCGCCGCTCGGCTCAGCTTTCGGCGTAAGTTACCGACGTGAACATCCACCACGTTGCTCTCAGGGTCGAAGTGCATATCCCACACCTTTTCGAGGAGGGTCGTACGGCGGACGATCTCCCCCGCATGAAGTAGGAAGTGCTCGAGGAGCTGGAACTCCTTGGCTGTGAGCTCCAGAGGCCGATCGTCGACCGTCACGAGGTGGTGTAGGCGGTCGAGCGCAATCGAGCCGTACCGCAGCACGTCGAGCCGTTCGGCACCGCCGCGTCGGTGGAGGGCTCGGATTCGAGCGAGAAGCTCGTCGAACTTAAACGGCTTGGCGAGGTAGTCATCAGCGCCGGCGTCGAGTCCGCGAACCACGTCTTCGACTGCGTCGCGGGAAGTCAGCATGAGGATCGGCGTGCTTCGCCCTTCGCGTCGCAGTTCGGCCGCGATCTGAAATCCGTTCTTCTTCGGCAGAATCACATCGAGCAGGATCAGGTCGTAATCGTTGACGTGCGCGAGCACGGTGGCCTCCTCCCCATCCGAAGCCACATCGACTATGTAGCCCTCTTCCTTCAATCCATGCTGGATGAATCCCGCCACCTTCGAGTCGTCCTCAACAACGAGGAGCTTCATGGCAACCAGTCTGGTGCGGCATGCGTGAAGTACATCAGAATGTGGTATGAATATCTCTTCAGGGTGCACTGGCGGGGACTTCGAGGATGAAACAACCTCCTTCACCGCGACGGGACACAGCACGAAGCTCGCCCCCGAGCAATCGAGCGAGCCGCCGGGAGATGGGTAGTCCGAGCCCGAGTCCGCGAGGTTCTTCGTCTGTCTTGGTCACGTAGATGTCGAATATCCGTTCGACATCGCCCGGCGGGACCCCGGGCCCATCGTCCTCGACCCGGTACACCACACGTTCGTCACCCGGCGCGATAGTGAGTTGCACGGCACTCTGCTCGGGGGCGTATTTGATCGCGTTTCCGAGCAGATTGATCAGAATCTGCTCGACGCGGCTGGCGTCGGTTGCGCAGTTAGGCAGGTCGGGGGTCGCTACGACACGAAAACTAACCCGCTTCTGGTGCGCCGCGGGGGTCACGCGGGTGATCGCGCGCCTGGCCATCGACAAAGGGTCGACCACTCTGATGATGGGCCTCAGGCGGTCCTCGTCGAGACGGCTCAAATCCAGCAAGTCGTTGATCAGCCCGATCGCATGCGTCGCGGCGCCCAAAACTTCGAAAGCGGCGTGAGGGACCGTTGCAGGGTCCCTCTTCCGCACGAGCATCTCTGACCAACCGTAGACCGCTGCCAGCGCGTTCCTGAGCTCGTGGTTCACCATCGCGAAGAACCGCTCGCGCCTCCGTTGTAGCTGGTGCAGTTCCTCCAGCATCTGAGCGCTCTCTTCATGGTGGCGCGCGTTCTCGATCGCCGCCGCCGTCTTGGCCGCCAGCAGGATGGCCAGGTCCTCATCCTCTTCGGTGAACGAGGCGCCACCATGCTTCTCCGTGAGGTACAGGTTTCCGAACACGCCGTGCTGTCCGACGATCGGAACGCCGAGGAACGAATGCATCGGCGGATGGTTTGGAGGGAACCCGTACGAATCGCGATGTCGCGTCAAATCCGTTAGGCGAATCGGCTTCCGCTCGCGTATGATGAGGCCGAGGACGCCGTGGCCGGACGGCGGCGGCCCTATGTGCTCCTTGAGCTCTGAATCGATCCCGTATGTGTGGAAGCTCTCAAGGGACTTCCCGCCTGGCCCGATCACTCCTATCGCCGCATAGCGGGCCCCGATCACCTCTGCGGCCACTTGCACCGCGCGCTGGAGAACGCCGTCGAGCGAGACATCGGTAATCAGGGGCGAGGTGGCCGTCACGAGTTGCCCGAGGCGCTCCTGCATCGACGGCCCGTGGCCAATTGGTGATCCAGCCATAGCGAAAGATACTGCCGAGTCGAGCGTTCCGAGACCAAGTGTTGACGCCGTGGCTATAGAAATCTTACGGCGCCTTTCACGCTCTCTTCACGTGGCGCGGGGAATTCTTCGCATGCGATTCTGGCCGATCTGAATGTCTGCCAACTGGCAGCTGATCGGTCGACCGGGAGCGGAACTGCCCTGTATGCCAAACGCCGATACCAAACTCGCATGGCGGCGCGAGGCACATGGGAACACTCAGATCTAACAGGAGCCAATGGCGTGA
This sequence comes from Gemmatimonadaceae bacterium, assembly GCA_035279625.1. Lineage (GTDB taxonomy): Bacteria > Gemmatimonadota > Gemmatimonadetes > Gemmatimonadales > Gemmatimonadaceae > JADGGM01. The sequence goes on from DATEHK010000075.1 coordinate 21,292, forward strand.
AACACATCATACTTACTGCCCTCGTCGGTGTACTTGGTACGGGGATCCTGGTCGCATCTCCCAACACTGCGGCCGCCCAACAGAAGGCCCCTCCGGGCGGCCGATATCAACAAGTCAGCAAGCTCGTTCCGCTACCGGATTTCCTTCCTGGCCTGGGGACCCTGTATGTCGATCCAGCGACGCTCCCCGCCGGGCCATTTCTCGCCTACGACCATCAGGGGAACTTGGTCAGCTCGATCTACATGATCCCGCTTAAGGACATGAATGCTCACAAGGGGTTCACAGATCTCGCGATCGCCCACGAGCGGGTCGATCACGTGGACATCGTCTTCAACGCCGGCCATCCGGGTGTGCCCGAGCCGCACTACCACATCATCGTGTGGTATGTGTCGCCAGCACGCGCTGCTCAACTGGCCAAGTGACTGAGCCGTCGCGTCGTGAATTCTTGAAGGTCAGCGGATCGACGCTCGTCGTACTCGGCCTCGCACGGATCCGCCGGGGCCTTGCAGCGCCAGTCCCAGCGAAGCTCGAAGTGATCGAGATGCGCAGCAACGCGCTCGGCTCGCGGGTATGGTTCGATCCGATCGGGCTCCACGTGGAGCCAGGAACAACCGTGCGCTGGCTGGTGCGTGAGAACGTGCACACCACCACCGCGTACCATCCGCGCAACGACCACCACCCGCTCAGAATACCCGAGCATGCGGCGCCCTGGAACTCGGGCTACCTCGTGAATCCGGGCGATCATTTCGAGGTGACGCTCACGGTGCCCGGAGTCTACGACTACTACTGCATGCCGCACGAAGCTGCGGGGATGGTGGGGCGGATCATCGTCGCGAAGCCAGTCGGGCCCGGCGCCGAGCCGTTCGATTACTGGGCGGGCAAGCCGGGCACCGAAAGCTGGCATCACGTACCCGATGCCGCCCGCGCGGCATTTCCGAGCATCGCCCGCATCATGGCCGAAGGTCGAGTACACTTGGCCACGCCAGACCGGTGAGTGTTAACGCGCTCCTGGGCGAGCCCCGTCCTCTCCCGCCTGATTTCGCGCCATTGCGGCAAGGAGAAGCACCATGACCATCCCTAACGACCATGCAACGCCCACTCGCCCTGCGGTTACCGAGAAACGACCGATGAACCCATCGACTTCGGCGCAGCCGCTGTATCCGCAAGCGACGCGCGAGCTCGCCGAACAGCGCACTCGTCTCGCCCCAGGGACGGCGGCGGCCTTCCGAGCCTTCAGTCAGAGCGTGTTCGCGCCGGGAGCGCTTCCCACGAAAACCAAACAACTGATCGCGGTCGCCGTTGCGCACGTGACGCAATGCCCATACTGCATCCGCAGTCACACCGGTGCTGCGCTACGCCACGGAGCGAAGGCCGAGGAAATCATGGAAGCCATCTGGATCGCTGCGGAGATGCGCGCCGGCGGTGCATATGCGCATTCGGCGCTGGCGCTGGACGTCGTCGCGCATGAGCAGGCAGTCCATGCTGCCGAGCCTCCTGCGATGGTCGATCCTGTACAGGCCGTCGTCGCAGGAGAGACAGGCACTGGAGGGGATGCTGGAGACGCCGATGAGCACCAGAGTGGCCATCAATTGTTTGGGACCAATCGGACGCGCGATCCTCAAGCTGCTGATCGATGAGCCATCGCTCGAACTGATTGCGATGAATGACCGGTCGATGCCAAACAGCTCGCCTAACTCGTGCGATTGGACACGGCGTACGGACGGTACTCGCACGCCGTGAAGGTCGTTGGAGGCGACCTTGTCGTCGACGGCCGCACGGTGCGGACGCTGAGCATTCGCGATCCGGCGGCTTCCCCGGAAAACGCTAAAAGTCGAGCTCGTTTTCGAATGCACGGGGGTGCTCACCCGACGTCAGGATCTCGAGAACCACCTCCGCGCCGATCAGCAAGGCGGTGATGACCACCGCCCACGCTATACCTCGTCTCAGTCGCTCGTGGATGGGGCCATGCACGGGCTTCCGTCGAGGCCCGGCAGCGGTCGCGAATCTCGTCCCTGCCACGACGGGTGCCGCAGTCGCGACGACACGTGCACTGCCGGAGTACGCGGGGCGCTTCGACGGCGTCGCGATCCGAGCCCGGTTCTCGTCGGGTCGATCGCGGACACTGCGGTGGTCACATCGCGGACAACGACCGTCGAGGAAGTGAACGAGGTTATCACGGAGGAGGCCCCAACCGCGCGCTACGCCGGGGTGCTAGGCGTGTCGCGCGACCCGCTCGTCTCATCGGATGTCGTCGGCGATCCGCGCGCGTCCGTAATTGGTCTCGATCTTAAGAAGGTCGTCGACGGAGATTTGGTCAGGTCATGAGCTGGTACGACAATGAGTGGGGCTACGCGAATCAGATGCTCCGCGAAGCGCTGTCGGCGACAGGCGCCGCGGATTTTGCCAGAGCATAGCCCGGGAAGGGAAGACGGGGAAGCACTACCCCGGTGGGAATTCGAACGACCAGCCGGCACCCGAACGACGCATTCAATCCCGCCAGTCCCGCCGCACGCGTACACCGGACACCACCGGACTCGGATTCACCGAGGGACGGCGCGGTGAATTGTTGAGTGCGCCGACAGTTAGGCGAAGGACGTCAAGCCCAGGTATCGCGTGGTGGCAGGGACGCGCCGAACTTCATCAATCCGATCGGCGCGCAGGTCGAGACGAACTCAAAGTGCCGACTGCTGTACAGTGCCGTTCGCCAAGCCTTACGGATCGGTCTCATCGAGCCGACGTCCATACCACCGGAGAGTGCATCACGCGATGCATGAGCTTGACTCGCGAGGCATGGACGCACGATCTTCGGCCTCACCGACGTGTCACGGTCCCGTCACACGCACCCTGATGTCCGTTAGCCCAGCCCCGGCGCGAGGCGTGTTGACGATCACGCCCTGGTACGGCGGCGTGGACGGCGGCGTCGGCGTTGCCACGGAAACCATTTCCCACACGCTGCTCAGCACCGGTTCGCGCTGCGCCGTCATCGAACTGAAGCGTGACGCTGTCGTGCCCCGCGTGCGCCGCGGCCGTGCTGGCGAGTTGATCGTCGGCCTCTGCCTGCGGGCCGACACCAGCATAACCGGACCGATCCGTGCCCGCGTCGGATACAGCGTGCGGAGAGCCACGGCGATGGGTGGGATCGCCCTGCTCAAAGCGCGGCTCGACGCGCGCGTCGCCCATTTTCATTACGTGAACGATTCGTACGTCACGCTCTTCGACATCTGTCGGCGCCTCGGACTCGCCACGGTGCTGACGCTGCACGGCACCGATGTGAATGGTGTTGCCGACGGCCAATCCTGGACTCGCGTCGACCGCTTGCTCCGCGCTGCCGACGCCGTGACCGCAGTGTCGGCGGCGCTGTGCCGAACGATTGTGGAGCGCTCGCCCGAGACCGCCGACAAGATGGCGGTCGTGCCTAACGCGGTGCCGGTGGACATCGCAGCCGCCGCCGCGGACGCATCAAGATACCGGGCCGAACCGACCATCGACCTTCTCTTCCTCGGCAATCTACGCGCCGTGAAAGGTCCCGACATCCTGCTCGAGGCGATGCGACTGGTCAGTGCGCGGATCGAGAAGGTCTCGCTCACGGTCGCGGGCACTGGCCCGCTGCGGGATCAACTGGAGCAGCGCGCCCGGCAAATCGGCATCGATGGCCTCGTCACGTTTCGCGGCCGGGTGAGCCGAGATGAGGCCGTCGCCCTCCTGCGTCGGTCGCGGATCCTCGTCATCCCAAGCCGCGCCGAGGGCGCTCCGCTGGTCGCGCTCGAAGCGCAGATGCTCGGCGTGCCCGTTGTGGCCGCCAACGTGGGCGGGATCCCGGAGACCGTCACGCAGGAGGGCAGCGGGATCCTCTGTCCCCCCGACGATCCGTCCGCACTCGCCTATGCGATCGTTCGCCTCCTTGGCGACGAAACGCTTCGACGGCGCCTCGGCGCCGAGGGTCGGCGGCGGGCCGCGACGCTATTCTCACCCGAGCGGATCGCATCGCGGTACCTCGAGGTATACGAGCGGGCCATTGCGCGCCAGCGCGTTTCTCCCGTGGTGGTTGCGGCCGCGCGTTAGGCATTTGGGATGGGCGCCCCGACGTCCGTGACGCCGTGCGGCGGACGACTTCAGCAGACAGCCAAGGTTGATCCGCTCCCACACAGTTTGTGGAGGCACTGACGCACTCGGCAAGGATTCGAAAGAGAGTCATTCACGATAACGCACCGATTGATGACGCACTGCAGGCGTACAGCATGGACAGCGTAATCAAGGCAAAGCGCGTCAAACGGGAGCAGCCCGACATCGCTCGCATCGATGATGCGCCGCGGCTCGCGCACACGACGCCTGACGCCCGTATGCGCGCGCTGGCTGCGCTGGCCGAGGGTGGCGGCCTCGAGCTGCCGGCGATCCGTGCCATGCGTCCGATCGACCTCCTGAACGAAGACGAGCGCATCGTGTTCGCCCACGGATCCAAGAACGTCTACCGAGACCGGCAGGCGGTGATCGACCAAGAATTCTGGCCGGTGGTCCTGGCGTACGTGAACGCCGCCAACGTACATCCGTTAGGCTTGTTGTTCCCGCTCGGTGAATACCACACGCGCGCGCTGTTCCGCGAGACGTGCGAGGCATTGCGGGGCAGCACGTGCCGATCCCGGAGGGCTACGCGCCGCACGAGGCGAGGCACAGCTTCACGATCCGGCATTTGCAGGCGGGCGACGACCCGACTCTCATCGCGGAGAATCTGGGGCACTCCGACGTGTCGACGCTCTTCCGCGACTACGCGAAGTATCGGCCGAAGGCGACCGAGATTCGCCGCGCCGCGCGCGCGAGTGTCGAGCAGGCTGCTGTGTCCGGCGAAGGCCCCGCACGAGTTTCCGCACGAGGACCGATTCGGCGCCCCAGCGGTCGCGCGTGCCGCGCGCCAAGACGTTGAAGGCACGACGGTTAGGCGGGGCGGGGGAACGCGGGCAGGGATTGCCCCCGGTGGATTCGAACCACCATTCTCGGATCCAAAGTCCGATGTCCTGCCATTGGACGAGGGGGCAGCGAACGCTCAAACCTACTCGCGGCGATCCGTCGACTCAAGCGTAGAAGTCAGTCCAATAGCTGCACCGGATCGATGCGCGCGAGCGTGTGCGTGAACACCACCGCACGAAGCCCGGCGCGCGCGAGTGTCGCCGGATTGGGCGCGTCATCGAATACGCCGAACACGGTGGACCCCGATCCCGACATGCCCGCGATGCGCGCGCCGGCGGAGCGCAGGCCGGCAATGGACCGGGCGATCTCGGGGTGACGCCGGCTCACCGGGGGCTCGAGGTCGTTGCGCGGGAGCGGAGGGAAGTCGCTCCACCGGTCGGGCACTTTGTCGAGCATCGGCGTGGCGTGCCATCCCGCCTCGGCGCGGTCGGCATCGAGCCACGCGTAGGCCTCGGCGGTGGCGACGCCGAACGTGGTGCACACGAGCGCCACCTGCCGCGCGCCTAACGGAGTGAGCGCGTCCAGGCGCTCCCCGCGGCCGGTGGCCCAGGCCAGCGGGTGCTCGGTGGTGAGGTACGGCACGTCGCTGCCCACCCGCGCCGCGATGCCTAACAGAACACGCTCGCCCACCGGGTGCG
>DATEHK010000076.1:0-5591 GCA_035279625.1 Gemmatimonadaceae bacterium
CCTAACGCAGAGCCGGCGTTGCGATTCCGCGCCGCGCCGACGAGCGCGCGCTTCCGCGGCGCGTGCAATACGATTTCGACCCGGCGCTCCTCGCCGTCCTGCTCGAACCGCACGACGGCGTCCACCGGACGATGCAGCAGCAACGCCAGCCGGCGGATGATCCGCTCGGCGCGCGTGCGCAGGAAGCTCGACACTTCGACTTGATGGGCTTGCACGGTGATGTCCACAGGCCTACCCCTCCTTCGACGCTCCAACGATGTCCTGGAGATGTTGTTCCGTTAGGCGGGCGGCGTCCGGCCACGTGAATCGCTCGGCGAACCGGCGTCCGTTGGCGCCGAGTTGTTCGACGAGCGCGGGGTCGGCCGCCAACCGCGTGAACGCGGCCGCAAGCGCCGGAATGTTCGCGTGCGGAACGAGAAAACCCGTCTCGCCATTCCGCACCGACTCGCGCAATCCCGGCGAATCGGACGCCACGACGGGCGTCGCGCAGGCGGCTGCCTCGAAGTTCGTGATCCCCCACCCCTCCTTTGGCGATGTCAGCGCGAGCGCCCACGCCTCGCGCACCAGGGTCAACTTCGTTGCGTCGTCTACGAACCCAAGAAACTTGACGCGATCACCCAGGTCAAGCGACTGCGAGAGCCGTTCCAACTCGGCCCGGTAGTCGCCGGTCCCGGCGATCGCGAGCGTGGCCGTGGGATGCTGCAACGCCGCGAACGCACGGATGACGAGATCGACGCGCTTGTACCGCTTGAGCCGCCCCAGATAGACGAACAAGGGCTCCTTGGAGCGCGTCCCGGGCGCCGGCGTGAACGACGTGGAATCGATACCCGGATAGATGACGCGGATGCGCTGGCGCGGGATGCCGCGCGCCACGAGATCGTCGGCCGTGCTCTCGCTGATCGCCTCGAACGGCGCGCGCTTGTAGTAGTGCACCAGCGGACGCTCGAGCGCCCACACCATCGCCGCCATCGCGTACGACACGTCCTGAAACGCGGTGGTGCCGAACAGATGCGGCACGAGCGCCATCACCGGCCGCTTGGTCCAACGCGTGGTGTAGAGCGGAATCTTGTTGATGTCTTCCACCAGCACGTCGTCACCGGCGCTGGCCAAATGGGTCGCATAGTACCGCCGCGCCAGAAACTGGAACGTGTAGCGCGTGCCCACGCGATGCACGTCGATTCCATCGAGCGTCGCGCGCGGCGCGCATCCGGTCCAGCCGCTGCAGAGGAGCGTGACGCGGTGCCCGCCCGCGGCCAACCGGCCGAAGATCTCGTGCAGGTGCGTCTCGGCGCCGCCCGCTTGCGGGTTCTCGCGATCCTGCCAGTTCACGAGCAACAGGCGCAGGCGCGCCCCGGTGGCGGCTCCGGTCACAACTTGCCTAACTTGCGGGCCAGGGCGTCCAGCACGCCGTTCACGAACCGCGCACTGTCCTCCCCCGCGAATCGCTCGGCGAGTCTAACGGACTCTTGCACGACGACGCGGGGCGGCGTCTCGCCCACCTGCAGCTCCGCTGCGCCCAACCGCAAGATCGATCGCTCCACGGCGCCCAACCGCTCCAGCCGCCAATTGGTGGTCACGTCCTCGAGCTCCGCGTCGATCGACCGCCCGTCCGCATTCACGGTTCGGATGAGCTGCCACGCGCGCTCCCTGACCGGCGGCGGGATGACGAGGTCATCCCACACGTGCTCGGCGACGCGCTCGAGCGCCGCATTGCCTTCGGTCCCCGCCCCGCGCACATCCCACGCGTACAACGCCTGGAGCGCCCGCGCACGGGCGCGCGTTTCAACCCTCATCCGCGATATTCAACCGGTCGATCAAGTCCGCCATCTCGAGCGCCGCGAGCGCGGCGTCCCATCCTTTGTTGCCGTGCGCACCGCCGGCGCGGGCCGCCGCCTGCTCCATACTGTCACATGTGAGGACGCCGAGCGCGACGGGAGTGTCGAAATCGGCGCCGGCGTCGGCCAGGCCACGCGTGGACTCGGTGGCCACCACGTCGAAGTGCGGCGTCTCACCGCGAATCACCGCGCCTAACGCAACCAGCGCATGGTAGCGATCCGACGCGAGCAGCGTGCGCGCGGCCGCGGGCAATTCCCACGCGCCCGGCACCCACACCACGTCGATGTCGTCGTAGGCCACGCCGTGCCGCGTGAGCGCGTCCATCGCGCCGTCCACCAGACACTGCGTGACGGCTTCGTTGAATCGGCTCACCACCACCGCGATGCGGCGGCCTTGCCCTTCGGGGGATCCGGCGAATTCTGCCATCAGTGCGCGAGCAGGTGTCCGAGCTTGGCCTGCTTGGTCTCGAGGTATTCGCGGTTCTCGTCGGTCTTGGGCGCGCGGATCGGCACGCGGTCGTCCACCGTTAGGCCGTACCCCTCGAGCCCCACCAGCTTGCGCGGATTGTTGGTGAGCGGGCGAATCGACTTGAGCCCCAGGTCGAGCAAAATTTGCGCGCCGATTCCATAGTTGCGCAGATCGGGCTTGAAGCCGAGTCGTTCGTTGGCTTCCACGGTATCGGCGCCGCCATCCTGAAGCTCGTATGCCTTGAGCTTGTTGAGCAGGCCGATGCCCCGCCCTTCCTGGTCCAGGTACACCACCACGCCGCGCCCTTCCTCGGCGATCATCTGCATGGCGGCCTGCAACTGCCACCCGCAGTCGCAGCGCAGCGAGCCGAACACGTCGCCGGTCAGGCACTTGGAGTGCATGCGCGTGAGGACGTGCTCGCCGTCCTTTACATCGCCGAACACGAGGGCCACGTGTTCGTGTTGATCGACGTCGTTGCGATACCCCACGATGCGCCAATCGCCCCATTCGGTGGGCAGCCGCGCCTCGGCCACCCGGTGCACCAACCGCTCGTTCTTGAGCCGGTGCGCCACCACCTCGGCCACGGTAATGAACGTTAGGCCGTGCTGCTCGGCGAACTGCTCGAGCTCGGGGCGACGCGCCGGCTGGCCATCCTCGTCGCGCAGGATCTCGCAGATCACGCCGGCTGGATAGAGTCCGGCGCGACGCGCCAGATCGATGGCCGCTTCGGTATGCCCAACGCGCTGCAACACGCCGCCATCGCGCGCGCGGAGCGGCTGGATGTGCCCGCCGTAGCGCAGATCGGTCGGAACCGCCGCCGGATCGACGGCCACCTGTATCGTGCGGGCGCGATCCTGGGCCGAGATGCCGGTGGTGATACCGAAGCGCGGGGCCGCGTCGATGCTCTGCGTGTAGGCGGTGCGATAGGCGTCGATGTTGTTCTCGCTCACCAGCGTTAGGCCGAGCCGGTCGCAACGCTCGCCGGTGAGGGCGAGGCAGATCAAGCCGCTGGCGCGCTTGGCCATGAACGTGATGATCTCGGCCGTCACCAGTTGGGCGGCGCAGATGAGATCGCCTTCGTTCTCGCGATCCTCGTCGTCAGCCACGATGATCATGCGGCCGGCCGCGATGTCGGCAATGGCCTGTTCGACGGTTCCGAATGGCATGGTCAGCGCACCGTCGAGAGGTAAGGCGCCATGAACCGCTGCACGTACTTGCCGATCACGTCGGCCTCCACGTGCACGCGCTGCCCCATCTCGAGCCTAACGAACGTGGTATGGCGCAGCGTGTATTCGATCAACGACAGCTGGATCGTTTCCGGCGTTGGGATTTCGTTCACGGTCAGGCTCACACCGTTCACGGCAACAGATCCATGTAGCACCATGAGGTCGGCGAGCTCGCGCGGGACGCGCACGTCGACCACCTGCGCGTGGATCGCCCGCGGGTCGCCCCCGTCGCGCGTGGCCACCACGATGCCGACGTCATCCACGTGGCCCTGCACCAGGTGCCCGCCTAACCGATCGCCGGCGCGCATCGCGCGCTCGAGGTTGACGCGGGTGCCGGGGCGCCAGTCGCCCACGCAGGTGCGGCCGAGCGTCGTCACCACCGCGGCCACCGTGAACCAGCCCGCGCCGTGCTCGCGCACCGTTAGGCACACGCCGTCGAGCGCGATGCTCTCGCCCGCCGCGAGATCGCGGTAGGCGGTGCGCACGCGCAGCTCACGGCCCGCGGGGCCGTCTCCGACGCGGTCTATCGTGCCGATGTCGTCTATAATGCCGGTGAACATGTATTCGATCTGTGGTGCGTCAAATTCGAGGTCGCTCCTGGAAGGCTTCCTCGCTCTGTTGAAACGGATCAGATCTGATAGCTGCACGGATAACTCGGATCGCTCGGCTGCGTGAGCTGTGTCGTACGCGCGAGTCGGTCTCGTTTGTTGTTTTCCCCAAGAGTCTTTGCAGTGTCCGTTCGTGTCCGGCCTTGTCCGCTATCAAGCTCGTATCGGCCCGAGTCAGCATCGGAGGGGGCCCCGCGAGATAAATCGACTAACCGACATCTCGCTGTTCCGCTGCCACTCCTCTCAGGCTTCTACGCAACTGGTAGCGGACGAATCCGGACACAAACGGACACGGCAGGGCTTTTTTGTTTTTCCCAAAAAGAGAATGGTCTCGCCATTGTAAATGCGCCTGGCGCCGAGCAGCCGAGCGATCCGAGGTATTCGTGCAGTCATCAGATCTGATCCGTTTCAACAGAGCGAAGAAACTCACCTCGCGCGGGACTTCGTAGCTGGCTGCTTCGCTCATGTTTTAAGGATCAAAGCGGATGAACTGCTCGGATAACTGCGGATCGCCCGGCTGCGGGAACGAGCTCGGTACCGCCTGTCACGTTTCCTTTTCTTTGTTTTAACAAAAACAGCAACAGACCTCGCCACTCCGGAGTTGCCCAGCGCCGAGCAGCCGCGCCTCTATCCGCAGTTATCCGCAGTTCATCCGCTTTGATCCTTGAAACATGAGCGAAGCAGCCAGCTACTTCGGGGACCCCGGCGCTGGTACGTCGTGTACCGCATACGAAATCATGCTGTCGTCGCCGAACGCCCGCCTCTCCAAAACCCTGAGCCGAGCCGCTTCCTCGATCGTCATTCCCGGCGCAAATCCGAACGCGCCGAGCGATCCGGCGCCGAGTACGACGGGACCCTGAAAGATAATCAAACGGTCTACGAGGGATCGTTCCCAGAGAGCGCTCGCGAGACGGGCGCCGCCCTCGACGAGGAGGGACCGGATCCCCTCCTGTGACTTCAGATGTTCCAATCTATTGTATAGCGAGCTCGTCCGGACTACCTGGACTCCCGCCGTCTCGAGCTCCCGAACCGACCGGGCCGGTGGTTTCTCGGCCATCACGATCACCGGGATCTGGCGCGCGGTGCGCACGAGCTCGGAGTCGAGCGGCGTGCGGGCGCGGCGGTCGAAAATCACGCGGCGCGGCGGGATGCGCGGCGCGGGGGCGTCGCGTACGGTGAGCGAGGGATTGTCGGCGAGCACCGTGCCTAACCCGACGGCGATCGCGTCGTGTCCCGCGCGCAGCTCGTGCGCCGCGGCGCGCGCTTTGGCGCCCGTGATCCACTGCGAATGGCCGGCCTTGTCGGCAATCGCGCCGTCTATCGTGAGGGCGAGCTTGAGCGTGATCCACGGCCGCTTGGCGCCGAACGAAAAGAAGAATGCCGGGTCGGCCTCGAGCGCACGCCGCTCTTCGACGCCTGTTACGACCTCGATTCCCGCCGCGCGGAGCCGAGC
>DATEHK010000077.1:0-2634 GCA_035279625.1 Gemmatimonadaceae bacterium
TCATCGCGGCGCTGCTGGTGCTTCTCGCGTTAGGCGGCGGCGCCTACTACTGGTTCGGGCCCAGGCGCGCGCCGTCGGCGCTCGATGCCGGCGTCGCCGCGTATACCGCCGGCCAACGGGACAGCGCCCGCGCGCTGTTCGCGCGCGCCTCGGGCGCCGATCCGCACGCCGCGCTGCCGCACCTCTACCTGGGCCGCATGGCGCGCGAAGACGGCGACTATACCACTGCCGGCAAGGAGCTGCGCACCGCGATCCAACTCGAGCCCAACAGCGCCGCCGGCCAGCGCGAGCTCGGCGCATTCTTCCTGGCGCGCGGCGGCTCGTTCTCGGCGCAGAATCGGGGCGACCTCGCATCGCAGGACTACGACGCGTCCCGCCGTGCGTACGTCCGCGCCATTCAAATCGACGGCGCGGACACCGCATCCGAGGGATACCTCGCCTGTGCGCTGTCGCGGCTCGGCCGCGCCGATGAAGCGGCAACGTGGCTCAGGCGCGCCGGCAGCGGACCGTGGAGCGTCTGCGCCGCGACGCCCGACGCACCGCCCGCACGGCGGGGGCCGTGACGCTGCCCAACGGACTCTCGCCGTCCACCGTTCATCGCAGTGCGTTAGGCAACGGTCTCACGGTCCTCGTGCGCCGCGACGCGTCGGCGCCCGTGGTCGCGATCGTGACGCACGTCAGCGCCGGCTACTTCGACGAGACCGACGACGTCGCGGGCATCGCGCACGTGATGGAGCACATGTACTTCAAGGGCACGCCGCGGCGCGGCGTGGGCGAGATCCCGCGCGCCACTAAAGCGGCCGGCGGCTACCTCAACGCCGGCACGATCTACGACCGGACCAGCTACTACACCGTGCTGCCATCGAGCGGTTTCCTCGACGGCCTCGAGATCCAGTCGGACGCATACGCGAATTCGCTCGTCGACGCCGCCGAATTGCGCCGCGAGCTCGAGGTGATCATTCAGGAAGCGCGGCGGAAAGCGGACACGCCCGGTGCCGTGGCGGTCGAGACGCTCTACCGCGTCCTCCACGACCGGCACCGGATGCGCCGCTGGCGCATCGGCACCGAAGAGGGGTTGCGTCGGTTGGATCGCGAGCACGTGCTCGCGTTCTATCGCACCTATTATCAGCCGTCGAACACCATCCTCGCCATCGTGGGCGACGTGGATCCCGACGCGGCGCTGGCCGCCGTCGAGCGGCACTACGGCGGCCTCTCGGACTGTCCCGTTAGGCGAGACCGCGGACCGGCGGAGCCGGCGGCCGTGCACGGATTCCGGTTCGAGGATGTCTCGGGCGACGTGACCCAGGCGCAGCTGGTGATGGGATGGCGGACGCCGCCCAGCCTCCACGCCGACACGCCGCGCCTCGAGACGTTGGCCACTGTGTTAGGCAGCGGCCGCGCGTCGCGCCTCTACCGGAGCGTGCGCGACCGTGCGCTCGCGGCGTCGATCGGCGCGTCCAACTACGCGCCAACCGAGCTCGGCGTGTTCACGGTCTATGCCGACGGGCCGCCCGAATCGTCGGCCGACGTCGCCCGCGCCGTCTGGGCCGAAGTGCGGGACCTGCGGGAGCACGGCCCAACGGCCGACGAATTGTTCCGCGCGCGCCGATTGTACGAGGCGCGATTCGCCCGCGGGCTGGAAACCATGGAAGGCCAGGCCAACTGGCTCGCCGACTGGGAGGCGCTCGGCGATTGGACGTTAGGCCTGGACCACTATGATCGCCGGATGGCCGTCGAGCCCGCGGATGTGGCTGACGTGGCGTCGCGATGGCTGGACCTCGATGCCGCCGGCGTGGTCTGCTACCGCCCCGACGCGATCGCGCCGCTCGCCGCCCAAAGCGGCGAGCTGCGCGATCGCGTCGAAGCTCCCCCGCGTCCCAGTCCCGTGGGCGGCGCGCCCGCGGCGCCGCCGATTGCATCGGCGGCTGCCGCGCCCGCCCCCGCGCTCGAGCGCGACGAGGGCCGCGTGCGGTGCTATCGCACGGCCCGCGGCACGCCCATCCTCGTTAGGCGAATCCCGGACGCCCGCCTCGCGCACCTGGCCCTCTTCGTCACCGGCGGCGCGTGCGATGAGCCCACCGCATACGCCGGCCTCACCGCGCTCCTCGTCCGCACCGCCCTCAAGGGCACCACGCACCGCGACGCCGCACGATTGGCCGCCGACGCCGAGCTGTTAGGCGGCAGCGTGAGCGCCGCGACCGGCACCGAGAGCTTCGGGTGGTCCATCTCCGTGCCCACCTCGCGCGTGGACGATGCGCTCGCGCTGCTCGCGGACGTTGCCCAGTATCCCTCGCTTGCCCAAGATGCGCTCGATACGGAGCGACAGGTCGCGCTCACCGCGCTCGCACTGCTCCGGGATGACATGCAACAGTGGCCGATGCGGCTGCTCGGCCGCGCGGCGTTTCGCGGGCATCCGTACGGAGTCCCGCCGTCGGGTGACGAGGCGAGCTTGGGGACCATCGACGCCGCGGATCTTCGGGCATGGCACGAGACGCACTGTCTGGCCGGTCCGTCGGTGATCGCGATCGTCGGCGACGTGGACCCCGACCAAGTGGCGCGCGGCGCCGCGCGCCACTTGGTCGGGGTCCACGTCGCCGACGATCGCGATCACCGACGGACCGGCCAGACAGTGCG
>DATEHK010000078.1:0-4101 GCA_035279625.1 Gemmatimonadaceae bacterium
TTAGGCGACGACAGCAAGGCACAGGTTGGGCAGTGGGTGCTGGCGATCGGCAACCCGTTGCAGCTCGACTTCACGGTGACGGCGGGCATCATCAGCGCCAAGGGCCGGAGCGGCAACCTCAAGAGCCTCTACAACTCGCAATGGGCGATTGTCGACTACATCCAGACGGATGCGGCGATCAATCCCGGCAACTCCGGCGGACCGCTCGTCGACATCAACGGCAACGTGATTGGCATCAACAGCGCGATCGCGAGCCAGACCGGGTACTACTCGGGTTATGGATTTGCGATTCCGATCACGCTCGCCAAGAGCGTGATGGATGACATCATCAAGTACGGACACGTGCGGCGCGCGATCCTCGGCGTGTCGATCACGGATGTGACGCCGGCCGACGCGCAGGCGGCGGGCCTCAAGGACATCCATGGTGCACTTGTGGGCGGAAAGGCGCCCGACGGACCGAGCCCGGCCACCGACGCCGGCATGGAGCCGGGTGACGTGATTACCGCTATCGACGGCCAGCAGATCGATCACGTATCCGAGCTGCAACGGATCATCCGGACGCACAAGCCGGGCGAGACCGTGGACGTGTCGGCGATGCGCTATGGCAAGCGGATGGATTTCAAGGTGAAGCTGGCGGAGGCGCCTAACGATGAGCAGGTGGCGAGCGCCGACAGCGCCGCGGGCGGCGAAAGCGGGGGGTCGAGCTACGACAAGCTGGGCATCACGGTGCAGCCGTTGAGCACGGACGACGCGACGCGCGCCGGCATACCGGCGACGCAGCGCGGCCTGGCGGTCACGGATGTGAAGGCCGGAAGCGTCGCGTATCATCAGCTCTTCCCGGGAAGCGACGTAATCGTGAAGGTGCTCGATCCGCGCCCGGCGCACGACGTGCGCTCGGTGGCGGACCTGAACGAAACGCTCTCCAAGCTCCGGGACGGCGACGTGATCAGCTTGCTGGTGTTCAACCCGCAGCTCAAAGGCACGCACGTGGTGAATCTGCAGATCGGCGAGTAGCACCGATCGTCGCAGTTAGCCGAGCGGCCCGGTTGCACGCCAACCGGGCCGCTCGTGCATCCAAGGAGTGCCGTTACACTAAGGACTCGCGCCGGGACACGCGCCCTGGTTCGGAGGGCGCTCCGTAAGGCGCGCCCGTGACGGCGGGGGTGTCGGCTCTCAGGTCGGCGCCGCCCCCACGTGCGCGGCGTGGCGCGGTTCCCGATTTACGGAGCAAGGGGCGATTCCTCGGAGGGATCGTGGCAGTGGGGCCGCAACCCGAATAATTTGGAGGGTCGCGAGGGTGGCGGAACTGGTAGACGCGCTGGACTTAGGATCCAGTGGAGCAATCCGTGGGGGTTCGAGTCCCCCCCTTCGCATTCCGCAACGTTCGACAGCGTTAGGCCGACTCGGCACGAGGTGACCGGTGCATCCGTGGTACCGCAGTCGCACGTTCTATCGGTTGGTGCTCGTGGCGCCGGTCGTGACGATCGTTGCCTCGATCGCTCCGGGGCACATCACTGAGCGATTCAGTGTATCCGTCGAACAGCACGCCGCGGCGATGGGATCGGTGCAGTCGCTGCTCGGCCTGCTGATCGGCGCCGCCATCTACGGCCCGCTCGTCTTCGCGTGTTGGGATGTCGGCCGCGAGAATGCCACGGCTCGGCGCATGGGGTATTCTCTGTTCGTCGGTCTGCGCGACGTGGTCCTGTTGGCCTTCGGGCGAGAGAGGGCCGCCGCCGAACCGGCGGGCGACCTGGAGCCCGACTCGCGAGAGCCGCGCGACAATCCGCGAGCGGCGTTGATGTGGGCCGCGCCCGTGGCTGTCCTGGTTCCGACGCTCTTCGCGGTCGCAGCACCGCCGCTCAGAACACCTCTTGCGTTAGCATGGCTAATCGGCGCCGGCATCAGCATGGCATCGAGCGTCTACTTCAGACGGCGCGCTATCGCGTACCTTCTGGATGAGCCGTCACCGTGGGGTTTCTTCAGCGGGCTCAGCCGTCTCGACTCGTCGCGTTACGCGGAGCCGGGACGCGTGTTCGTGCGGCGGCAGATCTTCAGCATGTTCGCACTGATGGTGTGGTGGCTGGGCGTCGGCATCCTGGTCCTATCCCACATGTCGCCGACGGCGAAGCCCTAGCGGTCGCGTGACGTTACAGTCGACCACGACGTCTGCGTTAGGCATCGCGCCACGTCCCTTCGGCCCTGGCTGGGGCAGCCAGCGAACCGGCCGGTTGGGTGGCTCAACATCGTGATCGAGCCGTTGCTTCGTTGCCGGCCAAGCGCCTGCGACCACGGCGATACGCCGGCGACGCGTCCGCGTTCGGCAATGTCGACATGCGCGTCCGCTCGATCACGCTTCCGGTCGTTTCTCCGTTGGGACTTCGGCGTGAGCGGGATCGCCGACGCCGGCCACGTATTGTCGGGGTTCGGAGCTCCTGGGGTCGTTAGGCAACGGCGAGCAATGGGACACCGGCGTCCCGCCGGCCAGGGTCGCCGGCCATCACCGCTTCGCGAGCGTGAGCGCCGGCGTGTTTGGCGGCTGCGGCTTGGCCGCGTCCGGCGCGGCGTGGTGCTGGGGCGCCAACGTTGTTCGGCGCGTTAGGCACGGGAAGCGCCGATGACAATGCCGTCGCGGCCGAACCGGTCGCCGTGGCGGGCGGTGTCCGATTCACGCAACTCGCCGTATCACACGTGCGCGCTGGATGCGTCGGGCGCGGCGAGCTGCTGGGGCGCCGACGACCAGGGCCAGTTAGGCGCGGCGAGCGGCGCCACGTGCAGCAGCTTGCAGGAGGTGCGCCAGCCCGCTTCGAGATGCCCGGCCACCTCAGGGTGTCTCCTGGACTCGCAGCCGTCGCGGCGGACGGATGCTATGATTCAGCGGAACGACGACGGCCTACTGGAACGGCGGGACGCGATGCGGAGAACGGCTCGGGCCGCTCGAATATGGGGCCTGTTCTTCGTTAGTCAAGCCGAATGACCCTCGCTTGGGACGCCTCGAATGATGCCTCGATGCATTTCGTACCAGGCCCGCCTGCTGGCCGCCGCGGCCGCGTGCCTAACTCTGTCGCTCGCCCCCGCCGCCGGCGCGCAATCGGCGCCGGCCGCGCACTGGCCCGCCCGCGCCGTCCCACGGATCATTCCGTTGGGCCCCGACATCGAGCGCGCCTATCGCGCCGGCACGCGCGACTCCACCGGCTCGCCGGGTGCCGACTACTGGCAGCAGAGCGTCGATTACGCGATCGACGCGCGGTTGGACGTGGACAGCGCGGTGCTGCACGGAACCGAGCACGTCACCCTGCACAACACGACGCCCGACACGCTCCACACCATCGTGCTGCGCCTGCTCCAGAACTATTACACGGCCGGCGAGTCGCGCGATGACTACGTCACCGACATCACGCAGGGCGATGTGATGGAGCGCCTCACGATAAACGGCGCCCCCATTTCACTCGGCGATGCGCGCGCATTCGATGTCCACGGCACCGTGGCCGTGGTCCAGCCGCCATCGCCCATCGCGCCCGGCGGCACGGCGACCCTCGACGCGGCCTGGCACTTCTCTGTGCCTAACGTTCCGTTGGACCAACGCGCCGAGCGGATGGGCCGCTGGGGCACGTCGCTCTATCAGGTGGCCCAATGGTATCCGCAGGTCGCCATGTACGACGACATGCGCGGATGGGACACCGACCAGTACCTGGGCCTGGGCGAGTTCTACAACCAGTTCGGCAGCTTCGACGTCAAAATCACCGTGCCCGCCGGATGGCTGGTGGGTGCTACGGGCACGCTCGCCAATCCCACGGAAGTGCTCTCGGCCGCCACGCGCGACCGTCTGGCGCTCGCCATGCGCACCGACACTACCGTGCACGTCGTCGACCCCCAAGGCCGCGGTGCGGGGACGGCGACGGCATCGGGCGGCACACTCACGTGGCACTTCACTGCCCCGCGCGTCAACGACTTCGCGTTCGCCACGTCGAAGAACTATGTGTGGGACGCGACGCACGCCGACACGCCGTCCCCGACGCTCGTGCAGGCGTTCTATCTCCCCGAGCACGCCGACTATCACCAATCCGCGCAGTTCGCGCGATTCGCGCTCGAGCACCACTCGAA
>DATEHK010000079.1:0-20798 GCA_035279625.1 Gemmatimonadaceae bacterium
TGCCTCGGCCTTGAGCCAGCCGATGAGCGCGCCGGCCAGCGCCGTTGCGTTAGGCACGGACACGCCGCCGCCCCCCCGGGCCAACAGGCCGGCGTCCCGGCTCCGATCGCAGTGCGGGCCGAACGCCACCGGGGCGCCGAACGCGGCCGGCTCCAATACGGAGTGCAGACCCGCGTCGTGGAACCCGCCGCCCACGAACGCCGCCGCCGCCAGCGCGTAGAGGTCGCCTAACACACCCATGCGGTCGACGAGAATCACGTCCGCCTTGGCCGCCTCGGCGTCGGCGAGGCGCGCCAGCGACAGCCGGTCGGCCGCCGCCCACCGCTCGACCGACGCGAGATGCGACGGCTCGGGCTCGTGCGGCGCGATGATGAGCCGGGCCGCGGGGAGCTGTTGGTGCACCGCACGCCACGCGGGAAACAACACGGCCTCGTCCGCCGGCCAGGTCGATCCAGCCACCACGGTTGGGCGCGGGCTCGCCAGCGGGCCCAGCACACCGCCCGCACGGTCGACGCGTTGGGCGCGAGCCCAGACTTGGTCGTAGCGCGTGTCACCCGTCACCTCGACCACCGACTCGCGCACGCCTAACGCAATGAGCCGCATCGCATCGTCCTGGTCGATGGCTCCGACCGCGTCCAGGCGCGCATAGGCGTCGCCGAGGAACAGCGCCGCCAGCCGCGACCGGCGGCTCGATCGCGCGGCGAGCGTCGCGCTGATGAGCCCCACCGGTACGCCCCGCCGCCCCGCCTCGCGCGTCAGCACCGGCCACACGTCGAGCTTGCTGTAGACGAGCGCGTCCGGCTTGAGCGCGTCGAGCGCCGCGCGGGCGTCGCTCACCGAATCGAACGGCAGGTAGTCGGCGAAGTCCGCGCCTAACGAATGGGCGAAGCGTTCGGCGCTCGGCGAAAAATGCGTGTAGGCGATCTGGAGATGGGGGCGCTCGGCGCGCAGCGTGTCGAGCACCGGGCGCGCTTGCAATCCCTCGCCCACGGAGGGCGCGTGCATCCAGAGGAGCGGCCGCTCGGCTGCGCGATGCGCCGCGCCCCAGGCCGCATAGCGCTCCTGAATTCCTTTTCGCGCGCCGAGCGAACGCCAGACTTTCCCATCGCGCGCCGGCGCAACCGCGGCCGCCACGCGCGCTGCGCCAACGGCAACCGCGTAAACCGGTCCGAGCATCGGGAGCGCGCGGGCGCGAACCTGGCGCTACCGCGCGCCGACCTTGGCCAACTGCGCGTCGATCACCGAGCGGAGTTGGTCTAACGGTTGAGCGCCGAGCACCTTCGCCGTGCCGATGAGGAACGTCGGCGTCGAGACGACGCCGGATTCCGTTGCGCGATCCATGTCCGCCTGGATCAACGGCCGCATGAGATGCTGCGTCACGCACGCGGCGTACGCGTCGTGCGCCACGCCGACCTCGGCCGCCAACGAATCGAGATAGGGACGCGGGTCGGCGTCGTTCTCCCAATGCCCTTGTGTGGCGAATAGCGAGTCGTGCATCGGCCAGAACTTGTCCTGCGCGGCCGCGCACATCGCGGCCTCCGCCGCCGGCCACGCGTTCTTGTGAATCGACAACGGCATGTTGATGTACGCAAACCGGATCTTGCCCGAATCGACGTACTGCGACTTGATCGCCTGATAGCTCTGCTCGTGCCACTCCCGGCAGAACGGACACTGGAAGTCGCTCACCTCGACCACCCACAATGGCGCCGTCGCGCTGCCTTGCACCCGAGCATGATCCGCGACGCGGTTGAGTGTCGAATCGCCTTTGAGCGCCGGGGATTGCTGTGCCGGCTTCGCGGTAACGGCGGCCGAGGCGGCTTCGGACGACGAATGCCCGCTTCCAGTCGAGCCGCAGCCTGCCACCACGCATGCGCCAACCGCGACCGCGAGCATTGCATGTCGAACCAACACCATGGAGCCTCAGAAATCGGAAAGGACGCGACGCAACACGACGTTGCGCCGATCGAGAATGTACGTATAGCCGCGGTGCGACGCGAGCGCCGTCGCGAAGCCCATGTCGCGCGCGAGCCCGATCGTGTGGATCGGGGACGTGCTCAGGTCGATCACGTACACGCCTTCCGGTCCGGCCGCGACGAACAGCCGTTGCTTGTCGATCGCGACGTCGTAGGCGAAATGGGCGGTCGTCCAGGACGCGATGGCCCGGGGTGCCGCCGGGTCGCTGACGTCGAACAATCGAACGCCGCGTTCGCCTAACGCAACGGCGATCGTGTTGCCGCTTTGGGCGAGGCGAAGGCCCACGGATTCGAGCGGCGCGGCACCGATGCGCGCCAACGAATCGCCGTCCATGCGGAACGCGATGAGGTCGTGGTCGGTGGTTGCCCACAGCAGCGACCGCACGGAATCAATGGCCAGCGCGTGCACGGGGGACCAAACCGTAAGCCCGGGCCACGTCCGAGTGGTATCGTGTGCGAGTGGCGCGATCTCGATTCTGTCGTTGACCGCGACGTAGACGTGGTGCGCACCGCCCGCCAAGGCGTCCACATCGCCGGCGCGAACAAGCGCGCCGGGGCCGGTGAAAGGAGGAAACATGTAAAGGCCGTTAGGCGAACCAACGGCGAGCCACCCGCTGGGCGGTGCGAGTGCCACCGCCGTAATGCCGTTAAGTCCACGCGCCCGTACGGAACCAGCCGCCATCACGCCAGTCTCCTCGAATATCTCGATCCCTACGCTGCCGCCGACCGCCACTATCGAGTCGCCGGCGGCCAAGGCGATGGGATCTCCCTCAAGTACGGCGTTGATACTTGAGAGCTTTAGAGGTGCGACGCCTCGGTAGCGCGAGTTGTAGGTTCGGTCCGACTCGTGTCCGAACGCATACCCGACCCCCGCGCCAATTGCCGCGGATCCCCAAAATACGCACGGCGCGCCTGCGCACCCGTGCCCGCTCTTCGAACCCAGGATCGTCCAACCAAGGACTCCGCCGAGCACGGCTCCGACAATCGAGTAGATCTTCGCTCGCGAGGTCCGCTGCGCTGGACTGGACTGACTTTGAGCGCTCAGGGAAGGGGCCCATGCCGGGATCCCATTTGCAACAGCGGTCAGTGCTGCGCACCAGCAAAGCAGGACTCGCCGGCATCGGCGTGGGCACCACGAAGTGCTGACGTCCCGGTCATCGGGCATCGACCTGACCTTCACGAGTGCGACAGGCGGGCGCATAAACAGGGTGCGGGTTGGGTGAGGACGAGAGGGAGACCGGACCGGCGTGTTAGGGCAACGACAACTCTGGACGCGGTGCCAATAGTGCCGTACTTTACCACTCCTTGACGCAATCCGGAAAGGATCTGTATACTCACAGCGTTGTTTGCTCTTCAGACCTTCACGCCGATCGTGCTGGCGACCGCCGAGCTTCGTGCTTTTTGGCGACTTTGATTCTGTCCCGCCTTCGTGCTGCGCTTGCCGCACTTCGACACCAAACAGATGCGGATGGCTCCGGTGCGGATGCGCCGGATGGTTGAACCCCCCCTTCCGGAGGTGAGCCAACCCAAAATGCAAAAAATGTCAGTGCGCCGCTGAGCGCGAGCAACGCGGCGGCAGTTCCCATGTTCTCGTCGACACACCTTTGGAAGAGGTGCCAAGGAGGAAGAAATGGGACGTTTCGTTAGGACGGTTATCGCGATCGGCGCCGTGGCGGCGCTGCTCCCCGCGTGGGTAGCGGCGCAGCAAGTGGCAACGATTAGCGGGCGGGTGACGAGCGAATCGGGTGCACCGCTCAACTCCGCCAGCGTGTTCGTCGAAACCATGAACATCGGAAGTCTGACGGACGCAGACGGCAAGTACACGTTTCAAGTGCCCTCGGCCCGCGTTAAGGGGCAACAGGTCACGATTACAGCGCGCCTCATTGGTTACCGCGCGCAATCGGTGCAAGTCACGCTGAACCCGGGCGAGATCACACATAACTTCTCCCTCGCCGCCAATCCGCTGCGGCTGGGTGAAGTGGTCGTGACGGGCGAGGGAACCAGCACGGTTCGGGAACGGCTGGGTTCCGCGGTGAACTCTGTCGACACCTCGCTAGTCTCCAAGTCCAACGAGACCAACGTCGTGTCGGCGCTCGCGGGCAAGGCTCCTAACGTCGAAGTCGTCTCGGCATCCGGCGATCCGGGTACGTCCGCGTACATCCGGATTCGTGGGCCCAAGACGATTAGCGGCGATGGTCAGCCGCTTTTCATCATCGACGGCGTACCGATCGACAACTCGACGACTATGACCGAATCAGGCGAGGGTGGCGCCGCGGCATCGAATCGTGCCTCCGACATCAACCCCGATGACATAGCGTCCGTCGACATCCTCAAGGGTGCTGCCGCGTCGGCGATTTACGGCGCCCGAGCGGGCGCCGGCGTGGTAATCATCACGACGAAGCGCGGGCAGTCCGGACAGACTCGGTACTCGCTTCGCAGCAGCTACTCGTTCGACAAAGTGACGCAAGGCATCCCGCTCAACACCGTGTACGGCCACGGAAGTGGCGGCGTATCGCCAGCGTGTGACGCCCTTGCCGCTCCTATTCTCGATTGCGGCGACAATGACCCGGTCGCCGGAATCAAGGTAGCGACCAGTAGCTCGTGGGGGCCAAAACTCTCGGGCGTGCCGATCTACAACCACTTCGACGATCTTTTCGTTACCGGGCACAACTGGAACAGCACGCTGGACATTTCGGGTGGCAACGACAAGACCCTCTACTTTGTGTCCGGCAGCCTCGACAACAATCACGGCGACATCACGGGGCCGAACGATTGGTACAAGCGCAACACCGTTCGCGTGAATGCGTCGCACCAGATGTTCGACAACCTGAAGGTCGGGATCGACGCGCAGTATTCAGACGTGCGCGCCAAGTACGTGCAGCAAGGGTCGAACATCGACGGGTTGCTGCTCGGTTCCCTCCGGACGCCGCCCGAGTTCAACGACTTCCAGTACCTCGATCCAACCTCGGGATTGCAGCGTTCCTATCGGTTCCCATGGCCGTCGGTACAGTCGATCAACCACACCCGCGGCTACGACAATCCGATTTTCACGATTTACCAGCAGAGCAACAACTCCGCCGTCCAACGCACGTTCGGCAATGCCAACGTTGAATGGGACGCGCTTGACTGGCTCAAGTTCAAGGAAGTGTTCGGGGCGGACTACTATACGGACCAGCGACTCGACGGGATCCCGTTCACGTCGTCCGGACAACCCACAGGTTCGGTCATCGAGGGAGATTTGAAGAACTACATCCTCGACCATAACCTGACCGCGACGATGACGCACACGTTCTCGCCGAGCGCAAGCGCAAATCTCACGGTTGGTCAGAACCTCAACAGCACCAGCTTCCGTCAGATCTTCGTGACGGGGAAATCGCTGGTTTCGGCCCAACCCTTCACGTTGGGCAACACCACGAACTGGACCCCGAACGACAACCAAGCCTATGTGCACGCCGAGCGGTATTTCGGTTCGGGTAGTGTGTACCTCTGGAATCAGTTGAACGTCGAAGTGTCGGCGACGAACGACGGCTTTTCGTCGTTCGGCGCGAGTTCACGCCGGCACTGGTTCCCTAGTGCGAACTTTGCTTGGACGTTCCTGCAGAGCTCGAGCGACAACAGGGGATTCCTGAACTATGGGAAACTGCGCGGTGCGTACGGCGAGGCAGGCATTCAGCCGAACGCGTACAGCACGCTCCAGACATTTGCCAGCGGTTTCAGCGTCGGTGACGGCGGATGGGGCGACGCGCTCCTTATCAATCAGAATGGTTTGGGCGGTTTGTCTCAAGGGTTCACGAAGGGTCAGCCCAACCTCGGTCCCGAGCGCACCAAAGAGTTCGAAACTGGGGTCGATCTTGGCTTCCTGAACAACCATGCCGACGCCTCGATCACGGCATATCTGGATCGCACCGAGGGAGCCATTTTCTCCCTCCCGCTGCCTAACTCCACGGGATACGGGCAGATCACGGCGAACGCAGCAACGATTCGCAATCGTGGCATCGAAACGTCGTTCAACTTCCGCCCGATCATGCAACAGAATCTCTCGTGGGAGATCGGCGTGAACTGGTCGAAGAACGAGAACCGTCTCGTCGCGCTCTCGGGGCAGCAGTTTGCTGACCTCGGAACCGGCGGCGGTTTCACGGGTGCTGTGCCGACGGCTTGGTACGGCGCCAGTGTGGGGGTGCTCCGCGGAAACGATTTCGCGCGGTGCGGGCGTCACAACCCGGACGGAAGCGATCTCAACATCGATGGGGTCGACATCAATCAAGCGTGCGGCAACGCGAAGCCAGGTGCGCTGTATATCGACGCCTCGGGCTTCCCGGTCGTGGATCCCACCCAGCGCGTGATCTCGGACGGCAACCCAAAGTGGTTGGGCAGCGTCCACACGTCGGTGACGTGGAACAAGATTACGATTTCCGGCCTGCTGGATGTCCGCCACGGCGGGCAGACGTGGGACGGCACGCGCGGCGCGCTGTATAACTTCGGCGCCCACAAGGACACCGACATCCGTGACAACGGCGCTATCTACGTGTTCGGCAAGAACTGGTTGCCGGGTCCAGTCGCCGGTCCGGGCGCCGGAACGGCGGTTTCGCTGGATCAGGGGTGGTTCCAGGGTAACGGCAGCGGTTTCGGCCCTGTCGGCTCACAGTTCGTCGAAGACGCCGGCTTCGTGAAGCTGCGCGAAATCGGGGTTGCGTACTCGCTGGACCAGTCGTGGGTCAAGAACTCTGGGTTCAGCACCATCGACCTGCGTCTCTCAGCGCGCAATCTGCACACCTGGACCAACTATCGCGGCATCGATCCTGAGGCCAACCTGGCGGGGGCATCGTCGCTGATCCAGGGTGTTGATTACTTCAACAACCCGCAGACGCGCTCGTTCGTGTTCTCGCTTGGATTGAACCGCTGACACTGCGAGGAGAGAGACCAATCGTATGCATAGATACCTTAAGCTCGCAGTGGGCTCGCTCCTGCCGGTCGCGTTGCTTGCCGGATGCAACGACTTCCTAACGGGAACAGGGCTCACGACAAACCCGAACAGCCCGACCAAGGCCGGTACCAGCCAACTCTTCGTTGGCGTAACCGTGACGCAAACGGTGCTGCAAACCGGCGATCTGGCGCGGCTGTACAGCATGTGGATGCAATCGATGGCGGGAACCGACCGGCAGTACATCCCGCTCGCGAACTACGTATTCGATGAAGATGCGTTCTCCGGTGACTGGAGCAGCGCGTACACCGGAGGCGGCTTGATCGATGAGCGCACCATTCAACAACAGGCCTTGGCCGCCGGCGATACAACGTATGCGGGTATCGCGAAAGTGATGGAAGCGCTTACGATGGGGACCGTTGCCGACGTATGGGGCGATGTGCCGTACAGCCAGGCCGTGAGCTCGGTATTAGAGCCCGCGCTCGACCCCCAGCAAACGGTGTTTCAGGAGGTTCAAGCTCAGCTCGACACGGCGATCGCGTACATTCCATGCGCGTCGCCATCGTGCGCGGGCCCGGGGCCGAATGACTTGTTCTACGGTGGGGACAAGACGAAGTGGTTGGCCTTGGCTCACACGCTCAAGGCGCGATACTTCATGCACGTAACGCCGAACGATCCGACCGGGTACGCATCCGCTCTCGCGGAGGCCCAGCAGGGAATCGCCGATACGTCGGGGGACATGAAGTCGTACCAAAGCACGAACCCGAACGAATGGAATCTCTGGTATCAGTTCATCGCCATTCAACGTTCGGGCTACATCGGGGCCGGAGCACGGCTGGTCAATATTCTTCGGGCGGATAGCGCGGTCGACCCCCGCTTGGAGGAATACTACAGCACGAACAGCGTGAACAAGTTCGTTGGCGCCCCGCCAACCGGAGGGCCGGGAGACTACTCGAACTTGAGTGGCACCCGCTTGGCCCAGAACTTTAACCAACCGATGGTGACGTTCGCGGAAAATGAGTTGATCATCGCTGAAGCGGAATTGCATGCCGGCAGTCAAGCACTTGCTATCCAAGCGTACAATGCCGAAAGGGCATCGCAAGGTGCCCTACCTTGGGCCGGCGGCCTGATCACGCTGAACGACATCATCACAGAGAAGTACATCGCCGACTTCCAGCAGATCGAAGTCTACAACGACTGGAAGCGCACGTGTTTGCCCCTGCTGGTCGCGGCGAATTCCAACGGAATCCCGGGCAGAGTGTTCTACCCGCTGTCGGCGGAGAGGAACGCCAACAAGAATATTCCGCCACCGTCGTCTCAGCCGCTACGGAATTGGGATCAGCCCAACGCCTGCCCCACCAACTTGGGGGGATGACGTGGTCGTTGAGCACCGAGTAAGGATGGTGCCGTAACATTCGGTCGGCCCGGTTTTCCGATTGGGAAGCCGGGCCGATCGCTTCACTCCTGTTAGACTAAGAGTGTCTTGCTGGCTTGACGCGGCGCCTTGAGCGGCGCGAATATCCCTGTTACAGTTTTTGTCATCAGGAGGGGACCATGCGAATTGCGCCGTTTGCGATGCTTCTGCTGTGCGCATGCTACGTGACAACGCCAGTTCCTACGGCGCCAGCCCCCATTGTCGGCACGAAGCTTCATGTGCAGCTAACCGATGCAGGGGCCGCGTCGTTGTCGCAGTACCTCGGTCCCAATGTTTACTTCGTGGACGGTCGTTTGCTGAATCGAAGCGACACAAGTATGGCGCTGGCGGTGTCCGGTCTGACCTTTCGATCGGGGGATGAGCAGTACTGGAAGGGAGAGAATGTCTCGCTGCCGCAGAGTGCCATTGCCACGATTCAAGTGAAGAAGGTCTCGTGGTGGCGGAGCGGGCTTCTCGCCGGCGGCGTCATTGCGGGGTTGACCTCGATCGGTCTGATCTCAGGTACGATCTCGGGAGGCCCGAGAAGTCACGGACCTCCAGGACAAAAGTGAACGTGGTGGTGCGTGCGTCTCGGTCAGTAGACCGTGACCGACGACCTGCTAAGATCGGTTTCGAGCGTCCAACGCACTTCGGTGCCCGGCTTCAGCACGATCACAGCGGTAGTGATAGTGTATGGCGTCCCAATGGCGTGAGCGATGAGCTGCACCTCGCCGAGGTCGCTCAAGAGGTTCTTTGGGAACACAATGTCCGTAGCGGCTGCTGCGTTCACACTGCCCAGGTGTGATCTGAGGCCGCGATGAATTACCTGAATGTCCACGTCTTGATAATTGTTATTGTCGACGTGTAGGGTTGCCGCGAAATCAGGAGCCGAGTCAGGGGAAGGCCGATGGTGCCAGCATGCGGTGGAGACGACCGCGGCCGCCACCATCACAAGGAGTCGCGTCCGCACATTCATGGTCCCTCCAGTGTTGGTGCGGCGCGCCAACCGAAGCTCGCCACGGTTTGAGAAGTGCTAATCACGGTGCTCCGCGCAGCGCAGTCAAGAGATTCCTTCCGGTATTTGCCTCCGCGCGCGGGCTTTTACTTCGGCGATGATTCATGAGTCTTAGACCGACAAGCGTCCACACCATCCCTCTCCCTGGAGGATGCATGCGCAGGTTGCGCTCCAGCGTAGCGCTCCCGATCCTGGCCCTCGGAGCGGCGTTGGTCGCGGTGCCGGTGGCGTCGGCGCAGGACACGTCGGCGACGATGCGAGCCGAGCCGCCGCAGAACGATCTGTACCCGGCCACGCTCGATTTCGGTACCGGGCTCATCGATGATCCGGTGGCGTGGGTGTCTCCGGCGTCGGGCGATGTCTGGGTGCAGACCTCGGCCAAGCACATCCCGTACAACCTCGTCAATCAAACGGCGCTCAACACGTCGGCCCAGTGGAACACGAATCTGTCCATCGATTCGCACTGGGGCGGCCGGTACGAGTTAGGCTTCTCGCTTTACAGCCAGAATCCCGAGTGGGGCTTCTTCGGCCAGGCACTGCTGAACAAGGAAGTGGAAGGCAAGTGGTGGCCGGCGATCGCGGTCGGGTTCCGCAACCTGGGACCATATCCGCACGAAGAGCGGATGCTCGTGGGCCACGATGTCTCGATCGACTCGACCGGCAACGGGGCCGATATCACGTCGCCCTACGCGCGCCACTTTCATTCCACGCCCACGCTGTACGGCGTCGCCACCAAGTCGTTCGCCGTCGGACGCACCAGCGACGCAAGCCTAACGTTAGGCTACGGCGATGGACTGTTCTCGGACGACGGCAAGCTGGGCAAGAGCTACAACGACAAGGGGACGATCGTCAAGGGACTGTTCCTCGGCGGGCGCTACGCAATCCATCCGTCGGAGAACACGCGCCTCGACTTCTTGGCCGAGAACAACGGCTGGGACTGGAACGCCGGCGTCGTCGGCACGTGGCGCGGCATCTCGCTCGGCATCTATGGTACGGAGCTCGAGGAGGGCTCGAAGTCGCCCACCAAAGGCACGTTCTATTCGGTCTACAACTACACCAAGGTCAATCTCAGCCTCGGGTATAGCGGCAACCTGTATGACATAGGCCGCGGCACGATGCTGCGATCGCGTGTCGGCGAGTTGCAACGTGAGGAAACGCGATTGCACCTGGAGCTCGCGAAGCGCGAGGAACGCATCACGGCGTTGGACGACCAACTGCGGAAGGCGCAGGCCGGCGAATTGGCAGAGGTGGCAAAGCGCCGCCAGCAACTCGAGTCGGAGATACAGGCTGAGCGCGACGCCATTCAGAAAGCGGAAGACCGGCTCAAGGCACTGCAGCAAGGCGACCAAAAGCCGCCCATCAAACCGCCGCAATCGCCGCCGGCTACGCCGGATTCCACCAAGCCGCCCGCGCGCTAACGACACGGAGATTCTGAACGATGTCCATGACGCGATGCTGCTCCGCGCTGGCCGCGCTCCTCTTAATGATCCCGGCCGGCGTGTATGCCCAACAAGAGAGCTATCCGCAGACGTTGTACTGGGGCTCGGGGTTGATCGACATTCCGGTTGCGTGGGTGTCGCCGTTGTCGGGTGATTTCTCGCTCGCGATGTCGGGTAAGACGGTGAAGGGATCGGAGCTTTCATCCGGCCTTGGCGTCGGGAAGGGCATCAATTCCAACTTCGCCGTGTACACCTCGATTCTTCAGCACGCCGAGATTGGTCTGTCGGTGTACTCCGACGCGCCGGAGTGGGGATTCTTCGGTCGGGGCTTGTTGCTCAACGAGGAAAATTTCCGCGGTCGGTCCGGTGTCGTGGGGTGGATCCCGAGTGTGGCGGTGGGGCTCGAGAACGTCGGTCCGTATTCGCACATCGACCGCTTCGGGTTAGGCTACTTCCTAGCGCCGCCTACGAACGCGAACCCCAACCGCAATCACGTCGCCGATTCGCTACATCAGAATTTCTCGACGGCCGAAACGGTGTACGGCGTGGCGACCAAGTCGTTCTCGCTGTCGGAGGTCGACAAAAACTGGCCCAACGTCGGGCTCAGTCTGAGCCTTGGGTATGGCAACGGCTTGTTCAAGGATGATGGCAAGTTAGGCGCGGCGTACTCGCATCATGCCACGGGCGGTGTGTTCGGCGGCATCAAGATGGACGTCTATCCGTCGTCGCACAGCGTGCTGTCGTTCATGCTCGAGAACAACGCGTGGGATTACAATTTGGGGGCGGTGCTCAACTGGCGCGGGCTGCAAGCCGGAGTATACTGGACGGAAATCGGCGCCGGCGGCGTGTCCGACACGGCGCACACGCCGTACAACTACGACAAGGTCGCGTTCTCGCTCGGGTGGCAGAGCAACGTATTCGGACTCCTGCGCGGCCACGTCCTGCAGGATCGTGTCGCCCAACTGCAAGCGGAACAAAAAGCGCTGGTTGCGGAAATCGATGCACGGCAGAAGCGTGTCCAATCATTGGAGCTGGAGATCGACCGATATCATGCGCAGAACCTGCTCGATGTGGAGCAGCGGCGTGCGCAAGCGGAGCAGGAGCTCAACGCCGAGCGGGATGCGCTCAAGCGGCTCGAGGAGCGCCTTCGGAAGTTGGAGCAGAACACGCCGCCGCCGCAGGACAAACCGTAGCGGTGCGTCGCGCATCAATTACGCGGAAGAATGCCCATGAGTAGACGGCACAGCTCTCTCGTCTCAGGCCTCGTCGGCCTCGCGCTATTGGCGGCGCCGGTAGCGGTTCACGCGCAAGCGGACTCGAGCGGCCGCATGCCCGATTCGTCGGTGGAGCAGGTGTACGAGGCGCAGCGGAGCGCACTCATCAAACAACTGCAGGCGACGCAGGACCAACTGAGCCAGCTACGCGGCCAACGCGTGGCTCTCGAGGCGGAGATCGACAACGCCCTTGCGCAGACGACGGCGAAGCGCGCCGACCAGTTGCTCATGAGCACCGAGCAGAATGCGTTGGTCGACCTCGACAAGACCCTCTCGACGGCGCAAGACAACATGCAGTCGCAGCGCGACCGCATGTCGGCGTTAGGCGACGCGGTGAAGCGGCGCTCGGGCGCGGTGCTGGTGGTGCTGTTGCGCGCCGATTCGTCGCAGACGTCGCCGACGGCGGTGGATATGTCGCTGGACGGCGGGCCGCCTGATACGCGGACCTACTCGGCGATCGCGACGCAGGCTTTGTCGCAGGGCGCCGTGGATGAGCTCTTCCGGTCGGCCGTGCTGCCCGTGGCGCACACGGTCGATGTGAAGGTGACGGTCAATGGCCAGCCGGTGACGGCGCGTGCTAACGTGACCGCCCAAGTGAACGTCGTGACGTACCTGCAGTTCACCGTGCGCAACGGCCAGGTGGTTCCGAACACCTGGACGAGCCAAGGGACGACGCCATTCTGAGCCGACCGATTCCGTGATGATGGTTCGCACGTTCGCCGTCGTAACCGCGCTCGCCTGTGTGGCGGGCGGGGCGCGGCGCGCTGTTACCCAACAACCGGTGGCGTCGCGCGACACGACGGGACGCGCCGCTGCCGCCGACAGCGCGGTGCGCGCCGATACCGGCGCGCCCGTGCTGTCGGCGGCGCCGGATCAGCAGCGCGGTGTCGACGCCGAGATCCGAGCCGCGCTCTTCGAGCTCGCCTCGGATCGTCCGCTCGCCGCGCTCGCGCGTCTCGATTGGCTCAGCTCCTCGGATTCGGGCGCGGTGCGTCCCGACCTCATTTTCCTCATGGCCGAGGCCTACTACCGGTTAGGCATGGGGAGCCAGTTCCGCGCCGAGGCGGCGCAGCTGTCCACGGTTCCGGGCGGCATCAAGTATCAGAACACGGTGGACGCACAGCTCATGCTCGATGCGTTCCGCCGCGGCGACGACTCTACGGTGCGTGTGCTGGCATCGCGCACGCCCGGCGGCGATCGCGGGCTCGCGTCGCTCGTGAGCGGACTCGCGGCGTACCGCGCCGGTGATTGGGCGGCGGCGCGGAGTGCGTTCGCCGCGGCGCGCGCGGCGGGCGGCGTGTTCGCGCCCTACGCGCAATACATGGATGCGTTGGCCGCGATGGGGGGCGACACGACGCATGCCGCGGCGGCGCTCGACGCGCTTCGGCCGCTCGCCAACGTCGCCACCGGCGCGTTCGGCGATCAGGTCCGCCTAACGGCTGCCGAGATCGCGTTCGAGGGCAGGCAGTACGACGCGGCGGCCGCGTTCGCGGCCGGCGTCGGGCCCACGAGCAGCGTCGGCGCGCAGGCGCTTTTCACCCGAGCTTGGGCGCTCTACCGCGCGGGCCAGCCCGACTCCGCGCGCGCGGAGTTCGCGGCGTTCACGGCCGCGTACCCGAGCCTTCCCGAGCGGGAGCAGGCGCGCTTGATGCTGGGCCAGGTGATGCTCGAGTCCGGCCACACCGAAGATGCCGAGCGATACTTCGACGCGATGGCCGACTCGGTGGGCGACGACCTGACGGCGCTCCAGGGCCGGTCGGCCACTTCGTTAGGCGCCGCGGCCAAGACGTTGGTCGAAGACCGCGCGGCCGGTCTGGTGTTCCTCGACGACCCGCGCAGCGGCAAGACCCTGGCGCTCTCGGATGACGTCGACGCGGACGCGGGGACGCTGCTCGCGGCCTTCGACGGCGCCGACGCGCCGCCGGCGCGCGCGATGCCGGAGGTCGTGTCGGTGGCGCAGGTCGAAGCGCGCCTCGATTCGCTCGCCCCTGCGTTAGGCGCCGACTTCCCGCGCCGCCTCGTGTATGCAGCGGCGTCTTCGCCCGCGGTGTTCGCGACGTACGCCGAGCGCGCCCAAACGCTCTCGAGCGCCGACGCGGCGGTGACGCTCGCGAAGTTCCGTTTGCAGGAGCAGCTCGACGTCCAGGTGATGCGCATCGCGGCACTCGAGGACCTGCAGCACCTCACGGCGGCCACGCGTGCCGACCTCGCGACCGAGGAACAGCAGCTCGCCGCGTTGCAGGATTCGGTGGGCCGCGTCTCCGCGTCACTCGATCGTTCACGCACCCGCGTCCACGAGATGCTGGCGTCGCAGGTCGCGGCCACCCAGGCGGCGGCCGCGCACAACGTCCAGATGCTGGACAGCATTCGCACAGCGTTAGGCGGCAGCGCGGCACCGGCCGACATGCACGTCCTCGACATCGAGGCGAGCACGGCAGCCACGTATCGGGCCATGGCCGACAGCGTCGCGCAGCAGCTCGACGCGGTCGTGGCGCGCCAGCAGCCGTTCGCGCTGCGCGACACGATCATGGCGAAGCTCGCCCGCACCCGCGCGCTGCACGACGCCACGATGCGCGTGCTGGCAACGGACGACTCGGTGGTGACGCGGGAGCTGGCCACCCTGCGCTCGGTCGAGAGCGATCACGTCCGCGCCATGCGCGGGGCACTGGCCACGGCGGAGTCGGCGCGCACGGCGGCGGAAACGCAGATGGTCGCATTGGTCGACGGTGAGCTGCGCGCCCGCGCGGCGGCACAGGTGGCGGCGCTGCAGCACGATAAGGAAGCGGCAGACTATGGATCGGCGAGCGCGTCGTTCTTCCGTGCGATCGAGTTGAGCGGCACCCCTGCCACGCCGGCCGCTCCCGCGGCGCCGTCGAACTCCGCGACCCACTCGCCTCGGTAGCCCGATGCGCGCTTCCGTCAGTCTCGCTCTCGCGGTCTCGGCCGCGCTCGCCGGAGTGGCGGCGCGCGCGCAGTCGCCGGCGCCCACGACGGTGGCGTCCGCACCGGCTCCGGCCGCGGCGGCCACGCCGGCGGCCGAAGACTCCGCACGCCGCGTGGCGATCGACAAGCTGACGGCGTTCGTGACGCGGTATCCGGCCAGCCCGCTCCGGCCCAACGCGCTGTTCCAGCTGGCCGAGCTGCTGGTCCGCCGGGCCGATGACGCATTCGCCGCGGCGCAACGCTCCGGCTCGGGCAACGACGTCACCCAGCCGGATTACTCCGCGGCCGTGTCGCGCTACGAAGAGCTCGTAGCCAAGTATCCGGCGTTCGTGAGCGGCGACGCGGCGGCGTATACGTTAGGCACACTCGACGCTGCCGACGGCCGGTATGCGGATGCGGCCAGGATGTTCGAGATCGTCGCCGCCAAGCCGCAGTCCTCGTACCGGGCCGAGGCGCTCTTCCGGTTAGGCGACGCCCGGTTCGAACTGGCGTCGACGCTCCGCGGCGCGCCGCGCCGGACGATGTTCGTGCAGGCGGCCGATGCCTACGAAAACGCGACCAAGGCCGCGTCGCCCGACGGCGACATCTATTTCCTGGCGCTCTACAAGCTGGGCTGGGCCTACTATAACCAGGCCACGCAGCCCAACCAGCCCGAATACGGTGAGGCGGTCGATGTGTTCGGCCGACTCGTGGCCGAGTACGACAAGCTGACGCCGGAACGACAGGCCCGGTTAGGCCTGCGCCGAGAATCGATCGAGTACATGGCGGTCGCATTCACGCAGACCGGCGGCGCCGAAGCCGCCAACGCGTACTTCTCATCGCACGCCGCATCCGCGGGCTTCGAGCTGCCGGTGTTGCGCCGCGTCGCCGCGAGCTTGCGCGATCAGGGCGACTTCCCGCGCGCCGTCGCCGCGTATCAGGCCGTCGAAGCGAAAGCGCCCGCCGACTCGGGCGCGCTCGACGTACAGCGCGAGATCGTCGACATCTACCAGAACCGCGTGCTCGATCCGGAGCATGCGCAACAAGCGCGTCTTCAGTTAGTCGACCAGTTCGCGCCCGGAACCGACTGGGCAAAAGCCAATCCCGCACTCGGCGACACCGCGGCGCAGGTGCGCGAGGTAATGTTACGGCAGAGCGCGCAGTATGCGTTGTCTCAGGCCCAACAGAAGAAAGACAGCGCGCGGTTCTCGGCGGCCGCGGACCTCTACGCGAGGTATCTGCGCGACTTCTCGAAGTCCGACAGCGCGCAGAATGCGCAGTTCCTGGCCGGCGAAGCGTACTTCGGTGAGCGGGCGTATGCGGACGCCGGCGAGGCGTACACGCACGCGGCGTACGAATACAAGCAGGATCCCA
This sequence comes from Gemmatimonadaceae bacterium, assembly GCA_035279625.1. Taxonomy (GTDB): domain Bacteria; phylum Gemmatimonadota; class Gemmatimonadetes; order Gemmatimonadales; family Gemmatimonadaceae; genus JADGGM01. The sequence goes on from DATEHK010000079.1 coordinate 16,333, forward strand.
AGCTCGCCCAACAGGCAGGACAGAACGCTGTCGTGGCGTGGGACTCCGCGGTGGCGCGCAACAAGGCGGACACCACGGTACAGGATTCGATGTTCGCGGCCGTCGACCGGTTCGCGGCTGCGTTCCCGGCGAGCGATGCCGCGCCCAAGGCGCTGATCGAGAAAGGCCGCCGCGCGTCCGAAGCGTCGCGGTGGGACCTGATGGCGTCGACCTTCCAGACGTTCGCCGAGAAATATCCGGACAACGCGTACACGCCGACCGCGCAGAAGCTGATCGGCGATGCGTTCTACAAACAGGGCAAGTACGCCGAAGCCCAAGGGCAGTGGGAGAAGGCGCAGTCGATCGCGGGACAGGCGGGCCGCGGCAAGCTGGCCGACTCGATCAACTTGATCCGGAACGCGGCGGCCGTGACGTACGGCGACTCGTTGATCAAGAGCGGCAACTACGAGGCAGCGGCGGAGCAGGTGTACGTCCAATACGCCGATCGCAACCCGACGTCGGCCAAGGCGCCGGACGCGCTGCGCAACGCGATCGAGACCTACATGCTGGCCGACAGCGCGGCGCGCGCGAAGAGCGACACGGCCACGTCGCGCTCGGACAAGTCGCGCGCGTTGGAATTGTCGGGGCGGCTGGTGGCGCAGTATCCCACGTACAAGTATCGCGTGCAGTACCAGGCGCTCGAAACGCAATTGTTGGCCGACTTGGGCCGGCGCGAGGATGCGGCGAAGGCGCTCGACTCGCTGGTCGAGCAGAACCCGACGTGGCCGGGCCGCGCCGACGCCATGGTTAGGCGCGCGGTGATGCTCGATTCGTTGGGCCATGCGAAGGATGCCGCCGGCGCATACGGCGCGTTTGCCGCGGCGTATCCGCGCGACAAGCGCGCGCCGGACGCGCAGTACAACGCCGCGTTGCTCTACACACAGGCGGCCGATTCGTCGGACGCGGCGCGCGCGTACGGGACGTTTGTGGCGCGGAATCCGCGCGACCCGCGCGCGGGCGCGGCGCAGCAGGCGCGCATCGTGATGCTCAAGGCGGCGGGCGACAGCGCGGCGGCGTCGGCGGAGTTGGCCAAGGCGTGTATCCGGCCAACGGCCGAGTTCAAATCCACGTGCGCCGATCGGTTAGGCGCGCAGGAGTTCCGCGAGGGCGCGTCGCTGTACGCGCAGTACAAGCCGCTCACGCTCAACATCCCGAGCCGGCTCAACCTCACGCGCAAAGGTGTCGAGCGCCTCTCGGCGCCCAAGCGCCGACTGCTCACGGCCATGACCATGCACTTCACGCGGTCCATCGGCGCCGGATCGCCGCAGTGGCTCGCCGCGTCGTCGTACTTCGTCGGGCTCGCGCAGTGGGAGTACGGGAACTATCTCAAGAACGTGCAGCTCCCGGCCGATCTCACCGGCGATCAGCTGTCCGCGGCGCAGACCGGCGCGTCGCAGCAGGCCGATCAGTATTTCAACGAAGCGCGAAAGACCTGGCAGACGTTGGTGGACAAGGCGACGCAGGACAAGATCACGAACGCGTGGGTGGACCGCGCCAAGGCTGCGTTAGGCGGAACGGTGGATGAGTCGCCGGCCATCGACGCCGCCGGCACGCCGGTGCCCGCCAAGAGTGGAGGCACCCGCTGATGGGCGCGCGATTCGGGCTCCGGATGGCTGCCCTGTCCCTGGCCGCGATGGTCGCGGGTGCGGCGCACGTGGCGGCGCAGCAGCAGAGCGCGCCGCCCAAGAAGCCGCCCAAGGCGGGGCAGACGATCGTCATCCGCGGCCAGGTCCCGACGCCGCAGGTCGTTACCGTTAGGCCGCGCGAAGTTCCGGCGTACGACCGCCAGGTGCTGGGCGCGGCGAACGGCATCGGCTCGTTCTGGTCATCGGCGATGCCCGGCTATCGGATTCTCTCGCGTAGCCAGGTGACGGGGAAGGCGGCCACCGACTCCGCACCGGCCGCGGCGGTCGCCGGAGCCGGCGCTCCCGGCGCGCCCGGTGCAGCGCCAGCCGGCGCCGCGGCGCAGAGTACGTACCTCGAGGCGCGGACGCGCGAAATGGAGACCATTCGCGGCGAGCTCGCACAGCGCCGCGCACGCCTCGATTCGCTCGAACGCGCCGATCGCGATGCCGCCGCGAAGCAGCACGCCGCGGATTCCGCGTCGTCCGCGGCCGCGCAGTCGAGTCAGAATGCCGCCGCGGCTGCGTCCCGGGAGGCAGAGATCAAGGAATTGATGAAGCAGTTGGAGTACCGCCGGGCGCGTCTCGATTCGCTCGAAGCCGTTGTGAAGGCACTCGGCGTGGCCAGAGATTCTCTCCGCGCGCCGCACGATACCACGCAACCCCAACGATAGTACCACGGCCGCCATGTGCCGCACTTACTCGGAGGACGAATCTAGATGATGCAATTGCTCGAGTACTACCGCGCCGGCGGTCCCGTCATGCACTTCATCCTCGCGGTGGCAGTGTGCGGGCTGGCCGTTTTCATCGAGCGGTTCTACACCATCGTGATCCGCTCCAAGATCAACGGACGCGCGTTCATCGAGCGCGTGATCCAGCTCGTCCGCGCCGGGAAGATCGAAGATGCGATCAAGCTCTGCCAGCAGTCGAACGCGGTGCTGCCGGACATGGGCTTGCTCATCCTGCGCAGCCGGAGCCGCGATGAAGCCGACTTGCAGAATGTGGCCGACGCCGCGGCGCTCAGCGTGCTGCCGCGACTCACGCGCCGGCTCCACTATTTACCGATGCTCGCCAACGTGGCCACGTTGATCGGCCTGTTAGGCACGATCTTCGGCTTGCGGCACGCGTTCCAATCGGTGTCGTTGCAAGCGGCGGCGCAGCGCTCGGCGGCCCTGGCGTCGGGTATCGCAGTCGCACTGAATGCGACGGGCTTCGGATTGCTCACGGCCGTGCCGCTCTCGGTGGCGCACGCGTATCTCGTGAGCCAGGCGGAAGGCATCATCGAACAGGTGGACGAATTCCAGGTCCGTCTCATTAACGCGCTGATCGATCGCCCCGACGTCCGACTGGGACACCGGTGAGCGGGCAGGTGATGACACCGCGCAACGAGCGCTGAGGAGACGGTGGCGAGTCTCTTCCATCGATCGAAGCAGCGGCGCGCCGAGCGCGCGCCGGTCACGGCGCACGGGAACATCAACCTCGTGCCGCTGGTCGACACGCTCACGTCCATCGTATTCTTCTCCCTGCTCACGTACCAGGGCGAAACGATGATGGCGTTGACGTCGTTCGACCTCTCGCTGCCGCCGGTCGTGGTCACGACCCCGCAGCAGGCGTCGCAGGTGAAGTCCGAAAAGGACGTGCTCAACCTCCTCCTCGCGGTGCGCGTGAGCAACAACGAGCTCGACGTGGAACACTCGGGCAACGGCGGATTCCGGCAGGCCATCAAGGGTCTCGACGCGCCTGCGTTAGGCACGCTGCAGACGCTGATGACGCAGATCCGGCAGCAGTATCCGCAGAACAAGGATGTGCTCGTGATTCCGAGTGATGACGTGGCCTACGACAACATCATTCACGTGCTGGAGCGACTGCGATTGGCGGGCTTTACGGGGATCTCACTCGGCACGCGCGCACGCGGCGGTCCCGCGGGCGGCGGCCCGGCCAGGTAGCGCATGAGCAGCCGAGGGCGGGACATGCGCGCGGCACGCCGCGCCGCGCAGTTCGCCAAGTTCCGGATCACGGAGCTCAACTTGGTGCCGCTGGTCGACACGCTGGTGTCGATCGTGTTCTTCGCGCTGACGACGGCCACCGTCGGCGAGCTCTCGCCGGTCGTACCGGGCGTCCGGCTGCCCGAGGCGCACGTGGGCGCGGCGGCGCTGCAGCAGCTCACGTTGGGCGTCGGCCCGCAGGTGACGTTAGGCGGCCGGCCCATCATGAGCACCCTCGACGCGGCGCGTGCGCCGTCGAACGACGCGTCGCAACCGCTGTTGATCCCGCCACTCTATGCCGCGATGCGCGCGGCGGCCGACTCCATTCGCCAGGCGAACAAGGTCGCCGCGGGTCAACCGCTCGACGTGCCGTTGGCGATCCAGGGTGACAAGAGCATGCGCTACGATCTGCTCGCGCGCATGATGCAGACGGCGCGGCTGGCCGGATTCCGCAATCTGTCGCTCGAGGTGAGCAAGCAGGAAGGGTCCGTGGATTCCACCGCGGTCGCGACGGGAGCGCGTTAGGCATGGCCGAGACGCGGCAGCCGATGACGCCTCCGCCGCGCCGTGCGCGGTTGGCCGTGGACGAAACATCGTTTACGCGCAACATGCGCTACGAGTTCGCCGACGCCGAAGGGCGCGCGATCATGTACTCGTGGATCACGTCGTGCGCGCTCGGCATTCTGTGGTTGCTGCTCGTGGCCTTCGGGCCGCCGGTACCGCCGTCCATCGCACTCTTGCCGCAGGAAACGCCGCCGATCGACGTGAAGGTGGAGGACCTGTCGCCGCCGGCGCCGACGCCGCAGCCGGCGGCGGCGCC
>DATEHK010000080.1:0-6505 GCA_035279625.1 Gemmatimonadaceae bacterium
CGCGCGCGCCATGGCCTGGTGCGCCTTGGGCAGCGCTGCGGCATGCCCGCCCAACAACGTGAGCGCGCGGCCGGCCGAGTGCCGCGCCGCCTCCGCCCAGTGCGTGGCGTCGCCTAACGAGACGGGGTCGCTGCGAAATCCCGGCGTGTCGGGCTGCGACGCCAGCGCGGCGTGCAGGTCGCGCGTCATGTTCCCGATGTGCTCGGCGTCCGGCACGAAGTCGCCCGGTGCGTCGGCCCGGCCGGGTGTCAGCGCCGCGCGCGCCGCATCGAGGGCAATGGCCCATCCATCGCGCGCGCCGGCTACGAACCGCGACAACATGCCCGTCACGTAGCTCGCGCCGGCGGCGTCGCAGTAGCGCATGACGCCTACCACAGAAGGCGTGTGCTCGAACGCCGTGCGCGTGGTGAGGAACGTTCCGATCTCGACATCCGGATTCTCGCCGTGCTCGAGGCGGCGGAAGAGCTTGAGCATCGCACGGTCGCCGTACCGCACCGACGTGTTGCTCTGCTCGGCGCGGCTGACGTGGGATTCGAGCGCGTCCAGGCCGAGCGTCGGCACGCCGACCGGCTCGACGCTCCACCGTGCGCCGTCGCCGTCGAAGGCGGCGCCCGTGCCTAACGCAGCGCCGAGTCGCGCGCGGAAGCCCGCGTCCTCGAGGCCGTCGAGGAGAATACCGTGCGTGCCGCCGGCGGCGATGCGCGCCAGAGTCGCGCCGGCCGCGTCCTCGTTAGGCGCATCGCCCTCGCGCGCGACGAGCGGCACCTGATACCCGCGCGTCACACCGCCCGCGTCCGTCGCGACGACGCGCGCCACCACGGCGCGATCGCCGCCCCACGCCAACGGAACCACCTCGGTGATCCTGGCGTCGGCGGGCGGCGTGCCCTTGGCGCCGAACCATCGCCGCGTCATGAGCCACCGCGCGAGATGCGCCGGCTCCAAACCGCGCAGCACGGCCGGATCCAGGACGCCCGTCACCGGTCCATCCACGTGCAACACCGGCAGCGAAGCGCCGGTCACCGCGCCGCGCCGTCGGGTTGAGGCGGCGGCGCGAGATGGAACCAATAGAACGTGTGCGGGCCTAACGAAAGAAAGTACGGCTGGTCGCCGATCACCGGGAAGCGGACGTTGCCGATGATCTCGAGCGGCGTCCAACCCTTCCATCGCTGCAGGTTGATCTCCACCGGCTGCACGAATCGCGACAGGTTGTTGACGCACAGGATCACCTGCTCCTCGTGACGCCGGAGGAACGTGAGCACCCGTCGGTTTTCCGGGAGCAGCATCTCGAACTTGCCGCGGCCGAATGCGTGAAACTGCTTTCGCACTTTGATGATTCGCCGCATCCAGCGGAGCAGCGATGTTTGCGTACGCTCTTCCGACGCGACGTTGATCGCTTGATATCCGTACGGCGGATCGACGATCAGCGGAAAGTACAGCGCTTGCTGGTCGCCCTCCGAGAATCCCGCGTTCCATCCCGGCGTCCATTGCATGGGCGTGCGGACCCCGTTGCGGTCGCCCAGGTAGATGTTGTCGCCCATGCCGATCTCATCGCCGTAGTAGATGATCGGCGTACCCGGCATCGTCATGAGCAGCGCGTTCATCAATTCGATCTGCCGGCGCCCGTTGTCGAGGAGCGGCGCCAACCGGCGACGAATGCCAATGTTGATGCGCATGCGCGGATCGCGCGCGTACTCGCGATACATGTAGTCGCGCTCGTGGTCGGTGACCATCTCGAGCGTCAGCTCATCGTGGTTGCGCAAAAAGATCGCCCATTGGCAATCGTTAGGCAGCTGCGGCGTCTGGGCGAGGATTTCGACGATCGGGCTGCGATCTTCCTGCCGGATTGCCATGTACATCCGCGGCATGAGCGGAAAGTGAAACGCCATGTGGCACTCGTCGCTGTTGCCGAAGTACGGGATCACATCGATCGGCCACTGATTGGCCTCGGCGAGAAACACGCGGTCCGTGAACTCTTCATCGAGCGTGCGGCGCAGCTCCTTGAGCACGGCATGCGTTGCGGGCAGGTTTTCACAGTTCGTGCCATCGCGCTCGACCAGGTACGGGATGGCGTCGAGGCGCATGCCGTCCACGCCCATGCGGAACCAGAACCGCATCACGTCCTTCACCGCTTCGACGACGGCCGGGTTGTCGAAGTTCAGGTCGGGCTGATGACTGAAGAAGCGGTGCCAATAGAATTGCCCGGCAACCGGATCCCACGCCCAGTTGGACTTCTCGGTGTCCGTGAAGATGATGCGCGCGCCGGAGTACAGGGTGGGATCATCGCTCCATACGTAGAATGCGCGCTCGGGCGAATCCTTCGGCGCGAGGCGCGCGCGTTGGAACCACGGATGCTGGTCGGAGGTGTGGTTGATGACCAACTCGGTGATCACACGAATGCCACGCGCGTGGGCCTCCTCGAGGAGCCGCTGAAAATCGGCGAGCGCGCCGTACTGCGGATGGATGGCCTCGTACTCCGCGATGTCGTAGCCGTCGTCGCGCAGCGGCGACGGATAGAACGGCAGCAGCCAGAGGCAGTTGACGCCTAACGACTCGATGTAGTCGAGCTTGTCGATGAGGCCGGGGATGTCGCCGTAGCCGTCGCGATTGCTGTCGCGGAACGACTTGACGTGGATTTGGTAGATGACGGCGTCCTTGTACCAGAGCGTGCTCATAGGGGCGAGTTGTGGTCCGTCTATCGCCGCACGATGAGCACGTGGCCGGGCTCTTCGCGAGGATCGAGTCGAACGTAGTTGCGGGAGCCGCGCCACGTATAGCGCGCGCCGGTGAGCAGGTCCTCGACGACGTACGGCGTGCCGGCGCCTAACCCGAGCGCATCGAGCGGAACGTGCACCATGGTGTCCTGTGCGCGCGCGGGGTCGAGGTTGACGGCGATGAGCAGGTCGTTAGGCGCGCCCACATCGGCCGAGGTCTTGCGATAGAACAAGATGCGGTCGTTCTCCGAGCGGTGAAAGGTGATGTTGTCGGCCAGTTGGAGCGCCCGATTGTCGCGGCGAATGCGGTTCAAGCGCACGATGTCGCGATCGAGGCGTTGCGGCGCGCTCCAGTCCCGCGCCTTGATCTCGTACTTCTCGGAGTGCAGGTACTCCTCGCTTCCGGGTTTGAGCGGGGCGTTTTCGGCGAGCTCGAATCCGCTGTAGATACCGTAGAGCGGCGACAGCGTTCCGGCGAGCAGGAGGCGCACGCGGAACGCCGGACGTCCGCCCTGCTGCAGGTACTCGTGCAGAATGTCCGGCGTGTTGGCGAAGAAATTCGGTCGCAGGTATTGGCGCGCGGGCCGCTGCGTGAGCTCTTCCAGATATGCTTGCAGCTCGCGCGCGGTAGTCCGCCACGTGAAGTACGTGTACGACTGCGTGAAGCCGAGTTTCGCGAGGTGCTTCATGCGCTTGGGGCGCGTGAACGCTTCGGACAAGAAGATGATTTCGGGATGGCGCGCGTGGATCTCGTCGATCACCCAGTGCCAGAACGCGAACGGCTTGGTGTGCGGGTTGTCCACGCGGAACGTGTGGACGCCGTGCGCAATCCAGAACAGCAGAATGTCGCGACACGCGATCCAGAGATTGTCGCGATCGGCGCACCAGAGGTCCAACGGATAGATGTCCTCGTACTTCTTGGGCGGATTCTCGGCGTACTTGAGCGAGCCATCGGGGCGCGCGAAGAACCAATCGGGGTGCTCGCGCAGCCAGGGGTGGTCGGGCGAGCATTGCAACGCGTAGTCGAGCGCGATCTCCATGCCTAACCGATGGGCCGCGGCCACGAAATGGTCGAAGTCGTCGATCGTGCCTAACTGTGGCTCGATGGCCGTGTGTCCGCCGGCCGGTCCGCCGATGGCCCACGGGCTTCCGGGATCGCCCGGCGCGGCGGTGAGCGTGTTGTTGCGGCCCTTCCGATTGGTGATGCCCACCGGATGGATGGGCGGCAGATACACCACGTCGAAGCCTAACTCAGCGACGCGCGCCAGCGCGCGCTCGGCGTCGGCGAACGTGCCGTGCCGCGACGCGTCGCCGCTCTGCGAGCGCGGGAACATCTCGTACCACGATGCGAAGCGGGCGCGCTCCCGATCGACCCACACGCGCAGCTCGCGGTCGTACGAGGTGAGGTCATCGGGTGCCAGGTGCTGCGTCATGAGCGCGAGCAGCTTGAGATCGAGCGCTTCGCGCGCGCGGTCGCGCCACGCCGCCGACGCATACTTGAGTCGCGACGCCCACTGCGCAAGCTCGCGTCGCGTGTCGCCGAACCGGACGCGGTGCGCGGCGGTGTCGACGAGCTGCGCGCCCTCGATGAGGTCGAGCGACACGTCCTGCCCGGCGTCGATTTTTTTCTCGAGCTGGGCGCGCCAGGTACCGAACCGATCCGTCCAGGCATCCACTGTGAACGTCCAACTGCCGATCGCGTCGAGCGCCACGCCGCTGGTCCAACGGTCCGAGTCGTAGTCGAACACCATGGGCGTCGTCTGCCAATCAGCGGCGCCCGGCGCCTTGTAGCGGACACGCGCCGCGATCGTGTCGTGTCCGTCCTTGAAGATGTCGGCGCTCACCTCGAGCGCATCGCCCAGGATGCGTTTGACGGCCCAACGCCCGTCATCGAGCGATGGCGAGACGCATTCGATCGCGATATGCGGTGGTTTGCGCGGCGGCAATTGGGTGCCGTTCGAGGTACGCCGGGTTCGCGCCTGCGGTGAACTGAGTGTTGGGCGAGGTGAAGGGGACGACGAACTCGGGACTGCCATGCGTGTTACAACGTGATGAGGGACGCCTGTGGCGGGTCGCTCGACGCCGACGGCCCGCTCGTGAACCTTCTCTCCATTGCAGCACTGGCGCAAGGCGCGTTCCGAAATGGGGAACTTCCCCACATCGTGGTCGGGTATGTACTCTGTGCCCATGCTCACACCCGACTTGACGGCGATGCTCTCTTCGCGCCCCTGGGTCGCGCTGCCATTGGTGTTCATTGGCGGCGTGCTCACCAGCTTGACGCCGTGCATCTATCCGATGATCCCCATCACCGCGTCCATTGTGGGGGGCCAGTCGACGGGCGCGGCAGCGGCGTCGCGCTGGCGGCCGGTCACGCTCACCTCGAGCTACGTGCTCGGGTTAGCCCTCGTCTACGCGGCGCTCGGCGTCTTCGCCGGGCTGAGCGGGACGTTGTTCGGAACAGTGAGTACGAATCCCTGGTTGTACTTTGGGATGGGCAACTTGCTGCTGATTGCGGCGTTGGCGATGGTGGACGTGATTCCGGTGCGGGTGCCGCAGGCGCTCATGCAGCGGGCGGCGACGGCGGGAAGCGGCGGACAACTGGCAGGCACGTTCGCGATGGGCGCGGCGTCGGGTTTGGTGGCCGCGCCGTGCTCGGCGCCGGTGATGGCGGCGGTGCTCACGTGGGTATCGACCACGCACAGCGCTGTGTTAGGCTTCATCTATCTGTTCGTGTTTTCGTTAGGCATGAGCACCTTGTTGGTCGCGGTGGGCGTGTCGGCGGGGACGTTGTCCCGGCTGCCGCGGGCGGGCGAGTGGATGGTGTGGGTGAAGAAAGTGTTCGCGGTGATCATGCTCGGGGCGGCCGAGTACTATCTCATCAAGATGGGACAATTGCTGATATGATCTCGATCCGATTGGCACTGCTCGCGGCGTGCGCGGCGGTGGTGGCCGCGGCGGCGCCGCTCGACGCTCAAGATGAAATCGGCGTCGCGGTCGGCGCGTCCGCGCCCGCGGCAGCCGTGCATACGCTCGACGGCAAGACGCTGAATCTCGACCAGTACATCGGAAAGGGTCCGGTGCTGCTCGAGTTTTGGGCGACGTGGTGCAGCAACTGCAAGGAGCTCGAGCCCAAGCTGCTCGACATGGTGAAGAAGTATTCGCCGCGCGTGACGTTCGTGGACGTGGCCGTGTCGGTGAACGAGTCGCCGGAGCGGGTGAAGTTGTACGCCCAGAAATACCACTACACGCATCAAGTGGTCTACGACACGGATGGCAACGCCGTGAGTGCGTACAACGTGCCGGCGACGTCGTACGTGGTGCTGATCGACAAGGCGGGCAAGGTGGTGTACACCGGGTTAGGCGGCGACCAGGATCTCGAGACTGCGATCAAGCGCGTGCTCTAGCGCGAAGGCGCGTGGAGGCGGGACTTCTCCGCTCATGCTGACGGGATAAGAGCGGAAACATTGGATCAAGGCGGATAGGAAAAAGGGGTCTTCGGGGAATTTCGGGATTCGGCGTGACAGAACAACGCTCATCTCGCCACGGGCAGCCGCGCGTGGTTCGGCGCAGCCGAGCGATCCTTTAGTTTCCTTTCGTGATCCTTGTGACAGAGCGAGGAAGCCCTCCACGCGGGACGGCGATCAGCCTCGAAGCAGACCTCCTGCGAAAGCACGACATGAGGGCTCACGATGGCGCGCGTGGAGGGCTTCCTCGCTCTGTCACAAGGGATAACGAAAAGGAAACTGAAGGAAACTGAAGGATCGCTCGGCGGCGCGAGGCTCAGTGCGATCACT
>DATEHK010000081.1:0-12128 GCA_035279625.1 Gemmatimonadaceae bacterium
GGCGGACGTCACGCGCCTCGGTGTCGTGCGCGCCGGTCGAGCGGTATCGGGATGCGACCTGCGTCGTGCGGCAAGCATGGACACCGCTGTGCTGTTTTCCAACAACAACAAACTGCTCTCACCACAGTGATCGCACTCAGCCTCGCGCCGCCGAGCGGCCTTCAGTTTCCTTCAGTTTCCTTTTCGTTATCCCTTGTGACAGAGCGAGGAAGCCCTCCACGCGCGCCATCGTGAGCCCTCATGTCGTGCTTTCGCAGGAGGTCTGATTCGAGGCTGATCGCCATCCCGCGTGGAGGGCTTCCTCGCTCTGTCACAAGGATCACGAAAAGGAAACTGAAGGATCGCTCGGCTGCGCCGAACCACGCGCGGCTGCCCGTGGCGAGATGAGCGTTGTTGTTGTTGAAAAACAAAACGGCGGATGGTCACCGACCGATGCGCACGCCAGCCCTCGGAGCGATCGATTCGATCCGGCAGTGTTCGCCGTTGTTCGCGTTTCAATGTCGTAGTCACTCGACCGCCACCCTTACTCACGCACGCGGAGCGATGCCTCCTGTCACGCCGAATCCCGAAATTCCCGGAAGACCCTTTTGAAACACAACAAAAACGGCCTTACCAGGGTGGATGATCTCGGCGCCGAGCAGCCGACCAAGCCGAGTTTCCCGTGCCGTCACCAGATTTGATCCGTTTCAACACAGCGACGAAGCCCACGACGCGCGACCTTCGTTAGCACGTCGTCGCCCACGGGATCAAGTCTAACCGCTCGTAAGGAATGGGCTCACCCGTCTTCTCGCACAGCCCGTACCGATCCGGGCGATGGTAGAGCCGCTCGAGCGCCTCGTCGATCTCCTCCAGTTCGTGCGTCTGCCGCGCCGCGTTAGACGCGTCGAGCTCCTGGTCTTCCGTGTCGGTTCCCAGCTCGCCCGGCGCCATGGACAATGCACCCGATTGGTCGCGCAGCGACACCTCGGTCTGCGCATGATAGCGCGCGAGATCGCGCGCGATGCGCTCGCGCTCCTCGAGCAGCCGCTTGCGAAAGTGCTCCAACTGTGGCTTCGTGAACGCCATGGCTCAGCTCCGGTGAACCGACGAGCGCGATACCGCATCGTTCGCGCCACTCATTCCACGACGACCGTGTAGTCGACACCTTCCCACCGCTGGTCGCCCGGCCAGAACAACGTGAACACCACGCTGTCGCCCGATCCGAGCCGCGTGGTGGGGAGATCGGCGATGAAGACGCCCAGGCCGGTCGATTGCGTCGGCGTGTCAGTCGTGGTCTTCCACCCGTCGCTGCTCCAGTGCACCACTGCGGGCGACAACACCTCGAGGCGCAGCGTTTTCCCCTGCGGCATACGACGCCGCTTGAGGTTGAACCGCCATGCGGCGAACGGCGACGGAGTCCGCTGGAGCACGTAGCGCTGCGCGGTGTACGACGGCGTGTCGAACACTCGGCCGTCTGCGATCGAGCGGCAGAGCTTGATGTGCTCCGCGTGTGCCCACACGAGCGGCATGGCCGAACCGGCAGGGCGTCCCTTGAAGAGCTCGAGATCCGGAATGTCGGGCGCATCCCAGGTCTGCTCGGGAATCATCCCCGTACTGCTGGTGGATTGTTCCATGATGCGCAGCAGATCGATCGCGCGTTCCGGACGTCCGGCCGCGAGCTCGTAGTGCGCCCGCTCGCCCGTGAGGAGCGGCCAACAGCGCCCAACGCCGCCGCCGTCGTATGGCGACCCGTCGTCGTACTCGCCGTACCGGTCTCCGTTGTAGCGCCGCCAGCCAGGTCCGTAGGGCAGGTCGCACTTGAGCACGGCATCGATCGCGCGCACCGTGTTCACGATGCGCGGGTCGTCCGCCGCGCGGAGGCCGAATCGGACTAACGCCAGCGCGTCGGGGCTCACGACCAGGCTCGACTCGGCGTCGATGTCGGGGGCCGTCATCTTGATGGGGACGAACCCTTCCTTCGGCGAGGCGGCTGTTTCGACAGCGAGCGGCGCGATGCGCACGAAGTAGCCTTCGATGCCTAACTTGCGGGCCAAGGCGGTGTCGGCGGCGTAGGTCCATCGCTCGATGTCGTCGTTCCAGGCATCGGCCGTCTCGCGCAGGTAGCGCGCGACATCCAGCTCGGCGTGCTGCTCGGCCAATTGCGCCGCCACGAGGAGCGCCGAGATGACGACGGACAAGGTGAACGGCGACAGCCCGGCGTTCTCTTCCCAACGGTCCTGCTGCGTACCGGGTCCGTTGCGCGCGATGAACGCCGCCGCGCGCCTAACGACCGGCCACACGCGCTCCAGGTCGGCGAGCGACAGCTCGTCCTCGCGCTCCAGGAGATCGACGAGCAGGATCGGGAACGCTGCCTCGTCCAACTGGACGCCGCTCCAATAGGCCACACCGTCGAGCCACATGTTCTGCGCCCAGTGGCCATCGGCCTCCTGCGTGGCCGCAAGATAATTGAGCACGCGATGCGCGTCCGATGGCGCGCCGGCCGCGAGCAATCCGCCGGCTGCTTCGACGAGATCGCGCGGCCACACCAGATGGTATCCGCCGAGGTCGTTGTCGCCCTTGGCGAATCCCCAGGGAATCGACAAGCTCGCGATGATCGCCGACGCGAATCGCTTGGACTCGTGCACGCGCACCGCGGCGGTGCTCACCCCGCGCACCTTCGGATCGCCCGGCATGCCCGATTTGTTGATCATCAGCGCGTGCTGCCACTGCTGCCAGCCGTGCACGTATGCAGACTGCGCGCGATCGAATCCATGATAGAGCGCCGAGCGTGCGGCGAACGCCGCCTTGGCCGCGTCGCGGCCGAAGCCTAACGCAAGCAGGAACTCGCCGTGGCACTGCGCGATGTCGATCTCGCCCGTGAGCGCCACGTTGCCGGAATCCGCCACGTCGTACTGCCACGTGAGCGTCTTGTGCGCGTCGAGGTCCTGCCAGCCATCGGATACGCCGACGAACCCGACGCTGCGCGCGAGCCACGGCGCGCTCGCCGCCAACGCGAGTGCGTAGTCGGCGCGGCGCGCAAAGAGCATCGGCAAACCCTTGTACTCGTCCACCCACGCGATGTTCTCCGCGCCGCGGCAGCCCAAGTGCGGCGAGAGCAGCACGTAGAGATGGTAGTCGGTCAGCGCGCCGCGCAGTGGAATGAATTTTGTTTGTTGAAGTACCGCGTCGTGTCGCACGGACGACAAGACGTGCTTCTCGATCCGATAACGGCCGTGCTCGCACGTGTTGCGGAGGCGGAACCCCGGCACGCCGGGCGCGATATGTGCGATCTCGTGAGACGTGTGACGCTTTTCCTCGGAGAAGTACTCCTCGCCGTCGGTGACGAGCATGCCCATGTCGCGAGTGCAGGGCATGTCGACGTCGGGGTAATAGATCTCGTTGAAAATGCCGTGGCTGAGCGTGAACCAGACGTGACTCGTGCCCGAGAGCGAGGTGCCGACGCCCGATTTCGCGCTCGACGTCCATCGTGGCTCGATGCCCGGCGCGCCGGGCGCCTTGCGCCGATTGTCGGTCATGATCGCGGGTGGAAGGAGAGAAGTCGGAACGGTCAGGCGCCGAACACGCATCGTGCGATTCTGCGCCCGTCGGAATCTACCCGGCGCACACGGCTAACGCACCGGTGCGGATGCTTGACCTCGAGCATGGGCGCCGAGAGATTCGTCGATGTGCCAGTGTGCCGTCGGACCGTCCACCACGGGAGTGGAGCCATGCGCCGTGTTACGCGCCTCGCCGGGCTCGGTTGGCTTGTGGGAGTGTCGCTGCTTGCCATGCAGGCATGCACGCACAACGCGCCGGTCCAGAGAGTCGAACAGGCGCCGACCTTCGTCACTGTGCAAAACGTGACGCCGGTGGCGTATCAGCTTTACCTGGAGCAGAGCAATCGGCGTCTGCAGGCTGGCAACGTCGATGCGCTGGCCACGACCCGGATTCAGGTGCCGGCCGAGATGTCGTATCCCAACGCCAAAGTGCTCTTGATCGCCCGACCGACGCTGAGCGGTCGCGAATGGCGCGAGCAGTTCACTGCCAATCCGGGCGCGGACATCCGGATCCAGATCGGTCGTTAGGTCAAGGGATGCGGGAGCGCTGACCTACGTCACGCTCCAGAACATGCTGGCCAACAGCTATCAGCTCTACTTCTCCGATGGCCAGCAGGGATTGGACGCCGGTAAGGTGGGCCCGCTGGAGACAGTGCGTGTGGGTCGAAGGTAAAGGATCCGTTGCCTGTCAGCCCTCGAGACAGAGTCCGGACGATCAATCCCCTTTCGGTCGGGAACGTCGTCGCCGTATAGGCCGCCGCATCGGCTCGTCGGCATGGCAGCGTTCCACAACTGGAGCCAACAGGGCCGAGGTATTCTGTGCCGACAAGATTTTCACCCTGGTATTTCTGATAGGCCGGGACACCAGGTCGAGATGAAAACACGTTAGGCGTACAGTGCGAGGCTGTAATGAACGCTCGCTGCGTTCCGATGTCTGCCACGAATCCGAGCGTACATCCTTGTGCAGATGCCGTCGACAAGACGATGCCGCCTGCAAGCGAGTCGTCTTCGCTCGTAACGCCGTCACCGTTAGTCGCGACGAAGCGGACGCTTCGATAGGCCACCGCCTCCGGGTCAATCGCAAGTCTCCGCAGAACTCCTGACACTGACTGCCGTGCCGCCCTTGCAACGGCGGGGTCGAATCCTACGACAACGCGATTCGACTGCTCGTTGGGATCGACGGTCGTGATGCCACTCACGTGCCCAAGAAGTGAATCGGACAGCACGTCGCGCCAGGCCGTCAAGCGACTGTCGCGTTCGGGGCTCGGACTGCGCCGACACGCCCCGCGCCCGGGCCGTCCGATCCGCGGGCGTTAGGCAACTGGCCGGCGACCAAATGCGGCAGTCGGAAACCGGATGGCATTCCAGTGCTGACACGGCGCCGGTCGCGGAATGGTTGCCGTGCGAAGTTTGGATCGCGCGGGCAAAGGCCGCCGAAGAGAGCACCACTGCGCGCCTCTTTCGACGGCGCCAAGACACAACCCGTTCGGCGCATCGTAACAGTCCCTTGACATCTTACCGTCTTGAGCGGATCGCGCCCCCATTCCGCATGTGAGCGTGCGGTCGCGCTCGCCATACGCTTGTCAAGGACGGGTCAAGGCCTTGTGAATCCTCTCCGCCTCGTGCTAGCGCCTTCGTGGCTCCGCACCATCATATCCCGTCAGATGGCGCGGCGCGTCACCACGCCTAACACGACGCCGGCGGTGATCACGGAGGCGTTCGTCCAACCGCCACTGGCGTTCACCAAAAACGAGCGACGCGTAGAGGAGGATAGCATGGACGCTCGACTTCGTCGTGCAAGGAGACTAGCGGTATCGGCGGTCGCGCTCGCGCTCGTGCCCACCCTGGCCGCCGCTCAGGATGTCGTACAAGGTCACGTTCGAGGCGAGGGCGGAACACCGCTGGCGAACGCGACAGTCGTCATCCAGGGCACGCGCCTCGGCGCCATCGCGGGTGACGACGGACAGTATCGCATCGCCCTCCCGGCAGCCCAAGCCAACGGGCAGACCATCACCATGCGGGCGCGCCTCATCGGTTACCGCGAGCACGCCACGACCGTTAGGCTGACGTCGGGCACAAACGTCGTGGACTTCGTCCTCGAAGCCGCACCCGTACAGCTGCAGGGAACCATCATCGTCGCCGAGGGACAGGAGAAGCAGAAGAGTCAACTTGGCACCTCGACGCAATCGGTCAGTGCGGACCAGCTGAACGTGGCCCACACGGACAACTTCCTGAATCAGCTTGGCGCCAAGGTCTCCGGTGTCGAGATCACCTCGCCAGGCACGCAAGGCGGCTCGGTCGACATCCGAATTCGCGGATCGAACTCGATTACCGGCGACAACAACCCGTTGTTCGTTATCGATGGAATTCCGATCCGCAACCGGAATCGCGGAAGCATGTTCAACGGCGGCGGCGCGGATGCCAACGGGGGCTGGGACTACGGCAGCACGATCAGCGACCTCAATCAGGACGACATCGCATCGATCACCGTCCTCAAGGGACCGAACGCGGCGGCGCTCTACGGGGCCGAAGCGGCCAACGGTGCGGTCATCATCACGACCAAGCACGGCAGCAACAGCGACGGCAAGATCGAGACTCGCCTAACCACGAGCTACTCGTTCGACAAGGTCGGGATTCTGCCCGACTTCCAAAACCAATATGGGCAAGGCTCGGCCGGCCGGTTCAGCTACTACGACGGAGAGGGGCACGGCATCGCTGACGGGGACGACCAGAGCTACGGTCCGCGCCTTGACGGCCAACCGATCGACCAGTTCACGGGTACGCAGCAGCCGTGGATCGCGCACCCGAACAACGTCGCGTCGTTCTTCAACACCGGCGGCACATCCGACGTCGACCTGTCCGTGAACGGCGGCACGAACAACGCCAATGCGCGCATGGCCGTCGGCGTCCAGAACGTGAATGGCATTGTGCCTAACAACTTCTTCCACAAGTGGACCAGTTCCCTCGCCGGCAACCTCAAGATCGGCAATAAAATCACTACGAACGCCAGCTTCGAGTTTCTGCGCAACAACGGCCTCAATCGCGCGGGCGTCGGATACAATGCCGGTATTCTTGAAGGGCTCGACGTGTGGTTCGGGCGGCAGGTCGACATGGCCGCGCTCAAGGCGAACTACAACAAGTTCGACGCGTTCGGCAATCGCTACAACTGGAATACCAACTACCACAGCAACCCGTATTTCCTCCAGTACGACAATCCGCAGGCCGATACGCGCGACCAGTACCTCGGGTCGGTGAGCGCGACCTATCAGATCAACGACTGGCTGTCCGCGACGGCGCGCGCGGGGGGGAACATCTTCAGCACCACCAACTCGCAGAACATTGCGTCCCAGAACGTCAGTTGGGCGGGCGCTGGTTTCGCCAAGTTAGGCTACGCGGGCGCGTTCACGCTCTACAACGACAACCAGACGGACTACACCACGACGGCGCTGGTGAACGCCACGAAGCAGGTGACCGATCGCATCCAGCTCTCCGGTCTCGTCGCGGCTGCGCAGAACAAGCAATCGTTCCAGGACAACCAGCAGCAGACGCTGGGCATCTCCGTTCCCGGCATTTACAACGTGAGCAACGCGGCTATCGCGCCCACCCTGGACCAGTACGCCGAGAAGGAGCAGACGAACAGCGTATTCGGCTCCGCGTCATTCACGTGGGATCAGTGGTGGACCATCGAGGGCACCGCTCGCAACGACTGGTCGTCCACGCTGCCGGCGAACAACGACTCGTATTTCTATCCGTCCGTCAACACGTCCGTCATCCTGACTAACGCGATCCCATCGCTCAAGTCCGGCGTGCTCTCGTACCTGAAGTTGCGCGGTGCGATTGCGAAGGTTGGGAGCAGCGCGCAGCCGTACTCGTTGGCGACGACGTTCAATGGCCAATCGGTCAAGTACTCCGGGCAGCAGCTGTACTCGTTGGCGGATGCCCTGGCCAATCCGAACCTCAAGCCGGAGATCACCCGCTCCAACGAAGTCGGCTTCGAGCTCGGTTTGTTCGGCGATCGTGCGAGCATCGACGCGTCGTACTACGACAAGGCGACGTCGAACCAGATCATCGCCGTTCCGGTATCGCCGACCACCGGCTACCAGGAGAAATGGATCAACGCCGGCAGAATCTCGAACAAGGGCGTCGAGGCGTTACTCAACCTCACGCCGGTCCGCACGCAGGGCGGCACCTTCGAATGGAACACGACGTTCAGCTTCGCAATGAACCGTAGCAGGGTCGACGCGCTGTCTCAGGACATTCAGACTATCGTCCTCGGCAGCTCTTGGGCCCTCAACGTCGAAGCACGCAAGGGTCAACCGTACGGCGCCCTGTACGGGTACACGGAGCTGCGTGACAGCGCGACGGGACAGCTGCTGCTGTCCAACGGTCTGCCGCAGATCGGACCGCAGAAGGTGCTCGGCAGCGTGCAGCCCGACTGGACCGGCGGTTGGAACAACGAATTTCGCATCAAGAACGTGACGCTGTCGGCCCTGCTCGATATCCATGAGGGCGGATCGATCTTCAGCGTCACGAACTTCTTCGGCGTCGAGACCGGTGTTCTCGCGTCGACCCTGCATGGCCGTGAGAAGGACTGGAACAATCCCGGTCTGGTCATCAAGGGCATCGATCAGGCCACGGGACAGCCTAACACGACCGTTGTGACGACCGAAGAGTACGAACAGAGTCTCTTCGAGATTCACCAACCCTTCGTCTACAAGGACAGTTACCTCAAGCTCCGCGAGGTGCGCGTCGGGTTCGACGTTCCACACAATCTGACCGACGCCATACACGTGGCCCAACTGAACATCGCTCTCTTCGGCCGCAACCTGTGGACCAACACCAAGGTGCCGAACATCGATCCGGAGTTCGCCATGCAGGCAGGCAACTTCCAGGGCGTTGAATTCGCGGCGCTGCCGAATCCCAAGTCGTTCGGTATCTCGCTTCAGGTCACGCCCTAGCCACCACGAATCGGAGAGACACGCACCATGACAAAGCGCATCCTCTCGATCGTGGGTGGCGTCGCACTGGCGATTGGCACCTTTGCCTGCGACAACAGCAGCCTTCCCACGATCAATACAAACCCGAACAATCCGACCGACGCTCCCGCGGGCCCCGTGTTCACGAACGCCGTCGTGACCGGCGCGCATTGGGTAGGAAATGCGCGCGACCTCCGCTCGACCGAGTGGATCACCCAACACCTCGCGGAAGCGCAATATCCGCAGGAGGACCAGTACTCACGTTTGCAGGGACCGGACACGTACGCGTGGTTTGATGCTGCCTACTACCAGGAGCTCCAGGATCTCCGCAAAGTGATCCAGAAGGGGCAGGCCGAGCAAAATCCTGCGATCTGGGGACCGGCGACCGTCATGCAAATCTGGGTCTTTGAATACATGACAGATCTGTGGGGTGACATTCCGTATTCGCAGGCGCTGGGTCTCGATTCGATCGGTGGTACGCTCACTCCTGCATACGACAAACAACAGGACATCTACACGTCTTTCTTCGCGCGCCTCAGTGCCGCCGTTGCGGCCATGGAGGCGACGGATTCCACAGGACTGGGTGCGGCCGATCCGCTGTACGCTGGAGACGTCAAGAAATGGGTGAAGTTCGGAAATTCGCTCCGCGCTCGCCTGGCGGTGCGAATTGTCAATGTGGATCCGACCGACGCAAACACGCAGCTCGCCGCTGCGTTGTCGGATCCGGGTGGCGTATTCACGAGCAACAGTGACAATGCGCAAATCTCGTGGCCTGGGGATGGGCAGTTCGACAACCCGTGGGCCGACAACTTCGAATCGCGCGATGATCACCGGATGTCGCAGACGCTCATGAACGTCATGTCGGCGAACGACGATCCGCGCATTCCAATTTACGCCCAACCGGTGCAGGACTCGTCGCTGTTCCCCAGCGGGTACGGGGGGATGCCTAACGGCCTGTCGCAGGCAGACGCGGGTGCGTATCTGAATACGGCGTCGCGACCTGGGGTCATCTTCTACCCCGGCGCCACCGCGTACGGCACGTACGGCGACGGATCCGGACTCAAGTACCCGTCGAAGCTGATGACGTTCTCGGAGCTGATGTTCATCGAGGCGGAAGCAGCCGAGCGGAGTATGGGCGGACTAAGCCCCTCCCAGGCCGCCGCAGATTACTATGGGGCCATCCAAGCATCGATGGATCAGTGGGGCGTCACCGACGAAGCGGCAGTCACGACGTATATGGGGAAATCGGGAGTGGCGTACACGCCAGGCACGGCGGGCCTCGATGAAATCGCCGTGCAGAAGTGGGTTGCGCTGTACGGCGACGGCACTCAAGCGTGGGCGGAGTGGAGGCGTACCTGTCAACCGGTCACGTTGCACGCCGGTCCGGCCGCAATCGTCAACTTCATTCCGCGCCGCCTCGAGTACTCGCAAACCGAGTATACGACCAATGCTTCCAATGTGCAGGCTGCATTGACTGACATGGGCGGTCAAGATGATTTCGCCACCCGGATGTGGTGGGACAAGAATCCGACCGCGGCACCGACACACACCTCGGGCTGCAACGAGCCGACCGGCCCGTAAGCCGCACGCGCGTTTCGGAGTCGACACGAAGCCCCCCGAATGATCTCGGGGGGTTTCCGTTAGTCGGACGTGCGAAGAAACATGAGGATCACGCCGTACGGATCGCTGAGATAGCCTCGCGGCTGACCGGACGGGTAGATCTCCACGCGATCGAGATCCAACGAATTCACCATGTCGAGGACGCACGTGTTCGTGGCGCGCTGCCCGTCCACATAAATGGCCGGATTGGAAGGGCTGACGATCGTCGAGCGGCCCCGCAGATACACATCGGGGCACGGCTGATCATCCACGATTTGAATGGACGGGACGCGCGCTCGCATGAGGTTCAGCAGTGACCGACTCTGCTGATGCAGGAGGCTCCCGCTCAAAATGATTGCATCGCCGGCGCTCTTCACATCCGGCTCAACCGGCCCGGATCGCGTCCGTGGCGCCGAGTGCCCGGCACACGCGATGAAGACAGCTGCGCCTGCGAGGCCCACTACGCTGCCGCACACAGAGCCTCGCATGAGACCTCCCAGGCGTCATCGCCTAACGACGTGAGCACCAACACCCCTTCAGGTCTGCAACCGGTATCCGGTCTTGCGTACTGTCAAGATGTGTCGTGGCACAGCGGGCTCCCGTTCGAGCTTGTTCCGCAAGTTGGCCACGTGCGTGTCGAGCGTACGGCTCACAACATCGGATTCGTAGCCCCAAACTTCCTTGAGCAGCTCGACACGCGCGGCCGCTGCGCCTTCCCGCCGGATGAGCGCCAGGAGCAACTCGAGTTCGAGCGGCGCCAATTGCACGGCCGTGCCGCCGCGCCTAACCTGACGCGTTGCCGCATTCACTTCGACATCACCGAAGCGGTATGGGCTCGAAAAAGATGGTATGCCGTCGGGCGGTGCGCGCCGCGCGCGCGAACGTTCGATGAGACAGTCTACCCGGGCCAGGAGCTCGGTCGCGCTGATCGGCTGCACCACGAGATGGTCCGCGCCTAACCGAAACGTCTGAACGCGGTCGGCCTCGTCGGCCTGCGCGCTCAACGCCATCACCGGCAGGTCGTTCCGTTCCTCACGCAACTCGCGCAGAAACTGAAACCCCGTCGTGCGCGGCAGCGCGAGATCGACGAGCACGAGATCCGTGCGCGGCAGGGAGCGCAACCGGTCCAGTCCCGTCTCGACGTTCCCCGTGAACTCGACCGCGTGTCCACCTGTCTGCAGCGTCCGCACTAGCCACTCGGACGCGGAGCGATCCTCCTCGATCACCAATACCATCGTCATGGCGCCACCCTCGGTCCCGGCGCGCGCGCGGATCGCGCCACCTTGCGATCCGCCATACGCCGGATGACTCACGCCCCGTGACAATCGACCTTCGCCCAACCCGCCGGGCAGTCGTTACCAAGATACGCGTATGACAGAATTTCGCGAGGACTTTGACATAGCAGGGATGACGACACCATGACATAGAAGAGGCCGCCAAGCCCGTCTCCACTGCCTTCTCAACCGTGCTACTGTCGTCACGGTTAGGAGAACTTCCTTGACAGCCGAGCCGGGAATGACCAGCATCGTGTCCCCTCGGCGATATTCCTTTTTTTGGGGTCTTCGGGGAATTTCGGGATTCGGCGTGACAGGAGGCATCGCTCCGCGTGCGTGAGTAAGGGCGGCGGTCGAGTGACTACGACATTGAAACGCGGACAACGGCGAACACTGCCGGATCGAATCGATCGCTCCGAGGGCTGGCGTGCGCATCGGTCGGTGACCATCCGCCGTTTTGTTTTTCAACAACAACGACGCTCATCTCGCCACGGGCAGCCGCGCGTGGTTCGGCGCAGCCGAGCGATCCTTCAGTTTCCTTTTCGTGATCCTTGTGACAGAGCGAGGAAGCCCTCCACGCGGGACGGCCATCAGCCTCGAATCAGACCTCCTGCGAAAGCACGACATGAGGGCTCACGATGGCGCGCGTGGAGGGCTTCCTCGCTCTGTCACAAGGGATAACGAAAAGGAAACTGAAGGAAACTGAAGGATCGCTCGGCGGCGCGAGGCTCAGTGCGATCACT
>DATEHK010000082.1:0-2388 GCA_035279625.1 Gemmatimonadaceae bacterium
GACTCCGTCAACGCCCGGGAAGTGAAGGCGTGCCGGGACATGGACAATGCCGCGTCGGCCGCGCTCTGGGCCGACGACGGCGTGGACCTCATCCAGGGGCTCCAGCCCATGGTGGGGAAGGCCGTGATCGCGGCGTGGCTCTCAGGCCTAACGCCGGGACTCAGAGGTGCGAAGATGGTCTACTGCACCATCGACTGGAAGCAGGTTACCGTGGTAGGCGACTGGGCGTACGAGTGGGGTATCAACCGCCAGCGGATCGAGTTCCCGTCGCCGCAGCAACCGTTCGAAACCGAGGGGAAGATCACCCTGGTGCTCAAGCGGCAGTCTAACGGAGAATGGAAGATCGAGCTCGAGTCGTGGAACAGCAGCCCCAAGGCGGCGTCGGGTTGAGTCAGCGGCGCGCGGCGCGCACCCGGCCTATCGCCGTGAGCAGCGCCCGCGCCTTGTTTTCCGTTTCTTCCCATTCGCGCGCCGGCACCGAATCGGCCACGATGCCCGCGCCCGCCTGCACGTTCGCCTGCCCGTCGGCGATCACGCATGTCCGGATGGTGATCGCGAGATCCATGCGGCGGTCGCCGGCGGCGATGTAGCCCACCGCGCCGGCGTACGGCCCGCGCCGTTCCGGCTCGAGCTCATCGATGATCTGCATCGCGCGGACTTTCGGCGCGCCGGTCATCGTGCCGGCGGGGAACGTCGCGCGAAAAACATCGATGGCCGATGCATCGTCCGGGAGCGTGCCTTCCACCTGACTCACGATGTGGAGCACGTGGCTGTACTTCTCGACCACCATGAGATCCGTCACGCGCACCGAACCGTAGGCGGCGATGCGTCCCACGTCGTTGCGGCCCAGGTCCACGAGCATCACGTGTTCGGCGCGCTCTTTTTCGTCGGCGAGGAGCTCGGCGCTCAGACGGGCATCGTCCTCGGGCGTGGTGCCGCGCGGGCGCGTCCCGGCGATCGGCCTAACGGTAACCGTGCCGTCGGCCACGCGCACGAGCAGCTCGGGCGAGCTGCCCACGAGCTCCATCCCATCCATCTCGAGGTGGTACATGTAGGGCGACGGGTTGAGCGCCCGGAGCGCGCGATAGAGCGACAACGGCTCGAAGTCCAGCGGCACCGAGATGCGTCGCGCGAGCAACGCCTGAAAGCAATCGCCGGCGAAAATGTATTCGCGAATGCGCTCGACATCGCGCTCGAAGCGCTCGCGCGAGTACGATGACGTGCCGGTAGCCGGTGGCGCATATGCGTCGAGCGCCAAGGGAGGCAGATGGCCGGGGCCCTGGAGGCGCGCGATCACCTCGTCGATCTCGCATTCGGCCTCGCCGTGGAGGCGGCGCATCGTGGCCGCATCGGAGCCGGCGGTGACCGGCACGCCGACCACCACCCGCGCCTGGGCGCGCAGGTTGTCGATGATGACCAACGCGCGCGTGAACACGAACACCGCGTCGGGGACGTCGAGGGCCCGCGGCGGTGCGTTAGGCAGCTGCTCGAGCAGCCGGACCACGTCGTAACCGAAGAAGCCCACGGCACCGCTCCAGAACGCGCCCAACTCGGGCACGTCCGCGGGCTCGAATTCCGTGAGGCGTGCGCGGAGATCGCCCAACGGATCGGCGGGCCGGCGCGCACCGTGCCACCCTGCGGCGGGCGTCCAGTCGTCCACCACACCATCGCGCAGACGCCACGCGGCGCGCGGCTCGGTGCCCAGGAACGTGTACCGCGCCCAGGTTTCGCCGCCCGCCGGGGCGGACTCCAATAGAAACGCGAACGGGCCGCGCTTGAGCTTCGCGAACGCCGAGACCGGCGTGTCTGCGTCGAGCAGACAGTCGCGCCACACGGGAATGAGGCCGCCGCGTTCGGCGAGCGCCATGAAGTGGTCGACTCCCATCATCGCGTCGCTTGCCGCTCGCTACGGCGCCCGCGACATTTGTCGATCATGCTTCGGTTCTCCGCGGCGCATGCCGCCGCGCTATGTGTTCTGGTGGGTCTCGCGACCGCCGCACAACCCGCCGGCGCGCAGGCATGGGATGACCCGCGCACGATGGCGCTCGTGGAGCGCGCCACCCAAGGCCGGGCCGAGCAGCTCGCGGACAGTACGCTGGTGGACTATCGCGCCACCGCCCACGGCTACCTCACCTTTCTCGTCCAGTTCGGCCAGGGCTTTCCCGATCCGCCGTCGGTCGTGAAGACGGACGAGTTAGCACTCCAAGTTTACTGGCGCGCGCCCGATCTGAGCAAGCAGATCATCGAAGGCCGTCGCGACACGCTGCTTTTGCCCACCGACATTCGATACCACCAGGACCATCTGGGGATCGTCCAGAACAATTTCCCGAATTTCATTCGCTTAGGCGAGGGCGATGAAGTGCGGGATGTGCCGCATCCGCTGTCCGC
>DATEHK010000083.1:0-11953 GCA_035279625.1 Gemmatimonadaceae bacterium
TCGAGCAGCTGGTTCTCGACGCCGTCGAGCTTGCCCTCGAGCGTCTTCGCATCCGCGAGCACGGACTTGAACGACGAGTCGTGCCCGTACATCTCGCGCAGGTCCTCGAGCTGCTTGCGCACCTTCTCGATGCGATTGATCGCGTCGACCGCGGAATCGATTTCCTGGTACACACCGTACGCGAGCGCGCTCTGCGCTTGCGCGTCGGCCGCCGAACCGCCCGAATGGGGATCCTTGAGCACCGTCAGCGGCTGCGTGAGCTTCCGGCCGCCCACGTCGAGCTCCACGGTGTAGGTGCCCGGCGCCACGAGCGGGCCTAACACAGGATCTTCGATGCCGTAGTGATAGACCCGCCGCGTGAGCTTCCCGATGAAGCGCTTGTCGGTCCAGATCTGCGGATACCCCTTGGGCGTGGTCCGCAGCTCGACCGTATGCGTGTGCTCGTATCGCAGATCCCACCACGTGCGGTTGAGGCCCGCTACGCCGGCAGCCGACAACCGCCGTACCTCCGCGTTGTGCGGATCGCGGATCGTGATGTGCACCGAATCCTTCGTGCTGTCCTTGAGGAAATAGTCGATCACGGCGCCGTACGGCGGATTGCGGCCGGCCGAGATGTCGTCGGGATCGCCCTTGATCCGGTTGGACCCGCGGAAGCGATACGCTTCGCGCGGTTCGAACAAGTACGCGGACTTGGATGCGAGCTCCGTGCTTATGCCACGCAGCGGCGCCACGTTGTCCAATACCCAGAAGCCGCGGCCCTTGGTGGAGATCACGAGGTCATCGAAGTGTTCCTGCACCACGATCCACGTGACCGGCGCGTGCGGCAGATTCGATTGCAGCGGGAACCAATGCGCGCCGTCGTCTAGCGAGACGTACAGTCCGTTCTCGGTGCCGGCGTAGAGCATGCCGTTGCGCTTCGGGTCTTCGCGCACGATGCCCACGTAGCTGAACACGCTCTTGGGGATGCCGGCGGCGATAAAGCGCCACGTGCGCCCGTAGTCCGTGGTCTCATAGATGAACGGATCGCGGTTGTTCTCCTGGTGCGCATCCACGGAGATGTATGCGCGGCCCGCGTCGTATCGCGACGGCTCGATGTTGCTGATCGTGCCGCCCTTCGGAAACTCGGCCGATGTGGGCGTGACGTCGGTCCAGTGCGCGCCTGCATCGCGCGTGACGTGCACCTTGCCGTCGTTGGACCCCGCCCAGATGAGCCCGCGCGTCACGGGCGACTCGGCGATGGCGAACAGGGTGCAGCAGTACTCGACGCCCAGGTTGTCGTCCGTTAGGCCACCGGAGCTGTGCATCTTGGCCGTGTCGGCGGTGGTCAGGTCCGGGCTGATCACGCTCCACGTCAGGCCGCCGTCGGTGGTGCGGTGCACGTACTGGCTCCCCACGTACACCGTGTTGTGGTCCCACGGCGAGATCGCCATGGGTTGCGTCCAGTTCCAGCGATACTTGGCGCTGTCGGCTGGCCCGTCGAGCGCGCGCTCGGGCCACGGGTCCACCGAGTGCGACTGCTTGGACGTGAGGCTGAACTTTTCGAGACCGCCCTCGTAGCAGCCGCCCCACACGATGGTCGTGTCGACCAGGTCGGGATACGAGAAACCCGATTCGCATCCGCCGGTGGTCTGCCACAGCGCCGACGGGATGCCGAAGCCCTGGCTGTTGCTCGGCCCGCGCACGGCCGTGTAGTCCTGCTCGTTGCCGTACACGTTGTACGGAATCGCGTTGTCGACGGCGACGTGATAGATCTGCGCGATGGGCAGCACCACGCGGTGCCACTGCTTGCCGTGCGTGGTCGTGATCTGAATCCCGCCATCGTCGCCGATCATCATGCGGTCCGCGTTGGTCGGGTCGGCCCACATGTCGTGCGTGTCGCCTCCCCACGGCATGACCTCGGCCGTCTCGCCGCCGTCGAGCGACCGCATGAGGAAGTTGGACGGGAAGTACACCTCGTTAGGCGTGGCCGGCGACACCATGATGCGCGTGTAGTAGTGCGGGCGCTCGGCCAGCAGGTGGCTGTAGGAGACGACGTGCCAGTGGTCGCCGCCGTCGTCGGAGCGCCAGAGCGCGCCCTTCCCTTCCCAGCCCGTCTCGATGAGCGCGTACCACCGGCTCGGGTCGTTGGGCGCAATCGCCACCGCCACCTTGCCTAACGGAGCTTTGGGGAGCCCGGCCGTGGCGCGTTTCCAGGTGGTGCCGCCGTCGTGCGAGATGTAGACACCGCTGCCGGGGCCGCCCGAAAACTTGCCCCACGTGTGGATCACGAACGACCACATCCCCGCCACGAGGATGCGGGGATTGGTGGGGTCCATCGCCAGATCCGACGCGCCCGTGGAATCGTTCACGAACAACACCTTGTCCCACGTCTTCCCGCCGTCGGTCGAACGGAACACGCCGCGCTCCGGTTGGGCGCCGTATCCTTGCCCCTCGGCGGCCACGAACACGACGTTCGCGTTCTGCGGATCGATCACGATGCGCGCGATGCGCCCCGTGCGCTCGAGGCCCATGTGCGTCCACGTCGCGCCGCCGTCGGTCGACTTGTACACGCCGTCGCCGATCGAGACGTTGCTGCGAATGAAGCTCTCGCCCGTACCCGCCCAGATGATCTGATGATCGGATGGCGCGATCGCGATCGCGCCGATCGATTGCGCCGGCATCGAGTCGAACACCGGCCGCCAATGGATTCCGGCGTCCACGGATTTCCAGATCCCGCCCGACGCCGCGCCGGCGTAGTACACGTTGAGATTGCCGGGCTCGCCCACGACGGAGGCCACTCTGTTTCCTTGCGGACCGATGTAGCGGAACTTGAGCGCACTTATGTCGACGCCGTCGACGGCCGCGCCACGAGTGCGCGCCTCCGGTGCGTTGTCTTCATCTTGCGCGGCGGCGCGCGACGATAGGAACGCGAGCGCGACCGACGCGCCCGCGACGAACACGCGGAACGAAACTCGAAGCATGTCTGGTTGTGGCGGGGTGATGGGGTTCCGACGTCCGTGGATCGCTGGATACGATATCCGCGGAACGACGAGACGCAACACCGCCCGTTGGAAGGCGGCCGCTACCGCGGCATGATCACCGGCACCAGGTGCCGCCGATTGCGGCGATAGCGCTTGAAGTCGCTATCGATCGTGAGCACGACGCTGCGCAATTGGAGCTCGGTCATGCGCACCAGACAGGCGTCTGCAAATGACATGGGTACACTCGCATAGCGCCGCACCAGTTGCCGGACCGCGGCGATTTCCACACCGATCTGGAACTCCACGCGGATAACGTCCGCGCCGACGAGCGCGAGCACTGCCTCCGGTCCGCCGTCGACGCGCGCCAGGAGAAAGCACGCCTCGGACAGTACGGACTCGCACGTGAACACGGGCGGCGTCACCGTGTCGAGGATCGATCGTGCCCATTGGTGATACTGGTCGCGCCGATTGAGCAGCGCGACCAGTGGGCCGGTGTCGAGGAGAACCCTCGTCACTTCCCGTAGCGCGCCAGGTGCCGCGAATTGCTCGACAGGTCGCGGGGGCCATCGACGCCCGGAGTGATCGCGTCGACGGATCCGGTAACGGACGTACGCCCCGCCACCGTGTACGCCGCGAGCGCCTCACGTACGAGCGCCGACCGGCTCGTCTTGCGCGTGCGCGCCAACTTGGTCAACGCCTCATCCAATTCTTGGGGCAACTTGAACGACACGTTTTTCATGGCTCGTCCCAGTATTACGCTGTTGACAGAAAGGTAATACGGCAGGCGGTGCGCGTCAACGCCCGCTCACGGGGCGCGCGCACCGCGGGGCCAACGTCCCGTTCAATTGCTCGGGGTCGTGCCTAACCGAGGAAGGATTCCAGCGCCCGCGCGCGCGACACGTGGCGCAGCCGGGACAACGCCTTTTCCTTGATCTGCCGCACCCGCTCGCGCGTGATGCCTAACAGAGAGCCGATCTGCTCCAGCGTCATCGGCTCCTCGCCGTCGAGGCCGAAGTACAGCCGCAGAATCTTCGCCTCGCGCTCCTTGAGCGACGACAGCGACTCCTCGATCGCTTCGGTGAGCGCCTTCTCGAACGTCTGCTCGTCGGGCGTCGGATTCAGATTGTCGGGGAGATAGTCGAGAAGCTTGTTGTCTTCGCCTGGGGTGAGCGGCGCGTCGAGCGAGAGGTGGGTTTGCGAGATCGAGATCGTCTTCGCGACCTCTTCCTCGGTGATATCCATCTCCTCGGCAATCTCCTCGTGGGTGGGCTCCCGTCCCAATTCCTGGAGCAGCGCGTTGGCGCGCTTGCCGATCCGGTGCAGCGTGCCGGCACGATTGAGCGGGACGCGCACGATGCGCGATTGCTCCGCCAGCGCCTGCAGGATTGCCTGCCGGATCCACCACACCGCGTATGAGATGAACTTGATGCCCTTCGTTTCGTCGAACTTGTGCGCGGCGCGGATGAGGCCGAGGTTGCCCTCGTTGATCAGATCCGCGAGGGCCACGCCCTGGTTCTGATATTTCTTCGCCACCGACACGACGAAGCGCAGGTTGGAGCGCACCAACTTGTCGAGTGCGTCGCCGTCGCCGGTGCGAATCCGCTGCGCCAGCCGCACCTCTTCATCGCGATCGATGAGCGGATACGCGCTGATGTCGCGGAGGTATTGATCGAGCGACCCTTCGTCGAAGGACGCCTTTTTGTTGCCGGTTACGGCCATACGGACGACAGCTCCTGCGGGCGAACAACGCAGCCACACGTGGCGGCTCGGTCGGGGACGGGCTCCCCGATGGGCCAGTGATGCCTCAGCGGATTATCGTTCCGAGCCGGTGCCACCGAATGTCGGTGAGCCACGGATATGAATGCTTGTCGTCGTGTGCGTAACTGTAGTACACGAACATCGGCTTGCCGATCAAGAGTCTCTTGGGCACGAAGCCCCAATAGCGGCTGTCCGATGAAATATCGCGATTGTCGCCTAAGACGAAGTAGTTGTTTGGGGGGACGATCAGCGGACCCCAGGTGTTACGCGAAGGATGATAGCCCGCGCTCGCTTCCGCGCGCTTGACCAAAAAATTGCGTTGCCAATCGAAATCTGCGAGCGACTGATCTGCCGAGTCGGCCGTCACGTGTTCGACATACGGCTCACGTTTCGCGACGCCGTTCACGACGACTGTATCATTGCGCATTTCCACTGTGTCGCCCGGCACGCCAATGAGCCGCTTCACGTAGGGCGTGCCGTCTCGCGGGAAGTGAAAGACGATCACCTCGCCGCGATGCGGGTCGCGAAACGCTGGCATGCGTAAATGCGTGAACGGAATCTCCGCTCCGAACACCGCCTTGTTGACCAACAGGAAGTCGCCCACCAGCAGCGTTTGCTCCATGCTCGCCGATGGGATCTTGAATGCTTCCATGATGAACGTGCGCGCCAACATGAACAGCACCACCGCGATGATCACGGTGCGCGCATAGTCCGCGAATGCACTCCAACGCCACGTCGTCCGGTTCATCGCGCGCAACACTTCCGCGCGGTGCTCGTCCGTGACGGACCTCAAGGTGGGAATGGCGGCGGGAGCGCGGTCGGTCATCTGCAACGACGCAAAGGAAGGCTCCGTCAATGATAGACGGCGACGTGGAAGAGCGGCAAGGGGCGGTTACGCATTACCCGTATCGATCTGCGCGCGCTGCAATTTGCCGGAGAAATCGACGTATCCAACCTTGGTCTCCGAGTAGAACTCGTACACTTCCCAGCCCCCTTCGCGATGTCCGTTGCCGGTCTGCTTCACACCGCCGAACGGCAAGTGTGCCTCGGCGCCAATGGTTGGAGCATTGATGTACGTGATACCGTTGTCCAGCTCGTTCAGTCCGCGGAAGGCGAGCGACACGTCACTCGTATAGAGTGACGACGAGAGACCGTACTTCACGTCGTTGTTCACCGTGAACGCTTCGTCGGGCGTGCGCACGCGAATCACCGAGAGGAGCGGTCCGAAGATCTCCTCCTGCTCGAGGCGCGACCCCGCTTTGACGCCCGTGAAAATCGTGGGCTCGAAGTAGTGGCCGCGATCGAGCCCCGCCGACGTGGCGCGCGTGCCGCCGCAGCGCAGCTCGGCGCCCTCGGCGCGGCCCACCGCGACGTAGCGCTCCACTTTCTCGACCGCGCTGCGATTGATGAGCGGCCCAACGTCGGTGCCGTCCGTGCGGCCGTCGCCCAACCGAAGCGCGCGCACACGCTTCTCCAGCATGGAGACGAACGAGTCGTGCACGCCGTCCTGCACAATGAGGCGGCTGGTGGCCGTGCAGCGCTGGCCCGTGGTGCCGAAGGCGCCCCAGAGCACACCCTCCAACGCGAGATCGAGATCCGCATCGTTCAGCACGATCATCGCGTTCTTACCGCCCATCTCGAGCGACAGCCGCTTGTGCATGCGGCCGCAAATCTCGCCCACGATGCGGCCCGTCTCCGTGGAGCCGGTGAACGAAATGATCGGCACGTCGGGGTGCTCGACTAACGCAGCACCCGCATCCTCGCCGTGTCCGTGGACGAGCTGGATCACTTCGGGCGGCAGGCCCGCCTCGAGCAGCAGCTCGACTAACACCGTGACGGTGTGCGGCACATCTTCCGCCGGTTTGATGATGACCGAGTTCCCGCACAGCAGCGCGGGAAACATTTTCCAGGTCGGAATCGCCATAGGGAAATTGAACGGCGTCACCAGACCGGCGATGCCGATCGGCCGCCTAAAACTCATCGCCCACTTGTTGCGCAGCTCACTCGGCACCGTGTGGCCGAAGAGGCGGCGGCCTTCGGACGCGGCGTAGTATGCCGTGTCGATGCCTTCCTGGACATCACCCTTCGTTTCGCTCAAGGGCTTCCCCATCTCGCGCGTCATGAGCGACGCGATATCGTCCTTGCGCCCGCTCATCAGGTCGCCCACGCGGCGCAGCACGTCGCCGCGGCCCGGCGCCGGCGTGCGTTTCCAGATGTCGAATCCTTTTTTGGAAGACGCTACCGCGCGATTCACGTCATCCGCTGTCGAGCGCGGGAAGGTGCCAATCACGTCGCTCGTATCGGCCGGATTGATGTTCTCGAACGTGGCGCCGGTGCATGCATCCGTCCAGCGTCCGCCAATGAAGTTCTGAAAGGGCATCGTTGTACGACGTGTAGGTTGCGGTTCGTGACTCATGGGCACATCCAGATGGCCGGATGCAGGGGGTCGGACTTGGCGTAGCCGACGCGCGGCAATACTTGTTGCGCCGCGAGGAGGCTTCCCCAAAGAATGAGTAGCAGCGACAGCACGTGTCCGCTCGCCGAGCGATGCCGCCACGTCCAGATCGCGCTCCAGCCGCCGGCGATGATGATCATGAGCGACGCGGCGAGATAGCCGAAGAGGCCGAGTCCGCACTTGGTGGAGTACGGCCAGAACATGATCGCTACGCCTAACCCAACCGCCAGCAGCAAGCGCGCGAGCACGCCGAGGGTGGAAGTCTTGCGCGGCGCCGGCGGCGCGTTCGCTTCCGCGGGCGCCGCGGGCGACGCCTTGGACGAACGGGACGGCTTCCCTTTCTGCGTGGGAAGCAGCGCGTCGTCGGACAGCGACTCGAGCTGGTGGTCGATCTTGCGCAGCTCCTTGTCCCAATCCGTGCTCATCGCACCCTCCGCGACCGATGGCGGCTACGCATGCTCGCGCGTGAGACCATAGCGCTCGATCTTCTTGTACAGGTTGGAGCGCGGCATGTCCAGCAACCGCGCCGTCTCCGACACGTTCCAATCATGCTCCCGGAGCTTCGCCAGCAAGAATGCCCGCTCGGCCGCATCCTTGAAATCTTCGAAGGTGCGGCTCTCGAGCAGAGAGCCGAACGTGCTGCCCTCGGCCGCCCGCTGCCCAACGAGACGCTCGACGTCGGCTGCCGGAACGCGTGGATTGGAGGCGAGAATCAGAATCCGCTCGACCGTGTTGCGCAACTCGCGCACGTTGCCCGGCCAATCGTACGTAGCGAGCCGCTCGATCGCGTCGGGTGTGAAGGTGCGCGCCGCCATGCCCTGCTGCCTGGTCAATACCGCCGTGAAGTGCGCGACGAGGAGTGGAATGTCCTCGCGCCGCTCGCGGAGCGCTGGAACCGAGATGGGCACGACGTTGAGGCGGTAGTACAAGTCCTCGCGAAAGCGATTCTCGTGAATCTCGGCTTCCAGGTTTTTGTTGGTGGCCGCGATCACGCGCACGTCGACGGCCGCCGGTTTGGATCCGCCAATGCGCGTGACGACGCCGTCCTCGAGCACGCGCAGCACCTTCGCCTGCGCGGAGAGACTCATGTCGCCCACTTCATCGAGGAACAACGTGCCCCCATCCGCCTGCTCGAATTTTCCCGCGCGATCGGCGATGGCACCGGTGAACGAGCCCTTCATGTGGCCGAACAATTCGCTCTCGATCAACTCGCTCGGAATCGCAGCGCAGTTCACCTCGACGAACGGACGCGCCGCACGCGCCGACAGTCGATGCACCGCGCGCGCCACCAGTTCTTTGCCCGTTCCGTTCTCTCCGCTGATGAGCACGCGCGCCGGCGTGGGTGCGACGCGCTCGACTTTCTCGATGAGCGATCGGATGGCGAACGATTTGCCGACGATCTCGTAGCGCGACTCGATCGTCTCGCGGAGGCTCTTGTTCTCCTCCTGCAGATTGCCGTGCTGGAGCGCGTTCCGGAGCGTGACAAGAATGCGATCGGTGTCGAGCGGCTTCTCGAGGAAATCGTACGCGCCGAGCTGCGTCGCTTCGACTGCCGTTTGAATGGTGCCGTGTCCGCTGATCATGACGACGATCGCCGCCGGATCGAGCTGGCGGATTTTCTTGAGCGCCTCGAGGCCGTCGATGCCGCCCATCTTGACGTCGAGGAACGAGAGGTGCGGGCGCCACTTCTCGAATTCGGCGATGGCGTCGACGGCCGTGCCCACGGCGCGCACCTCGTAGCCTTCGTATTCGAGCAGTTGGCCTAACGCGGCGCGGATGCCCTTCTCGTCGTCGGCCACCAGGATGCGTCGGCTCATGGCACCGTCTTGTACAGGGTGATCTTGCCGTCGTGCACGCGCACGTCGGCGATGTAGCGCGGGACCGCGAACGCCAGCGCGTTAGGCGAAACGCCGGCGGGGCGCGGTCCGCGGCCCATGCGCTCGACCAGCTTCGGAATCATGGCCTGGGGCACCGC
Organism: Gemmatimonadaceae bacterium; assembly: GCA_035279625.1. GTDB lineage: Bacteria > Gemmatimonadota > Gemmatimonadetes > Gemmatimonadales > Gemmatimonadaceae > JADGGM01. The sequence continues at coordinate 9,149 of DATEHK010000083.1, forward strand.
GAGATCCTTGATCTTGAGACTCGACACCCGGAACTCCGCGAGTCCGGGCTGCGTCATGGCGAGTGTGCCCATGAACTGGACCGGCTCGCGCTCGCCCAACATGCCGGCCAACGGACCGAATGACGACGGGCCACCAAAATCGGCCAGTCGGACGTCGGCTCGCACCGCCAGCTGCTCGCCGATCGCGGCGGCCTCGACGTTCGACGCCGATGGCGGCAGCGCGCGAGTGAGCGCATCGAACACGTAACTCGCGAGGTCGCCCGGCGCCACGTTCGCGAACACGGGTCCGTTGCGGGCGCCGAGGCCGTCGATCGCGTCGCGTGCCCGCGAGCTGCCGGGTGCGCTGATCGGCTCCCAATGGATTGCAGCGGACTGTTCGGGAGACGACAACATCCCGCTCGCCGTGCGTTTGACGACGGGTTCCCAGTCGGCGCGGAAGAGCCACGCGGCGCCACCCACGACGCCGAGCATGACGAGGCATCCCACCGACCGCAGGCACCCCATCAGGCTGCTCCGGCGAGCGGGATCGAGGCGAGCACCGTATGGCGCGCGCCATGGGGACCGAGCTGGCTTCGCATCACGTCGACACTCTGAACCGGCGCCGCGGTCGCAAAGCGAATGCGACGCGCCGCGCCGGCGATGGCGTGCGCATCGTCGGGCACGACGCGCTCGCGCGCGCGGCCGAGCGTGATGTGCGGGCGGAACGTGCGCGCGTCCAAGGGATAGCCCAACGATTCGCACGCGCGTTCGACGTCGTGCTGCAGCAGCTCGAGCTTCGGGTCGTGTGACACGCCCATCCATACGACGCGTGGCGCATGAAGGTTTGGAAATGCGCCCAGGCCGCCGACGGCGAAGGTGAACGCGGCGTGGGGTGTTACGGCTGCGGTGAGCGCATCGCGCAGCGCGCCGACCGCGCCGTCGGGCTGCTCGCCGAGGAACTTGAGCGTGAGGTGGAGGTGGTCGTCGTCGAGCCACTTCACCGTGTGGTGGTCCTGCGTGGCGTCGCGCATGGGCGCGGTGGCCGCGCGGATGTCGCGGCGGACGGGCGCCGGCAGGTTAATGGCCAGAAAGAGGCGCACGGTTGTCCGCGGCGTTTCCGAGCTCGAGCGCCACTGTCTTGAACCCGTGCGCCGCAGCGAGCGCGATCACGGCGCGCCGGAGCGACGCATCGCGCAGCGGGGCCGCCGCCTCAGCGTTAGGCACGGTGACCACCGCCAGCGAGTCGCGCGCTTCGACGCCGGCCTCGAGGCCTAACGACGCGAGCGCGGCGGCGAGCGGGTGGACGGTCACGCGCCCGCGGCCGCTCCGATGATGTTGAGCGAGCCGGATCGGAAGCCTTTCAGGTCGAGCGACACGCGTGCGAACCCGGCGCTCCGGACCGCGTCGGCGAGGGCGCGCAGATTGTGGGGCGCGAGCCACGTGTCGAGTTGGCCGGCGGGCAGCTCGACGCGCGCCAGGTCGCCGTGGTGTCGCACGCGGAGATCGCCCTGGACGCCGAGTGCGCGGAGTGCGGCTTCGGCGCGCTCGACTTGCTCGAGGCGCTCGATGGTCACCGCGCTTCCGTAAGGCAATCGCGACGACAGGCACGGCGATGACGGCTGCGACCAGGTGGGGAGTCCGCGTTCGCGCGACAGTGTGCGGATGTCGTCTTTGGTGAAGCCCAAGTCGGCCAACGGGGACGAGACGTCGTGTTCGCGAGCTGCCTGACGACCGGGGCGCCAGTCGCCGAGGTCGTCGGCGTTAGTTCCGTCGATGATGGCCGCGAGGCCTCGCTCCTCTGCCACGGTTCGGAGAACGGACCAGAGCTCGGTCTTGCAGAAGTAGCAGCGATTGGATGGATTGGCGACGTAGTTCGGGTCGAGCATCTCGTGCGTGTTCACCTCGAGCACCGGGATATCGAATTGCGCAGCGAGTGAGCGAGCCGCGTCCCACTGCGCGTCCGGGTACGAGGGTGATCGGCCGATCACGGCCAGGAAGCGCGACGGACCCAGCGTCTTGGTGGCTACGGCAGCGAGGTAAGCGGAGTCGACGCCGCCTGAGAATCCCAGCATGACCGAGCGCTGTGCGGCAAGCCAGGCGACGAGGCGCGACTCTTTCTCGCGTGTTGCGTGGCTGAGGCGGGATACTTCGGCGGAGGGCGTGGTCGCCGTTGCGACCTCCGCCCTCGCTACCTCGGTCAGGACTGGCTGCATGCGCGAAACGTAGTCCTGGCCACCGCGCGGGCGGAAGTGCGCGAACGATCAGTGCATGACGACGGTGATGGGGTGAAGCACGTTGCCATCGGGACCGCGGGCTGCTGCGTCGAGGGAGTCGACATCCCAAACCACGAGGACCGCGGGATCATTGCCGGTCGAGAAGGTAGCCAGGTCTTGTTGCGACAGGCCTGCTTCCTTGAGTGCGTGGCCGTCCGGGGCGGCGCGGTACGGGTGCGTATGCCAAGCGCCGACAAAGTCGTGGATGCTGTCGCAGTCACCGGTAACCGCGAACTGCAGCTGACGCATATTGTGCGAAGGCACACTGCCGGTGACGAACAGCGTGTCGTGGGAGATAGACCCCTGCATGCAGCCCATGTATTCCCGTTGTGTCGGCTTGCCCGCGCCGAGCATTTGGGTGAGGGTGTTTTCGCCCGCGAGCTCGTTCCAGTGCTGGTTGCTGCGCGTCCAGATGGCGTCCATGCTGTCGCGCACCGACCCACTGACGACAATGGTGCCGAGTTGCGGGGGTAACGCGACGTGGCGCGCAGCGATGAGGAGGGGGGCGGCGAGAGCCAGCCATGCTGCGCGCCGCCAAACATTCGGTGGCGGT
>DATEHK010000084.1:0-8503 GCA_035279625.1 Gemmatimonadaceae bacterium
GCGGCATTGAGATAGAGTGTGTCCGGAACGGTATTGCCGCCGACGCCGGTCACGAGGTAGTTCGTGGCGTCGTACTTGTAGGTGAGCGTTGCACCGGACTGGCTATCCGTCGTCTTCGTCGCCACCGGACCGCTCCACACCGCGGTCGACACCTGCACCAGTTGCCCGTGCGCGGTCGAGACGGTTTCGGTGGCGCGCGACGCGCTATCGAGCGTCACCGTGGTGACCTGCTGCGCGCCGACGTCCTCGGTCACGGTCGGGTTGCCAAACGCGTCGACGCGGGAGCGCACAGAATCCACGCTGGGTGCGCTCACGAGGGCCCACACGCTGTCCGCGATCACACGCGTCGCGGGTGTCGTCGAGGAGCCCGTGTGCGAGGCGGTGTCGATCAGTTCAGCCGCGAGCGTCGAGCGGAACCGTATGCCTAACCGCTTGGTGGTGCCGTCGGCGAGCACGGCGGGCGTGCTGTCCGTCGCCATCGTGCTGGCGAAGTCATAGCGGTAGAGCCACGTATTGCTGCCGCGATCCGTCACCTGCGTCAACCGGTGCTGCGTGTCGTAGCTCCCGCTGAACGTGGTCGTGTTGGTCGGGTCCTTGATTGTGGTCAAGTTCCCGCTCCCATCGACGGTGAAATGCGAGACGCGGCCACCGGGATCGGTGATCGTACTGAGTTTGCTGCTCGTGTACGCGAGCGTCATCGAGTCGCCGATCGGGTCCACGATCGCGGTGAGCAAATTGGATCCGTTGTAGTGATACTGGGTCGAGTCGCCAAACCGGTTCTTGCCGCCGAGCAGATAGCCCGTGGGCGAAAAGGTGAGCATCGTGCCGTCGGGCGACGTGCGGTGATAGCTCATTACCGTGCCGCCGCTCAGGATCGTCGTGAGGGTCGTGAAGTCGCCTAACGGCGACACCCACGGCGACGTTTTGGTCGGACGCGTAAAGAGCAGAATCGACCCCGTGCCATTCGTGATCGCGAGCGAGAGCGAGTCGGACGTGAAGACAAGATGCTGCAGTCCCGCGATGCCCCATCCCGCCCCGTACGGACTCGCCTGTTCGTTGTCGATCAAGAGCGTGGTGGGGACACTGGTCTGGGTCACCGTGCCCGCGTAGGGGCCGCTCGTCCACCGGCTCTTGATGATCGTCGTGTCGTGGTAGATGCCCGTGGCGAGCACAGTCGAGAGCTGCGCGGCGAGTCGCTTCGTGGTGGTATCAGTGCTGCTTTGCGCGATGTAGAGCTCCGTCGTGCCGTTGGTGAAGGTCTCGTTCACGCCGCCGCGTATGGCGGAGAGAGAAAGTTGCTGCGCCAATCGGAGGCTCGCATCCTTGACATTCACGGAGACGACGCCTAACGGATAGGCCATCGCGCTCGAGTAGACGAGGGACACCGAGCGCGGTACGTCCAGGCTGGTGTAGGCGGGCGTCGTGTACCCCGCCGTCACGTTGAAGCAGCTCAGCGCACAGAGCGCCATACTGCGGTTGTAGCCATTGTGCGGCAGCACCGACACCGTCGGTGCAAGCGGCGTCGGGATGTTCACGTTGACCAAGCCGGTGTCGCCGCCCACGCCATGCGTCGGAATGGCACTCACTGTCACCGTGTCCGCCGTGCCCTCGCCGCTCGTGGTCACACTCACATTCGCCGTGCCCGAGCCCGAGGCCGCGAGCGCCAGTGGTGTCGACGTCAGCAGGGTGCAGGTGAATCCCGCGCCGCAGCGCTTGGTCAGATTCACGGTATCGGCGATGTTCCCCAGATTCTTGACCGTGAAGCTCTGCGTATACGTCGTGTCCGGCACCATCGCGATCGTCGTGTCTTTCGGCGTCACCTGAATCGGATTCACCGTGATCGTGTCGGACGCCTCCAAGTCCACGTTGCCCGAACCGTCGATGAGCACCACACCGGTGCCGCCGGCGGCTCCCGCGGTGAAGCTCAGCGTGACGTTCTTCGAGCGACCCGCTTTGACCGTATCGAGACCCGGCGTGACCGAGCAGGCGGACACGACGCCGGGCTTCGTGCAGAAGACGCTCACAATGTCGTCGAAGCTCGAGTTGTTCTGCAGTTGAAACACCTTGCTCCCCCCACCGTGCACATAGACCGTGGCCGACGCCGTGCATGGACTGATGGACTCGAAGCCCTGCGTGCAGGGGCTGAACAGGAGCGTCCGAGATTCACGGACGCGTCGTTCGTGACGCATCATGGAGCTGCGTCCCGTAACCGGCGCGGCGACGGCGGTCACCACGCGCCACGCCTGGATGCAAGCGAGCAGCAATCCAACGACCAGCATGAGATCGAGTGGGCGAGAGGCACGCATGCACCGCTCCAGAGCAGAAAGAGACGGTCGCCATACAGGCACGCGCCATGCCGAGGGCGCGCCATGCCTAACCACTTGTCTAACGCCAACTTGCGGCACGCCATCCGTGGGCAATTCTCAAAATTCTCACGACATTCTCAAGAATTCTTGAGAATCCAGTAATGTGAGACGAGCTCGGCCCTGTCGCCTGATCCGTGTTCAACCGGGCGAAGAAGCCCACGACCAGCCTTCCTTCCGGTCGTGTAGTCAGGTAGTCCAACCTGACCGTCTGCTCCGCGTCCTCACCAGCTTGGGCCACGAACGTTAGATTCTGGAGCATGCGGATCTACACGCGCACCGGTGACAAAGGCGACACGGGATTGTTCGGCGGCGGTCGCGTCTCGAAGGATGATCCGCGCGTCGAAGCCTACGGCGACGTCGATGAGTTGAACGCCGTGATCGGCCTCGCGCGGTCGATCGAGATGATGCCGCGCATCGATGAAGTGCTCGCCCCGATTCAACGCGATCTGTTCAGCCTGGGCGCGCTCCTCGCCACACCACATCCGGAAAAAGTGCGCGAGCAACTCGAGAAAGCGCGCATCGATGACGCGCGCATCGCAGGTCTCGAGCGCGCCATCGACGATGGCGAAGCCGAGCTCACGCCGCTTACCGCATTCATTCTGCCGGGCGGCACGCCCAAGTCGGCAGCACTGCACGTCGCACGCACCGTCTGCCGCCGCGCCGAGCGCCGTGTGATCTCGCTGCGTCACGAGGTGGAGCTGCCGCCCGTCGTCGTCATCTACCTCAATCGTCTCTCGGACCTGTTGTTCGTGCTCGCACGCGTCGCCAACCGGCGCGCCGGCGCCGCGGAAGTGACGTGGTAGCGCGCACGACACGCGCCGCCGCCGCTCTCCGTCTGCTCCATTGCGACATCCTCGTCGAGCCTGGGCTACTGGGTTCGGTGGGCGCGATCGCCGCGCGCGTCGCGCCAGCACATCGCTACGTGGTCATCACCGATGACACGGTCGCGGGATTCTACGCCGAGCGCGTCATCGCCTCGTTCGCCGGCGGCGACCCGCTGCTCCTCCGCATTCCGCCGGGCGAAGCGCACAAGACGCGCCTCACGTGGGCAAGCTTAACGGACGAGATGCTCGACGCGGGCTGCGGCCGCGACACTACCGTCATCGCGCTCGGCGGCGGTGTCGTGGGCGACCTCGCGGGCTTCGTCGCCGCGACGTTCATGCGCGGCATCCCGTTCGTGCAAGTGCCCACCTCACTTCTGGCGATGATCGACGCGGCGATCGGCGGCAAGACGGGCGTCGATACGCCCGCGGGCAAGAATCTGGTGGGCGCATTCCATCAACCGAAAGCGGTGATCGCTGATCCGCAGACGCTGGCGACGTTGCCGCTCAACCACCGCCGCGCCGGAGCCGCCGAGGCCATCAAGCACGGCGTCATCACCGACGCGGCATATTTCGATTCGCTCGCCGGTACGCTGCCCGCGCTGCTGGCCGATCCGGCCGGGGACGCGATGCACGAGCTGATCATCGGCAGCATCACGATCAAAGCGGGCGTTGTGTTAGGCGACGAGCGCGAGCGCGGGATGCGCAAGATTCTCAACTTCGGTCATACGTTAGGCCACGCGATCGAAACCGCGAGCGAGTACCGCCTGCTGCACGGCGAGGCCATCGCCTTGGGCATGGTGTTCGAGTCGTCCCTCGCCGAGCGCATCGGACTCGCCGCAACCGGAACCTCGAGTCGCGTGCGAGAGGTGGTCGAGCGCGCCGGACTGCCCGTGGCGCTCCCGGCCTCGCTGTCGCCGGAACGTCTGCTCGCACTCACTCGTACGGACAAGAAAGCGCGAGCAGGCGCGGTGGAATACGCGCTGCCCGCAGCGGTCGGCACCATGGCTGGCGCCGATACGCAATGGAGCGTGCGCGTCCGCGATGATGACGTACTCGCGGTGCTTCGCGAGCCGGATTCGCGCTGATCTTTGCCGAGGAGTGTCAGTGGCTGCACGTCTCTTCGTCGTTGCCATCGTCGTCAGCATCGCCGGGCTCGCATTCGCGGCGTATCTGCTCGACGTTCCGCCACTCTGGATCGGCATCGCGGTCGGCCTCGTCGTCATTCGCGCCGCGATTTCGATTTGGCGACGCGCGCGACGCGCCCCGGTTCAGGACCGCTGACGCACGGTTTTGAGCGGCACTTCGCTATGTTCGCTGTTCCATCGGGATTGCGCCGCCGCGCGCGCACGCGAACGCGTTGGACCGCAAATCGTTGTGCCCCAATGCAATTCCCCCGGGAAGACACAACGACTCGTCACGGTATGAATCGTGGCTGTTGACCTAACCGGGGGCTCACATTATCGTGCGCTCCCCTGGCGGTATCGAGCACGCAAGGCTTTCCGGTTCGTCCACCCTTTTACGAAAGGAACGGGGCGAGTATGGAGCATGTGGCCGAGAGCAGGTCCAAAGGGTTTTTCCGCTCTTCCCCCTCCACAGCATTCGATCAGTACCTGCAGGACATCCAGAAGCTACCCCTCATAACCGAACCCGAAGAAGAACGACGACTCGCGCGCCGCGCCCAGAAGGGCGATGAGCGCGCTGCCGAACGTCTCGTTACTGCCAACCTTCGATTCGTCATTTCGTACGTCAAGAAATATCAGGGGCACGGACTGGATCTGAGCGAGCTGGTGGCGATCGGCAATGAAGGCCTTCTCAAAGCCGTCAAGAAATTCGATCCGGACCAGGGCGTGAAATTCATCTCGTACGCGGTCTGGTGGGTCAGGCAAGCCGTACTCAAAGCCCTCGCCGAACAAACCCGCTCCGTTCGCATTCCCCTCAATCAAAACTCGCAGCTCATCAAGCTCGCCCGCGCCGAAACGGTGCTCGCGCAGGTACTCAAGCGCGACCCGACGGACGACGAGATCAGCCGCTTGATCGAGGAGACGCCGGAGACGGTGCGCGCGGCGCGGCAGATGTCCGCCACCGAAGTGTCGCTCGATGCGCCCATCGACCGCAGCGACCGCGAAGCCGCCACGTTAGGCGAACGCTTCGTCGGCGTGGATGGCATCGAGATCGAAGACACCACGGACTTCAAATTGATGCGCGAGTTCATCGACCGCGCGTTCCGCAAATACCTCACGCCGCGCGAGCGGAAGATTCTCTACCTCTACTACGGCCTCGAGGAAGGGTCGGAGGCCATGACGCTCGAGAAAATCGGCGCGCTCATGGGCGTCACCCGCGAGCGCATCCGCCAGATCCGCGAGCGCGCGTTCGAGAAGCTCCGCGAATCGCCCGACGGTGCCGCCCTCGCCGGGTTCTGGAACGCCGCCTAGCGCAAACGCCTCTACTCGCCTAACCGAAGACGGCGCGGACCCTGACGGTCCGCGCCGTCTGGTTTTCAGCCTCCGCGCTCCCTACATTCCGGCTGTGGACGATCGCGTGCTGCCGTTGTTCCCGCTGCCGGTCGTGCTCTTCCCCGGCACGGCTCGACCCCTGCACATCTTCGAGCCGCGCTACCGGCGTCTCCTCGCCGACTGCCTCGATGGCGATCGGCGCTTCGGCTTGCTGTTCTGCGTCGACACCGTCGACGAGCGCGCTACGCCCCCCGGACAGGTCGGGTGCATCGCGCGCGTCGAAAGCGCCGACACGCTCGCCGATGGTCGCTCGAACATTATCGTCGCCGGCGAAGCGCGCTTCGCGCTCGTTCGCTTCGTCGAATCCGAAGCGCCGTATCACGTCGGCGCAATCCGCGACTACGATGATGTCCCCGAGACCGGCGCCGAGCTCGACACCCTCGCCGAGAGCGTTCGCTCGGCGTTCGCCCGGTTGGCGCGCGCCGCGCGCACGGTGGCCGACCAACGCGCGCCCGTCCCGCCGCTGCCGCACGATCCCGCGTTCATTGCGTATCACGTCGCGTCGGTCATCGACGCGCCGCTCGCCACGCGATACGAGCTCTTGCATTCGCGCTCGGCGGTCGCGCGACTGCGCATCGTGGCCGGCCTCCTCGCGCATGCCCTCCCGGCCGCCGAGCAGCGCGCCGGGCGACATCAGCGCGCGCGGTCTAACGGACGCGGACACGATACGGCCGGCCCGGCCACGTGACGCGCGCCGATCTAGCCGACGCGCTCCGCGCCATCGTCGGCCCGCACGGCGTGTTGTCCCGCGCGTCGGAGCTGCTCCCGTTCAGCGCCGACGGTCTCCCCACGTATCGCCTGCCGCCCACCCTTGCGGTGCTCCCGTCCACTCGGCAACAGGTGATCGACGTCGTGCGATTGCTCGCCCGCGAGCAGTGCGGCTTCGTGCCGCGCGGCGCCGGGACCGGACTGTCCGCCGGCGCCCTCGCGACCGATGACGCGGTCATCATCGGACTCAATCGCCTAACGAAGATTCTGTCGATCGATCCGGTGAATCGCCTCGCGGTCGTGGAGCCCGGCGCGGTCAACGTGTCGCTCACGCGCGCCGCGGCGCCGCACGGGCTGCACTACGCGCCGGACCCATCCAGCCAGTCGGCATGCACCATCGGCGGCAACGTCGCCGAGAATTCGGGCGGCCCGCACTGCCTCAAGTACGGCGTCACGCTCAATCACGTCGTGGCCGTCACCGTGGTGCTGCCCGACGGCAGCCTCACTACGTTAGGCGGCGCCGAGGGCGAGACGCCGGGGCTGGACTTCCTTGGCGCGTTCGTCGGGGCCGAAGGCTGCTTCGGCATCGCGCTCGACGTCACGGTGCGCCTCGTGCCCAACCCGCCGGCCGTGCGCACGATGCTGGCCGACTTCATGTCCATCGAAGCTGGCGCCCGCGCCACCTCGGCCGTCATCGCGAGCGGCATCCTGCCGGCGGCTGTCGAGATGATGGATGGTCCTACCATCCGCGCCGTCGAAGCATCGATCTACGCCGCCGGTTATCCCGCCGACGCCGAAGCGGTGCTCCTCATCGAGCTCGACGGCCTCGAAGCCGGCATCGATGACGACGTCCGGCGCGTCGACGCGATGTGCATCGACGCGGGTGCGCGCACCGTGCGCGTCGCGCGCGACGAAGCGGAGCGCGCGCGATTATGGCAGGGCCGCAAGAAAGCGTTCGGCGCAATGGGCCGCATCGCGCCGGCGCTCGTCGTCCAGGACGCCGTCATTCCACGCACGCGCCTGCCCGATGTGTTGCACACCATTCACGAGATCGCCGCGCGGTGGGACATCCAGGTGTGCAACGTGTTCCACGCCGGCGACGGAAATCTCCACCCGAACATCGCGTTCGACCCGCGCGATCCCGCGGCCACCGAGCGCGTGCACCACGCCATGCGCGAGATCATGCGCGCGTGCATCGATGCGGGCGGCACGATCACCGGCGAGCACGGGGTCGGACTCGACAAGCTCGAATACATGCCGCTCATTTTTTCGCCCGCGTCGCTCGATGCGCAGTGCCGGTTGCGCGGTGTGTTCGACCCGGAGCATCGCGCGAACCCCGGCAAGGTGGTGCCCGTGCATGCGTGCCGCGAATGGCTCGCGTCGCCGGCCGCGCGCGCGCGTGCGTCATGACGGTCGACACGGCAATCCGTGTGCGCACGACGGATGATGTTGCGGCGGCGGTCACGGAAGCCGCCGTTAGGCGCACGCCGCTGCGCATCGTTGGGCGCGGACACTGGCTCGACGCCGGCCCGCCGGCGCGCGCCGCGACGCCGCTCGCGCTCGACGAGCTCTCCGGTATCGTCGCCTACACGCCGGGTGATCTCACCCTCACCGCGCGCGCCGGAACGACGCTCGCCGAGATCGCCGCCGTCACCGCCGAGCACGGCCAGTGGCTGGCGCTCGACCCCTTCGGCACGGACGACGGGACGATCGGCGCCACCGTCGCCACCGCGTCGTCTGGTCCGTTGGCTCACGCCTTCGGCACGCCCCGCGATGCGGTCCTGGGCCTCGAGGTGGTGACCGGCGAAGGCGCGATCATCCGGACCGGCGGCCGCGTCGTGAAGAATGTCGCCGGCTTCGACCTCACCCGTCTCTTCACCGGCTCCTGGGGCACGCTCGGCGCGATCACCGAGGTTACCGTTAGGCTGAGGGCCATGCCCGAAGGCGACGAAACGTGGGCGATCGCCGTCGGCGATGACGACGCGCTCGACGCCGTGTGCCGCGCCGCGCGCACGGCGGCGATCGCGCCGCTGGCGTTCGAGGCGCTCGACGCCGCCCTCGCCTCGCGCGTCGGGTTAGGCGGGCGCACGAC
>DATEHK010000085.1:0-28194 GCA_035279625.1 Gemmatimonadaceae bacterium
CTTGTCCACGAGATCCGGGCCCACGCTGCTCCAGTTCTTGGCCAGGTACGCCTCGAGATCGTACCCGTGCTCGCGCATGTAGTCGATCACAGCGCGATCGATGTGTCCGGTCTCCTTGTCCCACAACGGCTCGGGATAGCCGTCGGCGCCGACCGGTGCGTACACGGACTCCCACGCCTCGAACTGTTCGCCCGAGCGCCCATGGCTGCCGAGGACGTCCTCCAAACGACTCATGTCGCGGATGCTGAGCCACGGCTGCCCGTCGTTGTCGCGCATCACCATGCGCTCGGGATGATACCACGAGCTGATCGGACTGAAGGGCGCAATCCCTGACGCGTCATCCACAAACGCGCTCGTGTCGGTGTACGCGTCGAAGGTGCCATAGTGATGAAAGTCCACCGGATCGGGATAGAGCGTCCAGGTCCCGCCAAAAAACTTCGGATGATAGATCTGCAGCGCGATCGACTCCCACCCGCCGGTCGAGCCGCCGGTTAGCACTCGTGCATACGGCGCTTCGATCATCCGGAAGTGCGATTCGAGATACGGAATCAGCTCGGTCATGATCGCGTCGCCGTACGGACCGTTGTTCGCTGAGTTGACGGCATACGAATCGTCGAAGTACGGCGTCGGGTGCTGAAAGGTCACGGCGATCATTCGCGGCATGTGCGGACCCATCCACGCGCGCGCGAACACCCATCCCGGCTCCCGGTTGTAGGAAGCGAGGAGCGTCTTGATCCGGGTCGGCATCGGGAAGCTGTCCGGATTGAAGCCTAACGGTGCGCCAAGTCCGAAGTGGCCCTGCTGGAACACAACGGGATAGTGCACGGCGGGATGCGTGTCGTACCCCGCCGGGAGTAGCACCGTGGCGCCGAGGTAGAACGGATGCCCCCAGAACTTCGTGAGCAGGGCACTCTGAATCTTGATGTGCTTCACCCACTTCGTGTCCGCGGGCATCTGGATGGGCGGGATGACATGCGTGAGCGAGATGTTCACCGTGCCGCCCGCCGCCGAATCGATGTGCACCCGCTGCGGATCGCTGGTGATGTTGCCCGGCGACGACGTGAAGTTCTGACCTTCCCACTGATCCATGTGCGCCCAGATGGTGTGTCCGTCGGCGCGATGGAATTCGGTGTAGACGTTCATCACCGCTTGCACCCAGTAGTCGCCGGCGGGAATGTCCGCGAGCGACTTCGTGGGATATCCGAGTGTCGACGCGTCGATCACCGCCGCCTGACCAGGCGGCAGTGCGCTCACGTCGAGCCCGAAGAGCGGCGTGCTGTTGGTAAAGGAGCCGGCGTTCGCGACAGGCGGCGGAGCGGAATCGCGGCTCAAGGCGAGGAAGACCCGACCCGTGATCGGTCCGTCGTGCGCGGAGGCCGGAAACGAAATCTCGAAACGAAGCGGCGCCACCTTGTCGCCGGCCGCCATTCGCGCGCGACGCACCGGAGAGATGGACGTGCCCGGTGCGACATTCACGACGACGAGGGCGAGAGCAACATTGAGGCTGCGCATGACGTCCGGCTCCCGGAATGAAGGACGGCGGAAGCATAACGCATGGCCCGGACGTGCGCGACGCGGTCGCTTGTCAGAGCCCGCGTTTGACTCGAAGTTATGCGGCACGCCCAACAACGTGCGCCCATGTCCGACTCCAACATCTCCCGGCGCGACGCCTTGCTCACCGGCGCCGCCTCCCTTCTCGGCGTCACGGCCGTGCCCAACGCGCTCGACACGCTCCGCACCATCTCCGATCGCGCCGCGAGTGCCGACCACGCCGACTCCGCCGCCGACGTGCCGGACCCAGCCACTGGAACCCGGGAGCGCGTGCGCTTCGACGGCGATTGGCGCTTTCACCTGGGCCACGCCAGCGACCCCGCGCTCGACTTCGGGTACGGCGCCGACGAGGAGTTCGCCAAATCCGGCGAGTTGTTCGCGCCGGTGTCGCGCGCGGACTTCGACGTCGCCGCCTGGCGCGGCCTAACCCTGCCGCACGACTGGGCCGTCGAGCTTCCGTTCGTCGACGACAAAAGCCTAACGAGCTACGGATTCAAGCCCGTTGGCCGCGCGCACCCGGACACGAGCATCGGCTGGTATCGCAAGGCGTTCACCGTTCCCGCCCGCGACCTGGGCCGCCGCGTCTCGCTCGAGTTCGACGGCGTGTTTCGCGACTGCATGGTGGCGCTCAATGGCCATCTGGTCGCGCACAACCTGAGCGGCTACGCGCCGTTCGCCGCCGACATCTCGCCGGTGCTCAACTACGGCGGCGACAACGTGCTCGTGGTTCGAGTGAATGCCACGGAACACGAGGGCTGGTTCTACGAAGGGGCGGGCATCTATCGCCATGTCTGGCTGGTCAAGACGGCGCCGCTGCACGTCGCGCGCTGGGGCACGTTCGTGCGCTACACGGTAGATGGTGCCGGGCACGCGGCCGCCGTGCGCGTCACGACCACGCTCGAGAACGAGGCCGATGCACCGGCCCGGTGCCGCGTGCACCTCGCGATCCTGGACGCCGGCGGACGCGTCGTGCGGTCGGCACAGTCGGCTCCGTTAGGCGTTGCCGCCTGGGCCTCGGCGAACGTCGAGCAGGAGATGCGCATCGACGCGCCGGTCTTGTGGTCGCTGGATGCACCGCATCGGTACACGTTGGTCACGCGCGTGGTCCGCGACGGCGGCACCAATGTGGATCGCACCGACACGCCGTTCGGCATTCGCACCGTGCGGTTCGACCCCGATCGCGGCGTGCTGCTCAACGGCGAACACGTCGAGATTCGCGGCACGTGCAACCATCAGGACCATGCCGGCGTGGGCTCGGCACTCCCCGACCGCCTGCACGCGTACCGCATCGAGCGCCTCAAAGCGATGGGCGCCAACGCCTACCGCACGTCGCACAATCCGCCCGCCCCTGAGCTCCTGGATGCCTGCGACCGACTCGGCATGCTGGTGCTCGACGAGACGCGGATGTTCGGCGCCGACCCCGAGGCGCTGAGCCAGCTCGGCCGCTTGGTTAGGCGGGACCGCAACCACCCGTGCGTGTTCGCGTGGTCGATCGCCAATGAGGAATTCATGGAGCAAGGCGACGCGCGCGGCGCCCGCATGGCCGCGGCGATGAAGCAGACCGTTAGGCAGCTCGACCCCACGCGCCCGGTCACCGCGGCGATGAACGCCGATTGGGGCACAGGCATCTCCGCCGTGGTGGACGTGCAGGGCTTCAACTACCACCTCGGAAGCCCGATGGATGATTTTCGCCGGCGCTTTCCGCGGCAACCCGCGATCGGCACCGAAGTGGCGAGCACCGTGTCGACGCGCGGCATCTACGCGAACGACCAGGCGCGCGGCTACGTGTCGGCGTACGACCGCAACTTCCCCCCGTGGGCGTCCACCGCCCAAGCGTGGTGGAGCGCGTACGTCGCTCGGCCGTGGGCGTCGGGCGGATTCGTGTGGACGGGATTCGACTATCGCGGCGAGCCGACGCCGTATGCGTGGCCGTGCGTCAGCTCGCACTTCGGCATCATGGATACGTGCGGCTTCCCGAAGGACAATTACTACTACTATCAGGCGCAGTGGACTGCCGACCCCGTGCTGCACGTGTTCCCGCACTGGAATTGGGCCGGCCAGGAGGGCCAGCCGATCGAGGTCTGGTGCCACACGAATCTCGAGCGCGTCGAGCTGTTGCTGAATGGCACGCCCGTGGGCGCAAGCCCCCAGACCGTGCCGCCTAACGGACACGTCGCGTGGCAGGTACCGTACGCTCCCGGCGTGCTCGAGGCGCGCGGCTACCGCGGGAACCGCGTGGCACTCGCGTCGCGGCGGGAAACGACCGGCGCGCCGGCCGCCGTGGCGCTCGAGGCCGACCGCACCAGCCTAACGGCAGATGGGAGTGACGTGGCCGTGATCGCGGCGCGGATCGTGGACGCCAACGGGCGGACGGTACCGACGGCCGGAGATCGCGTGACGTTCGCCGTGGCCGGACCGGCGGCGGTGATCGGTGTGGGGAACGGCGATCCCAGCTCGCACGAGAGCGACAAGGCCACCGCGCGGAGCGCGTTCAATGGCGTGTGCTGCGCGATCGTACAGGCGGGGACGGCGCGCGGCACAGCACGGGTGACGGCCGCGGCAGAGGGGTTGGTTGCCGGCGTGGTGGAGATCGTGCTCGGATAGAAGACGCAACATGATGAGGGCCATCCGGAACACGTTCCTAACGCGATCGGTGACGGCGTAGTCTCTCACCTCCAACGCACCGCATCATTGTGGCGCGAAATCATAGTTCGGCAACTCAATGTCATCGCGAAGGTCGCGACCGACAAAATACTGGGCGACAAACGGCACTTGCATCAGGCTCGTCATCAGATTCCGGAAGTTGATTCCGAGCGGCGTTTTCGGGGCGAACGATGCGGCGAATTTCGCCGCCGACAGTTGCTTCCTTCCCAGAAACGGCATGAGCCTCTGCTCATACCGCGTGAATGCCGTCGAAAAATCTCCGGCGCAACGGTGAAGCTCGCCGGCCAGGATGTACGCTTCGGCGATTGCCAGTCCCGTCCCTTCGCCGGCCATGAGTGAAACGCACGCCGCCGCGTCGCCGATCAGTGCAACGCGCCCCTTGGTCCAACGGTTCATCCGAATCTGACTAACGCTGTCGAAGTAGAGGCTCCGCGTGCGCTCGAGCTCTTTCTCGATCTGCGGCCACTCCCAGCCCGCCCCGCTGAACGCTTGTCCGAGCACCGATTTCGGGTCGTCGCCATGCAGGTACTCGTCGCGAAAGATCAACAGGAAAAGTGTTTTGTCGTCGCGCATCGAGAATCGGGACACCTGCCTCCCCGGAAGACCGTAGCTCACATACACCAATTCGTCGCGCGGGCGGTATGCGTCGACCTCGAATGCCGCCACGTGATACCCGAGCGCCACCTCGAACTCGGACTCCGGTCCGAACGCGAGCTGCCGCACTCGCGAGTGCAGTCCGTCGGCGCCAATGACGAGGTCGGCGCGCCGCGACGGCGCGTGATCGAAGCTGACAACGACGCCGTCATTGTGCTCTTCGATGCCGGCGACCGAGTCGCCGAAAATCGTCTCGACCGTCCCCTCGACCGCACGATAGATGGTCGCTGAGACATCGGCGCGGCGAAGGCTCGTGAACCGATTGTTGGTCATGCGGCCGAAGACGTCGACGTCGAAACCGCCTCGCGTGCGGCCACGGCGATCGACGAACCGGACTTCGCGCATCTGGTAGCCGAGGCGCCGGATTTCGCCGACGAGGCCCATCTTCTCGACGATGTCGTAACCGAGTCCCCAGAAATCGATGACATAGCCATCGACGCGAAGCGCGGGCGCCTGCTCGACCACCAGCACTGAGTGGCCCGATCGCGTGAGCCAGTACGCGAGCGCCGGACCGGCGACGCCGATCCCATTGATGACGATGTTCATGGCTGCGGTGTTGCAGGGTGACGAGCGGCACTCGGCGCATCGGCCGGCGTCACGGACAACGGCCACTGCGCGGGGCGCGTTCACTGGCGTGCGATGCGCGATCGTGCCGCCGGATCTGCGTGCGCCAGGTCGCTCGGTTAGTCATTCGCTTCCTCCGTTAGGCCGCCGAATTCCCACGCCACGCCAAAACTCGGGCGGGTACTCCGGCGGGGTTGCATCCACCTCCAACGCGTACCCCTCTGCTAACCGCTCGTACTTTACGCGGTGGAGCATGGCGCGGTCGTGATAGCCGAGAAATTGGAGATCCTGCAACGACGCCGGATACTCGCCGAAGCGAAGGCGATGCAGCTCGACCAACGCAATTGCAGTTTTGAACTGCTGATCGGTGACCTCGGCCTCGACAATCGGGTGAGCTGGAAGGCGCTCCCCGGAGGGCAGGAGGCGGATGACTTCGTCGCGAACGTCCTCGAGCGTGACGCCGGCATCGAGCAACGCCTGCGCCGCGATTCCCTTTTCTTCTCGTATGACCCCCAACAGCAGATGCTCCGTCCCGACGTACGAGTGCTCGAGTTCGTACGCCTCGGTCATAGCGAGCTCCAATACTTTCTTTGCCCGGGAGGTGTACGGAAAGTCGCTCCCTGTTGACGGTCCCTTGCCTGGCGTCACTGACGCTTCGACCGACTGTCGGAGTTTGGTCACATCAACATCGAGATTACCGAGGACGGCCAGGCCGATCCCGCCGGAGTCGTCGAGGATGGCAAGGAGCAGATGCTCGGTCCCGACGTACTGATGCCGGAGGCGCGCCGTATGCTGACGCGCCAACGCGAGCACGTTCCTAACGTGATCGGTGAAGTTGTAGCCCTTCATCTCTGATACTCGCGCCAGACTGGAAATATGCGCATCGCGGCCGCGAGCGCTTGACATCGCCGAAACGCCCGTCGGCTTCAAGGTCGTTATACAGCCCGGACATGAAAGGCGGAAGCCGCTTGGTTAGGCATCGGCTCTCTCGAGGTCGCGACGCAGGCGCTGAGCGTCACGGCGCGGCGGCTGGCCAAAGAGACGCGCGTACTCTCGACTGAACTGCGAAGCACTCTCGTAGCCGACCTCGCGGGCAATCACCTCGGCGCTCAACGCTCCGGACAAGAGCTGGCGGCGCGCCTCCTCCAAGCGCAGGCGTTTCTGGTACTGGACGGGACTGATTGCCGCGACAGTCTTGAAGTAGTGATGCAGCGCGGACGGGCTCATGTTGACGTGCCTGGCAAGGACCTGGATCTCGAGAGGTTCGCGGAAGTGATCCTTGATCCACCCAATGGCTCCTGAAATCCGGCGCAGTCGACCATCGCCGATCGCCATCTGCGCCAATCGTCCAAACTGCTCGCTGTCGAGGAGTCGGTAGTTGATCTCGCGCAGGATGAGCGGAGCCAGGACAGGGATGTCCTGCGGTGTATCGAGCAGCCGCACCAACCGCAGCAACCCGTCGCGGAGCGGATCGCGCAGCGCGCTCACGTACAGGGCTCGCCCGTCGTGATCGTCGTGAGGCGCCTGACGTGCGGTCTCGACGATCAGTGCCGCGAGATCTCGCGGGTCAACCGCGAGCGTCATGCAGAGGTATGGCTCCTCGGGACTTGCCTCGAGGACATACCCGACGGCGGGAAGATCAACCGACACCGCGAGGTACCGCGACGGATCGTAAATGTACGACTTGCCGCCAACGGACACTCGCTTTCGCCCCTGCACCACAACGTAGACCGCCGGCTCCATCAAGACGTTTGCGGGTTCGGTCGGCTGTGAATACCGATAGAACTTCAAGGCCGGAATCGCAGTCTCGTTCTGTCCCTCAGAGCCCGTTCGGCGCTGGAGCAGAGCCACGAGTTCTCGCCTCGCCGGCGCGCGGAGCGCGACGTCCTGGTCGCGTTTCGCGAGGCGGGATCCATTGCGCACGCGCTTCGCCGCAGCGCCCGCGCGATTGGTGGAAGACCTGTTCGTCACACCGGTAGGATAGTACCTCCACCACCGTTCCTCCAGATGCCTGCAGGAATAGGCAAGAAGCCGCTGCGATCTGGTAGAGATTACCTGGGAAGCATGGATTATCGTCCTTCGCACAATCTGAATGCCGGCAGCAATGCGCAAGATTCACCATCAACGGACGGACATCGCCATGAAGCACATCTCGCTCGGAAGCCTCGACGTATCTCGCATAGGACTCGGCGCCATGTCGATGTCAGGCTACTACAACATCGGCTCCGGCAGTGACGCCGAATCGATTCGTACGATCCAGCGGGCACTCGACCTCGGGGTTACGCATCTCGACACCGCCGAGATCTACGGCCCCTTCGTCAACGAAGAGCTCGTCGGGCGGGCCATCAAGGGACGCCGAGACACAGTCGTCTTGGCGACGAAGTTCGGACTCGTCTCGCACTCGGGTGGTGGCGCCGGTGTACTCGACAGCAGCCCGGCGAACATCCGTGCTGCAGTCGAGGGCTCTCTTCGGCGACTCGGTACCGACCACATAGACCTCTACTACCAACATCGCGTGGACCCGAAGGTCCCAATCGAGGACACTGTCGGCGCATTGGCCGAACTGATCGGCGAAGGGAAGATCCGCCACATCGGCCTGTCTGAAGCTGGTCCGGCGACCATCCGCCGCGCACACGCGGTCCATCGCGTTACCGCACTCCAGACCGAATACTCCCTGTGGACGCGTGATCCGGAGCGAGAGCTATTACCGCTGCTGCGCGAACTGGGTATCGGGTTTGTTCCGTATTCGCCGCTCGGCCACGGCTTTCTCACTGGGGAGATTCGATCGAACGACCAGCTCTCCGACGATGACTGGCGCAAGACCAACCCGCGCTTCACCGGTGACAACCTCACGAGCAATCTGCGCATCGTCGACGAGGTGAGGGCTGTCGCCGCCCAAGCTGGTGCAACGCCGGCGCAGGTTGCTTTGGCCTGGCTGCTCGCTCAAGGCAATGACATCGCGCCTATCCCCGGCACGAAGCGAGTCTCCCGCGTTGAGGAGAACACCGCGGCCGACAGCCTCGAGCTCGACCGCACGCAGATCGAGCGGCTGAACAGCCTGACGCGCGCGGTTGGCGAGCGACACGAAGAAGGGAACATGGCCAGGATCGAGCGCTGATTTCGCGTCTTCCTCGCACATCATGCATCCCTCGTACCGAAGCCATCGGATACAGAAGCCAGCGCGATCGCCCTCAGCGATGCCTAACGCCGCGCATAGGCTGCCAAAGAAAGCGGCGGCAAACTTGCGAATGCAAGGTTGATGACGCTTTTTTCGTCAGCTTCATGCGCCTGTTAGGCGGCACCATGAACAGGCCTTTCCATAGTGACCAGATCGAGTTTGGTACCAACGACATCATCGACTCGACTCCCAGCTTCCCTGAACCCGAGTTTACGATAGAACGCCCTACCCTTCGGGTTCTGTTTCTCGACGTCGAGACGTAACCGCTGTGTCTGAGGAAAGGCGCGACACGCCTCGTTCATCATTCGCTCGCCAATGCCTTGCCGTTGAAACTCTGGCAAGACGTACATGCGCGCGACGACCAAAACCTCACCTTGCGAATGCGCGGATATTATTGCGACGATTCCACTCGGAGCGCTCGTCGCAACGGCAATGAAGGTTGAGGGTCTGGCAATCTCAGCTTCAAGGACTCTAGGCGAATGCCACTCGGCCGTCACCTTGGCGATCGCTTCTTCTGACAAAAAGGTTGAATACGTATCACGCCACGTCACGGCCATGACAGTTTTGATCCCGGGGATGTCATCTTTCTCGGCACGTCGAATGTCTATCATTTGACAGTCCACGACAGTGATGGCTGCCGCCTAACGCCTTGAGTTCAGCTGCAAGCACACCTAGCACTGCGCGCGGAGCGCGTAATCCAGAAGTGCTTGTCGACTGCAACGTTCGTTAGACCGCCGGCGCCTCACGACGCGCCGGAGAGTAGAGTTCGAGCTACGTGCCAGCCCCGGCGGTCGCGGACGACGAGATAGAGCGCTTGACTGCCGCAGAGTGGACCGCACGAATGCCCGATTGCGACGAGTGCACGCATCTGATCCGGACTGAACGCGACTCGCGAAACGACAAGAGGACCGGCGACACCCGCGCGAAGCGTATCCTCGACCAACCTAACTCTCGCGTGGTTAGGAAAGCACGCACACAACTCGGCCGACGTCGTATTCAGGCTGTCGAAGACTGAAAGAAGTCGGCCTCCGACATCGCTGTCGGCCTGGACGCTGCGATAGAAATCCGATGTATCGCCCAGGGTGCGCGAAAGGGAATAACGCCATGTGCGCGAACTGATAATCGGTGAGGTCGTCCGCGTCGCAGAAAAGGAGTCTAGTGCGGCGGCATAGACATCGTACGTGTCCGCTCGCAGGTCGCGTGAACGATCAATCGTGCACGAGACAAGTGCTCCGACAAGCAGGATGGTGAGGAACCGTCCGTATATGGGCATTTGTGGCGGTCTAACGTTGGCTTGTGTTGCAGCGGTTCAAATAAATGCGGCGGCGGGCCGCCGCGAGCCTCCCGTGAAAACGGAGCGACGGCCCCGCCGTCGCTACCAAAGCACCGCTATCGGTACCAAGCGTCGTTATGCCGGCCCTTCCGCGCCGCGCATGAGCTCCAGGCTGGTCCGATCCACCTCACCGTCGAACAACTGCCCAAGCAGCCTTGTGAAGACTCCGTCGCCATCGACGTCCGCGAAGAGCGTTGCCGATGACCACAGCTTCAGGTCGTCCGGTTCGCCGAGGATCTCACGTGCTGTGCGCTCACGATGCTGAAGGAGAGCGAGTGCGCACTCACGCAGTCGCGGGCCGAGCACGGGGTGCGCCAGGTACGCGACAGCCTCTGCGCGACTCTTGATAGCGTAGCGGCGCGACCACTCAGATGTGCCGAGTCCCGCGAACTGCGGGAAGATGTACCACATCCAATGCGAGCGCTTTCTGCCGCCCCGCAACTCTTCCAGGGCGCGACTATAGTCCGCAGCCTGAGCATCGACGAAGCGCGCGAGGTCAAACGGATCTTGCATAGGTAGGAGTCAGCCTTCGAGCAGCTCGGTATAACGCCCGCGTTCAGCTGCCAGCGGCATTTCCAGACAATGTCGCGCGCGAAGGCGCGCGACCACGCAACCGCCGCTCGTCAGCTGCAACGCGATGTTAGGCCGCGATATGCCTCGAAGCTGATTCCATCCGACAGAGGCAGTATACAAACGCCTGCTTTGAGCCCGACGGCGTAACATGCTCCTCCCGTACGCTCTCCAGGAGTCGGAACGCCGAGCCGAACTCATGATGGAGCGCACCGGCCGAATAGCGGGCGACCGGCAGGCCGCTGCAGCGAATGGGACCATCATCCGCGAAGGTCGCGACGAGCACATGCCCGCCGGCCTTGACTGACATGCGAACTTGCTCGACGTACCGCGCTCGATCGGCCGCGGATGTCAGGAAGTGAAAGACCGCCCGATCGTGCCACACGTCAAAGTGGCTCGGTGGGAGCTCAGCCAAGAGCACGTCGGCCTCGCTCCACTTCACGTCCTGGGATGCGACGCCCAAGCGCCAACGCGCCAACTCGAGTGCCGACGCTGACAGGTCGAGCACGGTGACGCTTCGATAGCCTGCACCCAAAAGCCCATCAACGAGCGTCGACGCTCCACCGCCAACGTCAATAACCCTCGCCGTGACCTGTGGAGCTACGCGACGAATGAGAGCCATGGAAATCGTGGCTTCGCGCTGAAACCAGCTCATTTCGTCGGCCTGCTTGGTTCGGTAGATCTCCTCCCAGTGGGCTTTCGAATCCATAGCCACCTCGATCAGATTTCGCGGCCTAACGCTTGAGTTCAGGTGCGGAGCTCTCAGTGGCGGGCGTTTGAATCTGGAACATGACAGGCAGTCGACAGGCGCACAACCTGATCCGCGCGCTCCGTCACCTGCAGCGCACGTTAGACTGCTGGCGGCGCGATCGACGCACTACGCGGTGTGCCGCAGTGTGGGCAGACCGGCTCGGCGTGAGCTCTGGCCCCCAACAGACCCTCAGTTCCATCGAGGTCGCGCCGACACAGGAGACACAGGAAACGGCGATCCTCACCGTGGTGGTGCGCTGGCACGTACCGGTAGCCAGCCTCGACCAAGTCAGCCCACCAGATCCCGGAACTCGGATCATAGCGCGCTATGGCATCTCCCTCGAGATCCTCAGTGTCGTCGCTGGCGTCCCAGACTGTGAACGCCATGCCTTCCACCAGCCGGAGCCCTGCATTGGTCAAGTCGCGCACGGTGCCAACCGTATCGAGCGCAACGGCCCAGCGGCCGTTGGTGACCGCTGGACGGTCGAGGCCATTGAAATCGGCGTAGATACGAAATCCAGGCATGCGTTTGGACGGACGAGATAGCAGCCTAACGCCAGAGTTCAGCTGCGGAGCGGCGGGGCTGGAGCTTTGCTGCCGGAGTGGAACGCTGCGCCGCTCCGTCTGCTGCAACGATTCGTTAGGCCTTAGGTACGGCGGACTCTCCCTCGACTTCCTCGTCCACCTGATAGATGTCGAAGCCCATCCCGGCGCCCAGAGCAGCCACCCCGGCGAGGTCGGCCGCGTCCAAGAGCGGGCCCGTACCGGCGTATAGGTACGTCGACTGCCAGAAAACGTCGAAGAACGTCTCGCCGCCTCGACCGAACTCCCGAAACGTCTCCGCGTGCGGCAGCAGGCGCTCGTGCAGATACCGAAAATGCTCCCGGACGTCCTTGGTGGCCAGCTTGCCGCGGGTGCCGAGCGCCCACCAGCCCTCCACCTCGGGCCGCCGCGGCGTGCCCGCCCGATTCCGGCGGACGTCGCCCCGGCGCGCCGAGTCGTCCGGCTGCAGCCCCGTGACGGCGCTCACGGCGTCCGGGTCCAGATCCGGCGCCGAGACGGAGAACGTCACGGCGACGCCGCGGATGTGATCCTCGTGAAGCGGATTCAGGCCCATGCCGTTCGACGATCTCGGTTGAGGCCTAACTATCATCCTATGCTGCATGGATGCATTGTGGTGCGCCTTACGCTGCATGGTTATCCTGCGACGTTCGCTCTTGAGACGCAAGGGCTCGCTGCCTAAGTACGCGCGCACCGCGCGGCTCAGTCGTATCCCATTGCACGCGCAGCAGTTCTGCTGTGCGCAGAGATTGGCCATTGTGATTCGGCTGCGAAGGCATGCAGTAGAACGAACGCAGGCATCGTGTGGGCGCCGAGAGCTTGAGAGAGAGTCATAGGCGGTCCGCGGGACTGCGAACGCCGAGGCCGCCCCGGTTTAGGACGTGCGTATAGCGCATCGTCATCTGCACGCTGGCATGGCCGAGCAATTCCTGCACGGTGCGAATGTCGGCGCCGGACTCGAGGAGGTGCGTGGCAAACGAGTGCCGAAGGCTGTGGCAGGTCGCGCGCTTCGCGATGTTGAGTTCGCGCACGGCTTGCTTGAACGACCGCTGAACTGCCGTCGCATGCAAATGATGGCGCCGACGCGCGCCCGAGGCGTCAACGAACGTGCGCGTCGCCGAAAACACATACCACCAACTCCAAGCGACGTCGGCGTTAGGATCCTTGCGTAGGTATGCCTCACTCAATCCCGTGATCCTGATGTTCGCAAGGCGATCACGCTTGAATGCCCGGAAAGCGTCATGCAGATGGCGTGCGATGTAGGGCTTACAAACGTCGGCCAGCGGCGTCCGTCGATCCTTTCCACCTTTCCCTTGGCGCACGACGATCTCTCCCCGATCGAGGTCGACGTCTTTCACGCGCAGGGAAACACATTCCGTTAGGCGCAGGCCGCTGCCGTACATAATGAGCGCACACAACTGCGCCGCGCCCCGCAGGCGCCCCAGGAGCAACTTGACCTCCCGAGCCGATAGCACCACCGGTACGTAACGCGACCTCCGCGCCGGCGTGATCCCGTCTATTCGCGGCAGCGAGATGCGAAGAACCCGTTCGTACAAGAACACCAACGCGGCCAGCGCCTGGTTCTGCGTGCTCGCGGCAACACGCCGCTCGACAGCGAGATGCGACAGAAATGCGCGCACGGCGTCCGCGTCGAGCTCCCGCGGATGGCGGCGTCGGTGAAACCGTATGTACGCCACGATCCAATGGCAGTACGCAGCCTCGGTGCGCGGACTGTATCGCCGCTCCCGCATCGTGCGCCGAACGACCTCCATGAATCGCAGTCGCCGCTCAGGATCCGGCGGCGAGTCGAGATGTGTAGCGGGAATGCGCGGCGGTGACATGCGGACAGCATGAGGCCACGTCAATCCACCGCATCATCGATTCATTCCCGGCGACACCCTGGCGCGGCTCCGCTCACAGGCGCACCTGGACGTCCGCCAACAACGCCGCCACACGCGGAATGTCCGACCGCCGCGACAAGTCCAGCACCGGCGCGTCGGACGGCGTCACCGTGAATTCAATGCCTAACACGTCGATCGCATATTGTATCGCGAGCGGCAGCTCGAACTCGCCGCGCGGCGACGGCTGGACATCCCGGCATGCGCGGAAACACTCGGACGTGAGGCGCCAGACGTTCATGCTCACCGGGAGCCGATCCCCGAACGCGTCGAACGTCGCCGTGTCCGGCTTTTCGATCACGCGTCGCAGCACACCGTTAGACCCGACATCCAGCAACGCGTACGCCGCGATTCGCTCCGCCGGAATATTACCGCCGCGAACGAGGCCCTCGCGCGAAAAGCCGATCGCCGCTGCTCCGTTCGTCACACGCAGTCGGGCGAGTGCCTCGGCGGGGTAATAGTTGTCGGCGTTGAGCACGACGAAGGACTCGCCCTGCGTGAACTCCTGCGCCGCGAGCACCGCGTCTGCGGTGCCAATGGGCTCCGTTTGCACCACGAAGGCGACGCGCAGTCGCTCGGGCCTCACGGTGCGCGTATAGTGCTCCCGCATCGCCGCGTGATCGGGCGCGACCACCAGGCACACGTCGGTGAATCCGGCGTCGGCAAGCGCACTGAGCACGTAGTCGAGAAACGGCCGGCCGATCGGAATCATCGCCTTGCTGCCCGCATCCGCCGCCGCCGATTGCGTCGCGTCGAGCGCGACCGTGCCGTCGGCTTCGCGCATGCGCGTGCCTAACCCGCGGGCGAGCACCACGGCCTTGGTGCACGGACGCGCCGCCGCGAGCGCCGACGTCTCGCTGCCTGCCTCCGCGGCGCTGCCCGCGGACCAGATCCGCCGCACGACGCCCCACAGCACGGCGCCGCTCACGACGAACGCCACCGCCCACACCGACGCTTGCGTTAGGCGGCCGTAGATCACCGCGCCCGTCCCGAACAACCCCGCATACACGAACAACACGCCGGCGGTCCAGCCGAGTAGCATCTGGGAAAAGCTGTCGGGCGAGGCGGCGACCTTCGATGCGGCCCGGATCTTCGCCCACCCAGGGCCGGCGGGCCGGGTGAGCTCGTAGAAGCGGACCAACGTCGCGTGATCCGCCGGCGGCGTGAGCAGCGTGACCGATATCCACACCACCGTGGTGACGGCCACCGTGGTGAGCAACGGAATCGGATCGGGAATCGCCGCGCCTAACTTGTGGGCGACGAAGAAGGCGATCGACACCGCGAACGATGAGACCATCGCCGAGATCTCGCTCCAGGCGTTGATGCGCCACCAGAACCATCGCAGCAGATAGATGAGACCCGTGCCCGCTCCCACCGACAACAACAACTGGAACGCCTCGCTCGCGGTCGAGAGCAACAGCGTGAACGCCCCAGCGCAAATCATGAGGATGGCCGTGAGCGATCGCGACGCCCACAGATAATGCCGCTCGCTCTTCCCCGCCGCGATGAACCGCTGGTAGAAATCGATGATGAGATACGAGCTGCCCCAGTTGAGATGCGTCTCCATCGTCGAACGGTAGGCGGCAAAGAGCGCGGCAATGATGAGACCCTTCATGCCCACCGGCAGGAGCGTGAGCATGGCCGGATACGCGAGATCGTTGCCGATGAGCGCCGGATCGACGTGCGGCATGGCGCGGTGAATATCGCCCAACGTCGGGAACACGAGCATCGAGCACAACGCGACGATGATCCACGGCCAGGGCCGGAGCGCGTAGTTGGCGACGTTGAACCAGAGCGTGGCGCCTAACGCATGCCGCTCGTTGCGCGACGCGAGGATGCGCTGCGCAATGTAGCTGCCGCCCCCCGGCTCCGAACCCGGATACCACACCGACCACCACTGGATGGTGAGCGGGATCACGAGCACGGTGACGGTGAGCGACGTGTCGTGCAAGTCCGGCAGCAGGTTGAGCGTGGCGGGGCTCACCTTGTGGAGCATGCCCGTTAGGCCGCCGACCTGCGGCTGGTGCAGCGCCACCACGGCGGCCGCGATCACGCCGATCATCGCCAGCGCGAATTGCACCAGGTCGGTGGTGAGCACGCCCCACAACCCGGAGATCGACGCGAACAACACGCACGCTGTCCCGGCAATCACCACGGTCTCGAGGCGGTCCCACCCCAACATCACGTTGGCGATCTTGATCGCGGCGAGCGTCACCGTCGACATGATCATGATGTTGAAGAAGAGACCCAGGTACACCGCACGGAATCCGCGCACCAGCGCCGCCGGCTTGCCGGAATAGCGGACCTCGTAGAACTCGAGATCCGTGAGCACGCCCGACCGCCGCCACAGTTGGGCATAGAAGAACACCGTCGCCATGCCGGTCAGCAGGAACGCCCACCACACCCAGTTGTACGACACGCCGTGCGAACGCACGAAGTCGGTCACCAGGTTAGGCGTGTCGGTGCTGAACGTGGTCGCCACCATGGACGTGCCGACGAGCCACCACGGCGCGGACTGGCCCGACGCGAAGAACTCGGCCAAGCCCGACTGCGACCGCCGAATGTAGAAGAATGCCGGCAGGTAGCAGAGCGCCAGACTAACGGCGACGATGACCCAGTCGACCGAGGTCAGTCGCATTTCACGCAACGGTTCATTGGCAGCATCCTAAGTGCCATTCGCCGGCTACCGCGGATGCCAGATTTCGATGCGGCCTGGCAGCACTGCTGCGCCGGCGGGGTGTGTTGGCGCGGCTCGATACACCTTGGCAATGAATGGCGGCCGACGCGCGTCGAGAAATGTCTGAATGCGCTCCACGGTGACGACGAAAGGCCGCGCCAGTTCAGCATACGGCGCGTGCCCGATGACAACTAGCAAGCCGACACCAAAGCGCATCACCGCCGCGAGCTCATTTGGCGTGTACCGTATCCGACTATTGTGCGTGATGGGCAATCCATTGCTTGGCCCTATCGCGGACAGCCATTCGACGTCGGGGCAGTCAGCCGCAAAGTGATCGCGATGTCGCTCGACTTTCAGTCCAGCCGACGCCAGGATGTGCGGGAATTGATTTCCGAGGTCGCGGTCGGTGAAAAAGGTGTGGTCACGCCGCGCGCTCATACAGCACGGCTTGCTCGACTTCGCCTTCGGTTAGGCCGTAATCCGTCGCGAGATCCGCGACTCCCTCCCCGGCATCGATCCGATCCGCTATCGCGCGCGTCGCAACGCCTGCCTTTAGGACAATTGGACGTCCAAACGCAACGCCAGGGTCGATCGCGATTGGGCGATCGGCAAGGCTTTGTTGGGCGGTGACAAACGGGAACAAGCGCACCGGGTACTGCCACTGATCCCACTCGACGCGCTTCAAGTGCTCCTCCAACAGCCGCCGCATGGCCAGTTGCCCGGAGGCCGAAAGATTCAGGAACTCGCCGTAACGATCCAGGAAAACCTGACCGGCGTCGGTCGCGAGGTCCTTTCGGAGCAACAACCGGTCGATCTCGAGTGCGCTCTCGGCGTATTGCAGTGCTTGCCGCACGGCGTACAGAGGGACGCCGTGATCCGTCCGTAGCGACCGCAGCACGTGCGCTTCAACGAGGTTATTGAACGAAAGGAGCGACTCTTTCCGTGACGGCGGATGGATCAACGGACGGAAGCGCCGAGCGCCCGCGGCAGTCGCATAGCGACGACCGAGTGTCCACGATCTGAGCGTCGCGGGCGCTACGCGGACGTATCGGGCCGCCTCAGCCAAAGTGTAAGCTGGCTGCTCACGCAAGTCGTTGGTCTCGATGATCGCACCCTCCATTGACTGTGGTCGAATGCTACGCTCGGCTTCCACTGACTGCCAGTCGTCGTCGCGACAACTGAAAGCTCGAGCTCAAGTCGGCGAGCACTCCACCGTGACTACCTCGAACGGAGCCAGATGAAATGCGTGCTCATTGCCTGCTCGCAGTTTCAATCTTGCCGTACCCTGGTCCCCTCGCCATGGGCTGGAAGCGATGAATGTCTGCGGCGCTCCATCGGGTAACTCGAAGGCCCGCGCCACGTCGACCGCAATGTCCTGCGCCACATTCGATGGATTCCGCAACGTGAGAATCCCCTTTGCAGGCGACCACGAGGCCCAACCGTATGGCTCCAAGCGCTGCGGGTCACCCCCCACCCAGTGCGTGTCCATCAACGTCCCCGCGTTAGTCCGCGACCACTTGGCACACTCGGCGATCACGTCCCAGTCACCGGATGAGAGGAGCGCCGGCGTGATGTACATCTCCTGCAACTGCGTCCCGGTGCCGAAATAGCTGCGCGCTTCGCTCGGGAAATCGTTGCCGGGATCGGTCATCAGGTTGTGCGCCTGCTTGGCGTAGATCATCCCGTGCAGCATGAGCGAGTTCATCGGGAACAACGCGCCGGCGCGCACGACGTGCTCGTATGTGTCCGCATCGCGATACGTAATCCATCGCTGACGCGACGTGCCGATGCCGGCGAAGTCGTGATCGTCGCCGCCGCGCCAGATCGAATCCGCGTAGCGAAGCCAGAACGGAGAGGGATACGTGCCCGTGGTGAGATTCACGTACAGGTTAGGCTCTTCCGCGCGCAGCTCGCCGATGAGATGGATCGCCGCGTCGAAATCGCTGTCGAACGGACTTCCGGGGAACGTGCTCGACGCGTCGCCGGTGCCGTCGATCTTGAATTGATTGACGCCGTACCGGCGAATCATGTCGACGCACGTGTCGCGGAAGCGCTTGTAGTAGACGGGACCGGACAGCGCGAATCCATCGGCGTTCGTCTCGAAGCCCTGCTGTTTTCCGTAGGCGAGCCGCTCCTCGCGCGGCTGGCCGTAGCCGCCCCATGGCGAGAGCCACACGCCGGGCGCGGCGCCGAATCGATGCGTGGCCGCCGCGACCTTCGTGAATCCGTCCGGAAAACCGGAATTGAAGTGCCACAACGTGGTGGGATCGTCCCACCCATCGTCGAAGAGGAACGACTCGAGCGTCACGCCGCGCTTGTCGTGCAGCTCCGTGCCTAACGCGGTGATCGCGCCCAACGCGTCGGCTTCACTATAGCGATTGAAGTAGCCGATGTCGTACCACGAGTTGTAGTGCAGGAACGTGCGATACGGATGCGCGCGCTCGCGCTCGACGTACGTGAGAAAATCGCGACGCAGCTGACCAGGCCGCGTCACGCCGACCACGGCGCTCAGCTCGAGCGTCGTCCCCGGGCGGAGCGGCAGCGTGCGCGTGGCGCGGCAGCGGACCAGGTCGCCATCCACCACGTTGTCGGCGAGCGGGTGCTCCATGGCTACGTACGCGTTACCGATCACCACCGGCGTGCCGCGCACCGTGCCGGGCGTCATTGCGTTAGGCGCGTGCGCCGCGAACATCGCCACCGACCGGAGCGGCACGGCGTCGCCGATCGCGCGCAGCGTGAGCTCCTGCCGCACGTAGGCGCCGCCGTCGCGCAGCACGCCGCGCCAAATGGCCTCGAGCCGGCCGGCCGCGTCGCGCAGCCGCAGCGTTATGCGGCGCCCCCCAAGCCGCTCCACCGCCCGCGACGCCGACGCGCTCGGCGACAGCGTCTCGGTGACCGGCGGCCCAACGAGGCGCATGTCGCTCGCGTCGAGCGTCGTTTTGTCGGCGAACGCGAGCGTGAACGCTTGCGCGGGAACGGGCAACGCGGTCTTGTTCTCACCGTCCGTGAATCGCGCCGGTCGGAACGAGCCGCCGGTCGTGGTCCACACGGCCGAGATCGCGTCGTTGGCGAGCGTGATCTCGTCCGCCGCGAGGGTTGCGCGCGCGGCGGCATGCGCCGCGACGCCACGCGCATTGAGGCCTAACTTGCCTAACGCGCCGAGTGCGAGGACGAGGCCGCCGCCGCGCTCGAGGAAATCTCGGCGCGTAACGGGAGACTCGGGCAACACTATAGATCGAGGACGATCGGGGTCGACTGCCATGCTCTCTACTCGAGGAATCCGCCGTCGCGAGACTATCCCGCCGCGGGCTCATCGTCAACGGATGCGCACGCATCTGGTACTCGTTGGCCTGTGCCTCGCCCTCGCCGCGCCGTCGGCGCCGCAACCACACGCCGCCCACACGTTCGCCTTGGGCCACGGTGCGTTCCTGTTGGATGGCAAACCGTTCCAGATCATCTCGGGCGAGATGCATTACGCGCGCATCCCGCGCGAATACTGGCGGCAGCGCCTACGCATGGCGAAGGCGATGGGACTCAACACCATTGCGACCTACGTCTTCTGGAACTATCACGAGGTGCGGCCCGGCGTGTTCGACTTCCACACCGGGAATCGGGACGTCGCCGAATTCATCCGCATCGCCCAACAGGAAGGACTCTGGGTGATTTTGCGACCCGGTCCGTACGTGTGCGCGGAATGGGATTTCGGCGGCATTCCCTCATACTTGCTCGCATCGCCGGCGGTGCACGTGCGCAGCAGCGACCCGCGGTATCAGCGCGCCGCCCAACGGTACATTCGGGCGCTCGCCGACCAGGTGCGGCCGCTGCTGGTGACGCATGGTGGTCCCATACTGATGGTGCAGGTCGAGAACGAATACGGCTCCTTCGGCGCCGACTCGGCCTACAAAGAAGAGACGCGTCGCATGCTCACGGACGCCGGCATCGACGTGCCCCTTTTCACCGCCGACGGCGACGACAGGTTTGCGCAGGGTGGCATTCCCGGCGTGTTCGTGACCGCAACCGGCGAACAGAACTACGATTCGCTCGCCGCGCACGCCCAACCGTTCAACCGCGGGACCGGTCCGTACATGGTGGCCGAGCTGTATCCGGGATGGCTCACGCACTGGGCCGAGCCGCTGCCGTCCACGCCGCTGTCGGGATTCCTACCGCAGTACGACAGTCTGTTGTCGCGCGGCGCGAGCGTGAGTTTGTACATGTTCCACGGCGGGACGAATTTCGGATTCACGTCGGGCGCCAACTACACCAAGCAGATGCCCATCGTGCCGAGCATGACGAGCTACGATTACGACGCGCCGTTGTCGGAGGCTGGATGGGCGACGCCCAAGTACTTTGCGCTGCGCGATGTGATCCGGAGGCACGTGTCGTACGCCATTCCAAGCGTGCCACCGCGGCTGCCGGTGATCGCCGTGCCGGCCATCCGCCTAACGCAAGCCGCGACGCTCGCCGCTCTCGTCGCGCGCGCGACCCCGGTGCGCTCGCCCAACCCGCTGTCGTTCGCCGATCTGGGCCAATCGCAGGGCTACGTGCTGTACCGGCACCGCGTGACGGCCGCGGTGAGCGGCGAGCTCTCGGTGAGCGGCCTCCGCGACTTCGGCGAAGTGTTCGTGAACGGGACGCGCGTGGCGACGCTCGACCGCCGCACCAAAGTGTTCACGGCGCGCGTCAGCATTCCGGCCAACGGCGTACTCGACATTTTCGTCGAGAACATGGGGCACATCAACTACGGGAACGATCTCGTGAGTGATCGCAAAGGAATCGTCGAGCCCGTCCGGGTGGGCGACGCGCGCCTCGACGGATGGGAAATGTTCGGACTCCCATTCGATTCTGTGCCCCCGGTGTTTGGCGACACCGCGGCGCGCGACGGCCCAACGGTGTATCGCGGGTCGTTCACACTCGACGCGACGGGCGATACGTTCCTCGACATGCGAGGATGGAACCGCGGCATCGTCTTCGTGAACGGCATCAACCTCGGCCGTTACTGGCGCGTGGGACCGCAGCAGACGTTGTTCATGCCGGGCGCGTGGCTGCATCAGGGCCGCAACGAGATCGAGGTGTTCGATCTCGACGGACACGTCGCGCAGCCGACCATCGCCGGACTCGCCACGCCGATCCTCGACGACCTGAGGACGTGACGAGCTCAACGCATTGCCGTGCTCATCCGTATGTTGGCTGAGCGGACTCGACACAGCGATTCGGCCCACCGAGCCGTTTCTATCGTGATGCCATACATCTCGGCAGTCACGCTGCTCGTTCATTCCACACCGTGAACCGGTTTCAAGGAGTGCCCGTCATGCGAACGCGTTTGCTGTTGCTCGGCACCGCCATCTCGTTCCTGGCCGTGGGGTCTGTCGCGGCCCAACAGCGTCAAGGTCCACCCGGAGCGCGGCCTGGTGCGCGCGGCGCTCAGGGTGCCGAACGGGACAGCGGCGCGACCGATTCGGCCGGCGTGCCGGCGATCGAGAAAGTGTCGACGACGCAGCACACCATCACCGTGGATGGGAAGCCGGTCGCCTACACCGCTCGCGCCGGCACGATGGTGATCCGCGATTCCACGGGGAAGCCCGCGGCCACCGTGTTCTACATCTCGTACACGAAGGATGGCGTGGAGCCGGCGACGCGTCCGGTGACGTTCTTCTTCAACGGCGGCCCCGGCTCGGCGTCGATCTGGCTCGACGAAGGCATCATGAGCCCGAAGCACCCCGAAATGGGGCCGGCCGGCTCGGAGCCCGCGCCGCCGTACACCCTGGTCGACAACCCGAACACTCCGTTAGACGTCACCGACCTGGTGCAGGTGGACGCGATGATGACGGGCTACTCGCGGCCCGCCGAGGGCGTGAAGGCGTCCGAGTTCACCGGCGCGGTGAACGACATCCAGATGTTCGGCACGTTCATCCGCGACTACCTCGACAAGTACGATCGTTGGGCATCGCCCAAATATCTGTTCGGCGAAAGCTACGGCACGTTCCGCTCGGCCGGCCTGGCGAGCGAGCTGCAGGAGCGCGAGGGGATCGAGCTCAACGGCATCATGCTGTTAGGCACGGTGCTCGACTTCCAGTACATCTCGCAGGATCCGAGCAACGACATTGCGTACGCGACGTTCCTGCCCACGTACACGGCGACGGCGTGGTATCACAAGAAGCTGCCGTCGAACCTGCAGAGCGAGTCGCTGGAGCAGGTGGTGGCCGAGTCGCGCGCGTATGCGTTCGGCGATTATCTGACGGCGCTGGCCAAGGGCAACAATCTCTCCGATGCGGAGCGCCACACGGTGGCGCAGAAGCTGGCGTCGCTCACCGGCATCTCCGAGCAGTACCTCATGAACACGAACCTCAGGCTGGATGCGGGCAGCTTCCGCACCGAGCTGCTGCGCGATCAGCGCCTGATGCTCGGCCGCTACGACACCCGCCTAACGGGCATCAACGGCAATCCGGCGAACCAGCGCCAGGACTATGATCCGTCGGACGTCGCGCCGTCGGGCGCGTTCATGGCGGCGTTCATGCGCTACCTGCACGATGACCTCAAGTACTCGAGCAATTTGCAGTACTACATGGGCGGGCACACGGGCCGGTGGGACTACAGCACGCTCACGTTCTCGCGGGGGTTCCCGAGCGAGACCGAGTCGCTGCGGTTGGCGATGGCGAAGGATCCGTACCTGCACGTGATGGTGGGCGCCGGCTACTACGACACGGCGACGCCGTTCGCGAACGCCGAGTACACGTTCACGCACCTGGGTTTCGACCAGACGTACAAGGATCGGGTGCAGTTCAAGTACTACGAGAGCGGGCACATGGCGTACTTGAACCAGGCGTCGGCGAAGCAGCTCAAGGCCGACATCGCATCGTTCATCGGGTCGACCCAGCATGCGACGCCGGTGACGGCGCAAGCGGGGCACTAACCGGGCCGGCGGCGGTCGTCGCGCCATAGCGTTAGGCACAAACCGAAGGCGGCAGCGGACGGCCCGGACACCCACGTGGTGTCCGGGCCGTCCGTTTTGTGTCAGGGATCGGTGCGGATATCGCTTCGGGCAAGAATTCGTGAGCCGGTTTCAGGCGCGTTCCCGCGTCCATCGGTAACGCATCCCGCGACGACAACGCGTGTAGACAACGCGCGTGACATCATCGGAGAGCCCGGCACATCCGGGGGGAGGTTCCATGTTATACGGTGCATTTTCGCTTCGTTCCGCGCTCATGCGCGGCTGCCTGCTCTGTTTGGCGATCGCCGGTTGCAGCTCGTCGGACTCGCTCACGCCGCAGCAGCAAGACATCGCGGCGCTCAAGCAAGCGATTCAACCGCTCGAGACAGTGGCCGCCGCCCAACAAGCCGGATACACGGTCGTGGTCGCCGATCCCGCCGACGGTCACACCTGTCTTGCCGATCCCACGTTAGGCGCGATGGGCGTTCACTATTTGAACACGACGCTCGTCGACGACACGGTCATCGTCACGCGTCCCGAGGCCTTGATCTACGAACCGCAGCAGAGCGGCCCGCCCACGTTCGTCGGCGTGGAGTACGTCATTCCGTTCGCCATTCACGGCGAGGATCAGGCACCGCCGACGTTGTTCGGCCAGCAGTTCATGAAGAACGACACGTTCCAGCTGTGGGGATTGCACGTGTGGGTGGGGCGGCACAATCCGAGCGGCGAGTTCGCGATGTGGAATCCGGGCGTGAGCTGCGAGTTTGGACACTAGCTACGGGGAATAGGGAAGCGCTCGCCGCCGATGCCTCCAGCACAGCGCTTCCCCCAGCGAGCGCCAGCGAGCGCTTCCCTGTTCCCGGCTCTTCGCCTAACGCGGCGCCCCGGCGACAAGCTGCACCAGATGCACCAGCGTCTCGGTCGTCTTCTCGAGGCCGCGCCGCGAATTGAACTCGAGCTTGCTGTGGAACTCGTGGCCGCCGGTGAAGATGTTGGGACACGGCAGGCCGCGGAACGTGAGGCGCGAGCCGTCGGTGCCGCCGCGGATCGGCTTCAGGTACGGCGTGAGTCCGGCCAGACGCGCTGCGTCTAACGCAAACTCCGTGATGTGCGGATGCTGGCCGAGGACTTCCTTCATGTTCTTGTAGTTCTCTTTGATCTCGATGCGCGATGTGACGCCGGGGTAGCGCGCCGTCGTCTCGCGCGCCAGGCGCTTGAGCGTGTCCTCCTTGGCGGCGAGGCCAGACATGTCGAAATCGCGCAGCAGCACCTTCACCGTCGACTGCTCGACGTCGAGCGTGCCGGCGTACGGGTGCACGAAGCCTACGCGATCTTCGGTGGTCTCGGGCAGCATGTCGCGCGGCATGTGGGCGAGAAAGTCGGCCATGGCGTATGCCGAATTCACCATCACGCCCTTGGCCGTTCCGGGATGCGCGCTCTTGCCCTGAAAGGTGACCGTCGCCAGGCGCGCGCTCCACGTCTCGTCGCTCACTTCGCCTAACGTGCTGCCGTCCACGGTGTACGCGAAGTCGGCGCCGAAGCCCGGCACGTCGAAGTGCTCGATGCCGGTGCCGACCTCCTCGTCGGCGGTGAACGCCACGCGCACGCGGCCGTGCGGAATCGCCGGATTGCGCAGGAGCGTGTCGACCAGCGTCATGATTGCCGCCACGCCGGCCTTGTCGTCCGACCCCAGCAGCGTCGTTCCATCGGTGGTAATGATGTCGTCGCCGATCAGGTCCGCGAGCACGGGGTGCTGCGCCACCGTGATCACCTGCGTCTTATCGCCGGGCAGCGCGATGTCGCCGCCCTGATAGTTGCGGTGCACCACCGGCTTCACCCCATACCCGGTCACGGCGGGCGACGTGTCCACGTGGGCGATGAAGCCCACGGTCGGCAGCCGCTCTCCGTTAGGCACGGACGACGGCACCGTCGCGTACACCATACAATGCTCGCTCACCGACACGTCGCGCGCGCCCACCTGCTTGAGCTCGGCCGCGAGCAGGTTGGCCAACGTCCATTGCGTCAGCGTGCTCGGCGTCGTCTGCTGGTCTTCGCGCGATTGCGTGTCGATGCGCGCGTAGCGCAGAAACCGGTCGACGACGCTCTCGCTCGGCGGCTCGAGTTCTTGGAACATGGCGGTGACGTGGTGGTGTCGTGGAGTCGTGGCTTGGGAAGTCTACACCTTCCGTGCGCCGACGTCAGCGGCGGCCGGGCTCTGGTGATTGGGCGCGCGCGCCCGTAGCATCCGGGCCATGGTTCGCCCGTTCCCGCTCGACGCTTTCCAGGAGATCAGGCCATGCGCTCCGCAGCGCGCACAGTGCACCACATGGTTGGTCGGCGGTCTCGTCGTCTCTCGCCTTCGTGGCGCGCCATGTCGAGCATGGCCGCGCTCGCTTCGATTGTGCACGTGACAACAGTCGCTGCGCAAACACGCGATACCCTGCTCTCGGCGCTCAAGCTTCCTATGGAAGCCGGGTTCGCGCCGCTGGTGCCTCCCGCACCCGGCCATCCCGTGCTGCTCAAGCCCGACCGCGTGTTCGATGCGACCAGCGAATCGGCGCACGCCGGCTGGGTGGTGCTCGTGGAAGGCGACAGCATCGCCGCCATTGGCCCCGCGGCATCGGTACACGCGCCCGCCGGAACCGAGACCATCGCGCTCCCCGGCCTAACGCTGCTCCCGGGACTCATCGACGCGCACTCGCACATCTTCCTGCATCCCTACAACGAAACGTTGTGGGATGACCAGGTGTTGAAGGAACCGCAGGGATACCGCGTCGTCGAAGCCGTTCTCCATGCGCGCAACACGCTCATGCAGGGCTTCACGACGTTGCGCGATCTGGGCACCGAGGGCGCCGGCTTCGCCGACGTCTCGATGAAGCGCGCGATCGATGAAGGGCTGATTCCCGGCCCGCGTCTCCAGGTCGCGACGCGCGCGATCGTCGCGACGGCGAGCTACGGTCCCGGACCGCGCGGCTACCGTCCCGACCTCGACCTGCCGCAGGGCGGACAGGCGGTGAGCGGCGTGCCCGAAGTATTGGCCGCGGTGCGCGAGCAGGCGGCGCGCGGCGCCGACTGGATCAAGGTCTACGCCGACTATCGCCGCGGGCCTAACGGAACCTCGATGCCCACCTTCAGCCAGGAAGAAATCGACGCGCTCGTGGCCGAGGCGCATTCGTCGGGACGTCCGGTCTCGGCGCACGCGACCACCAACGAGGGCATGCGCCGCGCCGTCATGGCCGGCGTCAACACCATCGAGCACGGCTTCGGCGGTTCGGACTCGGTGTTCCGCATGATGGCCGAGCGCGGCGTGGCGTATCTGCCCACGCTGACGGCGGTGGAAGCCTACGCCGAGTACTTCGAGAAATACGTGCGCGGCAAGAGTCCGCCGACAGCGTCCATGGTGGAAGCAAAGCACGCGTTCCAACTGGCAATGAAGAACAACGTCATCATCGGTTCGGGCAGCGACGTGGGTGTGTTCACGCACGGCACCAATGCCCGGGAGATCGAATGGATGGTGCAGGATGGCATGCGTCCGGCCCAGGCGCTGCTCGCGGCGACGGCGGTCGATGCGAAGATCCTGCGCATGGACAAGGAGATCGGGCGCCTCGTCCCCGGGCTCAGGGCCGACATCGTGGCGGTCCAGGGGGACCCCACGCAAGACATCTCGGCCGTGAGCCGGGTCCGATTCGTCATGAAGAACGGCGTCATTTACCGCCGGTAGTTCGTTAGGCAGTCGCGTCGCGGCGCGCCGCCGTGGCGCCGCGCGCGGCCAGGTGCTTGGCCACGCCGGGACTCGCGAGGTTCTCGGGCGGCTCGTCCCACTTGTTGAGCGATGGGAGCCGCTCGGCGCCGGCGTCGAGCAGGGCATCGACGATCGCGATGTACGTGTCGTCGTGCCCGCGGTGCTGTCCGGAGCCGTGCGCGGCCCAGCCGAGCGGCGAGGATCCGAACTGCCCGTCGCGCACGTTCACGGGCGCGCCTAACGCAAGCAGCGCGCGGACCATGGCCGGCTTCCCGGTCCACGCCGCCACGTGGAGCGGCGTCCCCTGCGCCCACCCCTCGGCGCCGAGCGAACACCCCAGGCTCAGCAACACGCGGATCGCGTCGAGGTTGTCGTGCAGCACCGCGTCGGACATCGCGGCGCCGCCAGTGGCGGGGATGGCGGCCGCGAGCTCCGGGTGCGCGGCGAGCACCGCGCGGGCGCGGTCGGCGTCGCCATCGAAGCACGCCGCGAACAGCTCGTCGTCCGGGCCTAACGTAGTGGTGTCGGCGCCATGGTCGGCGAGCAGCGCGGCGATGGCGCGGTTCCCATGGCGCATGGCGATCGCGTAGGCCGTGCGGCCGTCGCCGCGACGGAGATTGGGATTTGCCCCGTGCGCCAGCAGCGCTCGCGCCGTGGCCAGTTTGGGAAAGCCGCCGGCGACACCCTGGAGCGGCGTCTCCTGCTTCTCGTAGCTCGGCACGTTGGGATCCGCGCCGTGCTCGAGCAGCCACGAGAATCCCTTGAACCACGCCGCGCGTCCGTCGTCGTCGCTCTGGTGCCCAACGAGGAAGTAGAGCGGCGTGTTGCCGTACGGACTCTGGGTGGACGAGAGGTCGGCGCCGTGCGCGACGAGCGCCTCGAGACACGCGCGCCGGTCGAACTGGGCCGCGTGGTAGATGGACTCGCCATCCTGTGTCCGGGCGCCGCGGTCGAGCAACAAGTTGACTAACGGAACGTTGTCGCTCATGCATGCGTGGTACAACACGGAAATCGGCGCCGGCTCGTTCGACTCGAAGTAGAGGCTGCCGCTGTTTGCACTCGCACCCGCATCGAGCAGCAGCGTGGCCGTGCGGATCACGCGCGCGGCGTGGCGCGCACTGGCG